>NZ_OU015321.1:1200000-1870000 GCF_907163105.1 Cloacibacterium caeni
TAATTTCAGTTTAGGAACTTCCGCTCTAACTACGTCAAAAACATAAGATGTAATTTGATCTTGAGGATTTTCTAAACGATAATACGCATCACCAACTTGATTTCTAATCACTTGATACTGCACCGAAACTTTCATTTTAAGGAAAACATTATCCAAAGTTTTGGTGTCAATCATTACATCTAACTGCTGAATTCTTAGATTCATTCTTTTTGCAATTTGATCTACAAAAGGAATTTTAAGATGAAGACCAGATTGTCTTACCGATTGAAATTTACCAAAACGCTCTACAATTGCCGCTGTTTCTTGTTTTACAGTGAAAAAAGAAGCGAATAAAATAACGAGTCCCAAAAAGACTAAAACGCCTAATACTTCCATAGTTTATTGTTTTTAAAAATTTTCTAATAAGTCTTGAAATGTTCTTTAAAGTTACGAAATTTTTCTAAACTCGTGAATTTGCAAAGTTGTGAAGTTGTGAAGTCGTTAAAATACTGATGTGTAAACTTTGAGAATTCATTACTCTTTAATTGCTGTAATCTTCTTTATTTTCAATAATCAAATTTACGACTCAACGATTCATCAACTTTACATGAAAATTACATCGTCATTCCAATATCTATTCCTTTGATTTTTCGATACAAATCTGTTGCGAAATTATCCGTCATTCCAGAAACGAAATCCAGGACTCCGAGAACTTTCTCATAAACTGTTCCATCTTCATAGATAAATTGTGAAGGAATCAATTGTAATGCTTTTTTCTCAAAACCTTTTCGCTCAGATTTTTCTTTGATAATTGGCGGAATAAAATGGTTCAAAAGCTCATACATCACGTTATAACCAGCGTTTTCTATTTCTACCACACTTCTGTGACCATATATTTTTTCGATAGAAAAACGTTCCACTTCTTGAAAAGATTCACTCTCAGATTTAAAAATATCTAGCAAAGCTTTATTCAACGTTCCGTCTAGAATTTCAGAGAAATGCTGTTGATATAATTCTGTAGATTTATTGATGAGTGCATTAATCACTTTGGCTCTCAAATAAGAAATTCTCTCGTTTTTATTCGAAAATAAAAGCAATTTCTCTGCACTTCTTTTTGCATCTTTTTCGTTGACAGACTGTATCAAATCCATGAAAAGGTTTTCGCAGTCAGCAGTAGAAATAATTCCCAATCTGTGCGCATCTTCCATGTCGATAATGTTATAACAAATATCGTCTGCTGCTTCTACCAACCAAACGAAAGGATGACGTTTAAAAATCGTAGGTTCTTCGCTTTCCACCATCATTTTGGTAGCATTCGCAATATTCAGAAAAGTCTGTTTTTCACTTTGGAAAAACCCAAATTTCTTGCGATTAACGTGACCTTTTTTCTTGGCAATCGCTTCGCAAGGATATTTGGCAATACTTGCCAAAGTTGTATAAGTAAGCTGAGTTCCGCCTTCGTCTTTACCCGTTTGTTTGTGCGTAAGAATTCTGATGGCATTGGCATTTCCTTCGAAATTCACCAAATCTGCCCATTCTTTTTCTGTGAATTTCGGCTTTAATTCTGATTCATTCTTTTCAAAAAAACTAGCAATTGCATCTTCACCAGAATGTCCGAATGCAGGATTACCAATGTCATGACAAAGACAAGCCGCTGCAATCACATTATTGAGATTATAGAGATAGAAATTTTTAGAATCTTCGGTCAGTTCGTTTTCAAAATTTTGAAAGATAAATTCGCCAGCAAGACTCCCCAAACTTCTTCCCACAGAAGAAACTTCTAGCGAATGCGTGAGACGATTGTGCACGAAAACACTTCCTGGAAGCGGGAAAACCTGAGTTTTATTTTGTAATCTTCTGAATGCCGAAGAAAAGATAATTCGGTCAAAATCTCTCTGGAAATCTGTACGTGAAACAATGTTTTGAACGTGATTTCCGGTTCTCTGATTGGTAAAAATTGTGTTTAGAATCATAATATAATTCAAAAATAAGTCTTAAATTTAAGATCTAAAAATTTAGCTATGAAATTTTTAAATTTTTTATTCTTGGCAGCGCTTATTTCTTGCGACAAAAAACCAGAAACTTTCAATCAGAAATCTATTGAAGAAAATTGTTTCCAAATTGTAAAAGTGGGTAAAGAAACTCCCAAAAAGCAATATGTAGAACCATCAAAAGAAGATATTTTACAGAATTTCCCGAAACATATTCATTTTGTAACCAATGAACACAAAAACAGCTTTGAAAATGTTCTAAAACACAATGAAATTGAAATAAAAAAACAACAAGAGTATTTAAAAACCAATGAATATAAAATCTATTTCAAAAAGTTTTATGAAGAACTTCCTGAATTTGAATATTTAGCAAGAAATAGAGAATTTGCACTCGCCAAAAACAAATACGGACTTTGGCTCATCGAAAAATCTGGAAATCAAAAAGCGAAACCTTATTTTCTTGGACTTACCCAAAATGCTTTTGTGAATTATGATTTTAATGCACCCAATTTCACATTTTTAAGTGAGAATGCTGTTCATTTAAGCGGAAGCATCGTAAAAGTTACTCGACTTTCGTCTTTTCCTATTTTGCCAAAATATGAAGTGATAAAAGATAATGTAGAATTTTCTATTCCACTTGCTGAAATTAAAAAAGATAGTGACCAAGATGGTTACAATGATTTGTTTGAACAATTTATTGGTTTAAATCCAACCCAAAAAGATAGTGATGATGATGGACTCAATGATTTCGAGGATGCTAATCCTCGATACGCATCTGTTTCTTCTAAATTCTCTGCAATGTACGAAGCCATCGTAGATGAAACTTTGCCAAAAACGCATTACAGTTTTACAGAAGTCTTGACCGACTGTGATTACTTCAATCAAATCAATCCCAAAAATGGAAAATTTCTTTTTTATAACACCGAAGAGCAAATTCCTATTAAAGAAGATGTTTTAGACCATTTTTTCAGTGTAAAATACAGCAAAATTTCTGAAAACAAATTCTATCCTAATACTTATGATATAGATTATGCTGATCAAAAAGGTTCAGGAAACATAAGCGCAGAATTTATCAATGGAAAATGGAAAATTTCTAAAAAAATCAATCTCTATTTTGGTGTTTAAGCACCGAAAAAACTTCATAAAACTTAATCAAAATGAGTACTTTCAGAAGTGATTTATCTGGGAAAGAATTTCCCGAAAACGAAAGGGTTTCCGCAAAAAATCTCAGACAATCCTTGTTTCATTTTATCAATAAAACGCATCCAAATTTTTCTAAAAATTGTTTTTGAGCATTGAAGAAATGAATGATTATCGAGAAAAATATATCTCTGAATTTCTCAACAAAAAATTAGGAAACCTAACCGAAGTAGAAAAACAAGTCATTCAATCTGTTTCTAAAAACACCATGATTTCTACAGAAGTGGAAGAAGATGAACAAGAAATTACTTTTGTTCAAAAATTAGCAGATAAAGTAGCCGAATTCGGTGGAAGTTGGGGTTTCATCATCTTTTTCATGACCTTTTTATTTGCTTGGATTTTTCTCAATGTTTTTTGGCTTTCTCATCATGGTTTTGACCCTTATCCTTTCATTTTATTGAACTTAATTTTATCTTGTATTGCGGCAATTCAGGCTCCAGTGATTATGATGAGCCAAAACCGACAAGAAGAGAAAGATAGGGAACGTTCCAAAAAAGATTACAAAATCAATCTAAAAAGCGAATTAGAAATCAGAGAATTACACGAAAAAATAGACCATTTAATCATTCATTATCAACAAGATTTGCTCGAAATTCAGAAAACTCAAATAGACCTTTTAGAAAATATTTTACATAATGTGAAGAAAGAGTAAAATAAAATTTCTGAAAATGTTTTTAAGCTAAAGCTTTACTTCAATGAGTAAGAATTCTGTTAAAAAAATTAAAAAATTTAGTGTATATTTGTTTCTGAACCACTATAAATAAAGCTAATGAGTCAAAATTTAGATCAAAAAGATTTACAAATATTAGATTTGCTTCAAAGAAATTCTAACTATTCGGTAAAAGAAATCGGAGAGAAAATTGGCTTATCTTTTACCCCAACTTACGACAGAATTAAGTATTTAGAAAAAAATGGTTTTATAGAAAAATATGCTGCTATTCTCAATCGTAAGAAAATAGGCATCGATTTAGTGGCTTATTGTAACGTGACGATTAGAAATCAATCTAAGCAATCACTAGATGAATTTGAGCAAGAAATTAAACAGTATGATGAAGTGCAAGAAGTCCTCAGTTTGTCTGGAACTTATGACTATATGCTGAAAATTGCTACCAATAACATTGACACCTATAACAATTTCATTACCAACGTATTAGCTAATACTCCAAATATTTACCAATATCACAGCAGTATTGTTCTGAACGAAATCAAAAGAGAAAACACCTATAAACTCTTAGAAAAAGAACATCAACTGGATATGGAAAATGAGAAAAATTCGTCTAAAAAAAATAAGCTTTAAACCATTCAGTTTAAAGCTTTTTTTAAATTCAATTATACCACACATCCTATTTAAATTTCTCAAAAACTTTTGAGAATTCTTCTTTAATTTCTTCGTTGCAAAGATTTCCGATGCTTCCTTCGTGCGTATGATTTAAATTTTTATGAGGTTCAAAATTTTGATTTTCAATACTTTGACCAACCTGCACATAAGCATCACGGAATGAAACTCCATTTAAAACCAAATCATTTACATTCTCCACACTGAAAAGGTATTGATACTTTTCGTCTTCCAAAATATTATCTTTTACCTGAATGTGATTCAAGGTATATTCTGTGATGTAAAGGCAGTCTTTGATGGTATTAATTGCAGGAAAAAGCACTTCTTTGGTCAGTTGCAGTTCTCGGTGATAACCAGAAGGTAAATTATTGGTGAGCAAAGTTAATTCCGTAGGAATACCTTGCAAAATATTACATTTACCACGAATGAGTTCAAAAATATCTGGATTTTTTTTGTGTGGCATTATGCTACTTCCTGTAGTAAAAGTATCTGGAAAGGTGATAAATCCGAAATTTTGATTCATATATAAACAAACATCATACGCTAATTTGCTCAAAGTATGTGAAATAGCAGCAATAGCAGTTGCCAAAGTTTTTTCAGATTTTCCGCGCGTCATTTGTGCATAAACTACATTGTAATTTAAGGTTTCAAATTCTAATAATTCTGTAGTTAAAGTACGATTGATCGGAAACGAAGAACCATAACCAGCGCCCGAACCTAAAGGATTTTTATTGGTGATTTTATACGCTGCCAAAAGCATTTCTAAATCGTCTATCAAAGCTTCTGCATACGCTCCAAACCACAATCCAAAAGAGGAAGGCATCGCAATTTGAAAATGAGTATAACCTGGGATAAGTTTATTTTGATGTTCATTGCTCAATTTCTGTAAAGTTTGAAAAAGATTTTTTACCAAATCTTTAATTTCTAGAATTTCATTTTTGAGGAAAAGTTTGATATCCACCAAAACTTGATCATTTCTAGAACGTGCCGAGTGAATTTTCTTGCCAATATCACCCAATTTCTTTGTCAATTGAAATTCTATCTGAGAGTGAACATCTTCTATTCCTTCTTCGATGATGAACTTTCCTTCTTCTATTTGAAGTGCAATATGATCTAATTCTTTTAAAATTTTTGGCAATTCAGATTCTTCAATCAAACCAATAGTTGAAAGCATTTTAACGTGTGCTTTATTGCCCAAAACATCATATTTTGCGAGTTGTAAATCAAATTCTGCATCTCTGCCAATGGTAAATTTTTCTACCAAAGCAGCATGCTGATTTTCGGATAAATTATTTTTTTGCCAAAGTTTTTTGCTCATTTTTGTATTTTTTAAACGCAAAGACAAGGTATTAAACTAATTATTGATGATATTATACCAAATCTTTTTTATTAAATCGTCCCATTCTGGACTCAAAAAATGTTAAAATTTAATTTTTACCATTAAATCTATATTAAGATATTAAGAAAATTAAGTTTTTGCCTTTGGCAAATTAATGAATTAAAGATAATATATCTTTAAATATTCTTCTTAATGAATTTAATTTCTTAATGAAAAACTTAATGTTTTTATAATTAAATATAATTTTATAACTATATATTTTTCAATATTACTTTCCCAATTACGATTGTTGAAAGGTGCAGCCCGACTTGAGCGGAGCTCTTTTTTGGTAACTGAGCTTGTCGAAGTTACTAAAAAAAGCGGGAGCGGAAGGCGGAAAAAGCTGCCCAAATTATTCTAAAAAACTATTTTCGAGAGTAATTGAATGTAAATTTTTATGCCTCCATAAATTTCATCTACATAAATAAACTCGTCACTGCTGTGAGAACGTGCCGATAAACCTGGCCCCATTTTCAACGAAGGAAACGGAATTACCGCTTGATCTGAAGTAGTTGGCGAACCATAAGTGGTTCCGCCCAATTCTAAACCTGCTTTTACAATAGGATGTTCCACAGAAATCGACGAAGAATTGAGCCTGAAACCTCTTGCAACAGCTTTACTTTTTATATTTTGTTGAATAATTTCTAAAACTTCACGATTGGTGTATTGGTCTGTAGTCCTTACATCTATGGTAAAACTGCAAGTGTTGGGCACCATGTTGTGCAATTTCCCCGCATTGATAACACTTACCGTCATTTTCACATCGCCTAAAGCATCAGATTTTTTGGGAAACTGATAATTTTTAATCCATTCTATATCCTTAATTGCGTTGTAAATGGCGTTATCATCATTAGGATGCGCTGCGTGAGAAGAAGTTCCCGAAGCTTCACAATCTACTACCATTAAGCCTTTTTCGGCAATTGCCATTTGCATTTCTGTAGGTTCACCAACAATTGCAAATTCTAAATTCCCAAAATGTGGAAGTACAGATTCTACCCCATCTAAACCAGAGTTTTCTTCTTGTGCAGTTGCTGCATAAACGATATTGTATTTTAAATCATCTGCATTATAAAAATAAAGAAAAGTTGCCATCAATGAAACTAAAGCTCCACCAGCATCATTACTACCCAAACCATATAATTTACCGTCTTTAACGACTGGCGTAAAAGGATCTAAAGTATAGCCAGAATTGGGTCTTACTGTATCATGATGAGAATTGAGCAGAATGGTTGGTTTTTCGGGAGAAAAATTTTGGTTAAAAGCCCAAACATTGTTTTGTTGACGATGAGTTTTTACCCCTTTTTCCTGAAGATATTTCTCGATTAAATCAGCCGTTTTATCTTCTTCTTTACTGAAAGAAGGGACAGAGATTAGCTGTTTGAGCAATTCTACTGCATTGTCGCCAAGTTCTAAAAAATTATTGGGTGATTTCTGTTCCACTCGTTCTATCGTTTTCGTTAATGAGTTTTTTTAAAAAAGTTTCTTTTACAATAAATACTGATTTTACTCCTTTTTCTATTGCTGCAAAAGCATTATCGATTTTCGGAATCATTCCGTCATTGACGCTGTTTTTTTCTTTGAGTTGAATATAAGTTTCTGGCGTTATTTTAGCAATGACAGAATTTTCATCATCAATATTTTCTAAAACTCCGTTTTTTTCAAAACAATACGCCAAATTTACTTCAAAATGTGTGGATAATGCCACTGCTAAACTCGATGCAATGGTATCTGCATTGGTATTGAGCAAATTACCGTTTCCATCGTGTGTAATGGCACAAAAAACCGGACAAATATTTTCAAAAATTACTTTTTCTAAAAAAATAGCGTTAATTTTTTCTGTTTCTACATCTCCTACCCAACCGAAGTCTATGGTTTTCACAGATCTTTTGTGAGCCGGAATAAGATTGGCATCAGCTCCAGAAAAACCGATGGAATTCAAACCATTTTTTTGCAAAGTAGCCACAATATTTTTATTTATTAAACCTGCATAAACCATCACTGCAACATCTCTAGTTTCCTCATTGGTGATTCTTCTGCCTTCAAAAAACTCCTGTGGAATTTCTAGTTTTTCGGCGAGTTTGGTGGCTAATTTTCCACCTCCGTGGACTAGAATTTTCGGTTTTTGTAATTCCGAGAAATCCTTCAAAAAAGCTTCTAACTTTTCCGGATGGTCTATTACGTTTCCGCCAATTTTGATGATGTAAAGTTCTTGTTTTTGCATTTCTATTTTTTTTTATTCTCTCGCAGATTTTGCAGATTGAGCTGATATATTATTCTAAAATATACTGCCATTTCGTGGCTCATAAATTACCTTACAAAAAAGAAAAACTTGTGATTTCTATCTTTCTCTTGTCGATTTTGCTGATTAAGCTGATATATTTACAATTTTATTAATCTGCCAAATCTGCTTTATCAGCGAGAAAACATTACAAAATATTTTTCAAAACTGCTTGTGCTGCGAACAATCTGTTGTATGATTGTTCAAAAATCAATGACTGTTCAGAATCCAAAACCTCATCACTTACTTCTACATTTCTACGAACTGGCAAACAATGCATTGGTTTACCATTATTCGTGATTTTCATTTTTTCTTCAGTTAACATCCAATCATCATAACCTTCAGCTACTTTTCCGTAATAATTAAATGAACTCCAATTTTTAATATACACAAAATCAGCATCTTTCAACGCTTCTTCTTGATTATTAGTCACTTGAGCTTCGCCAACAAATGCTGGGTCTAAATCTAAACCTTCAGGATGCGTAATCACAAAATCTACATCTTGCGTATTCATCCATTCTGCAAAAGAATTGGCAACCGCGTGTGGAATGGGCTTAATGTGAGGTCCCCAAGTGAGAACTACTTTTGGTTTTTTGGTTTCTTTCCATTGTTCTTTTATAGTAATGGTATCTGCTAAACTTTGTAAAGGATGTCTGGTAGCCGCTTCCATAGAAATCAATGGTTTATTGAGATACTTTTGGAAAAGCGTTAAAATCTTTTCTTCGGTGTCTGATTTTTTATTTTTTAAATCTGCAAAACATCTGATTGCCACAACATCACAATATTGTCCGATAACTGTAGCCGCATCTTTAATATGCTCTACCGTAGTACCATTCATTACAGCTCCATCTTCAGTTTCCCAAGCCCAAAAATCTTGTCCAGCATTGAAAGTCATCACTTTAAAACCTAGATTTTCAGCAGCTTTTTGAGTACTCATTCTTGTTCTGAGGCTAGAATTCATAAAAATTAAGCCCAAAGTTTTCCCTTTAGCTAAATTCTCGTCCTTCAAAGGATTTTTTTTGTATTCTAGAGCGTCTTGAATTAAGTTTTCAAGATTTTCTACGTCATTTATAGATAGAAATTGTTTCATTTTATTATTTGTATTTCCCACAGATTACACAGATTTACACAGATTTAATGAAATTTAATATCAAAAATCGTAAATCTAAAATTTTAATATTCGTTTAAAATTTGGATTAAAGCATCTGCGAATTTTTTCACATCTTCTTTTTTTACATTTAAAGCAGGTAAAACCCTCAAAGTATTTGGTGTTGATGCATTACCTGTCAACATTTTGTATTCTTTAACCAATCTATTTCTTACTTCATTGCAAGGAAAAGCCAAATCAATCCCAATCATTAAACCTTGATAACGAATTTCTTTGATATTTTTTTGATTTTGAAGCAAAGAAACCAAGTAATCGCCGATTTCTTGAGCGTTTTGTAATAGATTTTCTTCTTCAATCACCTCTAAAACCGCTTTGGTAGCAGCACAAGCCAAGAAATTACCTCCAAAAGTAGTTCCGAGTAAACCATAGGAAGCTTTGAATTTAGGTGAAATTAAAATCCCCGCAACAGGAAAACCATTTCCCATTCCTTTTGCCATCGAAATAATATCAGGAGTCACACCAGCGTGTTGATGAGCGAAAAATTTACCGCTTCTTCCGAAACCAGATTGAATTTCGTCTGCGATGAAAACTGCATTATTTTCATTACACAATTGCTGAATTTTGTGTAAAAATGCTGTGGTAGGAATCTGAACACCGCCAACTCCTTGAATCCCTTCTACAATTACTCCAGCAATATCTGAATTGGTTTTGAATTCATTTTCTAAAGCTTCCAAATCATTGAAGGGAAGTTTTACGAAATTTTCAGATTGATTCACTGGCGCTACAATTTTCGGATTGTCTGTACAAGCTACAGCAGCCGCAGTTCTTCCGTGGAAAGCTCCAGAAAAATAAATAATTTTCTTTTTTCCAGTGTGGAAAGAAGCCAATTTTATGGCATTTTCATTGGCTTCAGCACCAGAATTGCAAAGGAAAAGTGTATAATCCTCATAACCAGACAACTTGGTCAGTTGTTCAGCTACTTGATTTTGAATCGGAATTTTCACATAATTAGAATAAAAACCGATATTATTGAGTTGTTCTGTAATGTATTTTACATAAGTTGGGTGAGAATGTCCGATGGAAATCACTGCGTGACCACCATATAAATCTAGATATTCTGTTCCGTTTTCGTCCCAAAAATAGCTTCCCTCAGCTTTTGCAGGAGTAACGTCTATTAAAGGATATACATCAAAAAGTTTCATTTTTATTTATGATTTACGATGTTTGATTTACGATTTTAAAAACTTTGTCAAAGATTAATTTTAAATTATAAGAGCTTTGACAAAGTACCTTTCATTTTTACTTTTTATTGCTAAAAAGCAATAGATTTGAGTTTCAAACCTGCGTTTTCGGGAAACCCGAAAGATATATTCATGTTATGAATAGCTTGTCCTGAAGCGCCTTTTAAGAGATTATCAATTGCAGAATGTACCACTGCAAAATCTCCGTTTTTTTCAATATTAATCAAGCACCTATTGGTATTGACAACTTGTTTCAGATTAATTTCTTTTCTTGAAATCGTAGTGAAAATTTGTCCTTCGTAGAATTTTTCATACAATTCAAATAATTCTTCTAAAGAAAGTAAAGTTTTAAACGTAGAACTCACAAAAATTCCTCTTGCAAAATCTCCTCTCCATGGAACAAATTGCACCGAAAATGGAACTTTGCTCAACTCTTTTAGTTGAAAATTTATCTCGCCTAAATGCTGATGCGTTAAAGTTTTATACGCCGAAATGTTATTTTGTCTCCAACTGAAATGTGTAGTTTCAGAAAGTGATTTTCCTGCACCAGTTGCGCCTGTAATTCCTGTCGTATAAATTTCTGAAACTTCTTGATTTTGAAGAATCGGGATAATTCCCAACTGAATTGCAGTGGCAAAACAACCAGGATTAGCAATGAATTTTGCACCTTTCAATTGAGCCGAATTCAATTCTGGAAGTCCATAAACGAAAGAATTTCCTTGATAGGTTTCTCCAATTCTGAAATCGTTTCCTAAATCTATGACAACGGCGTTTCCAACGTTATTATTTTCGAGCCAAATTTTACTTTCTTTATGAGGTAAAGCCAGAAAAAGAACATCTGCATCAGTAGAATTATCAATAAATTCTAAATCAATTTCTCCGATTAGATCTTGGTGTAAATCCGTTACTTTTTTACCTACATTAGAATAGCTCGTCACAAACGAAAGTTCTGCATTGGGATGATTGAGCAACAAACGAATCAGTTCGCCACCAGTGTAACCAGTTCCACCAATAATTCCTGCTTTAATCATTATTTTCAGCGTTTACTTGATGATAAATCGATAGATAATTGGTATAAATTTTAGAAAAACCTTTCACGTCTTCACCGCTCCAAGATTTATTCATTTCACCGTAACTTCCAAATTTAGAAGTCATTAAATCATATTTAGATTCAATTCCGTTCAGTTCAAAGCGATAAGGAAAAAGCGTGACAAACACTTTACCCGTAACATTTTTCTGAGAATTTTCCATTAATTTTTCAATATCTCTCATCACAGGATCTAAGAAAAGAGCTTCGTGAAGCCAAGTTCCATACCAATCTGCCATTTGAGATTTAATCATCAATTGGTATTTAGAAAGTACGTGTTTTTCTAGCAAATGATGCGCTTTCAAAGTCAAAATAGCACCAGCTGCTTCGAAACCTACTCTACCTTTAATTCCAATAATGGTATCACCAACGTGAGTATCTCTACCAATGGCAAATTCTGAAGCAATTTCATTCAATTTAACAATCGCTTCGGAAGGATGAGAAAAATTTTGGTCATTAATTTTAATTAAATGTCCTTTTTCAAATTCTAAAGTCAATTTTTCAGGATTTTGCTTCTTTAATTGAGAAGGATAAGCTTCTTCTGGCAAATTGCTATGAGAAGTAAGCGTTTCTTTTCCGCCAACCGAAGTTCCCCAAAGACCTTGATTAATAGAATAAACTGATTTGGTGTAATCTCCCGAAAATCCTTTTTCTGTTAAATATTGAATTTCCGCTTCACGAGAAAGCTTCAAATCACGAATTGGCGTGATGATTTCCATTTGCGGACAAACGATATTAAAAATCCCATCGAAACGAACTTGGTCGTTTCCAGCGCCTGTACTTCCGTGAGCGATGGCAGTTGCACCAATTTTAAGCGCATATTCTGCTAAAGATTTTGCCTGAATGGTACGTTCTGCACTTACAGAAAGCGGATAGGTATTATTTTTGAGAACATTTCCGAAAACCAGATACTGAATGCAAGAATCATAATATTCTTTCACCACATCTAGACACGTAAAAGTTTTAGCACCTAGCAAAATTGCTTTCTGCTCTAATTTTTTGACTTCCTCTTCATTAAAACCACCTGTATTTACCGTAACTGCATGAACTTCGTAGCCTAAATCTTGCTGCAAATAAACTGCGCAAAAAGATGTATCTAAACCTCCGCTAAATGCTAAAACAACTTTTTTCATCTCTATTAATAATTTTGCATATAGTAACTTAAATCTCTTTTATTTTTTTCCTTGGGTGGAACGAATAACATTCCTGTGCAGAGACAATTTTTTCTGCCTTTGCCTTGTAAAATAGAATAATTGACACAACTTTGGCAACCATCCCAAAACTGATCATCTTGAGTAAGTTCCGAAAAAGGAACTGGATGATAACCCAACCTTGAATTAATTTTCATTACCGCCAAACCTGTGGTAATCCCAAATAATTTAGCGTTTGGATATTTTTCTCTGGTCACATTAAACACAGATTCTTTAATTCTACTTGCTAAACCGATATTTCTATACCTTGGCGAAACAATCAATCCCGAATTAGAAGCATAGTTACCATTGGTCCATGTTTCGATATAGCAGAATCCTGCCCAAATTCCATTGTGTGTGATTGCGATAACCGCATCGCCTTTTTCCATCTTCTCCTTAATATATTCTGGAGATCTTTTAGCGATACCAGTTCCTCTAATTTTAGCAGACTCTTCCATTTCTTTTACAATCTCGTCTGCAAAACAAAAATCATCAGCGGTTGTTTTTCTAATGATAAATTCCATTTAAATAAATAGTTTTAGAGTGCAAATATACAAATAAAGTTTAAATAAAAGATTTTTTATCTTTATATTTGAATAATTAAAAGATAATTTATTGTTAAAATAATCTTATTTGACATTTTTTATTTGTTTCTACCTTAACACTTCAATATAAAACCATTGATTATGAAGATTTTACAAAACAAGACATCTACAAACAAAAAAAATCGCTAAAAATGAATTTAGCGATTTAAAATATCTGTAAAATTTATGTTTATCTTACATGTAGCTTTCTATTGGCTCACAAGTACAAACCAAATTTCTATCTCCGAAAGCTTCGTCTACTCTAGACACAGAAGCGAAGAACTTATGTTCTCTCACCCATTCTAGCGGATAAGCTGCTTTTTCACGAGAATAGGGTTTATCCCAAGAATCTGAAATCACCACTTGTTCTGTATGCGGAGCATTTTTTAATACATTATTATGAGCATCTGCTTTTCCTTCAGCAATTTCTTCAATTTCTGCTTTGATAGCAATTAAAGCTTCAGCAAATCTGTCTAATTCTGCTTTAGATTCAGATTCTGTAGGCTCAATCATCAAAGTTCCAGCAACTGGGAAAGAAACCGTAGGAGCATGGAAACCATAATCCATCAAACGTTTTGCAACATCTGCCACCTCAATTCCTAGTGGTTTAAACTGACGGAAATCTACGATACATTCGTGAGCAACTCTACCTTTTTTATTTGCATATAAAATTGGGAAATGCTCTCCTAAAACTTCTTTTAAATAATTCGCGTTGATGATTGCAAATTCTGTAGAATTTCTCAAACCAACCGCTCCAAGCATTTTAATATATGCATAAGAAATATTAAGAACCAACGAAGAACCATAAGGCGCTGAAGAAATAGCATCTATTCCTTGACTTCCACCTGTTGGAATATTAGGATTTTGAGGCAAGAAAGGCACTAAATGTTTTGCCACACAAATTGGTCCAACTCCTGGTCCACCTCCACCGTGAGGAATTGCAAAAGTTTTGTGAAGATTTAAGTGACAAACATCTGCACCGATATTTCCTGGTGAAGTGAAGCCAACTTGAGCATTCATGTTTGCACCATCCATGTAAACTTGACCACCATTTTCGTGGATTAAGTCTGTAATTTCTTTTACGTTATCATCAAAGAAACCATAAGTAGATGGATACGTAATCATGAAAGCAGATAAATTATCTTTATGCTCTTCCACTTTAGCTTTTAAATCTTCAAAATCTATTTGTCCGTCTTCAAGATTTTTCACCACCACTACTTTAAGACCAGCAATTACCGCAGAAGCAGGATTGGTTCCGTGAGCAGATTGAGGAATTAAACAAATATTTCTGTGACCTTGACCGATAGATTTTTGATATGCTCTAATCACCATTAAACCAGCATATTCACCTTGAGCTCCAGAATTTGGTTGAAGTGAAGTTGCCGCAAAACCAGTAATCGTAGCCAAATCTTTTTCTAAAGTTTTGATTAATTTCTGATAACCATCAGCTTGATTAATAGGTACAAACGGATGAATCGCGCCCCAATGTTCCCAAGAAAGTGGAATCATTTCTGTAGCTGCATTCAGTTTCATGGTACAAGAACCTAGAGAAATCATAGAATGCGTTAATGATAAATCTTTTCTTTCGAGACGCTTAATATAACGCATCAATTCTGTCTCAGTATGATATTTATTGAAAACTTCTTCTTTTAAGATTTCGTCTTTTCTCAATAAATTTTCTGGAAGTGTAGAAACGGCTTTTGGCTCTAATTTGAAACCTTGTTTTTGCTTGAATTGTGCAAAAGCAGCCACTACTTTATCAATTTTTTCGGTAGTTGTAGTTTCATTGATAGAAATACTTACAAAACCTTCAGTAAAATAATTTAAATTGATTTTATGATCAAGCATTAATCTCTTTAACTTATCTTTTTCTTCTTCAGACATGCTGATTTTAACCGTATCAAAAACTGGCTCTTTCACCGTATCATATCCTAAAACCGAAAGCGCATCTCTTAAAGCATTAGTTTTAAAATGAATTTGGTCTGCAATATATTCTAAACCAGCTTTACCGTGATAAACAGCATACATAGAAGCCATTACAGATAATAAAACTTGAGCTGTACAAATATTAGAAGTTGCCTTTTCACGTTTAATGTGTTGTTCTCTTGTTTGCAAAGCCATTCTCAAAGCACGTTTTCCGTATGCATCTTGAGTCACCCCAATAATTCTTCCCGGAATATCACGTTTATATTCTTCTTTACAAGCAAAAAACGCAGCGTGAGGACCACCATAACCTAATGGAATACCAAATCTCTGCGTAGTTCCCACTGCACAATCAGCTCCCATTTCTGCAGGTGATTTTAATTTCACTAAAGCAAGCGGGTCACAAGCAACTACTACTTGAAGATTTAATGCTTTATAACTTGAAATTAACTCGGTATAATCAATCACAATTCCGTTTTTACCCGGATATTGTAAAATAGCTCCGAAAAATTCTGCATTAAGCTCAAAATTTTCATGATTACCAACAACTATATCTATTCCTAAACCATCAGCTTTGGTTCTAAGAACCGCAATGGTTTGAGGTAAAACCAAATCAGAAACAAAAAACTTGTTGGCTTCTGCTTTTTTCTGGTCTTTTGTTCTGTTTGAAAAGAACATACTCATGGCTTCAGAAGCTGCAGTTCCCTCATCTAATAGAGAAGCATTCGCTAAATGAAAACCGGTAAGATTGGTAATTAATGTTTGGTAATTCAATAACGCTTCTAATCTACCTTGTGCAATTTCTGCTTGATAAGGTGTATAAGCGGTGTACCAACTAGGATTTTCTAAAATATTTCTCTGGATAACACTTGGCAAAATACTGTTATGATAACCAAAACCAATGTACGTATCATAATCTAGATTTTTAGCAGCCAACTCTTTAGAATGCTGAAGCATTTCGTACTCAGATAAAGGAGCAGAAATATCTAATTCATTTTCTAATCGGATTGCATCTGGAATAGTTTGAGAAATTAATTCTTCTACAGAAGAAACGCCAATTTTTTGTAACATAGCGTTCTTATCAGCTTCATTGAAGTTGATGTGACGGTTCACAAATTGCTGTGTGTTCATAAAAATTTTAGGTATTATTTTTACTTTTTGTAAGTTTCGTAAAAATAAGGAATTTTTTATGAATAGTAAAATTCTATTTTTCTATAAAAACTATTGACGAAAAACTAAGTACAAAGCTATCGCTAAAAGAATAATAGCCAATAACTTATAATAAAAACGAGCGTTAACCTCTTCCTTTTTTTGTGGTACAGTTGTAGAATTTTGAGCAGGAACTTCATCTTTTATAGAAGTTTTTATTTCCCTAGAAACTTCGGTGATGGTAATTCCTTGAACCACCGTTTTGTGTAATAAAGTATTGGTAGCATGAAGAATAATCTGAAACTTACCTTCTTTATCAAACTCCTTGATTCTAAATTTTCTATCGCCTTGAGACTTTTCTAAACCAAATGGCGTGATTTTCACCAAATCCGCATCATAGGTTTGCCAATGAATGGTAATTTCGTCGCCTTTTTGTGCTCGGATTTTATCGGCGTGAAAGTTTTTAATTTTTGGAGGAAGCATTGATTTTTGACTTCTTTGGAAACTCCCAAATCGCTGGTCGTAAACTTTTCTAGATTCTTCATCAATCAATGTTTCATACGCTTCTTTTATTTCTCTGAAACGCTCTGTAAAAAACTCATCATTTTCGTTTTTATCAGGGTGATATTTCAGCGAAAGTTTACGATACGCTTTTTTAATGTCTTCAGAAGAAGCATTCGGTTTTATTCCTAGAAAATAGTAGTAGTCTTTCAATGGATTGATGATTGAGGAGCAAAAATAGAAAAATAAGTTTTTATGAAAAAGGAAACCACTAAGAGTTTCCTTCTGTATAATTTTTAAATTGATTAAGAATGCTTTGCCATCCTTGTTCTTGCATTTCCAAAGCATTAATCATTTCTGGCTCGAAGCGTTCGAAAATTTCGGTAGTATTTTCATCTATTTTATGAAAAAACACCTCTACTTTTCTACCATCTTCTATATGATATTCAATTTTATGAAGCGGAATGATTTCCGTATACGTTCCATGAAAAACAAAACTTGCCGACTTGTCTATAGCAGCCATGGTATAGAAAAATTCGCCACCTATTTCTAAGTTATTTTCCGCTTTCGGACAATGCCAACTTTCGTGTGCAAAATTCCAATTTACAATATGTTCAGCTTCGGTAAAAAACGCCCAAACCTTTTCTATTGGCGCATTGATGGTGACATTTACAATAAGTGGTTCCATTTTTTTTAATGTTGAATTTTGGATGACAGATGATGGAAGTTAAAAACTTTTTACTTGGCTCTTTTTACTTGTCTCTTTCTAGTTCTGAGAATTATCAAAATAGCTGAAATCTTTAGTGATTTTACCATTTTCTATGGTGAAAATTGTACAAATTGGCAGTTCTGATTTGGTTTTATCCGGATTGGTAGATTTGGCTACAAATTCTACAATGACGTTATTTTTTCCTGAAGGATAAATTGCCACTAGAGAATCTTGTACATCAGGAAACATCATTTGTAGTTCACTATATTCTTTCACAATCTGCTCACGAGATTTTTTATGCAACTTCATCTTTGAACCTGGCTCTTTAAATTCGGCATTTTCTATATATAAATTTGCCATTTTTTGCCAATCGTGTTTGTTAAATTCTACAAAAAGTTGCTTTGCAATTTTTTCGTTTTCGGTAGTATCTATTTTTATGATTTTTTCTTCTTCTTTTTTGCAAGAAAAAAGCGAAACCATAGCTAAAAATAAAACGATTTTTTTCATATTCTTTGGGTTTAGTGTCAACCAAAGATAAAAAAAAGCGCACTAAAAAGTGCGCTTACACAAAAAATTTAAATTTATTTTACAGCTTCTAAAGCTGCTGCATAATTAGGCTCTTGAGCTATTTCTGGAACTTGCTCTGTATATTTTACAGTTCCGTTTTCGTCTAAAACTACCACTGCTCTACTTAACAAACCTTTAAGCGGAGAGTCAGCAATCGTTAAACCATAATTTTCGCCAAAGTTTCCTCTGTAATCAGAAAGATTCATTACATTTTGAAGTCCTTCTGAAGCACAAAATCTACCTAAAGCGAATGGTAAATCTTTAGAAACATTTACCACAACTGTATTATCTAAAGCAGATGCTTCTTCGTTAAATTTTCTAGCAGAAGCGGCGCAAACTCCTGTATCTATACTCGGGAAAATATTAAGTACTACTTTTTTACCAGCAAAATCAGACAATGTTTTTTCTGATAAATCTTCTGCAACTAATGTAAAATCTTGTGCTACAGTTCCTAGTTCTGGTAAATTTCCTGAAGTGTGAATTTCGTTTCCTTGTAATGTAATATTTGCCATTTTTTTATTTTTTATACTTTGTCAAAGATATAGTTTTTACCCATAATAAATAAAAGGAATTATAAATTTATGTATTTCATAAATTCTATAAAAATCACTAAATTTGCTAACTTCTTAATTTTAAACAATTAAAAACTCAGAAATATAATGTCTAACAATTCAACAATCATCTATACGTATACAGATGAAGCGCCAATGTTGGCAACTCACTCATTATTACCAATCATTCAAAAATATGCTTCTACTGCTGGAATTAATGTAGAATCTAGAGACATTTCTTTGGCTGGAAGAATTTTGGCAAATTTCCCAGAATATTTAACCGAAGAACAAAAAACTGCAGACGCACTTGCAGAATTAGGAGAATTAGCGACTAAACCAGAAGCTAACATCATTAAATTACCCAATATTTCTGCTTCTGTTCCGCAATTAGAAGAAGCGATTGCAGAATTACAAAAACACGGTTATGCAGTGCCTAATTATCCTGCAGAACCAAAAACCGAAGAAGAAACTACCATCAATAAAAAATATGCTAAAGTTTTAGGAAGTGCTGTAAATCCTGTTCTAAGAGAAGGAAACTCAGATAGAAGAGCGCCTAAAGCGGTTAAAAATTACGCAAAAGCAAATCCTCACAGAATGGGAGTTTGGGCTGCAGATTCTAAAACTTCTGTTGCTCACATGAATAATGGAGATTTCTACGGTACTGAAAACTCTACCACTGTAGAAAACGAATGTAAATATAGAATTGTATTCTATGGAAATGATGGTTCATCTAAAGTTTTGAAAGATTTTGCTCCTTTAAAAGCTGGTGAAGTAATCGATTCTTCTGTGATGAATATTTCTGCACTAAAATCTTTTGTAAAAGAAGCCATCAACGAAGCTAAAGAAAAAAATGTATTGCTTTCTGCACATTTGAAAGCTACGATGATGAAGGTTTCTGACCCAATTATCTTTGGAGCGGTTGTTGAAACTTATTTTGCTGATGTTTTTGAGAAATATGCAGCAACTTTCAAAGAATTAGACATTAATCCTAACTTTGGTTTAGCTACCCTTTTCGAAAAAATTGCTGGTCATGCTCAAGAAGCTGAAATTAAAGCAGACATCGAAAAAACAATTGAAAACGGACCAAGAATTGCGATGGTAAATTCTGATAAAGGCATTACCAATTTCCACGTTTCTTCAGACGTTATCGTAGATGCTTCTATGGCAGCTTTAGTAAGAGGTGGCGGTAAAATGTGGAATAGAGAAGGAAAAGAAGAAGATACCGTTTGTATTATTCCAGATAGAACTTACGCTGGTTTCTATGATGCAATAGTAGAAGAAATGAAACAAAACGGCGCAATAGACCCAACTACTTTCGGTACTGTTCCAAACGTAGGTTTAATGGCTCAAAAAGCTGAAGAATACGGTTCTCACGATAAAACTTTCCAAATTTCTGGAGAAGGAACTGTAAAAATTGAAGACGAAAACGGAACTACCCTTTTAGAACAAAACGTTCAGAATGGTGATATTTTCAGAATGTGCCAAACCAAAGATGCTCCCATCCAAGATTGGGTAAAACTAGCGGTAAACAGAGCGAGACTTTCTAACACTCCAGCTATTTTCTGGTTAGACAAAGGAAGAGCTCACGATGCACAAATCATCAAAAAAGTAGAAAAATATCTTCAAAATTACGATTTAACGGGTCTTGACATCAGAATTATGGATGTAAAAGATGCTATGCTCGAAACACTGAAAAGAGGTAGAGAAGGTAAAGACACGATTTCGGTTTCTGGAAACGTTTTAAGAGATTATTTAACCGACATGTTCCCAATTTTAGAGCTTGGAACTTCTGCTAAAATGCTCTCTATCGTTCCATTGATGAACGGTGGTGGTTTATTTGAAACGGGAGCTGGCGGTTCTGCTCCAAAACACATTCAACAATTTTTAGAAGAAGGTTATCTAAGATGGGATTCTCTAGGCGAATTTTTAGCTTTACAAGCAAGTTTAGAGCACCTTTCTCAGACTCAAAACAATCCTAAAGCGCAAGTTCTAGCGGATGCTCTTGATGAAGCAAATGCTAAATTCTTAGCAACAGATAAATCTCCTGCAAGAAAAGTGGGCGGAATAGACAACAGAGGTTCTCACTTCTACTTGGCCATGTATTGGGCGGAAGCTTTGGCAAATCAAACTGCAGATGCTGAATTAGCAGCTACTTTTGCACCAATTGCTAAATCAATGCAAGAAAACGAAGCAAAAATCAATGAAGAATTAATTGGAGCGCAAGGAAAATCGCAAGACATTGGTGGTTATTATCAACCAGATTCTACGAAAACTTACGCAGCTATGAGAGCTTCGGCTACATTAAATGCAATTGTAGATTCTTTATAAAATTCTAAAATTTAGATTTTAAATCATAAAAAAACCTCCCGAAAATTTCGGGAGGTTTTTATTTTAAGTAGTTGCGACTGTAGTTGCTGCGCTTCCATCATCATCTGAACTAAAATAATTGACTACATGAATAATACTAAGCAAAGTAATGGCATCTAAATCTTGTTCTAAAGCAATCTCGTAGTGGAATTTAAAATCTTTCCATTTAAAATTTCTTTTCAGATGAAAGTAAACCTTTTCATTTTCGTCTTTCATGACCAAAATATTGCTGTACCATTTTTCTTTTTTGATGATGAAATGTTTTTCGCCATCCAGTAAACTGGTCATGATGATATTTCCTTTCCAATCCATTTTAAATTTCAGTAAAACCCTTTCATATTCTGTAACTTCTACGGAGGTTGTCCAAAAACCTTTGGTATCAGTTTTAAAAATTTTTGAACCTACATGAATTTCCGCTTTGGGTAGATTAATTCTCCTAAAATTTCTTGATTTTCGTTTTCTAGAATAAAATTTCTAGAATTTTGTGATGTTGCAGTGTAGGTTTTCATGTTATTCTTCGTCTAATTGGTTAAGAATATTTTTAATTTTCTTGTAATATTTTCCGTAATAATGATTGATGACAAATTCCATGAAAAGAACCACCAATCCAAGCAAGAAAGCTACCATGAAAAATAAAACTCCAAATAATTTCAGAAAATCTGCATCTTTCAAATGGAAAATATCTTGACCAGTAGTGTTAAAATGCATCCCAAAATACAAACCTAAAGCCATTCCCAAAAACATCATGATAAAAGTAAGCGCTCTGTAGAGTTCTATGAAAAGTCTTAATTCATAAGCAAACCACATCAGATTTTTTCTGCTGTCATAAGACAAATTGTAGCTTTGCTTGTAAAATCTGTAAAATTTCAAGGTGTAATAAAGCATGAAACCTACCATCAACACGTAAAACAAGGCAAAAATAGAAATACTCTGAAAATCCCATTCGTTTCTTTTCGCATAAGGCACAAAACCAATTAATACCGTTAAAATCGCCTGAGAAATAAGGTCGAATTTCATATTTCTTCGCACTTTATCAATAGGATTATGTGCTTCTTTTATTTTATCTAGATTTTGGGGTAATGAAACCTCGTTGTTTTCTTGGTTCCATTGTTCTTGTAATTTATCAAAATTCATAGCCGTAATTTTTAATAATTTGTTGTAATTTTTCTTTGGTTCGGTTGAGTTTTACACGTGCGTTAACTTCGGTAATCCCAATATTGGTAGCGATTTCTTTATGACTTTGGCCTTCGAGAAATAAAAAAATCAGCGCTTTTTCTACAGGATTGAGTTCATGAACTGCTTTATAAAAAAATTCTAATTGTGTTTCTTTTTCGTCAGAATTTTCGTCTTGTACATCTATATTTTCGGTTAACGAAGCATTATCGGTTTTCTTTTTTTCTTTGTTAAGAAAAGTAAGTGCAGTATTGATACTTACTCTGTATAACCATGTAGAAAACTGACTTTTGCCTTCGAAGTTTTGGTAAGATTTCCAAAGCTGAAATACAATTTCCTGATAAAGATCTTCTCTATCTTCCTGATGATCTACATACATTTTAGATACCTTGAAAATCATCCCTTTATGACTTTCAATTTTCTCTAAAAATTCTTGTTGCAGATTCTTCATTCTTTAATTTCTATGGAGTTAGTACTAAAGTAGAAAAAATGTTACAATAGAAAACAAAAAAAAATCCTTCAAAGTATAAAACTCTGAAGGATTTTAGTTAAATATTAAGAAAAAACTATTATTTTAAGTCGAAACGATCTGCGTTCATCACTTTCGTCCAAACTTTGATGAAATCATTTACAAATTTCTCTTTGTTGTCATCTTGCGCATATACTTCTGCATAAGATCTTAAGATAGAATTAGAGCCAAACACTAAATCTACTCTTGTTGCTGTGAATTTAGTAGCGCCAGATTTTCTATCTACAATATTGTATAGATTTTCTGCAACTGGCTCCCATTTGAAGTTCATGTCTGTAAGATTTACAAAGAAATCATTAGTCAAAACTCCTACTTTATCGGTAAATACACCATGTTGAGTTCCTCCGTAATTGGTTCCTAAAACTCTCATACCACCAATTAACACCGTCATTTCTGGAGCTGTAAGACCAAGTAATTGAGTTTTATCTAGCATCAATTCTTCTGGAGTTACCACATAATCTTTTTTCAACCAGTTTCTGTATGCGTCGTGTAATGGTTCTAGCTCTTCGAAAGATTCTACATCTGTTTGTTCTTGTGTAGCATCTCCTCTTCCTGCTGCAAATGGAACTTTTACATCAAAACCTGCATCTTTAGCTGCTTGTTCTACTGCTGCACTTCCTCCTAGAACGATTAAATCTGCAATGCTTACTTTTTTATCTAAAGTTGACTGAATTTCTGTAAGTTTATTTAAGACTTTTTCTAATCTTGCCGGTTCGTTTCCTTCCCAGTTTTTCATAGGCTCTAGTCTAATTCTAGCACCATTTGCTCCACCTCTGAAATCAGAACCACGGAAAGTTCTCGCAGAATCCCAAGCTGTATTGATGAGTTCTGTTCTGGTTAATCCAGAATTTAGAAGTTTAGTTTTTAAATCTTCGATTTCAGCATCAGAAAGCGTGTAATCTACTGTAGGAATTGGGTCTTGCCAAATTAAATCTTCAGCAGGAACATCTGCTCCTAAGTATCTTGATTTAGGACCTAAATCTCTGTGAGTTAATTTAAACCAAGCTCTTGCAAATACTTCTTGGAAATATGCTGGATCTTGGTGGAATTTCTCAGAAATTTTTCTGTATTCAGGGTCTACTTTTAGCGCCATATCTGCATCTGTCATCATAGGATTTCTACGAACATTAGGATTATGTGCATCTAGTGGTTTATCTTCCTCAGCAATGTTTACTGGTTCATATTGCCAAGCTCCAGCTGGACTCTTGGTTAATTGCCAATCATACTTGAATAATAAATCAAAGAAACCATTATCAAATCTTGTAGGATGAGTAGTCCAAGCTCCTTCAATACCAGAAGTTACCGTATTACCAGCTGCACCTTTAGGATTCATCCATCCAAAACCTTGATTTTCTACTCCTCCTTCTTCTGGATCTGGTCCTAATGTAGAAGCATCACCGTTTCCGTGAGCTTTTCCTACAGTATGACCACCTGCTGTAAGTGCTACAGTCTCCTCGTCATTCATTGCCATTCTCTTGAATGTAATACGCATATCTCTAGCAGTTTTCAATGGATCTGGGTTTCCATCTACTCCTTCTGGATTTACATAAATTAATCCCATCATTACTGCAGCTAAAGGATTTTCTAAATCTCTTTCTCCAGAATAACGGCTACCTTCGCTACCAGTTGGCGCTAACCATTCTTTTTCGCTTCCCCAATAAATATCTTTTTCTGGATGCCATATATCTTCTCTACCACCTGCAAATCCAAAGGTTTTAAGTCCCATTGATTCATAAGCCATGTTTCCTGCTAGAATCATAAGGTCTGCCCAAGAAAGCTTGTTTCCGTATTTTCTTTTGATTGGCCAAAGCAATCTTCTCGCTTTATCTAAGTTAGCATTATCAGGCCAAGAATTAAGCGGTGCAAAACGTTGATTTCCTGTATTCGCTCCACCTCTTCCGTCTGCAACTCTATACGTTCCAGCAGAATGCCAAGCCATTCTAATCATTAAACCGCCATAGTGTCCCCAATCTGCAGGCCACCAATCTTGGCTTTCGGTCATTAAATTTTTTAAATCTGTTTTTACTGCTTCTAAATCTAATTTCTTAAATTCTTCCGCATAGTTGAATTCTTCTCCTAGAGGATTGGTTTTCTTGTCATGCTGATGAAGAATATCAAGATTTAAAGCTTTAGGCCACCAACTCATTACTGATTGGTCACTGCCTGTATTTGCGCCATGCATTACAGGGCATTTCCCTGAATTTCCTAATGACATTCCTGCCACTGGAATTGGGTTTTCTTCGTTTTTACTGTGAATAGTTTCTCCTTGATGAGGGTTGTTTTCTTTTGGTAATTCATGATGTGGAAATGGACATTTCCCTTGCTCTGATGTACTCATATTGATTATTTTTTGTCAAAATTAAAAGTTTAATGGTCTTGTAAAGTATAATTTCAATTCATTAAAAAAATTCAAGTTATAGATTTTGACAATCAAAAATAAAATTTCAATAAATTATAACTATTGACAATCTTTTTAAAAAATCTTATTTTTGAACAAATAAATTTATGAAAAAAATTGCATTCCTCCTCTTAATTTTAACTCTAAATTCTTGTATTTCAGTAAAAAAGTACAATGAACGCCTTGAAAAGCCCATTTCCAGCGAAAAGCTAAAACAAGATATAGATTACGCCTATATAAAACTTCAGAAACTTCATCCTACTCTATATACTTATATATCCAAAGAGACATTAGATTATAAATTTGACAGTCTTAAAAACACCATTCATGAACCGTTAAAACCTTTAGAATTTTATTTTAAACTCGCACCAGTTATCTCAGAAGTGAGACAAGGTCATTTAAGATTGGTTCCGCCTGAGAAAAAACTTACCAAGAAGGAAATTAAAAAACTCAAAGAACAAAAAGGACTTCTGGGAAGATTATCTTATTATGTAGAAAACGACAAACTCTATGTAAAAGACAACCCAGAAAAAGTTTCCAATATCAAAAACGGTTCAGAAGTCATTGCCATTAACAATATAGAAACCGAAACACTACTTAAAAAATACGAAACCCTCATCACCAGTGATGGTTATAACACCACCTATCAAAAATATTCGATGGCGAGAAGATTTCCTACTTTTTTCACGGTAGAATATGGAATAATGGACAGCGTGAAAATAGATTTAAAATCCGAAAATACCCTTGACCAAAAACTCGTTATCCGAGAAAAAAAATCAAAAGAAGATAAAAAGAAGGAAAAAACCGATAAAAAACCAACAGAAGAAAAGAAAACCAAAGACTACAATCCCGTGACCAAAAGTTTCAATAGAAATTTGAAATTTTTAGAAAAAGACAGCAGTATAGCATACATCAAAATCAAGACATTTTCGGGGACTTATTCTCAAAAATTTTACAGAGAAACTTTTCGAGAAATCAAAAAGGCCAAATCTAAGTACCTCATCTTAGACATCAGAGATAATTTGGGCGGTTCTCTTGCCGAAATTACGAATTTGTATAGCTATTTAGCAAAAGATAAATTCAGATTCATCAATGATTTAGAGGTAGCTAATAGAACTTCCATTACTCATGCTGATTATTTTTCGCACTTTCCAAATTATCTGAAACCAATTGCAGCTGTGGGATATTTACCATCTAAATTAACCAGTTTATTGATGGTTCGTCACAAAACCGATAAATATTATTTAAAATCTCAGAACATTTTCACCCTGAAAAAGCCTAAAAAAGATGCTTTCGAAGGGGAAATTTATGTTCTCATCAACGGAAGCAGTTTTTCTGCATCTTCTGTAATTTCTGCAAAATTAAAAAACGACAAGCGCGCCATGATTATAGGAGAAGAAACTGGTGGCGCCAATGACGGAACAGTTGCTGGAATTTATAGCACTCAAAAACTGCCAAATTCTAAACTAAAATTACCCATTGGATTGTTTTTGGTTCAGCCCAATATAGAATTCACTCATACCATGAAAGGAGTTACTCCAGATGTAGAAATAAAGCCTAATTTTAAACAAATTTTGGAACGAAAAGATATAGAATTAGAATGGATTCTGAAAGAAATCAAAGGAAAATAAACCTTCAAGGTTTTAAAAACCTTGAAGGTTTGAGTTTTTTAAAATTCAAATATAAATCCGAAATAAGGAAGTGGCATATTTCGATCAGATTCTCCTACTTCTAACAAATAATACTGTTGATCTTGTGGAGCATTAGGATTGGCAATAATTCCGTTATCCGAAGCATCTCTTTGCAGATTTACCACTGGCAAATTGCTGGCGTTTTTAGAACCATATACATTCACTACATCCATATAAAATGTGAATTGCCATTTGCTGAAAATCCATTTTTTTTCTGCTCTGATGTCTAATTGATGCGCTACATTTCCTCTCAAAGTATTTAATTGTGCAAAATTAGAAACTGGACCATTGGCAATGTTCCAAATATTAACCAAAGCACTTCTGTTTAAATCATAAGGTGTTTCTGGCAAACCAGATTGCAATCTAAATCTTGCACCTACATTCCAATTTCTATTAAAATATTTTCCTGTAGTTAAAGAAAGAATGTGTCTAGAATCCCAACTAGAAGGCAATAAATCACCAGCAGCATTAGAAAATTTAGAATTCCCGAAAGTATAGGCTACAATTCCGTAGAAATTGTTTAAAGTTCTTTTTTGAGCTAGAATTTCAAAACCGTACGTTTCTCCGAAACCTCTAGAATCTACAGGTTCGTTTCCTACCACTCCGAAACCTCCACCTAAATTCGCTAGAGAAATTTGGTTTCTGAGTGAGAAAGGATAGTTTTTATATTTTTTATAGTAACCTTCTACGGTAATTCTTAAATTGTCTTTTCCATTAAATTCTAAACCACCCACTAAATGTGCATTTCTGATGTATTTTAAAGTATTTTCATTCACCAAAGCATCATTCAGTTTTAGTCCTAAACTCGTGTAAGCTGGAAGTTGATAGAAAATTCCTGTATTGAAATTAAACGCCCAATTTTCTGCAAATTTATAATTCAATGAAAATCTTGGAGAAAATTGTTCTAAAGGATTATTGGTTAAATTAGTATAATTGCTTGCATCTAATCTCGCGCCTAGTGAAACTTGTACTTTATTTTCTAGAAATTTCTTCGCCGTTTGTAGATACAATCCGTATTGAACAAGATTTAATTCAGAGTTAATGACATCAAAATCTACCGAATTTTGATTGACTTGTTTCACGGTAGAATCATTGGTATACTTTGCGAAATTAATATTGGTTCCTGCACTGAATTGATAATCATTCCAATTGAAATTTCTGTCAATTCTCAATTTGTTTTCGGCTTCTCTAGACTGATAATTGTACAATAAATTATCTGGAGTTTCTATATTTCTGTAATATTTAATTGCTTGGTTATCGAGCATATTTCGGCTCAAAGTAAATAACCAGTTTCCGTTTTCCACCAAATGTCTGTAACCAGCTCCAACCGTATAATTCCACTGTGGGGAATTAGGCAATTTGTCTATCAAAGTTAGATTATAAAGTGTTTTTTTAGCATCAAAATTATATTCAAATTGATCTTTTGCACCTAAACCTATGAAATACAATTCGTCACCAGATTTATATTTTTTAGACACTTTGAAAGTTGCATCATAATAACTTGGTAAAAAAGGCAAACCAATTCCTTTGAAAAGCAACTGAAGATTAGATTTTCTTACAGAAAAAAGTCCGCTCCATGATTGGTCTTTGCTTAGAGGTCCATCCATCATCAATTGTAAATCATCAAGACCTACAATCGCTTTGTACCCGAGTTTATCTTTTCTGGCTTGTTTTAAATTAAATTCAAAAAGCGAAGACAAAACACCATTTCTCTTGGCTGGAAAAGCACCGCTATAAAAATCGACATCTTTGATGAAATCTACGGTGATAATTCCTCTTGGTCCACCGCTTGCTCCTTGCGTTTGAAAGTGATTAATCACTGGAACTTCTATTCCATCGATATAAAATTTATTTTCTGCAGAACTTCCTCCACGGATAAAAAGGTCATTTCTGAAAGTTGCTGTACTTCCCACTCCTGGAAAACTTAAAATTGCTTTCGAAACATCACGGTTAGAACCTGCATTTTTTTGCACTTCTTCGCTTGTAATATTTCTAAGGGAAATTGGGGATTCTGCGGTAGTTTTGTAAACTTTTTTAGTAATCGTTACTTCTTTAATCTGAGTAGCGACTTTATTCAAGCCGATAGAAAAAGTAAGATTCTGATTAGGAACTACGTTGATATCATTCAGAAAGCCATCATCATAACCTCCTGCTGAAATTTTGAAATTATAGTTTCCTGTAGGAATTTCAGGAATTAAAATACTTCCGTTCCCAATAAAAATTTCATCTTTACCTCCTTGAATAGAAATGGTAGCCGAAAGTGGCTTTTTAGAAAATTCATCAAAAACCGAGATCGTAACACTTCCTACTTGTGCCAAAACTACGGTGGTCACTAATAAAAGTAAACTGGTAATTAATTTTTTATACATCAAAATATATTTTTTAGTAAAAATAAAACATTTGTTTAGAAAACACGATAAGAAATAGAAATGACGCTTATAGAAAGCGTCATTTCCCCTTAAAAACAACCATTATAAAAACTATGAAATTATGGAAGAATGACCTTGTCAATCACATGAATAATTCCATTAGAGCATTGTACATCCGTAGCCACAATATTAGAAACTCTATTTTTGGCATCGGTAATTTTTGAACCACCAGTTGTGGTTATGGTAAATTTTCCACCTTGGAAGGTAGTAACCATCATATTATTGGTTAAATCTGTAGAAGCTACATTAGCACCTGCAACTACGTGATATTTCAAAGTATTTTCTAAAGTAGCTTGTGGAATAGCACTCAAACCAGAAAGATTAAGTTCCGTCAACAATCCAGAAAAAGCAGTATTGGTAGGAGCAAAAACAGTGAATGGTGAATTAGCAGTTCCGCTTAGAATGCTTACAAAATTCGGCATATCATTTCTAGTTAAAGCAGCAACTAAAGTGGTGAAATTAGGATTTGCAGTAGCGTGAGTTACGATAGTTGGCAAACCAATTACTGCATCTACTTTGTGAATAACACCATTGGTTGCATCAATATCTGTTTTGGTAACGTTTGAAACGCCATTGATTTTAACACCATTAGAAGTGTTAATGTACATACTTAAGTTTCTAGAACTAGAAGCAGCACCTTTTGCTAAAGTAGAAACATAACCTGTAGTAACCTGCGCAGCTTTAACTTCAGTAGAAAGAACGTGATTTAATAAAATTTCTTTTAATGTAGCAGTTGGAACTTGTTCTAAAGAAGCAAAACCATTTGCTTGAAGAAAAGCCGTGAAAGCAGCATTAGAAGGTGCAAAAACAGTAAATGTTCCGCTAGATTGTAAAGTAGTTGCTAAACCTGCTTTATCTATTGCCGCTTTTAGATTAGAGAAATCTGCATCTTTTGCTACAATATTGTATACATTTTTGTCATAATTATCATCGTCATCAGAACAAGAAGTTAAAACAAATGTTCCTAAAAGAACAAGACCAATTTTTTTAATTAGATTTTTCATAATAATTACTTTTTGATTACAGCGCTAAATTAGTAAGTTATTTATCTAATTAATTATTTTTAGTATAGAATTTTACTATAATAGTTATTTATAAAAAACTTCCTCATAAAAAAAGGGAGTCAATGTTTTAATTTTCTGACAGTTAAGCACTCTACATTAAGAAATGTTAAATTTTCATCCAAAAAATAATGAATAAAATCAAAAAAATGATAAAATGTAAATTATGTATGAATATTCATTTTTTACATTGCGTTCCTACGGAACGCTTTTTATATGGCTATTATTTTTACACACATAACGTTCCTACGGAACGTGTACTTCATAGTTCGCTTAGCTGTGAATTGAGACGAAAAGCGACGAACAATTTCTATAACCTTGGAATTTATTCCAAGGAAAACAAATCTTCATCCACAAAATTCGGCAAAGTCACTTTCAAATTTGGTTCTGCTTCCATTGCGCGTTTTATGGCAAAGATTGCTCCTTCGTTTCTTGCCCAACTTCTTCTGGAAATTCCGTTGTTTACATCCCAAAAAAGCATTGATTTTAATCTTCTGTCTGCATCTTCGGTTCCATCTAATAGCATTCCGAAACCGCCATTAATCACTTCTCCCCAACCAACTCCACCTCCATTGTGAATAGAAACCCAAGTTGCACCTCGGAAACTATCGCCAATTACATTATGAATTGCCATATCTGCTGTAAAACGGCTTCCGTCATAAATATTAGAAGTTTCTCTGTAAGGCGAATCTGTTCCCGAAACATCATGATGATCTCTTCCCAAAACTACAGGTCCGATTTCTCCATTTTTGATAGCTTTGTTAAAGGCTTCTGCAATTTTCATTCTTCCTTCTGCATCAGCATAGAGAATTCTGGCTTGTGAACCTACTACCAAATTATTTTCTTGCGCTCCTCTAATCCAAGTAATATTGTCCTGCATTTGTTGTTGAATTTCGGAAGGAGAATTTCTCATGATATCTTCTAAAACTTCGCAAGCCAAATCGTCTGTTTTTTGTAAATCTTCAGGTTTTCCGCTGGTACACACCCAACGAAACGGCCCGAAACCATAATCGAAACACATTGGTCCCATAATGTCTTGAACGTAAGAAGGATATTTAAACTCTCTTCCCAAGCTAGGATTTTCTGACAAGACGTCTGCTCCTGCTCTTGAACATTCTAATAGAAAAGCGTTTCCATAATCGAAGAAATAAGTACCTTTTGCGGTATGTTTATTGATGGCAGCAGCGTGTTTTCTTAAAGTTTCCTGAACTTTTTCCTTGAATAATTCTGGATTTTCCGCCATCATTCGATTAGACTCTTCAAACGAAATTCCGACAGGATAATAACCTCCGGCCCAAGGATTGTGAAGCGATGTTTGGTCGCTTCCGATATCGATTTTTAAATTTTCTTGGTCAAATTTCTCCCAAACTTCCACCACATTTCCGAGATAAGCCAAAGAAACAGTTTCTTCATTTTCTTGTGCTTTTCTCACTCTAGCAACCAATTCGTCTAAATTTTCATGAATTTCATCAACCCATTTTTGTTCGTGACGAATTTTGGTAATTTTCGGGTTAACTTCTGCACAAACCGTGATGCAACCCGCTATATTTCCTGCTTTTGGTTGAGCTCCAGACATTCCACCTAAACCAGAAGTTACAAAAAGTCCACCTTTTGACGATTTTTTAATTTTTCTAAAAGCATTCAGAACCGTAATCGTAGTTCCGTGCACAATTCCTTGCGGACCGATGTACATATAACTTCCCGCCGTCATTTGTCCGTACTGAGAAACGCCCAAAGCATTAAATTTCTCCCAATCATCAGGTTTAGAATAATTAGGTATCACCATTCCGTTGGTTACCACAACTCTCGGAGCATCTTTATGACTTGGAAATAATCCCATAGGATGACCAGAATACATCACCAAAGTTTGTTCATCTGTCATTTCCGACAAATATTTCATGGTCAAAAGATATTGCGCCCAATTCTGAAAAACCGCACCATTTCCACCGTAAGTAATCAGTTCATGAGGATGTTGTGCAACTGCATAACTCAAATTATTTTGAATCATGAGCATGATAGATTTCGCCTGTAAAGAATTCCCCGGATATTCTGAAATTGGTCTTGCATACATTTCGTAATCTGGGCGAAAACGATACATATAAATTCTGCCATATTTCTCCAATTCTTCCCGAAATTCTGGCAACAATTCTGCGTGAAATTTTGGTTCAAAATAGCGCAAAGCGTTCTTTAGCGCTAACTTTTTCTCTTCTTCATTGAGAATTTCCTTACGTTTCGGAGCGTGGTTGATTTGGGTTTCGTATGGTTTTGGTTGAGGAAGTTCTGTTGGAATTCCTTGTTGTATCTGTTGTTGGAAAGTCATTTTTTATTTCTAAATTTTAGATTTTAAATTATAAATTTTAGATGTAATTATTCTAAAAATATAAGTTCTTAAAGATATTGAAATTGAAAAATAAAAACCAAATTTCTGTAAAAAAGATAGCGTTCCTACGGAACGCCACTTAAATACAATATTATTGTCTACACAGATATTGTTCCTACGGAACAAAACCTTAAAAATATTCAACGATAAAATTTCAATTTAAAATCAAAATTTATAATCTTTTATAAACCTCTTCAAAATCCACTCTCATTCTATCGCCCCAAACTCCTTTTTCATCTCTTATTCCGCATGAGACAATCATGTTCACTTCTGCACCAAAAGGTAAATTGAGGATTTTTTTCACTCTTCTGCTGTCAAAACCTTCCATCGGACAAGTATCATAACCTTCATTGCTCATCGCTAACATGAAGGTTTGCGCCGCCAAAGCACACGTTTTATGTACTACTACTTTCGCATCATTTTCTGAAACTTGATAGGTAATTGGTCTGAAAACACCAATCACATTGACTAAAATTTTTCTAAAAATTCCCAGAATTCCTAGAAATTTAGAATACAAAAACGGCATTACTTTTCCGTAATACATTTGCCAACGCTTGATTCGCTTTTCTTGTTTTTCGGGAGGCGTATTTTTCAAAACGTTTTGCGTTTCAAGTTCTGCCATTTTTTCGGCTCTTTTTCTGTGCAAATCTTGTCTCGTCACAAAAACCACCATTTGCTTTGCAGTAGTTGCTGCTTCCTGACTTAAACAAGCCACCGCCAATTTTTTTAAAATTTCTGGCTCAGTAACGTGGTAAAACTCCCACAATTGCATGTTAGAAGAATTGGGCGATAAAGTAGCCAATTCTATACAATTTTTCACCTTTTCTGCATCTATTTCTACATTTTGATAATGCCTTACAGAACGGCGGTAATGAACGATATCTTCAAAAGTTTTCATCATTTTTATTTATTTCTATCCTGCAACATCGGCACGAATTTATACGCTCCGAATTCTTCTTTTTCAAATTCTTTTTCAGAAATTTTGGTAAATCTATAGAGAATTTGTTCGTCTGTTTTTCCCATAGGAATGACCATTTTCCCTCCTATTTTGAGCTGTTTCAACAGTTCTATGGGAAGAATTTCTGCACCACAAGTCACCAAAATTTTATCAAAAGGCGCAAAAGTGGGCAAACCTAAAAATCCATCTCCAAAACTTTGAAATTTCGGACGAAGATGCATTTCACGGAGTTTTTTCTGTGCAAAATCGTGCAAATCTTTTTGTCTTTCTACGGTGTAAACAAAAGCATTCATATTGACCAAAACTGCAGTTTGATAACCGCAACCTGTACCAATTTCCAGAATTTTTTCCTTTTCCTGAACTTCTAATAATTCGGTTTGTTCGGCAACAGTAGAAGGATGCGAAATGGTTTGATTGGCCGCAATAGGAAATGCCCTGTCTTCATAAGCAAAATCCTCAAAAACACTTTCTAAAAAAAGATGACGCGGAACTTCATTCATGGCTTTTAACACATTTTCATCTGAAATTCCAATTTTTTCGCGTAGATATTCTACTAAAATTTTACGTTTTCCTTTATGTACAAATGAGTCCTGCATAAGAGTTGCGAGTTTCTAGATAAGATTTTGATTAAAACAAAACTACTACAAAATGTTGGAGTTTACAAAAACTCGTAACTCTAATCTGGTAACTCGAACCAAATTTCTTATCTTTACCAAAACAAAATTTCTATGTTAAAGGCAGGTTTAGTAGGTGCTGGTCACCTTGGAAAAATTCACTTAAGACTTCTTAATCAATCTGATAAATATGAACTCGTAGGTTTTCACGACAAAGATGTAGAAAACGGAAAAAAACTAGAAGCAGAGTTCGGATACAAATATTTTGAAAATTTTGATGATTTATTGGCGGAAATAGACATGTTAGACATTGTTACGCCTACTGTTTATCATTACGATTACGCCATGAAAGCCATAGAAAGAGGGCTTCATTTTTTTATAGAAAAACCAGTAACCCAAACGCTGAAACAAGCAGAAGAAATTCTCTATAAATGCAGAGAAAACGGTATAAAAGCACAAGTAGGTCACGTAGAAAGATACAATCCAGCGTTTATCGCTACCAAAGATTTCATCCAAAATCCTATGTTTATCGAAATTCACCGATTGGCAGAATTTAATCCGAGAGGAACTGATGTTTCGGTGGTTCTGGATTTGATGATTCACGATTTAGACATTTTACTTTCTATTGTAAAATCTAAGGTGAAAAACATTCACGCAAGTGGTGTTTGCGTGGTTTCTAAAACACCAGATATTTGCAACGCGAGAATTGAATTTGAAAATGGCTGCGTAGCGAATCTTACCACTTCTAGAATTTCGATGAAAGCGATGAGAAAATCTAGATTTTTCCAACAAGATGCTTATATTTCTGTAGATTTCTTGGAGAAAAAAGCGGAAGTCATCAGAATGAAAGAAGCGCCAGAACATCCTACCGATTTTGACATGATTATCGAAAATGCAGATGGTGAAAAATCTCAAATTTTATTTGAATATCCAAACATTCAACCGAATAATGCTATTTTAGACGAACTGAATTCTTTTGCTGATGCGATTAATGAAAACCGTGAAGTAGAAGTTTCATTAGAAGACGGAACAGAAGCGCTGAAAGTAGCTTTGGAGATTATGAAGTTGATTTCTTAAATTGGCTAAAAGCTGGAAGCTGGAAGTTTACATAAATATAAACACAAATTTTGTCATTCCGTAGAAATCTATATTAATCATGAAAATTGTTATAAACTTTTTGGCAATTATTCTCCTCTTTTTTTCATTTATTCATTGTAGTAAAAACACTGAAAAAGATGAATATGAAATTGTAAATTTAATTTTACAAAAAAATGTGACAGCTTATGGAGTAAAAATTTTTCCACCAAAAAAAATCGCTTTTGGTTCTGCAGAACATAAAAAATTTAACGATAGTCTTATTAATAGTGGTAATTTGACTTATCATATTGAGCCATTTTTTTTCAAGCTTGACACTCTTAAATATTATAACTCGAATAAAATTAAAAATATTGATGAATATGAATCCTCAATCATTTTGAATAATAAGACTGAAAAAAAAATTGATTTCAACAAAATTAAAATAGACAATTTTAAAAGAGTTGATGTAATTCCTTGTAAAGATCAATATCTTGATAATTGTGATAAATACTTCACTTTTACATTTAAAATCTCCGAAATAGTTATAAATAAAAGTAAAGCTTACGTTGAATTAAATTTTCAGTGTGGTGCAAAATGTGGAAAAGGAATAAAGTATGAATTAAAAAAAGAAAATGGAACTTGGAAAATTGATAAAGAAAATCTAATTTGGATTTCTTAATTAATTCAGATTCATACGGAAATCGAAGATTAGACGAAGTCAATGACAAACTAAACGCATAAAATTTTAATATGAAAAAACTCACCATACTTTTTCTACTCATCTCCATTTTTAATTGCGCACAAAAAGCCGAACTGAAAAAAGAAATTTCTAAAATTACCGAAGGGAAAAAAGCTACAGTTGCGGTTTCTGTTTTGGGAATAGATTTTCCATTTCAATACAACAACAATAATGCGGAGAAAAAACTTCCGATGCAAAGTGTTTTTAAATATCATATTGCTTTGGCGGTTTTGGATTTGGTAGATCAAGGCAAACTTTCTCTCGACCAAAAAGTGTTTATCAAAAAATCTGAATTGTTGCCTCAAACTTGGAGTCCAATTCGTGAGAAAAATCCGGAAGGAAATTTTGAAATGCTTATTTCTGAACTCATAGAATATACCGTTGCAATGAGCGACAATGTTGGTTGCGATGTTCTTTTACGATTGATTGGTGGACCAAAAGTAGTTCATGATTTTCTGATTTCTAAAGGTGTAAAAGACACGCAAATTGTTTATAATGAAGAGATTATGCAAAGTGAATGGAAAAACCAATACGAAAATTACACCACGATGAAATCTGCCACGAAATTGTTGAAGGATTTCTACCAAGGAAAAATTTTGTCTAAAAAATCTACAGAATTTTTGTTGGCTGTGATGTACAGAACTTCTACAGGTTTAAATAAAATTGTAGAACAATTGCCAAAATCTGCAAAAGTAGCGCACAAAACAGGTTCTTCTGGACACAATGACGAAGGTTTAATTGGCGCAGAAAACGACATTGCCATCATTACTTTACCCAACGGAAAAACCTATGCAATTGCAATTTTTGTAAGTGATTCTACCGAAAGTTATGATGTAACGTGTAAATTGATTTCGGATATTTCTAAAGTGGTTTTTGAGAATTTAGAAAAGTAGTATTTTTAGAAAACAATTTTAACCGCAAGTTTGTCATTCCGAAGGAATCTAAATTCATTTAAAAATTTATGTATTTTGTAATAGTAATAATTCTTCTGATTTTTATTTTTCAAATTTTTAAAAAAAGTAGATTTTTGAAAATAAGAAATTCTTCAACGAAAACAAGCGCTAAAATTATTGAATTTAGAAAAGAAAAAATTCAAAGTTTGAGAAACGATTACACAAAAATTTATTATCCATATATTTCAATAAATAACGAAACTGAATTACATAGACTATCAAATGCAAATAGTTGGATAAAGGAATATAAGATTAATGAAACAATTGAAGTTTTTAATTATGGAGATAAATGGATTGATTGGAACACCTATAACAAAGGACTTTATAAATTAATTCCTCATTTTTAGGTTAGATTCCTACGGAATGACAGACTAAACGCATAAAATTAAATATTGAATTTTAAATAAACATATGAAGAACATCGTTGTAATCGGAGCTGGAACCATGGGAAACGGAATTGCCCATACTTTTGCTCAAACTGGTTTTAAAGTAAATTTGGTAGATGTAAAACAAGAGAATTTAGATAGAGCACTTTCTATTATTTCAAAAAATCTTGACAGAATTATTGCCAAAGGAAACCTTACCGAAGAACAAAAAGCAGAAACTCTTGGAAACATTACTACTTTCACAGCGCTTTCTGATGCTTGCGGAAACGCAGATTTAATCGTAGAAGCAGCAACAGAAAACCAAGATTTGAAGTTGAAAATTTTCAAGCAAATGGATGAATTGGCGCCAGAAAATTGTATTCTCGCCACCAATACTTCATCTATTTCTATCACTAAAATTGCTTCGGCTACAAAACGCCCAGAAAAAGTAATCGGAATGCACTTTATGAATCCAGTTCCGATTATGAAATTGGTAGAAATCATTAAAGGCTACTCTACTTCTAAAGAAACTTTTGATGCCATTTTTGAAATGTCTAAAACTTTAGGAAAAGTTCCTGTAGAAGTGAATGATTATCCAGGTTTTGTGGCGAATAGAATTCTTATGCCAATGATTAACGAAGCGATTGAAACACTTTACAACGGAGTTGCTGGTGTAGAAGAAATTGACACCGTAATGAAATTGGGAATGGCTCATCCAATGGGACCGCTTCAGTTGGCAGATTTCATAGGATTAGACGTTTGTTTGGCGATTCTCAATGTTATGTATGATGGTTTCAAAAACCCGAAATACGCTCCAAATCCATTATTAGTGAATATGGTAATGGCTGGAAAAATGGGTGTAAAATCAGGTGAAGGCTTTTACGATTATTCAGAATCTAAAAAAGCAGAAAAAGTAGCGAAAATGTTTGCGAAATAAACCTCAACCTAAATCCTTCTCCTAAAGGAGAAGGACTTTATTATGCGAAACCGAACTCAAGAACAGTATTTAAAAATCTCAGTATTCGTCATTACTTTGGTGATGATTGTTTTGCGTTTTTTGCTCAACGAAAAAGGAAGAGTCACGCCAGATTCTATCCGTTTTATGAGACAGGCTCACGTTTTTCCAGAAATCGACAATACTACTGCTCCATTGCTTTATCCTTTATTCATAAAGGTTTTCACTGTGTTTACAGATGAATTTTGGTCAAGTAAAATTGTGGGAATATTGTGTTACCTTTTCATGGTGTTTTTCGCTTGGAAAAAGAAATTTTATTGGCGAGAAAGTCTTTTAGTTGGGGCTTTATTCTCTATGATTTCCTTGTTTGCAGCTACGCTTAGCGAAACATTATTCTTGCCCTTTTTATTCGTATTTTTCTATGTGGCAAGAAATGTTTTATTGGAGAAATATTCTAAAATTCTGAGCGTTTTCTTATTGAGTCTATCCGTTATTTTGCTGTTTAACATTCGTTATAGCGGTTTATTTTTCACGGGTGGATTATTTGCTTTTGGAGTGTTGAATTACAAGAAAAGTTTTGCGAAAATCTACATCATTTCGAGTATTATTGGACTTATTTATGTTGCCGGTTATAAATTCTTCTTTATTGATGTTTTTAACCAAAATTACGTCAATAAATTTCTAGAAATTGGCTTAAAACCCACTTCATTGCTCGTAAAAGAGTTCTTTTTAGCCATAGGAACGAGTTTCAATCCTTTTATTCATATTCTCAATCCTAATGGTGGAATTCTCAATGTAGGAATTCTAGGAATTGGCTTTTTGAATATTGCATTTTTTATCTTTATTTTCATTAAAAATAAACTTTCGGCAACTGAAAAGATGATGGTTTTCTTATCGGTTTTTGGAATCATTTGTTCGTTTTTCATTCAGTATTTTTATCAGACAGATCCTTTAGATTATCGTTTATTGGCGCCGTTTACTTTCGGAATATGGCTGGTTTATTTCAAAAAACTTCATCAAATTTTCGGAAAATTGGTTTTTGCCATCGCTTTTTTAAGTTTAATGACAGGTTTTGTGTTCAGTTGGCTTTCCAGAGGTAATTATCTGGAAAACAGAAAACAAATGAAGGAATTTTTGGTTAAAGAAAATCTTTTGGACAGTAAAATTTACTATTACCGCCCCATTAAAGATGAAAATTTCAGTAGCTCTAAAATTTCTGAAATAATCAGCACGATAAACCCAAGAGTTTACATCACCGAAAAACCTGAAGATTCTTTGAAAAAAGAAGTTTTAACAAAATTTAAGATAGAATCTAAAGTGAAAATGAACAAAAATAAATTTCAATAAATAAATTTCATTAACTTTGTACTTAAGAAATTAAAATTCTAAAAATATGAAACTCCCTAAATTTTTAATGGCAGATAATTCTGAATTTCCAGAAGATTTATTTGTAGTACACACAGAATACCCAAGATTCATCCTAAACGTAGAAGAAGAAGAGGTAGAATGGTTAGATGATCTAGAAGGTGACGACGAAGAAACCATCGCTAACGAAGCTACTCAAGTAGTAGAACAAGCATTCAAATGGTGCGACGAAGAGTTAGCTAAGTATGATGACGAAGAAGATGAAGACTAAATCATAAAAAAATCCTCGAAGTAATTTCGAGGATTCTTTTTTTATTGTTTCTTAAATTTCAATAGCAATAAATTATCTTTATAAAGTTCTAAATAACCTTCATTGACTACATATTTATTCACTTGTTCTAACACTGTGAAATAACTTTGCTCAGTCATCATATTATCACAAGCCATTTTAGTAGCTCCGATATTTCCCACATCAAAAGTTCCAGTTGAAGCGGTAATCACCACATCAGAAAAATAGTTATTACAACCTCCGTTTCCTGTAATTCTCTTTCCTTCTATCACTAAAGTAGGTGCTTTCGCTCCTGAAAAATTATTATCTACCAAAGTCCATTTTGTATTGGCTACAGATTCTTGTTTAGAACCAATTTTAGAAATTGTAGCACATGAAATCACAGTTGTAGAAATCACAAGTGCCCAAAATATTTTTTTCATATGAAGATATTTATTATTCAAATGTAAGAAAAAAGTCGAGATTTTTATTCTCATCTCGACTTAAATTTTTACTAAATTATCTTAATTCTGCGCTGAATTCTTTTTGGAAATTCTTAATCAGCGAGTTCATTACTTCTGTAATTTCTTTGTCTTCTAAGGTTTTTTCCTCGTTTAACAATTCGAAACTCATCGCGTAAGATTTCTTGCCTACTGGTAAGTTTTTGCCTTCGTAAACATCAAATAGATTGATATTTTTCAAAAATTTAGATTTATTTTTTCTTGCCGAAGCATATAAATCTGCATAAGAAACATCTTTATCTACCAATAGCGCTAAATCTCTTCTGATTTTATTGAATTTCGGAATATCTACGAATTTGAAATTATCTATTTTTCTAAGCGCTTGACAAGTTTCTAACTCTATTTCTGCATAGAAGCAATCTTGGTCTATATCAAAGTCTTTTAACAGTTTAGGAGACACTTTTCCTAGTCTGGCAATGGTTTTTCCGTTTGCTGTAATTTCTAAAGCATCACCGAATCTTTCATCTTCTAAAGATTTTTCTTCTGTAACTAGATTTAATCTATCAAGAAGTACTTTTACATAAGCTTTTAACATGTAAAAATCAGAGGCAGATTTTGGCATCAACCAGTTTTCTGCATACGTTCTACCCGTTGTAAGCAATGCTAATTGTTTTCTTTCTTCATACTTTTTTTCCCTTTGGTCAAGATACGCTTCGCTTGATTCGAATTTGTGATAAATTTTACCCAATTCAAAGAATTTGATGTCTGGATTTTTACGGTTGATATTGTAAACTGCATTTCCTAAAAGCCCTTCTAATAAAGATTTTCTCATAAAAGCTAAATCTCCACTCAAAGGATTTAAAAGTCTTACAGCGTTAGTTTCATCTTTTACGCTGGTTAATGAATTGTTCATCACTTCATTAAAACCATTGCTCTGAAGCGTTCTTGCCCAAGAATTTTCTAATTCATCTTGGTCATTTACACTTAGTTTTACTGGAGTAAATGCTATTTTTTGAGGCGCATCTACTTTATTATAGCCGTAAATTCTCAGAATTTCTTCTATTACGTCTATTTCTCTGGTCACATCTGCTCTGTAAGCCGGAACCGACAATTCTAAACCGTCTGGAATATCATTAAGAACAGAAATTTCTAGAGATTTTAAAATTTCTTTTACTTTCTCTCTGTGAATTTTAATTCCTAAAATTTTATCAAGTTGAGAATATCTAAAAATAACTTTAGTGTCTTCTATTTTTTTAGGATAAAATTCTAAAAGATTTCCTACTTTTTTACCACCTGCAATTTCTTCAATCATTTTGATGGCATGAGTAATCGTAGTTCTGGTATTGTTAGGGTCTACTCCACGTTCGAAACGGAAAGAAGCATCAGTATTTAAACCATGAGCTTTAGCCGCTTTTCTAATCGCGACTGGATTGAAGTAAGCAGACTCTAAGAAAATTGTGGTAGTAGATTCAGAAACGCCACTGTCATTTCCTCCGAAAACCCCACCAATACACATTGGCTTGTTGTTTCCGTCTTTAATCATGATTTCTGAACCATTAAGCGTTCTTTCTACTCCATCAAGAGTTACAAACTTAGTTCCTGCATCATTTACGCCTACTTTTACTTTTTTACCAGCAATTTTATCTGCATCAAAAGCATGAAGTGGTTGACCAAAACCATGTAAAATATAATTGGTAATGTCTACTACATTATTAATTGGCGAAAGACCGATGGCTTTTAATCTGTCTTTCAACCATTCTGGAGATTCTGAAATTTTTACATTTTCGATTACAGCACCAATATATCTTGGGCATAATGCTTCATCTTCTACTTCTAATTCAAAACCATGTTCTCCTTCTGTATTCACTAAAGCTGTAGAAACTTTCTCGAATTCAGATTTTAAACCATTGGTTGAAAGAAAAGCATGTAAATCTCTTGCAACACCATAGTGAGACATTGCGTCTGTTCTGTTTGGTGTTAAGCCGATTTCGTAAACCTCATCATTGGTTAAATTAAAATATTTTGCAAAAGGTTCTCCTACTTGGTAGATTTCTTCGTCTAGAACCATAATTCCGCCGTGATCGTCTGAAAGTCCTAACTCATCTTCTGCACAAATCATTCCTTGAGATTTTTCTCCACGAATTTTTACTTCTTTCATTTCGAAAGCACTGCCGTCTTTAGCATAAATTTTAGTACCAATTACAGCAACAGGAACGGTTTGACCAGCAGCAACATTAGGAGCGCCACAAACAATTTCTAAAATTTGGCCACCACCAATATCTACAGTAGTTTTTTTGAGTTTATCTGCATTAGGATGTTGTTCGCAAGTCAAAACTTTACCTACTACGATTCCTTCTAAACTGCCTTTTACAGATTCAAATTGTTCTATTCCTTCTACTTCAAGACCAATATCGGTAAGAAAAGCACCAATTTTATCTGTTGCTAAATCTGTTTTGATAAAGTCTTTTAACCAATTGTTTGAGATTTTCATTTTTTAAAAAGATTTGAGATTTGAGATTTGAGATTTGAGATATCAAAAAACAAATAACTTTTATAAGTTTGCAAATATCGTGATTTTTTGAGAGATTAGGAAATTTTAGAATTGCAAATTAGGTTTTGGATAAAGCCAAATTATAATTCAATAAAAAAGTCGTCTCGAAATTTCGGACGACTCTTTGGATATATTTTAAATTTTAATATTGACAAGTCTCGACTTGTCACTACAAAATTACATTCCAATTACTGGCATAGAAAGCATTAAGATGTGTTCGTTTTCGTCTAAACCATCTACTGGTTCTACAATTCCTGGACGATTTGGTTGAGACATTTTCATCGTGATATCTTCAGAACCTAAAACTGATAACATTTCTGTTAAAAATTTAGAACTGAAACCAATGTTGATATCTTCGCCTTTGTAATCACAAGGAATATTCATATCTGCTTTGTTTGCGTATTCTGTATCTTCTGCATGAAGATGTAACACGTTACCAGAAAGCTTGAATCTAACTTGGTTGGTAGATTTGTTAGATAAAATACTTGCTCTTCTGATAGAACTTAGCAATAAGTTTCTGTTTACCGTCAAAACATTAGGATTTTCTTTAGGAATTACTGCAGAGTAATTAGGATATTTCCCATCTATTAATCTACAAATCCAAATATTCTCTCCGAAAGTGAATTTCGCCATATTTTCATTAAACTCGATGGTAACTTCGTCATTAGAATTTGACAAAATATTTTTGAAAATAGACAACGGTTTCTTCGGCATGATAAATTCTACCGCTTCTTTATTGGTAACATCTGTTCTTTTATACACCACTAATCTGTGAGAATCCGTAGATACGAAATTGGTTTCTTTTTCTGTAAATTGGAAAAGAACTCCCGTCATCACAGGTCTTAGAGAATCGTTGCTTGTTGCAAACAAGGTATTGCTTAGTGCATCTGCAAGAACTCCAGAAGCTAGCGTAACTTTTTGTGACGCGTCAAATTCTGGTAATTCTGGATAATCTTCTGCATTATCTAGCGCTACTTCGTAATTGTCTTTTTCGTCTAAAATTTCTAAAAGACCACCTTCACCAGACTCAGAATCTTTTACTGAAAAAGTAAGCGGTTGGTCTCCAAAAGTTTTAATTAAATCTTGAAAAATTTTTGCAGGAACAGCAATTTTGCCTTGATCATCAGATTTTACAGCAAGAGAAGTAATAAGTGTGGTTTCGCCATCAGAAGCAGTTATTTTTAGAATTTCATTTTCTAATTCAAAAAGAAAATTTTCTAAAATGGGTCTTGACTGCGAACTAGAAATTACACCACTTACCACGTTAAGAGCTTTCTGTAATTCGCCACTTGCAACTATAAATTTCATAAATTAAAAATTATTAAGTATACAAAGATACAATTTTGATAATAATAGACAAAGTCGAAAATCATTAAATTTTATTCAGTTTTCAACATTGAGAGAATATTGACTTTTCTGTAGTCATTTATTTTATGGTCAAAGATATCAGCAGAGTAATAAGTGATATTTACTTTTTCACCTACTAAATCTTGATATTTCTTTTCGAGTTCTATATTAGAATCTACATTAGAAATCCAATAAAATCTGGTTAAAATACCATTATCACCTTTCAAATAAAAAATCACGAAGGCATCTTTTTCTATTTTGGTGATTTCGCCATTCATAAATTCCGCTGGATTTTCTTCTGCAGAAGATTCTTGAGCATATTCATCGGCAAGACCAGACTGATCTACAAAATTGATAAAAGTATCTGCACATTCTGAAACCATGAGTATTCCCAATTTTTCGCCAAATTCTCCCATTTTTTCGTCATTGGTAATATCTTTGGACAAATCGATGCCGTATTCTTTTTTGATTTGCTCTTTGTAAGGAGTAGAAACTTTTATGAAACACAAGCCTAATTGCATCTGCATCATTTCTTTAGATTTTTTCTCCAATTTTATTTCTCCAATGCATTTACAAGCATCTTGTGCTATTTTTTTCTTAAAATCATCCTGAGAATAAGAGAACAATGAAAAGATGGAAAAGAAAAGAATAATAAGTTTTTTCATGGTTTTATCAATAATTAATACTTTGGTAAAAGTAACGAAATTTTTCTTTTCAAATGGGCATTTCCTATAAAAAAATCCCGAGAAAAGATTTTTTCTCGGGATTTAAGTATTACAATTTAAATTGATAAGTAAAACCTAGATGAAACCAAGTTCCGGGCATTTCTACCAGAGAAGTTTCGGTATATTTCACATTCGTAATGTTATTCACCAAAACGTAAAGGTTAAGTTGGTTTACAGTATAGTTTAATTTATTGTCTAATAGATTATAACTTCCCAAAGAAACCCTATCATTATGTCTGTAAATCAATTCATTCGAAAAATTTCCGAATTTATTTCTCAATTTGACTACCAACTGATGCTTTAAATTGTCTAAAGAATATCTAGAAACAATATTGCTGGCTAATCTTTGATTATCTATATACGTATAACCTACAGAAGTTCCAATCCATGAAGCGAATTGATAATCTGCTTCTAATTCTACACCTTTGGTTTCAATTTTCCCGATGTTTTGTGCAGTCCAAGGTGAAGTTGGCGTAGCTTTTTGCCAATCAATAGCGTTATCAGATTTTCTCCAAAACACAGATGCTTTGAGCAAAGTTTTATTGGTTTTGAAAATATAACCGAACTCTCCTGTCAATGCTTCTTCGGCAACCAAATTTGCATTCCCTTGTTCAGAAGGACTCATGTAATACAAATCGGTGTAAGTAGGAATTCTATTCACTTTAGAAAAATTCCCGAAAAATTTAGAATTTCCGTTGGTAAAACTCGCATCAATTCCTGGATAAAAATACGTTTTATCATTGCTAAAACTCGTGAAAGAAATCCCAGGAGTAATATTTAATTTCTCATCAAAAAACGACAGATGATGCTCTAAAAAAGCATTGGTAACGGTTCTTTCTCTGCTTCCTAATCGGTTACTTTCTAGAAATTCTTTTCTAACATCTACTCCCAATCCTGTAATTCCGAGTTCTGATTTGTAATTTACATTCGCATCAATTCCTACATTATTCCCAATGTGCATATTTCTGTATGCTGCAGGATTATTTCTGATGAATAAATACATGTCTTGTGCTCTTCTCCAATACAAACGCGTTGCAAAACCTAGATTTTCGTTCACTTTTTTTTCTAGAGAAGCCGCCACTAAAGAAGTTTGCACTTCTTCATATTGATCTTTGAAAGCTGGTGAAGCATAAAAACCATTGGCTCCGAACTTTTTCTCTTGAATTCCAGCTTGAAATTTTACATTTCCGTTTTCTATGTCAAATTGATTTTGATACCAGATATTTTTAATTTTATAATCGGTATTGTATCGATAACCATCTGATTCTGTATTATTAACCTGAATAAAATTTCTAAATTTTTCGCCCCCGAAATTCGCAGCAACTCCGAAACCATGTGTAGAAAAATCCCCAACTTCACCATTAATCGTTAAATTGTTTTCTGCAGAAACTTTGGTTACAACATTTACCACACCAGCATAAGCTCCTTGTCCGTATCTTCTTGCAGCAGGACCTTTTAAGATTTCAATTTTTTCTACAGAAGCCAAATCAAACGGAAAATTCATGGTATTGTGACCAGTTTGCGCATCATTCATTCTCACACCATTCACCAAAACCAAAACTTGTTCAAATGAACTTCCTCTGAGAGAAATATCAGTCTGAACGCCATTTGCGCCACGTTTTCTAATATCTGCACCTGTATAATAAGCAATTACTTCTTCAATGCTTTGAGCGGGACTATTCTGAATTTCAGATTTTGTAATAACTGTGATATTTACATTAGATTTTTTGAAAGGCATATTCACCAGTTTACCAGTTAATTCTACCTCATCAATTGTTCTTTCTTGCGCATGAACACTTACGAAAAGTGCCAACAGAGTAGCGCTTAAAATTGTTTTTTTCATATTTTAATTTTTCATAAAAAATCGGCCAAATTTATATGAAAAATTTAGAGTAAAAAAATTAAAATTCTTAAAATTTTTTACCAATAAAAAAGGACACAAAAAATATCTGCGTCCTTTATAGTTGCTAGATAAATACACTAGCTATCTCATTTTCATCAAATGTGTAATTAGGTGATTAATGAATTTTTTCATAATTACTTTTTTTAATTACAATTTGAACTACAAATATTGCATTTTTTTTTGAATTTTCAAATTATTTCATGTTAAAGTTTACAAGTTTTATCCTTAATTCTGCTTTCAAAATTCGGTAATTTTTACGTAATTTTGCTCTTCTTCAATTCAATATGACTACAACACAAGAAATCGATATCAAAAAACATATTTTCGTAAAAAACGCGCATCTTAATAATCTCAAAAACATAGATGTACTGATTCCGAAAAACAAACTCATCGTGATTACTGGCGTTTCAGGAAGCGGAAAATCTTCGCTTGCTTTTGACACGATTTACGCAGAAGGACAGAGACGTTATGTAGAATCTTTGAGTTCTTACGCCAGACAATTTCTTGGTAAACTAGAAAAACCAAAAATTGATGACATCAAAGGTTTAGCGCCATCTATTGCCATTCAACAAAAAGTGATTTCTAGCAATCCTCGTTCTACAGTAGGAACATCTACAGAAATCTACGATTATCTGAAATTGCTGTTTGCTAGAGTTGGCAGAACCTACTCTCCTATTTCTGGAGACGAAGTAAAAAAAGATTCGGTGACAGATGTTATCGATTATATCGAAAAAAATGAAGGAAAAACGTTTCTCTTGAGAGCGCCGCTTCTTTTTGATGTCAAAAAATTCAAAGAACAACTCAAAACATTAAAAGTTGCAGGTTTTACAAGATTAGAAATCAATGGAAACCTTGCCAATATTGAAGATTTAGAAAGTTTTGGTTTCGTACCAGAAGAAACAATGGAAATAAATCTCGTTATTGATAGATTTTCTTATGAGAATGACGAACATTTCCTTCAAAGATTGGCAGATTCTGTACAAATGGCGTTTTATGAAGGACACGGAACTTGCTCGTTGAAAGAAATTGAAAGTGGAAACGTAAAAGAATTTTCAAATAAATTTGAATTAGACGGAATTATATTTAACGAACCGAATGTTCATTTTTTTAGCTTTAATAATCCTTATGGCGCTTGTCCGGAATGTGAAGGTTATGGAAAAGTCATCGGCATAGATGAAGATTTGGTGATTCCTAATAAAAATTTATCCGTTTTTGAAGATGCAGTTGCTTGTTGGCGAGGCGAAACAATGAGCGAATGGAAAAAAGATTTCATTAAAAAAGCCAAAGATTTCCCGATTCATAAACCGTATTATCAACTCACGAAAGAGCAGAAAAATTATCTTTGGAGAGGCGAAAAAAATAGAAATTTCCCTACGATTGATAATTTCTTTAAAATGTTGGAAGAAAATCTCTATAAAATTCAATACAGAGTGATGCTTTCTAGATATCGTGGAAAAACAACTTGCCCTACTTGTGAAGGAAAACGTCTTCGTCCAGAAACAGAATATGTAAAAATTGATGGACACGACATTCAATCTTTGGTTGAAATTCCTTTAGATGAATTGTTACCATTGATGAAAAAATTGAAACTCAACCAACACGATGCAGAAATTGCCAAAAGACTAACCTACGAAATCAACACTCGTTTAGAATTTTTGAATAAAGTTGGATTGGGATATTTGACTTTAAACAGAACTTCTAATACGCTTTCTGGTGGCGAATCACAAAGAATTAACTTGGCAACTTCACTCGGAAGTTCTTTGGTAGGAAGTATTTATATTTTGGATGAACCAAGTATTGGTTTGCATTCTAGAGACACCGAAAATTTAATTGAAGTTCTTAAAAATCTTCGAGATTTAGGAAATACCGTAATTGTGGTAGAACACGATGAAGACGTGATGAAAGCGGCGGATTATATTATAGACATTGGTCCAGAAGCTGGATTTTTAGGCGGTGAATTGGTTTTTGCAGGAAATTTCAAGGAATTGAAAGATGCAGATACTTTAACCTCAAAATATTTAACGGGAAGATTAGAAATTGAAGTTCCTGAAAAACGTAGAAAACCGAAAGAATTCATCAAAATAAAAGGAGCAAGACAGAATAATCTTAAAAATATAGATGTAGATGTTCCTTTGGAAGTTCTTACCGTAATTTCGGGCGTTTCGGGAAGTGGAAAATCTACTTTAATGAAAGAAATTTTGACGAATGCCATCCAAATTGAATTAGGAATGGGCGGTAAAAAAGCCGATTACGATTCGGTGGAATTTCCTAAAAAAGTGATTCAAAATATAGAACTCATCGACCAAAACCCAATCGGAAAATCGTCTCGTTCTAATCCTGTCACTTATTTGAAAGCTTATGACGACATCAGAGACCTTTTTGCGAAGCAGAAATCTGCAAAAGTTCAAGGGTTGAAACCAAAACATTTTTCCTTCAACGTAGATGGTGGAAGATGTGATGAATGCAAAGGAGAAGGCGTAATTACGGTTTCTATGCAGTTTATGGCAGATATTGAACTGGAATGTGAACATTGCCATGGAACTCGTTTTAAAGATGAAATTCTGGAAGTAAAATATGATGAAAAAAATATTTCGGATATTTTACACATGACTGTAGATGAAGCAATTGAATTTTTCTCTGAAAACCACGAAGAAAAAATTGTGACCAAGCTGAGACCTTTACAAGATGTTGGTTTAGGCTATTTGCAATTAGGGCAAAGTTCTTCTACGCTTTCTGGTGGTGAAGCGCAACGAGTAAAACTAGCTTCGTTTTTGGTAAAAGGTGCAACAACAGAAAAAACGCTTTTTGTGTTTGATGAGCCGAGTACTGGATTGCATTTTCACGATATTAATAAATTGCTAAAATCTCTACAAGCGCTTATTAATTTAGGGCATTCTGTGATTGTGATAGAACACCAACCAGATATTATAAAATCTGCAGATTACATTATAGACATCGGTCCAGATGCTGGAAAACACGGTGGAGAAGTGGTTTTTGCAGGAACTCCAGAAGATTTGGCACAAGATAAATTCTCTAGAACAGCGAAGTTTGTTGCTGAAAAATTGTAACTGAATGCCTATTCTACCTTCCGAATATCAACCTAAAAAAATCTTCAGAAATGGAGATTTTTCTACGATTTATAGTGCTCTGTTTAGAAAAGTTACTGGTGTAACTCAACAAAGAGAAAGACTAGAACTTTCTGATGGCGATTTTCTGGATTTAGATTGGAGTTTTGCAAAAGAAAAAACAGACCGTTGTATTATCTTATTTCATGGTTTAGAAGGCAGTGCACAGAGACATTATATGTTGGGAGCAGCCAAAATCTTCAATGAAAACGGCTTTGATTGTTGTGCTGTAAACCATAGGGATTGCTCTGGAGAAAGCAATAGAGTTCATTATTCTTACCATTCCGGAAGAACAGATGATGTGCAAGAAGTGATAGAAAAGGTACTTTCTAAAAACTATGAAAAAGTCATTCTGAAAGGGTTTAGTCTTGGTGGAAATTTGTGTTTGAAATACGCTGGTGAAAAAAGAGAAATTTCTGATAAAATAAAAGCTTTCATCGCTATTTCTACACCCATAGATTTAAAAGGTTCTATGCACAAATTGACTTCCAAGAGAAATCTTGTGTATGCTAACAATTTCTTGAAAACCTTAAAAAAGAAAACACTCCTGAAATGCAAAAGATTTCCAGAATTTTTGTCTGCAGCAGAAATCAAAAACATCAAAGATTTAAAGGAGTTTGATGATGTTTACACATCGAAAGTTAATGGTTTTACAGACGCTTTTGATTATTATGAAAAATGCAGTTCCAAGCAGTTTTTAAAGAATATTAAAATTCCGACACTCCTTATCAATGCTAAAAATGACAGTTTTCTTTCTGAAAGTTGCTTTCCTAAAGAAGAGGCGTTAGTCAATTCTTTTTTGCATTTAGAGATTCCAGATTTTGGTGGACATGTAGGATTTATGGAAGAAAAGAATGCTTTTTACACTGAAAAAAGAGCATTAGAATTTGCACTGCAATATTTATAATCAAAAAAATTGTGCAGAACATGTGAATATTAACATTCCGTTAATATACTGATTTAGAATAATTTGTAATTTTAATTTAGGAAAATAAAAGTTATGCATTTTTCTGTATCCAATTCACTCGAAATCATCATTAAATTTGAGATAAAAATTTAAGGGAAGCATCGTCGGCTTCCCTTTTCTTTTGGCTTTTAACTAAAAAAATGAGATGTCTTTATCTACTGAACCTGCTTCTAAAGAGTGGGTTCTTTTACTATTTCATTGACCAAAATCATAAAAAAATCAGACCCAAGGTCTGATTTTAATTTTTTAAATTTGTTTATTGGCCTCATAGTTCAATGGATAGAATAGAAGTTTCCTAAACTTTAGATCCAAGTTCGATTCTTGGTGGGGCTACAATTTTGTAACTAAAATTGAATTTATAATTGTTTGTGTTTTTAATGTTGATTTGTTACATATTTGCCCCACTAGAAACTTTTTGTATTATTGTAAATTCAACATACAGAGACATTTAACTAATCTTAAATTTAATTTTTAAAAATATACTTAATTTTTAAGCACTTTAAAAAGAGTTTTCAATTGATTATAAATTTATCTTAAGTAGAATCTGAATTTTTATTTTTCGCAAATATATTGTTTAAGTGAATTTATCTGAGAAAATTTGGGGTGGACAAATTATTTTACAAAATCATTGGTATGAAATTCTACAAGATAACAAAAATGCCGAAGTTTTTACCTTTGGCAAATCTGTCAAAAAACATAAAAATTTACTTTTTAATTACCTTAAAAACTCCTTGCTCTGTTTTCAGCAAGTACATCCCTTGAGTGAATCCAGAAATATCTACTTGGTTTTCTCCAATTTTTAAATTGATGGATTTTACCAATTTTCCACTTTGATCATATAATGCAGCTTTCATTGTAACAGCTGTTTTCACAAAGAAGATTCCTGTAGTTGGATTAGGATAAACCATTGCTTTAACTTTTACTACAGTATCTGTAACTGCAAGAGTGGTATTATTCTGGTTTTCATAAGCTCCCAAATCTATTACAGAACCTACAATTCTTGTATTTCCTGCAAGGTCTATTGTCCCTGAAACTGATACATCATATTTAGAATTATCACCTTTATTAATTACGGGTGCACCATCTTTCAGACGATAGTCTCCAGCAATTGATTTTGTAGGTGCTATAGGACTCACAAATATATCTTCCGCTGTAATGCCTGTAGAACTGATGTTCCCATTACTTGTGTCTGTTAAATCTTGTACCAAACTGTATTGAATATCAACGACATCTAAAGACGGATCATTATTTATTATTCCAGAAGTATTACCCCAAATAATACTATTGTATATTTTGGATGTGGAATGATAAGCATTCATCATTCCGCCACCAGATGTATATGCGTAATTCCCTGAAATGGTTACATTATTTAAGCTTGAAGAAGCATTATTATTGTAAATTCCTCCACCACTTTCAGATGCTGTATTACCAGAAATAATTACATTAGCAAGCGTTGTAGAAGAAAGTTCATCATTGTACATTCCTCCTCCATAATAGATGCTATGATTTCCTGAAAAAGTTGCACTGGTAATCGTTGGAGAAGAATAAATATTGTACATCCCACCACCAAACATTTGTGCATTATTTAACGAAAAAGTTACGTTCGTAAGCTTTGGTGAGGAAGACCAATTTGCCATCCCACCACCTCTACTAGCACTATTATCCGTAAACATAACGTTAGTAAGTGTTGGGAAAGAATAATAATTGAACATACCGCCACCATTATAAGGCACATAATTTCCAGAAATGATAAGATTAGCAAGCTTAGGAGAAGAATAAGTATTGTACATACCTGCTCCATTTATCGCATCAACATTATATCCATTAATTATTCTAGAAGTGTTTTCAGCTCCAAAACCACCTGTAATAGTAAAACCGTCTACTACTGTATTTTTGGTTATGGGCTCGATTTGTGTAGCTATAGAAATTACGACCTGATAAACATTATCGGTTCTGTTGCCTTGTGTACCAATATCTCCGCTTAATATGGTTTTGTTTGTATTCCAATTACGGGCATTGAGATTGGTTTCTGTTCCTTCAAAACCACCGTAAAGTTGTACATTATCTACTAGTAGAAAAGAAGCTTGTCTTGGATAACTTTTTGGCACTCTACCAAAGGTAGCGTCTGCAGGATCATACAATGGATTGTAAGTACCTACTGCTACCCAAATTAGTAACGGATTACTGGCAGTCCATAAGTTTTTATTTTCTTTAGCATACCTTAAAGCATCTGCTAATTCGCCTAAAGCATTACTCCAAGATGAACCGTTGCCTATAGATCCTTTTTTTACGTAAAGAATATTATCAGTAGGCTGTGCTAGATTATTTTGATTTTCAAAGGCTCCTAAGTCTATTGTGTTATTAAAAATACGGGGATTTCCAGCCAAATCAACTGTAAATATATTTTTTGTGTTATCCCCTTTGTTAATTACTATTGCACCATCTTTCAAATGGAAATCTCCTGCATTGGAGCGTCCAGGTGTTATCGGGCTTACGAATATATCATTCTCAGAGATATCAAAGGAGCTAATGTTACCATTGGTTGTATCTGTAAGTCCCTGAACCAAGCTGTATTGTATATCAACAGTATTACTAAATGAATAATTTACCATACCTGACTGATTCCCTAAAATAATGCTATTGTATATTTTGGGGTTTGAAAAGTAATTATATATCGTACCATAATTTGAAGAACTTGAAAAATTTCCCGAAAGAATTACGTTGGTAAGAACTGGATGTGAATAATAGTTATTAATACCACCAGCAGTAGAAGCTGTATTTCCAGAAACAGTTACATTCGTCAACAATGGAGAGGAATAATAGTTGTACATACCGCCGCCAAAATTAGCAGAGTTACCAGAAATAGTTACATTAGTCAATTTTGGAGAAGAATAATTATTGTAAATACCTCCTCCAGCAGTTAAAGATAAAGAAACTCCATCAAGCACTCTAGTAATTGTATTGTTTCCACTTGCATATCCATCTGCAATGGTAAAACCATCCAATACTGTATTATTGGTTATTCTATTTGTACTAGTTCCTACGGAAAGTATTACCTGATAAATATTATCGGTGAAGCTATTTTGCGAGCCAATTTCTCCGCTTAATATTGTTTTGTTAGCATTCCAATTTCTATCGTTCATTGTAGGAGTACCTGAAGCAGGGAAACCACCATAAAGTTGTATATTATTTATCAATCTAAAGGATGCCAATCTTGGGTCAGTTAATGGCACTGAACCAAATTTAGAATCTTCAGGATCATACAGCGGTTTGTAAGTTCCTGCAGCTACCCAAATTTGTAGCATATTGCTGTCAGTCCATTGGGTACTGTTTCGTTTTGCATATTTCAAAGCATCTGCTAATTCTCCTAAAGCATTATCCCAAGATGAGCCGTTACCCGTTGAACCTTTTTTTACGTATAGAATATTATTAGTAGGGACAGGAAAAATATTATACTGATTTTCATATGCTCCTAAATCTATGGTACCATCAACAATACGGGAGTTTCCTAAAATATCTAATGGAATATTGTTTTTGGTATTATCACCTTTGTTAATAACTACGGCATCATCCTTAAGACGGTAATCCTTTGCGCTCACATCTACAAAAAGACTTGATGTAGAAATACCTGTAGAATTAATATTGCCATTAGTTGTATCTGTAAACCCTTTTACTAGACTGTATTGAATATCAAAATTAGTATTACTACTAAAAATTTCATCTATAAGAATGCTGTTGTATATATTTATTTTTCCTGAGTTAGAAACATATTTATAGCTATACAATCCATTACTCCTACTGTAATATGCTTTATTTGCTATAATAGTTACATTGGTAAGCGTTGGGTTAGAATATAAGTTGTACAATCCACCACCGTTGTCTCTGGTAGCAGAATTACCCGAAATAATAACATTGGTAAGGGCTGGAGAAGAACCATCGTTGTACATTCCGCCACCTGCAAAATCTGCTATATTATCCGAAATATTAACATTAACAAGGGTAGGAGAAGATGAACGATTATACATACCAGCTCCATTACTTTTACCTATTGATATTCCGTTTACTTTTCTAGTATCAATTAATGAGCTACCATATCCTCCAGTAATCGTAAAACCGTCCAATATCGTACTCTTGGTTATTGGGTTGGTACTTGTTCCTATAGAAAGTACTACCTGATAAACATTATCACTATAGATGCCTTGCGAACCAATATCTCCGCTTAATATAGTTTTGTTGACATTCCAATTACGCTCAATTAAGGCAACTTCAGTTCCTGCAAAACCTCCATAAAGCTGTACATTATTAACCAATAGAAAAGAAGCCAATCTGGGTTCTGCGGTCGGCACGGAGCCAAATTTGTCATCTGCAGCATCATACAAGGGTTTATAAGAACCTGCCGCTACCCATATTTGTAGCGGATTGCTTTCTGTAAATTGAGTATTATATCGTTTTGCAAATTTCAAAGCATCTGCTACTTCGCCTAAAGCATTGCTCCAAGATGAGCCATTGCCTGTTGCTCCTTTTTTTACGTAGAGGATATTGTTAGTAGGTATAATAATAAACTGATTTTCATATGATCCTAAGTCTATGGTACCATCAACAATTCGGGAGTTGTCCAAAATATCTAATGGAATATTGTTTTTGGTATTATCGCCTTTGTTAACAACTATAGCATTATATTTAAGGCGATAATCTTTATTGACAACGTCCACAAAAATATCTGTTTCATTGACACCTGTAGAATTAATGTTGCCATTGGATGTATTTGTAAACCCTTGTACAAGACTATACTGGAGATCAGGAATAAAATCTGAATTACTGGTAATAGTTCCTAAAATAATACTGTTGTATATTTTAGGGTTACTAGAATAGTAATTATACATTGCACTAGCATCAGTAGCTGCAGAATTTCTTACAATTGTGACATTGGTAAATGTTGGAGTAGAGTAATAATTTAAAACAGCGCCACCAAAACCACCGCCAAAACCTTCTATACTTTTTGCAGAATTATCTGAAATGATAACATTGGTAAGTATTGGAGATGCGTAATTATTTTTTATACCTCCTGCGCTATTATTAGTAGAATTCCCTGAAATAATAGCGTTGGTAAGAACTGGAGAAGAATAGTCATTGCACATACCTCCTCCGCTACTATCAGCAAAATTCCCCGAAATAGTAACGCTGTTAAGCCTTGGAGAAGAAGAACTTTTATTGTACATTCCACCACCTTCATAAGCAGAATTACCTGAAATCTTAACATTGGTGATTGTTGCTGAAGAAAATACATTGTACATCCCAGAACCCTCGTTTAATCTAATACTAATTCCGTTTACAGTTCTATTTTCAAATAAATTTCCATTTCCTCCATAAATATTAAAACCGTCTAGTATCGTTTTACTGGTTATTGGTTTGGTACTCGTACCTACAGAAAGCACTACATTATAAACGTTGTCACTGTTGCCATAAGTACCAATCTCTCCGTATAACGTAGTCACTTTGGTCTTCCAATTTCTGTCGTTCATTGTAGGATTGCCACTAGTAGGAAAACCACCATAAAGCTGTACGTTATTGACCAATAGAAAAGAAGCCAATCTTTTGTTAGTGGTAGGCACTGTACCAAATGCAACATCTGAAGGATCATACAGAGGGGTGTAATAACCAGCTGCAACCCAAATTTGCAGCGGATTGCTTTCAGTCCATTGCATTTCGTTTTGTTTTGCGTATTTTAAAGCATCTGCTACTTCGCCTAAAGAACTACTCCAAGACGAGCCATTGCCTATTCCTCCTTTTTTTACATAAAGGATGTTTCCTTCACCTGGAGTTATCTGGGCAGATAATTGAACTGCAAAAAAGAACAACAAAAAAAGTTTATTAAATTTTTTCATAATTTGTACATTCATTTCAATATGAATATGGATTTTAATTTTTATAAATGTATTTTTATCTGATGTTTTCACAAAAAATATGGGGTGGACAAAAAGGTGGACATTTTTTTTACAAAAATTAAAACTGAAAATCAGTTAATTAACAAAAATGCCAAATTTTAAAACTTTGGCATATCTGCTAAATAAAGATTAAACTTTCAAATTTTAAAGCCTTAAAGTTTTGTTTAATTCTCAACCTTATTTTTTAATCAAGTCTAATCTGTAAAGATAAATGAACTAAAAAATTAAAAAGTTTTATAGTAGATGATTGATTTTAACTTTAAAAAGTGTTTTAATTATATGTTTCAAAAAATATAGAAAATGAACATATTTTAAACATCAATCAATTAGATTTTTACATAATTTTCGCTATTTTAGGGCTCTGAAATTCCTCATTTAGATGATTAAAAATTACTCCCTTATTTTTTTGTTGTTTTTCACAGGCCTTTTTGGACAGTTTCAAAACTTTGAAACTTCTGAAAATAATAAACATATAAATTATAACTACGAAAAAATTCTCTGGAATTTTCCTAATTTTAGTTGTGACACCAACTCACTCAAAAAGTATTTACAACCACTGAAAAACAATACAAAACCCAGCGCACAAATCATTTATAATATTCTAGCTGCAGAAGGTATTGCCAACTGTGAGGATAGGATTACGGAACACAGCAACAACCTTTTCAAAAAAGCAATAAAACAGGCAGAAAAAACAAACCCAGAACTAGAAGTAGTTGCCAATATCTATTACGCCAAATATCTCTACCGCTATAGAAAAATGGAGAAAGCACTTCCTTTTTTCCTAAAAGCTTACCATCTTCTTGAAAAACATCCTAATAAAAAACATATCCGCCCAGATGAATCTTATAAATGGATTGGTTATTATTTCGGAACCATTGGTGATATCGAATCTTCTGTTAAGTCTCTGGAAAAAGCTAAATCTCTTTCCAAAAATCAGGAAGCAGACTATGCCAGTATTTTAGATGCATTAGGTTTGCACTATTTTAATAATGGTAACCTTGTAAAAGCTGAAGATTATTTCAATCAAGTAGAAAGTATCTCCAAATCAATAAATGATAAACTGAGATATGCGAAAGCCTTGGGAAACCTTTCTTTGATACACTGGAAAAGAGGAGAAACAGAAAACGCTAAAAAGCTTTTAATGAAAGATATCACTATATCTGAGCGGCTAAAAGAAAACCAAAATACCATGTATGCATACACCTTATTCGGAGAGTTTTTAACACAGGAAAAAAAGTATAGCGAGGCACACGAAGCACTTCAAAAAGCTTTACAAATCGCAGAATCAAAATCATATTTTCAGGCTAATGAGATTAAAATACAGCAACTACTGACATCGGTTTACAAAAACCTAAATAACAAAGATGGGGAACTTCAAAGCTATAAACGAATTAATGAACTGGAAGAAGAATTGAAAAAAACAGACGGAGATTTAGCCCTAAATAATGCCAATCTTCTGATGCAAAAATCGAAGTTAGAACAAGCAAACAATGAGGCTTATTATCAGAAAGAAAAATCAGCATTAATGCGAAAGGTTTACATCATTATCACTCTTCTTACATTTATCTTGATTGGGTTTATTTATGCACATTCCAGAAAAAAATTACGAAACCGTGAACTCATTTACAAGCAGAAAGTTATGGGGCTGGAAATGGACAAGTTGAAATTTGAACAGAAAATTTCAGAAACTCAACAAAACCTTGATGCTCAGGTAGAATTCCTTAAAAATAAAAATATACAGATTCACACATTAAAATCTGAGATTGAAAAAATAAAGAACTCAAATTCTTACTATCTTGAAGAACAGCAGGGAGAACTTCATACATTATTGCAATCACATCTGATGACCGATGAAAATTGGGAGAACTTTAAAAGAGAATTCATAAAAGTCTATCCAAAATTTTACCAAAAAATTCAAAGTGAATATCCAGATCTTACAGACTCTAATTACAGAATTATTCTGTTGAAAAAACTTGATTTCAATAATGTTGAAATTTCTGAACTTTTAGGTATTACAATTGATGCAGTGAAAAAATCCAATCAAAGAATGAAGAAAAAATTAGGCGACCGATATGATGAGCTGTCTGAAATTATAAACAAATCTTAACTTATTCTTTATAAAAAAAATTTCGTTAATCAAAAAAACTCCAGTAAATACTGGAGTTTTATATTTTGAAATGAAACCTTTTAAGGCTATTTTTTATCTACTACAATTCTCTCTTTGCGATTGGCTAGTTCCCAAGCGGTAGCAAAAACCAATTGTGCTCTTTTTTGAAGTAAAGGATAATCAATCTTTTCTGGATCATCTGTTGGTTGATGATAATCTTCGTGGATGCCGTCAAAGAAAAACGCTACAGGAATTCCGTGTTTTGCAAAGTTATAATGGTCACTTCTGTAGTATAATCTCATTGGATCATTCGGATCATCATATTTATAGTTGAGTTCAAGATTGTGTGTAATTTTGTTGGCAGCTTCATTGATGACTTTTAACTCAGTAGAAAGCATATCAGAACCGATGACGTAGACATAGTTTTTGCCTTCGTTTTCTTTATCACTTCTACCAATCATGTCGATATTTAGGTTTGCCACGGTGTTCTTTAAATCAAATACTGGATTCTCGGAATAATATTTAGAACCCAATAAACCGTGTTCTTCCCCAGTTACATGTAAGAAAAGAATGGAACGTTTTGGACCTTTTCCTGCTTTCTTGGCTTGTTGGAATGCTTCTGCGATTTCCATTACCGCAACTGTTCCACTTCCGTCGTCATCTGCACCATTGTACACTACTCCGTTATTGGTTCCAACGTGGTCATAGTGTGCAGAAATCACGATGATTTCCTCTGGTTTTTCTGTTCCTTCAATAAATGCCAGTATATTTTCTGAGTCAGGAAGCTCCCCTCTTCTGCTTTTTAGCGCTTCTTTTGGGACTTTTTGATAATAACTTCCCAATGCTTTTGGATAAGAAACGCCTAAGTTTTTATAGTAATCTATCATGTAAACGCCTGCTTTTTTTTGACCTTCAGAGCCGGTTTGTCTGCCTTCCATCTCGTCTGAAGCAATGACTATAAGGTTTTTCTTCAGTTCATCTGCCTTAATGGATTCATAGGCGGTTTTAAAAGCTTTTCCTTCGTAGGATAGGTTATTAGAAGCACAACTGTACAATACCAATGATGCTACTATTGGAACAAAAATTCTTGTCAATTTCATCTTATCATAATTTTTAATGAAGTAAAAATAGTTTTTTTTAGGAAATAAATATCTAAAACCCTTACAAAAGCTAAGATTAATCTTTGTTTTTCTGTATTTCTTAGTGATTTGATAATAGATTCTCCCCTTCTTTTGAGATGAAGAAGATATAAGATTTACATTCTTCATCAGTACCTTTGCTATACTTCAACTATACTACAACTATACTATAAACTACCTTTATACATTAATTAATCTCGTTTATTCCATAGCTGAGACTTGTTGAAATGGTGTGGGATGCGATGTAAAGTCGTGAGGTTGATGAGTTATGAGTTATGAGTTAAGATGAGGGATTTATTTGATGGAGATTTTGATAAAAAAGGAGGTTTTTCAAAGGGAAAAAAGATTATTTTTGGATAAACTATCGAAATGAAATTACCTATAAAACATCACGGAGCCGAAATCACTATTTTTTCTGAAATGACGGCACTTGCTAATCAATTTGGAGCGGTGAATCTGTCACAAGGTTTTCCTGATGATGACATCGATCAAGCTTTGAAGAAGTTTCTTGCGGAAGGAACGAATAAAAATTTTAATCAATACGCTCCTAGTTTTGGTTTTCCTGCGTTGATAGAAAATCTTATCACGTTTAATCATGCCAGAAAAAATCCGATAGATTTTTCTTCTTCGGAAATTACGATTACACCAGGAGCAAGTTATGGAATTTATACCGCGCTTTCTGCGATTTTAGAAATTGGCGATGAAGTGATAGTGCTGGAACCTGCTTATGATAGCTACATTCCATCGATTGAAATGAATGGGGCAAAGCCTGTTTTGGTTTCTTTGAATGAAGATTTTTTACCCGATTTTGAAAAAATTAAAACGGCAATTACTGAAAAAACAAAAGCTATCCTTATCAATTCCCCGCATAATCCTACGGGAAAAATTTGGAGAAAAGAAGATTTTGAAAGGCTCTATCAACTCATTAAAGACACTGAAATCATCGTTATCTCCGATGAAGTGTATGATTTAATTACCTTTGATAACGCTGAATTTTATAGTATTTTTCATCATGCGGAACTTAGACATAGGAGTTTTGCGATTTTTTCTTTTGGGAAAATGTTTCATCTCACGGGTTGGAAAGTTGGGTATATTTTGGCTTGTGAAGCATTGACCAAAGCTTTTAGAAAAGTGCATCAGTACATCAGTTTCAGTGTAAATACTCCTGCTCAATATGCTTTGGCGAAATATTTAGAGGTTTTTAATCCTGAAAAAAATCAACAGTATTTGCAGGAAAAAAGAGATTTCTTTTTGGCTCAATTTAAAGATTTGCCTTTTACTTTTAAGGAAAAATCAGAAGGAAGCTATTTTCAGATTGCCAGTTATGAGAACATTTCTAACTTACCTGACAAGGAATTCTGCATTTGGCTCACGAAAGAGTACCATGTTGCCACGATACCGCTTTGTTCGTTTTACCAAGACCAAAGAAACACGGGAATGATTAGATTCTGCTTCAGTAAAAGGACAGAAACGATATTAAAAGCTGCTGAAAATTTGAGAAGGTTAGTTTGAAAGACATGAGAGATTTTTGAGATTGAGGTATTTTTAAACGCAAAGGTTTTTATTCTTGAATTGCTTTTTAAGTGAGCTAAGTTGGCGAAATTCATTCGCTATGAAGCTTTATGGGAATTGTTATTTAAACAGACTTTTTTCTATCACAAAGTTCACGGAGAGCAGGTGAAATGATAGCGTTTTTGAGGGCTCTGAGGAACATCGGAGATGTTCTGGAAAGGTCACGAATTTTCGGTTGGCAGGTGTAGAAAAACTTTTTCCTTGATGAAGAGATTCTTCACTACTCTACGCTTCGTTCAGAATGACATGGTTCTGTTTTTTACTCACGATTAGGAATCTGTTTCAGTGGAAGAATTATTTTTGAAACGCAAAGGTTTTTTATTATTCCTATGTTTTTAAGGAAGCAAAGCGGGAATTCGCTAGCGAATTGATGAAGCGTGTGTTTTAAAATGTTTTTTCCGAACGTAGTTATTTGCGGTGTGGCTTCGACAGGCTCAGCCACCGTGTATGAAAATTATTTTTATGCTCAGCCACCGTGTATGAAAATTATTTTTATACTCTTTTGTTTTATTTTTTAAACGCAAAGGTTTTTATTATTGAATTGCTTTTTAAGTGAGCTAAGTTGGCGAAATTCATTCGCTTTGAAGCGGGGTGGAAATTGTATATTTTCTATCACAAAGTTCTCGGAGATGTGGTGAAATGATGGCGCTTTTGAGGGCTCTGAGGAACATTGGAAATTGTGAAGATGTGAAGTTGAAATATTTTTCTTTTTGAAGAGATTCTTCACTACTCTACGCTTCGTTCAGAATGACATGGTTCTGTTTTTTACTCACGATTAGGAATCTGAATTATTTTTGAAACGCAAAGGTTTTTATCATTGAATTGCTTTTTTAAGCGAGCAAAGCGGGAATTCGCTAGCGAATTGATGAAGCGTGTGTTTTAAAATGTTTTTTTCGAACGGATTTATTTGTGGTGTGGCTTCGACAGGCTCAGCCACCGTGTATGAAAATTATTTTTATGCTCAGCCACCAAGTATGAAAATTATTTTTATGCTCTTTTGTTTTATTTTTTAAACGCAAAGGTTTTTATTATTGAATTGCTTTTTTAAGTATGCTAAGTTGGCGAAATTCATTCGCTATGAAGCTTTATGGGAATTGTTATTTAAACAGACTTTTTTCTATCACAAAGTTCACGGAGAGCAGGTGAAATGATGGTGTTTTTGAGGGCTCTGAGGAACATCGGAGATGTTCTGGAAAGGTCACGAATTTTCGGTTGGCAGATGTAGAAAAACTTTTTCCTTAATGAAGAGATTCTTCACTACTCTACGCTTCGTTCAGAATGACATGGTTCTGTTTTTTACTCACGATTAGGAATCTGTTTCAGTGGAAGAATTATTTTTGAAACGCAAAGGTTTTTTATTATTCCTATGTTTTTAAGGAAGCAAAGTAGGAATTCGCTAGCGAATTGATGAAGCGTGTGTTTTAAACGTATTTATTTATGTTGTGGCTTCGACAGGCTCAGCCACCGTGTATGAAAATTATTTTTATGCTCAGCCACCAAGTATGAAAATTATTTTTATGCTCTTTTGTTTTATTTTTTAAACGCAAAATTTTTATTCTTTCATTACTTTTTTAAGTGAGCTAAGTTGGCGAAATTCATTCGCTATGAAGCTTTATGGGAATTGTTATTTAAACAGACTTTTTTCTATCACAAAGTTCACGGAGAGCAGGTGAAATGATGGTGTTTTTGAGGGCTCTGAGGAACATCGGAGATTCTTCACTACTCTACGCTTCGTTCAGAATGACATGGTTCTGTTTTTTACTCACGATTAGGAATCTGTATTATTTTTGAAACGCAAAGGTTTTTTATTATTCCTATGTTTTTAAGGAAGCAAAGTAGGAATTCGCTAGCGAATTGATGAAGCGTGTGTTTTAAAATGTTTTTTTCGAACGGATTTATTTGTGGTGTGGCTTCGACAGGCTCAGCCACCGTGTATGAAAATTATTTTTATGCTCAGCCACCGTGTATGAAAATTATTTTTATGCTCTTTTGTTTTATTTTTTAAACGCAAAATTTTTATTATTGAATTGCTTTTTTAAGTATGCTAAGTTGGCGAAATTCATTCGCTATGAAGCTTTATGGGAATTGTTATTTAAACAGACTTTTTTCTATCACAAAGTTCACGGAGATGTGGTGAAATGATGGCGTTTTTGAGGGCTCTGAGGAACATCGGAGATGTTCTGGAAAGGTCACGAATTTTCGGTTGGCAGGTGTAGAAAAACTTTTTCCTTGATGAAGAGATTCTTCACTACTCTACGCTTCGTTCAGAATGACATGGTTCTGTTTTTTACTCACGATTAGGAATCTGAATTATTTTTGAAACGCAAAGATTTTTATCATTGAATTGCTTTTTTAAGCGAGCAAAGTAGGAATTCGCTAGCGAATTGATGAAGCGTGTGTTTTAAAATGTTTTTTTCGAACGGATTTATTTGTGGTGTGGCTTCGACAGGCTCAGCCACCGTGTATGAAAATTATTTTTATGCTCAGCCACCAAGTATGAAAATTATTTTTATGCTCTTTTGTTTTATTTTTGAAACGCAAAGATTTTTTATTATTCCTATGTTTTTAAGGAAGCAAAGTAGGAATTCGCTAGCGAATTGATGAAGCGTGTGTTTTAAAATGTTTTTTTCGAACGGATTTATTTGTGGTGTGGCTTCGACAGGCTCAGCCACCGTGTATGAAAATTATTTTTATGCTCAGCCACCAAGTATGAAAATTATTTTTATGCTCTTTTGTTTTATTTTTTGAAGCGTAAAGGTTTTATTCTTTCATTACTTTTTTAAGTATGCTAAGTTGGCGAAATTCATTCGCTCTGAAGCTTTATGGGAATTGTTATTTAAACAGACTTTTTTCTATCACAAAGTTCACGGAGAGCAGGTGAAATGATAGCGTTTTTGAGGGCTCTGAGGAACATCGGAGATGTTCTGGAAAGGTCACGAATTTTCGGTTGGCAGGTGTAGAAAAACTTTTTCCTTGATGAAGAGATTCTTCACTACTCTACGCTTCGTTCAGAATGACATGGTTCTGTTTTTTACTCACGATTAGGAATCTGTTTCAGTGGAAGAATTATTTTTGAAACGCAAAGGTTTTTTATTATTCCTATGTTTTTAAGGAAGCAAAGTAGGAATTCGCTAGCGAATTGATGAAGCGTGTGTTTTAAAATGTTTTTTCCGAACGTAGTTATTTGTGGTGTGGCTTCGACAGGCTCAGCCACCGTGTATGAAAATTATTTTTATGCTCAGCCACCGTGTATGAAAATTATTTTTATGCTCAGCCACCGTGTATGAAAATTATTTTTATACTCTTTTGTTTTATTTTTTGAAGCGTAAAGGTTTTATTCTTTCATTACTTTTTTAAGTATGCTAAGTTGGCGAAATTCATTCGCTATGAAGCTTTATGGGAATTGTTATTTAAACAGACTTTTTTCTATCACAAAGTTCACGGAGATGTGGTGAAATGATAGCGTTTTTGAGGGCTCTGAGGAACATCGGAACTCAAAGTCTGGAGACTTTGCGCAGCAATGTGTTTTTAAAATTGAGTTATTGATGCTTTGAAAGTATAATATTTGTAAAAGTTTTTGTATATTTGATTGAAGCAACTTGCACTCTGAATTTGCTAAATCCCAAGAACGGAAGTAAACTTCATTCTCGGGACTTCGCAAATCCGCCGAAGCGTTAGCAGAAATGTTACCAAAAATCCGCACAAACATTAGCGTTTTTTAACAAAGTTTATATAAATTTTAAAACAGCACACAGAAAGTTTCTGAAAATTTTATTATTTCTTTGAAGCCCAAACTAAAATAATTCAAATTATGAAGTCAAAAATCTTAATTCTTTCATTATTTTCAAGCCTTCTGTTTTCACAATCTAGAATGAACCTTGACTTTGAAAATGTAACCGATAATAATAAAATGTTAAAGTGGTTAACAAACAAAAAAAATCAAATTATTGAAGTTGATACTATAACTAAATTTGAAGGGAAAAGAAGTTTAAAAATTACAGGAGAAAGTAAATTATCAGATGATAAAAATGATTTTGCTGTAGTAATGCAGAAAATTCAAAAAAAATATCTCAACGGAAAAGAATTCACCCTTAAAGCAAGAATAAAATCCCAAAGTGATTTTGATGGTGCAGCTTTTCCCTATTTAAGAACATTAAATAAAGATAAAAAAAATATTTCATTTCTCAATCAACAAGACAAACCAATAAAAGGAAATACAGATTGGCAGGAACTAATAATAAAAATTCCTATTCTAGAAAATGTAGAAAATTTAGATTTTGGATTTGTATATAAAGGAAAAGGAAGCGCTTGGTTTGATAATGTAGAGATATTGCTTGACGGAAAACCAATTGAGAAACCTCTTAAAGAATTAACTTCTCAACAAATTACAGCAATAAAAAAATATGTTTATCCACTAAGTTCATTTGAACCCAATAATAATGATAATTCTGACCTTAAAATATTGAGAAATCTAATTGGAAGTTCAAAGGTAGTTGCATTGGGTGAGTCAACTCACGGTTCAAGTGAAATCTATAAAATGAAAGATAGATTAATAAGATATTTAGCAGAAAAAGAGAATTTTGATATTTTTTCTATTGAAGCGCAAATGCAACAATCGTATTTGGTTGAAAATTACACTAATGGTAATTCAACTTTGAAAGAAGCAATGAGAAACCTTGGTTTTTGGACTTGGAAAACAAAAGAAATGGCAAATCTATTAAATTGGATGAAAGATTTTAACAAAGACAAGAAAAAAATCAGTTTCACGGGATTTGATATGCAAAGTGTTAGCGAACCAATTAAACAGTTACGAGCAACTTTCAAAGATGATACAGAATTACAAAATAAATTTGATAAACTCTCACTTAAAATTCAAGAATTTTTAGAAGAAAACAAAAATATAAGGAGAAACTATATTTTAACTGATGACCAATCTAAAACGATTTATCCAATCCTATCAGAAATAAAATCGAAAATCACTTCTGCAAATAATTTAACTGACAGCGAGAAAAAATGGCAAAATCAAAATTTGAGAATTATAGAACAAATCTTGCAGAAAACTATGATTAGTAGGGATAAATTTATGGCAGAAAATTTTATGTGGATAAAGAATAACAATCCGAATTCAAAATTTATTGTTTGGGCTCATAACGGACACATAAATAAAGACAAACTGAGAATGGGAGGATTTTTAGATGAAAAATTAAAAAATGATTATCTAACATTTGGATTTGCTTTTTTTGATGGAACTTATAAAGCAATGTATAATAAAGACTTAGGAAATGTTACCGCTCAAACACCATATTTAGGAACATACGAATATTGGTTGAACTCATTAAATGAGCCTTATTTTATTTTGGATATTAGAAAAATGAAAGAAGATAAAGATTTGAAATATTTACTTACCGATTTTGATTTGAGAACAACAGGTTCCACAAAAACAAATAACGAGTTTAGTTATAGAAATTTAGCAGAGGATTTTGATTATTTAATTTTCATAAATAAATCAACAAACTCTGATTTCAACTATGAATAAAACACTTCTGCTAATAACTAGAGTTTCGTTGCGTGCGGAGCACGAACAATGAAACTCCTGTTGAACCCTTCGGCTAGCTCAGGGCAGGCTCGCTTTGGGAGCTCTTTTCAGGAGTTATGGGGTTGTCGTAAAATTTTTAAATGATATTTGAAAGAGAACTGGTAGTTCTCTTTTTTTTGGGTAGTAGTTTTTGGCGGTTTTTTGTTGTTTTGAAATGTCTATCCTACATGTTAATAAAAATACCGAACACAGTTTTTTACACTTCATTTATTTTGTTAACTTTGTATGAAACTAGTTATCAAAAACTTAAAATCTATAACACACTTACACTAAAATTTTACGGCAGTAGAGATGCAGATTATATCCATAGATGGAAATCTGCAAAATCCCAAGAACGGAAGTAAACTTCATTTTCGGGACTTCACAAATCCGCCGAACCGTTGGTGGTAATGCTAAAAGAGACATACCTTTAAATTAAAAATAGAATCGAGACAATGGAAGAACAAAAAATAATAAGCAGACGATTTAAAGACATTTTTGACACAAATGTGAGATATGAAATCCCCTTTTTCCAACGTGGATATGCTTGGGAAAAAAAACAATGGGAAAAACTTTGGGAGGATATTTACGAAGAAATCTTACCTGCTTTAGAAAACAATAATTTTGAAGATGAAGAACATTTCTTTGGTCCAGTGGTGGTTTTAGAAAAGAGTAATGCTCCTCATCCAAATTTGAAAAGATATCTAATCATAGACGGACAACAAAGGATAACTACTATTTACATACTACTTGGATTGATTAAAAAATCACTAAATAACCTTAGCCATCTTTCATCCGAAGCACAAAATTACTGTGCTGAAATTGATAAACTATTAAGTAATAATGTGAGTGGTGGCGATGATTATTTAAAACTTAAAGTTTTCAGCAGTAAAGGAGACAGGTATCCAACCTATAAAACTGTATTCCAAGAAAACCCAACTAGTCCATATTTAGCAGAAGACCAACAACTATATTTTCCTGACACCAATAAAATTGACCTTTTTGTAAAGTTTTATGATAAAAAGACCAAAAACTATAATGTACAAGACTTATGGCAATTATATCAAGTTTTAACAAAATCCCTAACTATTGTTTGGATTCCATTGGATGAAAAGAAAGACGATGCTCAAGCAATTTTTGAAAGTTTGAATGATGCCGGAATGCCTTTAACAGCGTCTGAACTTCTGTGTAATTATATTTTCAGGCCAATCTTAAATGATAATACAAATGAACACGAAAAACTGCACAACGAATTTTGGTTAAAAGCCAGAAAAGAAGTCGGAGAAAACAATTTTGAAGATTATTTAATTAATCTTTTCTCAATAGGTGAAAAAAAGAGAATTGGTCAGGGAAGAAGAATGTATGTACATTTTAAAAATAGAAACAAGAAAATAACTAGAGACAAGGCTATTGCTACCTTAAAAGACATTTTGGAGAATGCTAAGTATTACAACAATATTAAACAGCCGCTAAAATATCCTCATAAGGACGGTAGAATAAAAAATTTGCTCTATAACATCTCGCAAACAAATATGACCTCAATAACACCATTTTTAATGAGTGTTCTAAAAGGGTATGAACTAAATAATTTGACAGATGTTGAAACGATTGAATTATTACAAGAGACATATGTTTTGCTTGTTAGAAGCAAGATTGCTAACAGAAGAGTAACTAAATTTGATACATTTTTCCCTTCATTATTAAGTGAAATTGTAAATGAGCCTGACAAACCAAGAGCAATTGAAAAGAAATTTCAAACTGAAGGTTTATGGGTTTCTAATCAGGAATTTGAAGATGCTTTTTTGACAAAAGAGCTTTACAATCAAAGAGAATTAAATTTTGCGAGACACATTTTACAGGAGTTAGATAAACATCTTCAAGATTATAAAGAATACCCTGACTACTCAACGATAAATACAATTGAACATATATTACCTCAAACTTTAGATAACCATTGGAAAGAATATCTGAATGAAGATGCTGAAAATCCGAATTTAAAAATTGTCATAAACACGGTCGGCAATCTACTCTTAAATAGTAGTCCTGCGAATAGTTCCTTTGGACAAAAACCTTACTCAGAAAAATTAAATCTTTATACTGATGTTTCCGCATTATCAAGGCAATTAAAGCAGGACAAAATTCCATCTTGGAATATTAGCGAAATCAACAATCGTTCAAAACGACTTGCAGAAAATGCATTGAATATTTGGAAATGGAAAAACTAAAAAGCACTACCACCAACAGGCGTAACTGTTGCACCTCTCCTTTTTTTTTAGAAAATAGTCATTAAAAAAATAAAACATGAAGTCAATGTCACATTCTATAACAAAAAAACAAAATCCTCAAATTGAAATCAATTTGAGGATTTTTTAAACAAAGTAATAAAGCTATTTATTTGAAAACACTTACATTTCCTTGCTTGTCTGTGAGTCTTCCTGAATTTCCATCATCAGACAGTTCCCAAGCATAAAAACCGTCTGTAAAAATAGGTTCGCCTTTTGGATTGGTTCCTTTTGCCACCATTTTGTGTTCTTCTTCATCATTCTTTTTAAGGGTCATCGCTAAATCGATTCCTTCGGCAAAATACGTTACCACTATGGTTTCTCCTTTATCATTGGTCAGGGTTTTTGCCTCTTGTTTTAAAGAAACTTCTTTAGAATTTTTATCACTTATCATTGAAGTGTTCTGTGTAGCATCAGCTTCTTTGTTACAAGAGATCAAAAAAGCGAACATTGCTAAGATTATCCAATTATTTTTCATATTGATTCAATACTGTTTTTTTTTAAAAGAAATGAGTCCACTATATGAGCCGTCATTATTTTAAAAAATAATCACAAAAATGCTCTTCTGTTTTACAGGTGCAAATTTGCTAATAAATGTCATGTTTATTTTATGATTCAAGTCATAAAGCCCAAGTGTTAAACAACGTTAAATTTGTCATAAAATTAATATTAAAATAAAAATATATGAAAAATTTGAAATTTCTAATTCTTCCTATGATGGCTTTCGCGATGGTTTCTTGTGGTAATGACAAGCCTGCAGACGCTTCTGCATCTACTTCATCTACAGAAACATCTGCTGCTGCTACGGAAACTAGTGCATCATCTGAATCAGGACAATACGATCCGAAAAGAGGTTTAGGTAAATATGACGAAAGCAACGTAGATGTGAGCAAATTTGACGCTGCTATGGCTGCTGAAGGGAAAAAAGCAGCAGAGGTAAAATGTACTTCTTGTCATAAACCTACAGAAGAAAAATTAGTAGGTCCGGGATGGAAAGGAGTGACTACAAGACAAACTCCACATTGGATTATGAACTTCATCAGCAATCCAGATCCTATGATTAGTGTAGACCCAGAATTACAAAAACAATTAGAGATTTGTTTAGTGAGAATGCCAAACCAAGGGCTTAATGAAACTGAAGCAAGACAAATTCTAGAGTACATGAGAGAAATCGACGGCGCAAAATAATTTAGATAGACTATAAAAATAAATATATGAAAATTATTCAGTTATTTGGTATTTCGGCCTTTGCTTCATTAGCATTTTTAGGCAGTTGTAAACCCAAAGGTACAGAAACCGCTGTAAGTGGTGACGCCGCAGAAAAAGTGTATGTAGCACCAGGAAAATATGATGAAATGTATAATTTCGTTAGTGGTGGGTTCAATGGACAAGTAAATGTTTATGGATTGCCAAGTGGTAGATTATTAAAAGTATTACCTGTTTTCTCTGTAAATCCAGAAAATGGGTATGGTTACAGTGAAGAAACTAAACCGATGTTAGAAACTTCTCACGGATTTATTCCTTGGGACGATCAACACCACTTAGCATTATCTCAAACTAATGGAGAAACAGATGGAAGATGGTTATTCGCTAACGCTAATAACACACCACGTGTTGCAAGATTAGATCTTAAAACATTTAAAACAGTAGAAATTATAGAATTGCCGAACTCTGCAGGTAACCACTCTTCACCATTTATTACCGAAAATACAGAATATGTAGTGGCAGGTACTCGTTTTGCTGTTCCTACAGATGATCAAAACGGAGACGTTCCTATTAATTCTTTCAAAGAAAACTTCAAAGGAGTGATTTCTTTCATCGGAGTTAATAAAGAAACTGGCGATATGAATTTATCATTCCAAATTGAAGCTCCGGGTGTAAACTTTGACCTTTCTCACGCTGGTAAAGGAAAATCTCACGGTTGGTTCTTCTTCTCTTGCTATAATTCAGAACAAGCGAATTCTTTATTAGAAGTTAATGCTTCACAAAATGATAAAGACTTTATCATGGCGGTAAACTGGAAAAAAGCTGAAGAATATCTAAAAGCTGGTAAAGGTAGAAAAGTAAAAACTCAGTATGCTCATAATACTTGGAATGAAGAAACTCACACTGCTACCTCTAAAATGGAGCAAGAAGTGACTGTACTTTCTGCTAAAGAATTAAAAGATATTTGCTATTTCATGCCTACACCAAAATCTCCTCACGGTTGTGACGTAGACCCAACTGGTGAATATATTATTGGTTCTGGTAAATTAGCAGCAATGATTCCTGTTCACAGCTTTAGCAAAATGCTTAAAGCGATTGAAAACAAAGAATTTTCTGGTGAATATGATGGAATCCCAATCTTAAAATATGAATCTACACTTCATGGTGAAGTTCAAAAACCAGGTTTAGGGCCATTACACACAGAATTTGATGGAAAAGGTAACGCTTATACTTCTATGTTTGTATCTTCAGAAGTGGTGAAATGGGACATCAAAACATTAAAAGTTCTTGATAGACAACCAACTTTCTACTCTGTAGGTCACTTAATGGTTGCAGGTGGTGATACCAGCAAACCTTTCGGGAAATATTTAGTAGCTTATAATAAAATTACTAAAGACAGATTCTTACCAACAGGTCCAGAATTAACTCAATCTGCTCAGTTATTTGATATTAGCGGAGATAAAATGAAGCTGTTATTAGATTTTCCAACTTTTGGTGAACCTCACTACGCACAAGCTGCTCCTGCAGAATTATTCACGAAAAATCAGTTGAAATTCTATGATATTGCTAAAAACAAACATCCTTATGCAACTAAAGGTGAAGCAGAATCTAAAGTGGTAAGACAAGGCAATAAAGTACACGTTTATATGACTTCCATCCGCTCTCACTTTGCTCCAGATAATATTGAAGGTATCAAAGTAGGTGATGAAGTGTACTTCCACGTGACCAACTTAGAACAAGACTGGGATGTACCGCATGGTTTCGCTATCAAAGGCAATCAAAATGCAGAATTATTGATTATGCCAGGTGAAACTTGTACTCTAAAATGGGTTCCTAAAAAACCAGGAATGTACCCAATGTATTGTACAGACTTCTGTTCTGCATTACACCAAGAAATGCAAGGTTATGTAAGAGTTTCTCCAGCAGGAAGCAATGTTCCTCTTACTTACAGCCTCAATAATAAAGCGGATAACGCTAAAAGCCCTGTGAAAACAGCAGTAACAAAATAAATTCTAAAAGGGCAGTTTCTACTGCCCTTTTTTACTTCTGTAACAAAAGTTACACTCTATAAGAACTTCTTATTACAATCTAAAAACAATGAAAAATAATTCATTATCCAAACTCTCTAAAATTTTGCTTATTACAAGCGGAATTGGATTAATCATCAGCATCTTCGTTCCTTTATGGGCCATTTATCTAGAAGCTCCACAATATCCAGAAGGATTGGGCATGTTTCTCCATGCCAACAAAATCACAGGAGACTACGAAATTATCAATGGACTGAACCATTATATTGGGATGAAAGAAATACATCAGGAAGATTTTTGGGAATTTAAAATTTTACCTTATGCGTTAGGATTCTTTGCCGCTTTGGCATTTCTCACCGTATTCCTCAATAATAAGAAATGGCTTTATTTCTTTGCCGCTTTATTTCTTATATTTGGAGTAGCTTTCATGGTAGATTTCTATCTTTGGGAGTACGATTACGGGCATAACCTTAATCCCAATGCAGCGATTGTAGTTCCGGGCATGAGTTACCAACCACCACTTTTCGGTTTTAAACAGCTTCTGAATTTCGGTGCGTATTCTTATCCTGATATTGGTGGATGGATTATGTTTGGTGTAGGAATTATCCTTGTTGTTTTATCTTATTTAGAAATAAAATCTTCCAAAAAAGTAATATAAAATGAAAAATTTATTTAACATTCTAGGAATCATCTCTTTAGGTATATTTTTTTCTTGTTCACCAAAAGGTCCAGAAAAAATAAACTTCGGGAAAGACCAGTGTGAACTTTGCAAAATGGGAATAGAAGACCCTAAATTCGCCACAGAACTTATTACAGAAAAAGGCAGAATCTATAAATTCGATGATCTGAACTGTATGCAAAGTTATGCTACCGAAAATGCAGAGCAAGTAGGTCAAGCCAAATTGTTTGTGCCAGATTTTCTCACCAATGAATTGTTCCCACTAGAAAAAGCAACCCTAATCACAGGTGGTGCCATAAAAAGCCCTATGAATGGTAATGTAGCTGCTTTTATCGACAAAACCAAAGCCCAAGAAGAAGCTCAAAAATTAGGAGCGAGCTTCCTAGAACAATAAATTTCACTTTAACTTATAGCTTTTAGGCTTTGTGAGAAACATTATTTTTAATATTTTTAGCAAAGCCTATTTTTTTGAAACATTTTGAAAAATTTATCCAAAATATTATCATTGTTATTTCTCCTGAATTTTGTTTATCATTCAGCAAAAACGCTTGTGGTAGGTAAAAATCAGGCTTATAAAACCATTAACTCCGCCATTGCTCAAGCTCAAAATGGCGATACGATTTTGGTGCAAAAAGGTCATTACAAAGAAGGAAACATCAACATCCAAAAATCTATTGCCTTGATTGGAATCGGCAGACCTGTTTTGGACGGTCAGATGAAGTACGAAATTGTTTCTCTAAGAGCCAATAAAATTCTTTTGCAAGGTTTTAAAATCATCAATTCTGGGGAAGATGAAGTGAAAAACATAGGAGCTGTTCGATTGTATGACAGTCAGTTTTCTACTATTAAAAATAATATTTTCGAGAACAATTACTTCGGGATTACCATTCAGAGAGGTTACCAATGTTTGATTCAAAACAATAAAATCACCACCAATAGAGGGAAATCACAAGAATTAATCGGTGATGGCGTTCACGTTTGGTCCAGTGCAGAAATCTGGATCAAAAACAATTACATTTCTGGTCACAAAGACGGCATTTACTTAGAAAAAGCCAACAACACCTTTGTTTTTAGAAATATTTCCGAAAAAAATAAACGTTATGGGTTGCACTTCATGTTCGCTCATAACAATGTCTACACCGGAAATATTTTTAAGAATAATGACGCTGGAGTTGCTGTAATGTACAGCCGAAATGTAGGTATGTATAAAAATAAATTCCTCGATAACTGGGGAGATGGCGTTTATGGACTTTTGCTCAAAGACCTTACCTTCAGTAAAATCAAAAACAATATTTTCAATAACAACACCGCTGCCATTTTTATGGATGGTTCATCAAAAGTAGACCTTTACAACAATCAGTTTTCTAACAACGGTTGGGGAATAAAACTCAATGCCAACTGCATGGAAAACCGTCTCATGAAGAATAATTTCGAAAACAATACTTTCGATGTGAGCACGAGTGGAAGCCTTGTGATGAATACTTTTAAAAATAATCACTGGGACAAATACGAAGGTTATGATCTAGACAAAGACCAAATTGGCGATGTTCCTTTTCATCCCTTGAGTTTATACTCCGTTCTTTCTGAGCAAAATCCTATGATTATGTTGTTGTACCGAGCCTTTTTTGTGGAGATATTAGACCGTTCCGAACGCTTAATTCCAAGTCTTACTCCTGAGAATTTTGTGGATGAGAAACCGGAGATGAGGAAGAATGAGGTGATGTGATGATGTGGTGATGTGGTGATGAGTTTCTCGCAGATTTTTTGCATGCTGGAAGTTGGAAGTTGGATGATGGGATGATGTGGTGATGTGATGATGTGGTGATGAGTTTCTCGCAGATTTTCGCAGATTCTTTTCGCAGATTTTCGCAGATTTTTTGCATGCTGGAAGTTGGATGATGGGATGATGTGGTGATGTGATGATGGATGAATGGTGAATTGATACACCGTTTTTGTGATTTTAAAAATTATTTTTATAAAAAGTTATGATTGAAATAAAAAATTTAACCAAAAAATTCAATAAGTTCACTGCGCTTAATCAGGTGAATATTCGCTTTAATGATGGGCATTCTGTAGCACTCATTGGTCCCAATGGTTGCGGAAAAACTACCCTTATTAAATGTATTCTCGGATTAAATGTAGTAGAAGATGGAGATATTTTGGTCAATAATGAAAGCGTAAAAGAACATTATCTCTACCGAAAAAATATTGGTTACATGCCTCAAATTGGTCGATATCCTGAGAATATGACCATCGCGCAAACCATTCAGATGATTAAAGATACCCGAAAAGTCTCTGAAAACGAATTGGATACCGAACTTCTGGAAGCTTTCGAACTGAAGAGTATTTTTGACAAAAAAATGCGCACCCTTTCTGGCGGAACTACCCAAAAAGTAAGTGCCGTTTTGGCTTTTTTATTCAATCCTGGGATTATAATTTTGGATGAACCAACGGCAGGTTTGGACCCACTTGCTTCTGAAATTTTAAAAAATAAAATCATCAAGGAAAAAAACAAAGGAAAACTCATCATTATCACCTCTCACCTGTTGAGCGAATTGGATGATATTGTGAGTGAAATTGTTTTCATGAATGAAGGAAAAGTCATTGTTCACCAATCTGTAGAAGAATTAATGACGGAAAGAAAAACCGAGAAAATCTCAGAAAGTATCATCAGTATTTTAAAGGAAATGAAGCCATGAACAATATCGCAAAATTCATCTTTTTCGACATTTTAAAGAATAAAATCGTCTTGTTGTATACCCTACTCCTCTTTGTTATTTCATGGTCAGTATTGGGATTAGACAGCAATTACACCAAGGCTACGTTGAGTTTACTCAATATTGTTTTATTGGTGGTTCCACTTGTGAGCATTATTTTTTCTACGATTTACGTGTATAACAGCAGTCAGTTTATAGAATTATTATTGAGTCAACCCATTGCAAGAGGTAAAATTTGGTTGAATATTTTTATCGGGCTTTCCTCAGCATTGATTTTGGCGTATTTGCTTGGTTGTGGCGTTCCTATTTTGCTTTATTCTTCTATAGAAACAGGGTTTTCGCTTATTATCATTGGAGTAATGCTTTCGGTTATTTTCACGGCATTTGCTATGTTGTCTTCGATTGGAAGTAGAGACCGAGCCAAAGGAATAGGCATTTCGATTTTTGTTTGGTTGTTTTTTGCTATTATTTATGACGGCATTTTATTGGTTCTCATGTTTCAATTTTCGGATTATCCCATTGAAGGAATCATGGCGACATTGGCAGCGATAAATCCTATTGGTCTTGCTCGAATTTTCGTGCTCTTGCAACTCAATATTTCAGCGATGCTCGGCTATTCTGGAGCAGTTTTTAAAGATATTTTTGGTTCAGGTGGCGGAATGGGAATTTCTATGGTGATTCTCTTTACTTGGATTGCAGTCCCTTTTCTGCTCTCTTATATCAAATTTAATAAGAAAGATTTATAATTTTCATCATTTGTGTTTTTTTTGTAAATCTTCCCTCTTTGGGAAGATTTTTTTTTAAATATCAATTGAGCTCTTTTCAATTCTCTGATAAATCTCACGTTTTCAAGCCATTATTTTATGATTACAATCATAAAAGCATGACTGGGTTTGCTCGTAATTTTATTTAAAATTTTATAAAAATATGAAAAAGACATTTCTAATCCTTTCTTGTGTTGCTTTAGGACTTATCTCTTGCAACAAAACCGAGGCTACCACTGAAAACTCTACCTCTACAGAAACTGTAGCTGGTGGTCAAGAAGCTGTAGTAGACGAAGATTCTGCTCCTACCATTGTAAAATTAGCGGCAGGAAATAAAGATCTTTCTACCCTCGTTACCGCAGTAGAAGCAGCGGGACTCACTACTTCACTCAGTAATGCAGGTCCATTTACTGTTTTTGCGCCTGTAAATGCTGCTTTTGATAAATTACCTGCTGGAACAGTTGATGATTTATTAAAACCTGAAAACAACAGTAAATTGGGTGATATTTTAGGACACCACACTTATGTAGGAGTGATTAAAACAGAACAAATGACTGACGGTCAATCATTAGGTATGGTAGACGGTAAAAATATTACTATTAAAATGGTGAATGGCAAACCAACTATCAACGGAACCGTTAATATTATTGCTAGTGTTCCTGCCTCTAACGGAATTGTACATTTGGTAGATGGTGTTATTTTACCACAATAATTATTACATAGGTTTTTCACAACAAAAGGCTTACTGATTTTTAGTAAGCCTTTTTTATAGCATCTTTTGCAATTTTTTTAACGCAAAGATTATTTATTATTCTTATGTTTTTAAGGAAGCAAAGTTGGCGAAATTCATTCGCTATGAAGCTTTGTGGAAATTGTATATTTTCTATCACAAAGTTCTCGGAGATGTGGTGAAATGATGGCGCTTTTGAGGACTCTGAGGAACATTGGAAATTGTGAAGACGTGAAGTTGAAATATTTTGCTTTTTGAAGAGATTCTTCACTACTCTACGCTTCGTTCAGAATGACACGGTTCTGTTTTTTACTCACGATTAGGAATCTGAATTATTTTTGAAGCACAAAGATTTTAAACTTAAAACAATGTTATTAAGGGAGCAAAGTTGGAATTCGCTAGCGAATTGACGAAGCGTGTGCTTAAATATTTTATATTTCTCACGGATTATAAATCCGCGAGATCGGACGTAATTGCAGAATAAATTGTCGTTATAAATAATTTTCTAATCATTTGTTCGTTGCTATTACGCAAAACACTCAAATATACGCATTGCGTATAATTTAATTATATAAGTATTGAAAAAAAATAAATGAAGGTGAAAAATCTTTGCGTTTCAAACCCATCACGCCAACTTCCTCAAATGCTCTACAGCTTTCAAAATCGTTTCTGGCCTTTTACTAAAGCAGAATCTAATCATTCTTGTGTTTCTTTGGTCTTGGTAAAACGAACAAAGCGGAATTGTGCAACTTGGTGTTCTTTCGTGAGCCTAATACAGAATTCTTTATCAGGTAAATCAGAAATTTTCTCATAACTGGCAATTTGGAAATAGCTTCCTTCTGATTTTTCCTTAAAAGTAAAAGGCAAACCTCGATGTCTCGGATTTCTAATCCATAACCTCGTATGAAAAAGATAAAAAGAAAAAACGCTGTAAACTAAAGTTTACAGCGTTTGCATTTATTTAGCGGAGAGTGAGGTAAAACCACCTACTCTATCAAACCCTTTATTTATAGGACTTTTCGTTTATTGTAATATCAATACTCACCTAATTACTCACCTATTAATTTGTAGGTTTTTGGTTCATTTTGATAGAGTAAATTTACAAAATTTGGTTTAACTTATCACTATGTTTTGTGATTAATCCGTGATTATTTCTAGTACTTTTTCTATTTCTAGACCAGTGTATTGTCAGAATTCTTCTATGGTGATAAATTGATGTGGAGGTCTGTTTAATGAAGCTTTAATTTTGGCGATAAGTGTGCGTGAATAGGTTTCACTTTTGCCTGTAATTTTCATTACGTCTTTTGGGTAGATGCACAGCCTAAAAAATCTTTTTTTCATACACTATCTATGCTTTTGATATGGAGTTGACTTAGGTGTGGTATACTGATATCAAATTTAATTATTTTCTAAATACACTAATTCTTATAATAAGCTCTAAATCCACTAAAAATTGTGTTTGCAACAGAAAGTATCGTTTTCCGCTAAATGTGTGTAAAACCGCTTTATTATTTGCTTTGGGAGGTTAAAATCTCAAATTTTGTCATGTGAATTCGCGAAGGTTTGAACAGGTGAACCTCATCATCTGAAAAATAAATCTAGTAAAAAGTAAAAAAATGGCAAGACAAAAAAGTATTATCAAGTTGGATGGTACCATCGGTGGTATCACCTTTTACAAATCTAAAGACGGCTACCTCGCAAGAGAGAAAGGCGGTGTTTCGGCGGAAAGAATTAAAAATGACCCTACCTTCCAGAGAACCCGAGAAAATGGTTCAGAATTCGGGAGAGCGGGAAATTCTGGGAAGGTTCTGAGAAATGCAATTCGTCCGCTTTTGTTAAGAGCTTCAGATTCTAGAATGGTAAGCAGATTGACCAAAGAAATGGTTAAGGTTATCCAAATGGACCAAACCAACCCTAGAGGAGCTCGAAACGTGATTGATGGCGAAGCTATCCTTTTAGATGGTTTTGACTTCAATATCAATGGGAAGTTGGGGAACACGCTTTTCGCTCCAAAAACGGTGGATATCACGAGAACCAGCGGTTTATGCCAAGTGAACATTCCAGCTTTTATCCCAACGGTGATGATTGCCGCTCCTGGAGGAACAACTCATTTCAAAATTGTAACAGCTGCAGCTGCAGTGGATTTTGAAAATGGTGTTTTTGAAACTCAGATGAATGAGTCTCCAGTTCAAGCGTGGAATGAAACGGCAACGGACGAATTCATTTTGGATAATGAATTGACTCCGAATAGCCCTCACCCAATCTTCTTGTTTTTGGGAGTAGAATTCTTCCAAGAAGTGAATGGAGAAAAATACCCATTGAAAAATGGAGCTTTCAACGCATTGTCGATTGTGAAAGTTGATACACCAGTTTAAAAATTTACATGGAAATCGTATTGGAAAGGATGTATTTTCCCGAAGGAACGAACGGCGTTTTAAGCCTAAACGGCAAAGAAATTTGTAAAACGATAGAATTGCCTTGGCGAAATAATAAAGCTCGAGTTTCGTGTATTCCAGAGGGAAAATACAAAATCCGAAAGCGTTTTAGTGCAAAGTTTAAGTGGCACTTGGAGTTGATCAATGTAAAGAATAGAAAATACATTCTTTTACATCCAGCAAATAACGCTTTGAAGGAGTTGAATGGTTGTATTGCTCCGGTAAGTCAAATTACAGGAGAAGGTAGAGGAAATGAATCGAGAAAGGCTTTTGAGAAGCTCAAAAATTTGGTTTTCCCCTATTTAGAGAATGGTTTTGTAGTAGAACTCATTGTTACCAAAAAAAATATTAAATAATTTTCTTTTCCCCGACCCTGACTTCGACGACGCTCAGTCACCAGACTTCGACGACGCTCAGTCACCAGACTTCGACGACGCTCAGTCACCAGACTTCGACGACGCTCAGTCACCAGACTTCGACGACGCTCAGTCACCATGGGAGGAAAATTTGAAAGAAAAATTTTTGCCCCAACCCTAAAGGGTGAAATTTTTCTTTATTGTAAAGGGAGGAAAATTTCTAAAAAATAAAATATTATGAAAAAATTAGTGCAAAGAATTCAGGAACCAACGCCGAAGTTTTTCCGCAAGCTTAGAAACATTGGTTTAGCCTTAACAGCTGTAAGTGGTGTTATTGTGACTGCTCCTGTTTCGCTTCCAGCTTTGGTGGTGAGTGTAGCAGGATATTTGGCAGTAGCTGGAGGCATAGCTTCGGCGGTAAGTCAAGCTGCGGTATATCGTGATGATTAGCATTTTTTGGTCGATGGGTATTCATTTTATATTGATTTGCTATGAATTACGTGGATAACTCGACAAAATTTAGCACTGCATTTGGGACGGTTTTAAGTATATTTGTTAACCTACAAGCCGAAGATATTCTGAAGACGATCATTCTTGGATTTTTGGGTGGTGTATCGAGTTTTGTAGCAACACTTTTGGTTAAGAGATTACTCCAAATGATGAAAAAAAAACCTAATCCTTAGTTGTGGTGACTATTTGGATAAAAAAGAGCCTCTCCGAGTTGGAGAGGCTTTTTCGTTTATAAAATTTGGTAGAAAATTTTATCAATCTTGAAAAATTAAAAAACTTCCCGAAGGAAGTTTTAAAAAATTACATCGATAAATAGTAACGTCTAACTAAACTATCACGAAGTTCTTTTACTGCTTTTGCCTGCTGTTCAATTTTCTTTTCTAATTCCCATGTAGATTTGATTTTAAGTGTCATTTCTGGGTTTTGGGAGGATTTTTCAAGAGCTGGAATAATAAAATTGCGCATCAGTGTTTTTAGTTCAGAAATACGAAGCATTTCAATAACACTTCCGCACAAGTAAGGATGGAAAAATCCATGTTTCCACAGGGCGTAAAATGTCCAGTAAACATTTTCCATTTCTTCTAAGTTTCTGCAGTATAAAATAAAGCAGTTCGGACAAGGTTCTTGGAGGGGTTTTCCAGCATTTCTGCCACGGTTAAGAATAAAAATTGCGGTTTTAGGCGTAGCCTGTTGTACATCGTATGTACGTACTTTGAAATTTTGCATAACTCGGGATTTAATGATTCGACTATGCTCATCAACCCTGCTTCGCAGGAAAATTTCTAAAAGAAAAAAAAGGAAAAAAAAGAAAGTGTTCAATTCTACAGGAGGGAAAATGCGATGCAATATTTTTTTGAAAAAAGTATGGGCGTTTTTTGCTTTACACGCACATAGTTTTTTCAAAAAACCCTTTATGGGCTAGATATTGTCAGCGCATTTTCCCGGACGTATACCTTTACTTTCTTTTTTTTTATTTTTTGCCGAGGGTCGGCATCCTATTTTTTGACGAAAACGCTTGAAAAATGTGCACGTTCTTATGATAACGACACTAATGGGAAGGAGTGGCAAAGACAGTGGTGTGCCCTTCGGCTTAGGTGAGGGAAAAGCACACGACTGTGCGCGGTTCCTTAGTCAGCGCATGTGAGGCAGGAATGAAACGGACCTATTTCCGTGAAAGGGAATGACGAACATGGGCTGCAGGAACTTGGGAAGCGGTGGAACTTGGGAATGGTGCTGGAAAAACGGGGTGAACACTTCGTGCAGAAAATGGTGGTGTAGAAAAATTCAACTAGGTAAAAACGTAAATAGATGACAGACCGTGATAAGCGGAGGGAAAGACAGTGGTATTCTAGCTGAAAAAAAATGCTTTTTGTTGGCGTTATCAGATGGCGCAGAGCATAGACCATATAAAAGACTTTGACTACTATTATGCTTTGTGCCGTCTGATAATATTGGGGAGGGAAAAAGTGATTTTTTTTCAGCTCTAATACTACTGTGCGCGGTACTGGAAGCTGACCAATGACCAAAAAATCTTTTTCTTTTCATAAAGATTTTTTTGGCAGTGGTTTGCTGGAGGTACTGGAAAAAGAGAAAACGAGTGCACCATTTTCTGCCCTTCGACTCCGCTCAGGGTAAACTCCTAAGCTTTGGCGGGGATATGAAGGTGTTCTTTGTGGGACTGCTCTACTAAATTATAACCAAGCGAGCGGTTGGAAGTTGTAGCGCATAAAGGCTTTGCCTGTTGCTAGGAAAGCATTTAACATAATGCCACATTATAGGGACTATGCAGGGATGATGGCGGAAACCTGCGGTTTGTTTTGGTTTTGGCTGGGTGGAGACAGCTCTCTGTAGCTAGGCAGTGCGTATAATGTTCATTATGTTACTTGCTGCGGCCGGGCGGGGATTTACTTTCCATGTAGCACTAGGGTCTATAACCGGTATTTTATTTAAATAATATGCAATAGTAAAACTTGCTTGACCTGATATTCATAAAAAAAGAGTGCAACCGGTCTCTCTTTTACCTGTTGCACTTCATTAAAGAAGACTTATCAATAACTTGTTTAATAATTCAGCGTAAATCCTGCACCCCAGCTCATATCGCTGTCGTAGTGGGTTGAGATTCCGATATTTTTTGTGACGATATATTTAAGACCTGCCATATATTCTTTGTCGGTATTGACCATGAATGCCCCGCGCAAACGCGCAGTCAACGGAATGTCTTCACGTTTCAGCTGGAACCTTACAATTCCATCTGTAAATATTTCTGCCTGCAGGTCCACCAACATCGGGAGTTTATACATGATACCAGCGCTGAAAGTTTTTCTTTCATCTTTAGTAGATGCCTGTCCAAAAAGGTTTTTTTCAATATTATTCCTGTCAATCTTTCTATAATGATAGTTAAATCCGATAAATGGTTTCAGCCACTGCATACGGTCCACATACCTGCCGAGTTGGGTTTCCACCTCGTAGCCGTGATGAGGATTGTAACCTAAACGCCATTCTGTTCCCAATTCCCAGCGGGCATTTGAGATCCTCGCCATCCCGTCGTTACCATTGGTGGCGAAATCGTTTTCGGCCATCAGGTGCCACATGTTACTTTCGCGCTGAAGCTTTTTATAAGTTGAAGCTTTATCCCGCAGCAAAGGATTCTGATAATCGCCTACTGCAAAAACACGGTTCATTCCCGCCATCATGTGGTAGAGGATGTGACAATGGAAGAACCAGTCCCCATCCGTTTTTGCTTCAAATTCTATGACATTGGTTTCCATGGGCATAATATCCAACACATTTTTGAGGGGTGCCTGAACACCATTTTTGTTGAGTACGCGGAAATCAAATCCGTGCAGGTGCATCGGGTGACGCATCATTGAGTTATTGAAAAGGGTAATGCGGAGAATTTCCCCTTTCTTCACCAATATTTTGTCTGATTCTGCCAGGACTCTATCGTCCATGCTCCAAACGTAGCGGTTCATGTTTCCCGTAAGGGTAAACTTGAGCTCGCGCACGGGACTGTCTTTCGGAAGCGAAGTGTCATAAGGCGACTTCATCATTTCGTAATTCAAGGTGGTAATCCCGGAAGCAGGCATCTGGTGCTTTGAGTGATCCATTTCCGCATCACTGTTGTCCATTGTATTCATCGGCATTGCTGCATTGTTTTCAGCAATAATCTCAGGGTACATCACCTGATTCATATCCATCGTCTGATAACTCATCTTCATGCCCATATCCTTCATGTCACCGTTCATCTTCATCATGTCATTCATCATCTTCATTCCTTCAAAATATTTGAGTTTGGGTAAGGGTGCCTGGGCTTTTTTAATTCCTTCGCCAATGTAAACGGAAGCCGATTTTGTGCGGTCTTCGGGCGTAACAAGGAGTTCGTATGAAGTGTTTTTTTCAGGAATTTCCACTACGATATCCACTGTTTCGGAAACCGCAAGGATCAGACGGTCAACTTCTACCGGTTCAATGTCCAATCCATCACTGGCCACTACTTTTATTTTTCCTCCGGCATAATTGAGCCAGAAATAGGAGGAAGCACCGCCGTTGGCAATTTGAAGCCGAACTTTATCACCGGCTTTATATCGGGAGAGTTGACTTTCGATTTTACCGTTAATCAGGAATGCATCATAATATACATCGCTCACGTCCATGGCCAGCATCCGCTTCCACTCGTTGGTGAGTTTTGTTTTAAAGTGGCCTTCTTTAATGGCTTCGGCATAACTTTGAGTACTGCCTTTTTTAATAGCAAACCAGTCGTTCGCATTGTGGAGCATCCGCTGGACGTTGTTGGGGTTCAGGTTCGTCCATTCGCTAAGGATAAGATGCTCTGTGGGTAGATCATCAATCCCCGGCCGGAAAGTAGGATCTTCGGGACGTTTTTTCAGAATCATCATCCCATACATTCCAATCTGCTCCTGCAGGCCAGTATGTGAGTGATACCAGTGGGTTCCGTTTTGGATGATCGGAAACGAATACGTGTAGGTTGAATGTGGTGGAATGGGTTTCTGGGTAAGCCAGGGAACCCCATCTTCTTTATTTGGAAGATGAAGACCGTGCCAGTGCAGAGAAGTTTCTTCGTCCATTAAATTATGGACAATCACTTCCGCCGTATCGCCCTCATAAAACTCCAGCTTTGGCATCGGAATCTGCCCGTTTACGGCAATGGCGCGTTTCTGTTTGCCCGCAAAATTTACCAGGGTGTCTTTCACATAAAGATGGTAGGTCACTTTGCGTCCGCCTTTTAGGTGCTTTTCGGGCATGGGCATGACCATTTTGTGTTCACCATGTATCTGCATGTTTCCGTGTGCAGAATGATCTTCCTTCTTTCCTTTTTGAGGCACCAGATTCATACCGCACTTGGGACACTTTCCGGGTTTGTCCGATATCACCTCGGGATGCATCGGGCAGGTGTACATCTTTTGCGCTTCTTCATGCTGATGCGGAGCAGGTGTTGAATGTTCCGGCGTTTTGATGCTCGCTGGGTCTTTCGGTACTGCTTTAGTCTTTGGCATCACCGGTTTTTTAACTTCCGTTACCGTCTTTGTTTTTGCAGCGGTAATTTCAGGTTTCTTACCCGTAGTTTTTTTAACTACGGTGGCCTTTTTAGGAGCGGGCGCGGATTTGGCCGCCGTTTTTTTCTCAGTAACGGTTTTCTTCACCAAGGTCATACCGCAAATGGGGCAGTTACCGGGTGCTGATTTCACGACCTGCGGATGCATCGGGCAGGTGTACACGGTTTTGGTGCTCTGTGAATAACTGTTTATGGACATTGCCATAAATAGGAAGAGCGAAAATATATATTTCATCCTGTGATTATTTAATTTTTAACAAACTTGCATTAAGTGCGACCACGATGGTGCTTACACTCATCAGCACTGCGCCCATGGCGGGACTCAGGACAAATGTAGGATACAGAACACCCGCAGCAAGTGGAATAGCCACGACGTTGTAGCCCACTGCCCATACGAGATTCTGGATCATCTTGCTGTAGGTTTTCTTTCCAAAATCTATCATTTTCACCACGTCTCGAGGGTCACTGTTGACCAGAATAATATCTGCGGTTTCGGCAGCAACATCAGTTCCGCTGCCAACTGCAATGCCTACATCTGCTGCTGCCAAAGCCGGTGCATCATTTACGCCGTCACCTGTCATGGCAACGATTTCTCCTTTATCCTGAAATTCTTTTACTTTTTCCTGTTTGTGGTGCGGAAGTACATTTGCCAAATATCCGTCCATTCCTAACTGCTTTGACACCGCCGCCGCTACCTTTTCGTTATCACCTGTAAGCAGGAATGATTTAATGTTCATGCTTCGAAGTTGGTCAATAGCTTCTTTTGCGCCTTCGCGAATGGTATCTGCTAAAGAAACAATACCCACGGGCACGTCATCAATCAAAATAAAGTTCACTGTTTCTGCATCCTGGTTGATTTCTTCCGGAATGGCAGGTACCTGTTTATTGTTTTGAACAAAATAATTAGGACCAGCCGCGACAACCGATTTACCGTTTACGATTCCTGTCACTCCAATTCCCTGCATGTAGCGGAAATTGTATGACTTCCATAGCTCCAGTTTTTTCTCGGAAAGGGTCTGCATGATTCCTTTTGCAATGTGATGTTCGGAGTTCTGCTGCACTGCTGCTGCATACTGGAGTAAATCGTTTTCCGAATAGTGTTCCGTTAGAGGAATGATTTTCTGCACAGTGTGGGAACCTTTCGTAAGGGTGCCGGTTTTATCGAAAATAATGGTCGATAATTTTCTGGTGGTTTCAAAAGCCGTGCGGTTTCTGATGAGTAAACCATTTGTCGCTGAAAGTGTAGTGGAAATGGCCACCACCAGAGGGATTGCCACTCCTAAAGCATGAGGGCAAGCCGTTACCATTACCGTTACCATCCGTTCCAGAGCAAAAGCCAAATCTCCCATGGTGATGTACCAGTAAGCGAAAGTTCCTACTCCCAACACAATTGCTACTATAGTAAGCCATTTGGCTACTTTATCCGCCAGATTCTGAGTGTTCGATTTTGCTGCCTGCGCATCCTGAACCAAATTAATGACCTTATTGAGGTACGAATCCTTTCCAACCCCTGTTGCTTTTATCTTTAAAGCCCCGTCTCCATTGATAGACCCTGCGATAACCTTTCCACCGGACTCTTTTCTTACAGGAACACTTTCTCCGGTCAGCATGCTTTCATTTAAATAGGAACTGCCCTCGACAATCAGACCGTCAGCGGCGACTTTTTCGCCCGGTCTTATGATTACGGTATCTCCGTTTTTCAGCTGTTCCAGTTTTATTTTAACCGGACTTCCGTTATGCTCGACGGTTACGTCATTTGGTAGTAAGGCAACTAGAGATTGCAACGCTTTTGAAGCTGCCATCTGTGAACGCATTTCGAGCCAATGACCCAGAAGCATGATGACAATTAGGGTGGCGAGCTCCCAAAAGAAATCCATGCCCGGCAGCCCGAATACGACGGCAACGGAATAGACATAAGCTACGGTAATCGCCAAAGCAACGAGCGTCATCATCCCAATAGCTCCGGCTTTCACTTCGCCCAAAAACCCTTTGAAAAAAGGCATTCCACCGTAGAAATAAATAATACTTCCTAAAACCAACAGCACGTATTTATCGCCTGGAAAAGCTATGGTGAAACCAAGCCACTGCTGAATCATATGTGAAAGCAGCAGCACCGGAACAGAAAGCACCAGTGTAATCCAGAATCTTTTTAGAAAATCCGGAGTATGATGACCTGCATGTTTGTCAAATCCCGCCGCTGAACTATCAGATTCTGAGTGATGACCATGATTCTGATGATGATGGCTGTGTTCGTCTTTTTCAGCTCGGGCGGTTCCTCCTAAAGGAATTAAATTCATTCCGCATAGTGGACATTTCCCCGGTTGGTCCTTCAAAATTTGGGGATGCATGGGACAGGTGTATTTTTTCATAATTCAATTTTTTTGCGTTAAATTCTGCTATTTGAGATTACTTCCGGGTTTGAAGTTCCTTAATTTTCGCCCTCATGACGGCAATTTCTTCCTCCTGTGCTTTGATAATTTCCTCGCCCAACTTTCTCACTTCCGGATCGACCAGATTACTTTCTTCGACCATAAGAATAGCCCCTGCATGGTGTGGAATCATGGACTTTAGAAACTGGACATCTCCCACGGCTGTCTGCTGCCGGATCCCGGACCAAAACAGCACCATCATCAGCACTCCGAGGCCCATAAGGATTTTATTGAGTTTTTTGTTGGGATACATCTTCCCCATTAACAGCAGTTCGATGATTAACATAGGAGAAGCCATCAGGCCTGCCATATATAACTGGTTTATGTTTGGAATTACATTAGCCAGCTTGTCCACCATCGCATACATTAGTATAAACATTGAAATAAAGGAAATCAGAAGCATCCAAAATAACTTTTTGTACGCGCCGCCGTGATCCATTTGTCCATTTTTTTGTTCTGAATCCATATCGTGTGCGGAATGAGTTTTCCCCGAAGCGCTATGGTCCGGAGAAACTTTGTGGCTGTGCTTTGAATTGTTCATTAAATTGGTTTTTAATTTAGCTACATGTAAAACAACAGATCTTTAACAACATTTTCTGTCCTGTTGGACAGGTGGACACGGCACTGTCCCGTAACTGCAATATACACAGCAATCGCCCTGTTTTGGTTTTAAAACGGTCTTACATTTTTTGCATTCGTAGAAATATTGGCAGGAATCTGTAGGCATTGTTTCCTCTTCCCTGTGTCCGCAATTGGGACAAGTGACTATTGACTGTAATTTAACTGTACTCATCTGTTTAATTATTTATTATGGTTTTTCACGACCAATGGTTTCCAATTGATATTCTTTCTTGGCGGTTACTACATACCCGGTACCGTTTATGGCGTTTTCGATTTCATCAATGTTTGTTTTTGAATCATCAAATTTCACAACTGCATTTTTGTTTTCGTACGAAGCGTCTGAACTTATAATTCCCGTCAGTTTATTTACTTCGCTATTGACATGTTCACCACAGCTTGCGCAGGTCATTCCACTAATTGTAAATTCTATTTCCCGGATATTAGATTGATCTACTATTATAATTTGCTTTTCTGTTGTTGGATAAAAAATTCCTGAATAGTATGGGAAGGCAAGCATCACGACAGCGAAAAGGGTTATAATCCCCAAAAACATTTTGGACTGCGTGAACGGTATTTTCTCATCTTTCTCACAGCTACAGTCTAATTGTTTTTTAGGTTTTAATTTAAGATACCAGGCAAAACCAAGAACAAAAATTGTTAACCCGATTAAATAAGGCCGTAAAGGTTCGAGCCAGGAAAAAGTTGTAGCTAGGCCGCTTGTTCCTGCAATGAAGGCTAATAATGGTGTAATGCAACATAATGAGGCGGTGAAGGCGGCCAGCAGACCTGTGCTGATTAATTTTTTGTCTGTTTTCATTTTGTTTTTAAGGTTTAATTTTCACTTTTGAAGTTTTCATGTTTTAAAGTTCAAGTTCGGACTGAAAAAACTGCATCACTATTTTTTGTTGCTCTGTGGTTAAGTCTGCATCATGATGAAATAAAAGATAAGATTTCAAAGGCATTTCGTCTTTCTCAATCTGCCTGATGATGCTTTTTATTTTTGCTTTTTTACGTCTTTTTGAATAGTTATTGAACTCATCAAAATTGAGTTCTTCTTTGCCTTTTGTAATATGCTGCGCCATAAACCACGCGCCGGGCTGCAATTCTGAATACCAGGGATAGCGGGTATTATTGGAATGACAGTCGTAACAGGAAACTTTAAGGATTGCAGCCACGTTGGCGGGCACCTTTTCGGTTTTTTCAAAACTTTGACCTGGCGGAACGGTGGAGACATTACGCTCCACCGGTATGACCTGAATGACTAAAACAATAGCCACCACTAGCACCGCCAGCCAGCCTATCATATTCAATTTTCTCATATTACATGGTGCTCATATCGTGACCCGCCATGGGATCAACCCCTTTCTTGAATATGTATTCACTGTTCAGCAGATAGGCCCCGGAAACCACTACTTCGTCCCCCGCCTTAATTCCGGATGTGATTTCTATTCTGTCTTCATATTCGAGACCCGTTTCCACCATTCTGTTGACGAAGGTGTTCTTCGCGGTTTTCACCCACACCGTGGAAGATTTGCCATTCCTGATTACCGCATCCACAGGCATTGAAAGACCATCACGGGATTTGTTTTCCACCAGAACATATACCGGCATGCCGGGTTTCAGCAGATTTCCTTTGTTGGGCACGGAAATGCGAACCAGATTTATCCTGCTGGAGGCGCTTATTTCAGGGTTTGTAAAATCAACCTTCCCATTAATCTTCAAATTATCCAGATCGGGAATATATACGGTGACCTTGCTGTCTTTCTGAAGGAGAGCCATTTGAGAGGAATAAACCTGCGCCTCCGCCCACAGCGATGAAAGGTCTGCCAGATTCACGATGGTGCCGCCTTCCGCAAGATAATCACCTTCAGCAATGCTCAGATCGGTGATGTACCCGGCTGCATTGCTGAACACGGTAGTAGTAGGTGTGGCTTTTCCTGATCTTTCCAACTGTTTGATCTGGCTTTCGGACATTCCCCATAAATAAAGCTTGTTGCGGGAACTTTGGAGCAACTGATCAAAATCAATGGAAGTATTGCCGACAAACAGTTTGCGTCTTTCTAATGCCAGCAAATATTCCTGCTTTGCATTATTGAGTTCTTCACTGTAAATATCGACCAACGGCGCCCCCTTCGGAACAAAATCGCCAATGTTTTTATAATACAACCGTTCAACTCTGCCCATTACTCTGGAACTTACTGCCTGCATTTGGTACTGATTAAAATTGAGTGTTCCTGTCAGCGTAAGTTTGTCGGCCATAGACCCATCAGATAGTGCGACTGTTTTTATATTCCCAAGTTTAACCTGCTCGTCATTCAAGATAATTTCGTTAGGATCAGCATTCTTTTTATTCTCGACAGGCACCAAATCCATGTGACAAATGGGGCATTTTCCGGGTTTATCGGAGACTACCTGCGGGTGCATGGAACAGGTGTAGTAGATATCGTGGCCGGCATGAGGATCTTCCTCCTTTTTACAGGAGTAAAGAAAAACCAGCAAGGCCAGCATTAAAATATTAAATTTCATCTTATCAATTTTTATCTGTTAATTTTTATGAAACTTTCGCTGTCCATCAGGTACTGTGCATTTTCGGCAACTCCATCTTCAGGAAGCAAACCACTGACGATCTGAATTTTATCGCCTACCACCGCGCCGGTAACAACCTTGTGGGCAATAAAACCGCCTTCAACTTTTTTGAACGCAATTTTATCAATCCCCAAAGAAACCACCGCTGATTTCGGCAGCCAATCTGCCATTTTGTTGTGGCTCATAATCTCCGCTTTAACCTGACTTCCGACAGGAATTTTTGCGGTGGAATTATCAAAATAGACGCGCGCCGTTACGGTTTTGCTGCCCTGCCTGAAAAAGGGTTCAATAAAACCGATGATTCCTTTGAAGCGATTTTCAGGATTGGCTTCCGGGATGATCATGACTGACTGTCCTTTGCTGACCAGTGCAATGTCTTCAGAGAAAATATTGATCAGGGCCCAGGTTCTGTTGGGATTGTAGACACTGAAAATATTCTGTCCTTTCTGGAGATACATTCCCTCTTTTAGGGGTAGTTCAGCGGTGGCTGCCGTATTTGAAGCCATTGCGGGTGCAGATTGTGGTGATGACCCCATGCTTCCGGCCGATCCTGCCTGCTGAATGTGTCCGCTGTAATTGCTGAAAACCGGAACTGTGAGATCAGGTTTCCCTCGCTGGATGACTTTCTGTATCTGTGAAGCCGGCATTCCCAAAAGAAGGAGTTTCTGGCGTGAAGCATCGATCATTGTTTTGTTTGAGCGGTCATTTTTAATAACGAAGAGCAGGTTTTGCTGTGCGGTTAAAAGTTCCGGGCTGTATATATCTAAAATACGCTGTCCTTTCGACACTTTCTGGTATTTATACCGCACATAGAGTTTCTCGATACGGCCCGCAACGCGTGAGGAAATACTGCCAATCTGTCGAGTATCGTATTCTACCGTCCCTAAAGCATCAACCGTGGTGGGTATGTTTTCTCTTTTTACTTTTATTACGGGCTGTTCCGACACTACAAATTCATTGGTTGGTTTCAACAGATCGTCGAGTTTAATCCCCTTTTCCTTTTTTTCAGGGGCATCTTTCAGGACCAAATCCATCCCACATTTGGGACATTTGCCGGGTTTGTCTGAAATCACTTCCGGGTGCATCGGACAGGTATAAGTATGCATTGCAGCTTCTGCCGAGTGCTTATCTTCCCAGAACTTAACTTTGTCACACGCCGTCAAACCAAATAAAAGCATAGTGAATATTATAATTTTTCTCATCTTCTTTCAATTAAGCGGTCAATTTCAGTTTGCGTCTGCAGTGCTTTGGTAAGGATCTCGAAATATTCCAGTTGGGCCATATTCAGCTGTTCCCATGCGTCATATAACATGAAGAGTTCTTCCGTATTCTGCTCATAGCCCAACTGCATGGATTTGTAGTTGTTTTTTAAGGCCGGAATAATGGTGTCTTCATAGAGTTTCAGCTGATTTTTATTCAGATCCAGTTCATTGCGCATTCCGTAGGCCATTCCGCTGTATTCGTTCACCATCATTTCTTTCTGTGCCTGCAAGGCTTCTTCTTTCAGTTTCAGGCTTTCAATATTGGCTTTATTCATGCCTGAAGCCCAAGATACGAAAGGCAGTTTTGCCATCAGCATCAGAGAAAACTGCATGGGCTGGCCACCAAAACCAAACATGTTTTCGAACTTTACGCCAAATTCCGGCTTTAGATTCTGCTTTTCCAGATCCTGTTTGAGTTTGGCAATATTAATTTCCCGGTCGATGCCACGCAAGTCACTTCTGTTCTGCTCAAAAAGATCCTGACCAAAGGTCTCCAGGGAATAATCGTTCAAGTTGTACTCAGGCAGGATTTCCAGCGGTGACAGGGCGTCTCTTCCCATGAGGGCATTCAACCGGATGCGGTTGACGCGCAGGTCATTCTCATACATGAGCTGCATGTTTTTTGAACTTCCGAGGGCCGCTTTGGCTTTGTAATAGGCGGATATTTTGGAAAGTCCGTTTTTGTACCGGATCTCGGCGTTTCTGATCATGAAATCCAGCATCTTTTCGTTTTCCTTAACGACCTTCAGCTTTTTATCCAAGACAATGGAACTGTAATACAGTTTTTTTGCATCCTGAAAGTTTTCATTGAGGGCGGCATAAAGTTTTTCCTTTTCTACAGCAGACATTGCCTTCATCAGATTTTCGTTGGCGTTGAGTTTCTTTCTGTTGGGCAACATCTGTTCCACCGAAACTGCTACTGAGCCCATGCCGAGCATATCGCCGTCGCGCTGCCAGAGTTTTGCATTATAGGGCGTCATGAAGAAACCTGCTCCTACGGTTGGAGGCATCCAGCTTCTTGCTCCTTTTGCGGCAGCATCCATTGACCGGATTTCGGCATTGTACATTTTTACCACCGGATGGTTGGCTGCGATACTGTCCATTACTGCGGGCAGGGACATTTGCTGAGCATCAATGGTAGTGTAAAGGAAGGCCAGTACTGCTGTTATTATTAATTTTTTCATTTTGTAATCATTTAAGGATTAATGGGCAGCGTCGAGGACGTCAATTTTCCCTAGTTTGTTCAGTTCCCATTCCTTCTGCATATAAAAGATAATTGGTGTTACCAAAAGGATGTGAATGGCCGAAGTGAAAACACCACCAACCATCGGCAATACGATTGGTTTCATCATATCACTTCCCACGCCGTGGCTCCACAGGATGGGTACAAGCCCGAAGAGGGTCACGCAAACCGTCATAATCTTTGGTCTTAATCTTTTGGCTGCACCATGAATGACATATTCACGAAGTTCTTCATTGCTAATGGTCTCCCGGGAGTTGCCGTTCTTCGTAGTAAGCTGAATCATGGCATCGTTCAGGTAAATAACCATCACAATTCCCGTTTCTACCGCAAGTCCGAACAACGCAATAAAACCAACTGCTACGGCTACGGAAAGGTTCACCCCCCAAATCGAAATCATAAAGACACCCCCGATTAGGGCAAAAGGAATACTGATGAGATTAAAGAAAGCTTCGCGGTAAGAATTGAACGCAAAATACATCGAAAGGAAAATCACTATTAATACGAGGGGCATAATCATTTTTAAAGTCTGCTCGCCCCGAATCAGGTTTTCGTACTGACCGCTCCATTCCACGAAATAACCTTTTGGCATTTTGTTCACCATGTTATTGAGTTTTGCCTGGGCTTCTTTTACGGTACTGCCTAAATCCCGGTCGCGTACGTTGAATAGAACAGATCCACGCAACATTGCATTTTCAGAATTGATCATTGGTGGTCCTTCTGTAAGACGAATGTCAGCCACTGCACTCAGTGGAATGGAACCAAATTCCATCGTCTGCATGGGCAATCTTCTCAGAGATTCCAAATTATTTCTGAAATCCTGGCCGTACCTGGCATTTACCGAAAAGCGCTGTCGGCCTTCCACGGTGGTGGTGAGTTTCATTCCGCCGAGCGCACTTTCCACGACGGCATTTACATCATCCACACTTAGGCCGTATCTTCCTATTTCTTCGCGTTTCACTTGAATGTCCACATATTTTCCGCCGGTAATGGGTTCTACGTACATGTCTTTTATTCCTTCAATACCGGTGAGTTCCTTTTTTATTTTTTCGGAAAGGACCGCGATACTGTCCAGGTTCTGTCCGTACACTTTTACGCCCACATCCGTTCTAATCCCTGTTGAAAGCATATTGATCCGGTTGGAAATCGGCATGGTCCAGCCATTAGTTACGCCCGGAATCTGCAGTTTAGCATTCAATTCATTAATAAGATCGTCTTTTGTAAGGCCGTCGCGCCATTCGTCCTGAGGTTTCAACAGAATGATGGTTTCAATCATTGAAATGGGTGAATTATCTGTCGCCGTGTTTGCTCTTCCGGCTTTTCCGAGGACATGATCCACCTCCGGAACTCCTTTAATGATTTTATCCTGCACCTGCAGTAATCTTTTGGCTTCGGAGTTCGAAATATCAGGCAAAGTGACTGGCATAAAGAGCAAAGATCCTTCATCCAAAGGTGGCATAAACTCACGTCCAAGGTTCATTATCATTGGAATACTGATGAGCAGTGCCAAAATATTAATTCCCAGCGTGGTTTTTTTCCATTTCATGCACCATCTTATCAGCGGTTCGTAAATCCGTTCCAAGCCTCTGTTTATTGGGTTTTTATTATCGTCCTTAAATTTTCCCTTCATGAAAAAGGAGATGAGCACAGGGGCAAGGGTAAGCACCAGGATTGCATCAACAATCAGGATGAATGTTTTAGTGTACGCCAGCGGATGAAAAAGTTTACCTTCCTGACCGGTCAACATAAATACCGGGAGAAAAGAAACCACGATGATTACCGTAGAAAAAAATACGCCTCTGGATACCTGTAAGGATGATTTTTCGATAATCTTCAACCGAATGTCTTCGGGAATTTTAACGTAACTGTCTTTCTCTTTGTCTTTTTTTCTGAATATATTTTTAAACCAGTTGGTCTTCATTGTTAGGGGGTTTTATTTTGTTGATGGTTCTGCCAATCGGAGAGATTTTTATATGCATTTTCAGACATGATAATTCCGTTATCTACAATCACCCCAATTGCCAGTGCAATTCCTGTAAGGGACATGATATTGGAGGAGAGTCCAAACGCATTGAGCAGAATAAAACTGATGGCAATGGTGACCGGAATCTGAATGATGATGCTCAATGCACTTCGCCAGTGGAATAGGAACAGAATAACAATGATTGCCACCACGATAATTTCTTCAATCAGCTTGGTTTTAATATTGTCTATTGCCCCTTCAATCAGCGTACTGCGGTCGTACGATGTCTTGAAGGTGACGCCTTCAGGGAGTCCTTTTTCAACGTCCTTCATTTTCTCTTTCACATCGTTGATGACCTTATCCGCATTTTCGCCATACCGTGCCACCACGATACCGCCCACGACTTCACCTTCACCGTCCGCATCAAAAATACCCAGCCGAAGATCTCCACCCATTTGTACCGAGCCAATATCTTTCACCCGCACGGGAATACCGTTGTAATTTCCCACCGCGATTTCTTCGATATCGGCTACATTCTTAATGTAACCAAGTCCACGGATGACGTAGGCCATATCGGCCATCTCAAATTTCCGTCCTCCTACATCGTTGTTGTTAGCCTTTACCTTATTCATCACCTCCATGAGGGAGACGTTGTAATACTGCAATTTTACAGGATCTACGATAAGTTGGTACTGTTTTTCGAAGCCGCCAAAGGAGGCTACTTCCGCCACACCGGGAACCGTCTGCAGAGCAAATTTCACATACCAGTCCTGGAGGGCGCGCTGGTCTCCCAAATCCATTTTAGGTGCATCAAAATGGTACCAGAAGACGTGACCAACGCCGGTACCATCCGGTCCGAGCGTAGGGGTGACATCTTGTGGGAGTAAACGCTGCGCATAATTGAGCCGTTCCATTACGCGGGTTCTGGCCCAATATATATCCACATTATCTTCGAAAATAACATACACGAAGCTCATCCCAAACATGGAAGAGGCGCGGATGTTCTTAATTTTCGGAATTCCCTGAAGGTTGCTGACCAGCGGGAAAGTCACCTGATCTTCAATAATCTGGGGACTTCTGCCCATCCACTCCGTAAAAACGATGACCTGGTTCTCACTCAGATCCGGAATGGCATCGATGGGATTGTCCCTTACCGCAAAAATACCCCAGATAAAAAGGCCGATTGCTATCAGCAAAACGAAATACCTGTTGCGGAGGGACAGTTTGATTAAATTTTGAATCATGGTTCTGTACGGTTTTACTTAATTTCTTCCTGAACCTCGCCACATGAAAGCATTTCTTTGCCGTAATAAGGATTCTTCACCTCACGTGAATCGCTAAGCCAGAAGGCCCCTTTGTTATCATTATACATCGGGCAGAATACTTTGTACACCGGTTTTGGAGTTCCGAAATCTTTCAGCAGGTCGTAAAAATCTGCGCTCATTAAATCCAGATGTTCGCGCTGATGATCAATGTTTCCGGCATTATCCGCAATATGCTGTGCGTGTTCCTTAATGCTTGATTCCAGTTCTGCATATTCTTTTTTCTGTTCAGCGGAAAACCCATTTTTGTTTATTTTAGGAAAAGAGGCCAGGATCCCTTTCGCTGCACTCACCGCTTCTTTATCATCATCACCGGACAACGCGAATGTAAGGTGGGTGTAATGAGAATAGAGCTCCGTAAGGTCAGCGGTAGTTTTTTTGGCGGTGGTCACGGTTACCTTAGCATCCATTGCCATATTGCCCATCGCTGCACTATCGGACATTGTGCTCATATCGTGCTGCATGGATGTTTCAGTAGTGCTTTTCTGTTCTTTGTTTTCTTTACAAGAAGTGAGTGCCAATGTTCCGATTGCCAAAAGGCTGAATAGTACTGTTTTCATTATTTTATAAGTTTAAAGGTTATTTATTATTAAAAAAGGCTTCGTAGTTTGCTTTATTTTCGAAGTACACGACATTATCATTTTTATCAGAGATTGCGATAATTGCGGTTGCTTTATCGATGAGTTGATGAGATATGGGATCGTATGCCATGCGGGCATTTTCTTCCTGCGGGATTCTGAGTTTGCAGTTTTCACAGCAACCATAATAGGTTTTGCCGTCATGTTTTACTTCGAGCTGTTTTTTGCCCATATAGGCATTGTTTACCATACATACCTCATCGTTGGGAACAATGTCACCGGTGGTGAACTTTGCGACCGCAATTTGTGTACTTTCAGCTTTTGAATTGTTGCAGGAAACGAGGAACACCGCTATAAAAGCGAGTATTCCCAAAAGAATATTCTTCATTAAATTTTATATTATAGGTTAATTTTAAGTTTCCTTGTTAAGAAACTGCTTACGAACATTCAGATCTTCAAAAGCGTCCTCGCTCCAAAAGGAAAATCTTTTGTGAAAGATTTACTTTTAAAGGAAAAGTTGAAGTTCAAAGGAATATACAGCGCTGATAAGTCATCAGGGATAAAGTGTTAAAAAACTCTTCACGACCGGACATAACTCGGGCTGTAAGAAAGAAGTATTACCCTATTTTGGGCGGTTCCCAAATGGTATAGAATCCACCGGAGTAATGGGGATTCTGATAAAAGAAATTAGAATTTTTGTCATCGTAACCGGACGCTTCGTTTTTAGAATCCTCTAAAAATTTGCTGTCTGCTAGAATGGTATACTGAGCAGTGCTGCAAAAGTTACCGCTGCAGTTTCCTGAGCATCCTTCAGTTTGACAATTGTGTGATTTGGTGTGACAGCATTTGTCTTTGCAATCGTCGCTGTCGCAAGACGGCTGTATCTGTGCGAATGACTGTTTTATGAAAGTTTGCGAACTGGTCGCGGTTTTAATAACCTGCTTCTCCTTTTTACTGCAAGCCTGAGAAATCCCTGGCGCCAGAAATAACGCGAGTGTAAGGGAAAGGAATAGTATTTTAAAATTTCCGTGCATTATGAAGTAAAACAGTACAAATGTAGGGAATATTTTTGAAGTTTCAATACTGTCCTAAATAAAAATTATTAAAAATAGAAACAGCCTAAATACCTATTTTACATTTAGCTTTACATTTAATTTCAAAAAAGAACCCCTTGATAATAGTTTTTGGGGGTTTCAGGCGGTTGCTCAAATGGTTTGTCGAGCCAAAATTGAAGATTAATTTTAACAAAAATATTCAATCGGATAAAAGCTACCAGATTTGATAATTGCCAATTATATTTAGCGATGGATTTCAGGTATTTCAGAATGAGAATAGTGATAAGTGCCGTCCAGATTTGGATTTTCACTGCATTTTCAGAAGTTCCAATGAAGGTTTTGAGGTGAAGCAACTGCTTGATATCTCTAAAAAAGATCTCAATTTGCCATCTTTGCTTGTATAATTCTGCTATGGTAGAAGCAGCCCAAGAGAAATTATTGGAAATCATTTCAATGGTTTGCTTGTTTTCATTATCCCAAATAGCCACTCTTCTTAATTTTTTTTGATATTTTTCTTTGGATAAAGGATTTGAGAGTACTATTTCTTCGTCTTTTAGGATGCTTTGAGCTCCTTTTGGTGGAAGTTCTCGTTCCTGTAAAGTTTCAAATTTCAGATTTTCTTTATGTCTTATTACGAAGAAAACACCTTTGCTGTCCCAAATAGAGAGCATTGGAAAATCGTTATAGAATCGGTCTGCAACAATGACTGCTCCCTTTTCCAAAGGAATGTTTTCCGCTCCCTTGTTATCAGCAACACTTCCTTTGGTAATATTCACATAAACAGGAAGTTTCCCGTCATATTCAAGTAAGGTATGCATTTTCACGGCTCCTTTTTTAGTTCGATATGTTGCCCAATCGAACAAAGACAGGCATAGAGAAATAAGGGTAGAATCTAATAAATAGACAGGAACTTTTATTTTGAGTTTTATCCGTCTTTCTTTCGTGTGCTGTCCTAATTGTTCTAATAGTTTGAAATACAAGTCTTTAAACAAAATCTGCATCTCGTTTTCCATTCTGGTAGCTAATAGAAGATTTGGAAGGTGCTGTTTTTATCCCTAAATGATTCAGGTTTCCTGTGGCACTGCGAAGTCCGTTGGAAATGTCCCGAACCGAAGTGCTTTTGGCAAAATGACAGAAAAGCATAGAAACTAAGTGGTTCCAACTATCAAATCCTTTATTTCGGTAATCGGTTTTCTTCTCAATTACTATTTTTTTGAAAATCCCTCGGTCTATTTTTGAAATGATTTGGGAAAATAATGTTAATTTTGAATCCATAAGAAGGTTTTTTTGTTGTGCAACCTCAAAGATACTTTGAGTTACTTTAATTCCTTCTTATTTTTTTATTTAGGACGCTATTGAAAGATTAACATAAAATTACAAATAACCTATTACTATTATTGAAAATTTCTATTTTTTCTGTAACCGATTCTGTACAAATTATTCTAAAAGAATATCATTCTAAAATATTCGACCAATATTTCCATACTGAGTTTCTAAAAAAAAGGAACATATTTAGGTCTTAATATCAGCAAAAAACTAAAAAAAGCACAAGGCGAAAAATTACTGTAGAAAGCAAATTGAGTTTGATGGTTATTTTCAGGAGCGTTGGGAAGATGCAGCAGATACGATTGTGAATTTTTATGAGGATTATTTTGAGAACAGGGATAGGAAAAATTTGTATGTTTTTCTTTCTGCGCTATATGATGATGAGGTTTTTGATTATTTACAAAATGCTTATGATATTGCAAAATTGGAAGCTCCTAGGCAAAAATGGGTTAAGCTGCAGGTGGATGGTTTGATTGCTAAGGGGGTGAGATTTTGATGGGATTTTACATTTTATTAGCTCTGAAGTCTGGAGACTTCGGAGAGCGGGTTAGTATTGGAAAACTTCTATGTAAAAATAAAAAAGCCTGGGAAACCAGGCTCAAATATTTTTTTATAGTGCACCAAGAGAGCGCAATGTCTAGTGAGGCACTTTTATGTTGCAAAATTACAAAGATTTTTATATAAAGCAAATATTAATCCAAATATTTTATATGATTTCTTATAATTTCTAATAAGTGAGGCTTCACTTTGTGTTTTTCAAAAAAAGAATAAATTTCAGATTTAAACTCTGCTAATCGATTTATAGAAATTGATTCTAAAAAGAATGCAATAACTTTTAATGAGGCATCTAAAGAGTTTCGGTCACCTTTATTGTAATTTATTTTCGGATGAGAACTTAAACTCTGTGGTAAGGAAAAATCAAATAATACATTGCTATGAGCACAGATATTTCTAATTTGTCTAACCGCATGTATTAATCTCATAAATTTACCTAAATCATTTACTTGATATAATTTTGAGATTCTGTTTTTTATTTCTAAATCCTTTATTGCATCGAATAAAGTTATAATGGATCCAAAGGAGAGATATTCAAATGTTTTCCATGCTGGAGCGTAAATATCAGCAGGATGATTTATGTGATGCTTTTTCAACATTAAATTATCTCTTTTGAAATTGTCATCATACCTTTTTTTGAAGTCTTCAACAAAATCTTTTTTCATTAAAGCTTCATCAACAAACCAAAAAGGATCTTGCTTATTAATTATTGACGGATAATAAATTAATTTAGTTCTGAAATTAATTTCAATTCTATTAATATACTTCATTAAAATGTACTTAAGATCAATATCCATATAATACAATTCAATTATTTCAGAAATTTTAATTCCATTTAAGAAGTTCTCTTTTTCATCGTCCATGAAATAATAGGTATAAAAACCAAGTCTATAGTAACCTATATCAAGTAAGATTTCTTTCAATTTGGAAGTTTCATAACAAGATAAATCCAATCCTTTTTCTTCCAATCTTTTAATCTGATCATCAATACTTAGTGCAACTCTACCCATAAATAATATATTAAATTTGACCTCCTACGCCTTTGAATTTTTCTACAAATGCAGATATTTTTTGGAAGACGTTTTGTTTTTTGGTTAAATATTGTGGGTTTAAAGGGCTCATTTTTGGCAATAGTGCATTGAGCTCTGTTCCGTTTTCACTGGCATATTCTCTTTTTAATGAAGTGGTGATGTATCGTTTTGCTTCTTCTTCGTTTAGATTTTCATCGGTGATTATTTCGCTGGCTTCTGCTTTCTGTTTACGCTGAGCATAATTGAAAAATGTATCAATTATTCCTGCCTTATCTTCGATAGAGTCTAATTCTGTATCATTAATGAAATCTACCACTAAACTTTCTTTTGCCCTGTTGCCAATGCTGGCACGAATCACTCTGCGGATTTCTTCTATTAAAGTTGCTTTGTCTTTGGTTTTCTTATTGTGTTCAAAAATCAATTCTAGAATATAATCTAGGTTTATTTCTTGAGACTTTAATAGGTCTATTTCAAAAACTACATCGTCCCAATCTATTTGAGATTCTTCTGCTTCTTTGCCATTTTTTTCTCTACGCAACCAATCACGAATGTCATTGTAAGTAGACCTGTAATCTTGAACGGTTCTTTCTGGCAACAACTTAATTTCTTGCAATTCTGCTAATTGCTGGTCTGTTACAAAATAAATTTCTTTGAAAACATTTACGGCTTCTTCGTCATTTAGGTCTATAGTTTGTAAAGCTTTTAGATGGGTAAACTCATCATAATTCTGGAGGATGTTTTCTACACGCAAATACTCACCAAATAGTTTAGAGAATTCTTTTTTATCTTTCTCTGTTACAATTTCGTCTGGGTTTGGGAATTTTTCATTTAACTCCTTTACAATCTCAATAAAACCTCTGCGTGCAGTACCGTTTGCAATATCTGTAAAGCCTTCTAAATACTCTTTGTAGCTCTTTTCTAATACTACATTTTTGGTGTTTTTATCTCCAAATAAGGTTATGGCATCTATGGTGTCTGATTCTAAATCTCTAAAAGTGATAATATTGCCAAATGTTTTTGTAGCATCATAAATACGATTGGTACGCGAAAACGCTTGCATTAAACCATGATAACGTAGATTTTTGTCTACGAATAAAGTATTAAGAGTAGGTGCATCAAAACCCGTTAAGAACATACCCACTACAATGAGGAGGTCTACTTCTTTGTTTTTCACCCTTTTGGCAAGGTCACGGTAATAGTTTTGAAATTCTTTACTATCTACCCCAAAGCTGGTTCTAAACATTGCATTGTAATCCTCAATCGCTTTGGTTAAAAATTCTTTAGCAGTAGCATCCATAGCTGAAGGTTCAAAGTTTTCATCTGGAATTTCACCGATGGCATTTTGTTCTTCATTGGCTGCAAAAGAGAATATGGTAGCGATTTTAAGCGGATTATCAGTTTGTTTTTGTTGTTTGTTCAGTTCTTCGTAGTATAATTTGGCTGCATCTACACTGTTCACAGCAAACATGGCATTGAATCCTGTATTGCCTCCACGAGTTCTGTGGGTTTTGAATTTATAATTTTGTAAAATGTATTGAGCGATTTCTCTGATACGAGCAGGATGTAAAAAAGCTTTTTGGTTTTCTGCCGCTGTTAATTTTTTCTCATCAATTTCTGTTTCAATGCTCTTAAATTGAGGTCTAACATCATTGTAATCTACTTTGAATTTCAACACTTTTTCGTCTCTTATGGCATCTGTAATTACGTAAGAGTGTAATTCTCTACCAAAAACGCTAGCGGTAGTTTCTGCACCTAAAGCATTCTGAGGAAAAATAGGAGTTCCTGTAAAGCCAAACTGATAGAATTTCTTGAACTTCTTTTTCAGATTTTTTTGTGCTTCCCCAAATTGAGAGCGGTGTGCTTCATCAAAAATGAAAACCACTTGCTTTTGGTATATTGGCAAGTCATTCTCGGTTTTCATGAGGTTGTTGAGTTTCTGAATGGTGGTTACAATGATTTTATTGTCGTCTTTTTCAATATTTCGCTTTAAACCCGCAGTGCTGTCTGACCCATTAACACTATCGGGAGAAAATCGCTGATATTCTCTCATGGTCTGAAAGTCTAAATCTTTACGGTCTACTACAAAGAAGACTTTATCAATAAAATCTAATTTTGTAGCTAAACGAGCTGCTTTGAAACTGGTTAATGTTTTCCCAGAACCGGTAGTATGCCAAATGTAGCCCCCTCCTTCTGTGGTAGACCATTTTTTAGCTTCGAAAGAACTTTTAATTTTCCATAACATTCTTTCTGTTGCTGCAATTTGGTAAGGTCTCATAATGAGCAAAGTATCACTTACATCAAATACTGAGTATGTGAGCAAAACATTTAAAAGCGTTTGTTTTTGAAAAAAAGTGGCTGTAAAATCTTTGAGGTCTTTGATTAAAGTATTATCCGCCTTAGCCCAGTTCATGGTAAAATCAAAACTGTTTTTATCCCGTTTTACCGTATTGGCAAAATAACGACTGTCTGTACCATTAGAAATAACAAATATTTGCAGATACTTAAAAAGTGAATTCTCACTATTGAAGCTTTCTTTGCTGTATCGATGCACTTGATTAAAAGCTTCTCTTATGGCAACTCCTCTTTTTTTGAGTTCTACTTGAACCATTGGCAAGCCATTGACTAAAATGGTAACATCATAGCGATTGGCATGTCGACCTTTTTGTTCGAACTGTGAAATAACTTGTAGTTTATTTCTTGTAATATTTTTTTTGTCTACTAAGTAAATATTTTGGATATGACCATCATCAAACACAAAATCATAGATGTAATTATCATGCAGTTTTCTGGTTTTATCTACAATACCTTCACTGGGTCTGTCTAAGTATTCTTCTACAAAGCGTGCCCATTCTGAATCGTTAAAAACCATATTGTTTAAAGCCTGTAACTGCACCCTTACATTAGCCAACATGGCTTGCAATGTGGTAAGACCAGAAGGATTCTCGTATCCTTGATTGATTAAATCTTGGATAAACTCACGTTCTAAAGCAGATTCTGACTGAAAACCTGCTGGAGATTCATTCAGTGAAGAATATTTATGATAACGGTCTAAAACAATAAAATTGCTGGTTTCTGCGATGGTGTTATACATGGTAGTTTTTTGGTTTTAATTTTTAGGGAAAGATAATAACATATCTCTATAATACTCGTATTGTTTTTTTCTAAGCTCTATTTCTTGTGGTAAACCTTCGGTGATGGAAGTGGTGAGCGTATCAAATTGATCTAAAATAGAAACTATGCGCTCTTGTTCTTCTATTGGAGGAACTGGAATTTTAAAAGTTCTCAATGTAGTTAAGTTTAGCATTCCATAATTTCTCATTTCTGATTTTAAAAACTCATACAAATTCGTTAAATAATAAAATATAAATTTATCATTTATTAAAGATGGTTTTAGTGATTTGATACTTGCAATATTTTGATTAGTCGTTGCTTTAAATTCTAAATATGCAGTTTTAAAAATAGTGGCTCCAACTAAAGCAATTAATGTAGTATCTTTATTTAAAAGTTTTGCACTTGATTTTTTCAAACCTAACTCTGTTATAAAATTTGTAGCTGAGTATACAGAGATATTATTACAAGATTCAGACTTTAGCCAAGGTATATTACCACCATCCCAATAATCTTTGTTTGTTGTTAATGGTGTTCCTCCTGAAGAAACTTCAAAAAAATCTTTTTCCCCCAATGTCTTCCATTGCACTTGATTTTCATCAAAAGATAGCAACTTATCTCTATAATAAGTATATTGCGATTTTCTAGCTGTAAGCTCTGCTGTAAGCTCTGCTGTAAGCTCTGCTGTAAGTTCGGTGAAGGTATCTAAAATTGCAACTATTTTTTGTTGGATTTCGAGTGGTGGGATGGGGATTTCGATTGACTTCCAATTTGGCTGAGTTAATCCATACCTAGTTAATCCTTGTGCTTTTTTTCTTATTTGTTTTCTAATATCTCCCGACTTAAATAAATAGTTTAAAAATGCAGGAAATAAATAATTTTGATTACTAATGCGCAGTCTCATAATATGATAACTGTATACTACATTATCAAAATCCTCAATAGCCATAGCAGAAAAACCTATTTCATCAATTAATTCTGATGAAGGTGTTATAAATACATCCCCTTTTTTTACATTACAATCTGCTATTTTTTTTTCAGTTGCTGTGACAACCATTGTTGGTGTATCGTTTGAAATGTATTGATTTTTAAAAACATCTACAAAATTTAACAATCTTACTGTTGGTTCATCAGGGTTAATTTTTTTATCGACACCTGTATTTGCAATATCAACTAGATCACCCAAAGGCTTCCATTCCACCTCAACACCCTCTAATAATTTATCTATGTAACTCATTGTTTCCCTTTCTTTTTTGCTTTTTTCTCCAAATCCGAGATAGTTTTCAAATACTCTTTTTCTACGGATAGCAGCGTTTGTGCTTTGTACTTCTTATATTCCAACTTTGCTTTCTCTGCTGCCTGAGTATGCGATATTTTTCCCGAACCTTCCAATATTTTTCTTCCTGTAGAACCAAGAATATTGTCTAATTCACGCACATAATCTGTCATACGCATTTCCCGTTCTTCAATAGCGTTTAATTCTGCCAAATCAAAATAAGCGGCTACTAAATTGTTGAGCACTTTCAATTCTTTTTCTTCCAAATAATTTTTGGCAATCATTGCTTCGGCTTGTGTGGGTTGCTCGCCTTTAAAATTGGTGAGCCCTGCAAAAGGTTTATCGCTGTCCACACGCAAATAAATTACTTCACTTGCCGTATTTCCGTGAGCTGCATAATGCAATTTGTTTTGAACAATTTTAAAAAAAGTCAAACTTTCTTCGCTTTTTGGGTCATAATCGGTAGCAGTCGCATACAATTCCAACACCTGACGGTACATTACCTTTTCGCTGGAACGAATGTCGCGAATGCGGTCTAATAGTTCTTTCCAATAATTGCCACCGCCCAAGTTTTTAAGGCGTTCATCGTCCATTGTAAACCCTTTTACTATATACTCCTTTAAGCGTTGCGTTGCCCATTGTCGAAAACGAGTGCCTTGTACCGATTTCACCCGATAACCAACGGAAATGATAACATCGAGGTTAAAATAATTTACTTCGTAATTTTTGCCGTCAGCAGCAGTTGTTCGGAATTTCCGAACAACTGATTTTTCATCTAATTCACCTTCTTCAAAAATGTGTTTAATATGTTCGCTGATGGTTGATTTTGCTTTGTCAAACAACATTGCTATTTGGTCTTGTGTAAGCCAAACGGTTTCATCTTCGAGTTGGACATTTATTTTAGTCAGTCCATCGTCCGTGGTATATAAAATTATTTCGCTCATACTTCAATCTCTTTTATAATTTTATCAATATTCGCACGAAGTATATTTATTTTCTCCACCGTTTTTGAAATCTCTGCATTCAGTTCCTCGATATTAATTTTCTCGCGCTTATCTTTGGCTTCTACATACGAGCTTACGGATAGGTTGTAATCGTTTTCTGCAATTTTAGCATTGTCAATAGTGGTGGCTACGTGTGGCACTTCGGCTTTACTGTCAAACATCGCCATAATCTTATCGATATGTTCGTCTTCTAGCAAATTGTTATTGGTTACCTTTCTAAAGAAATCTTCCCCTGTAACATCAATAAACTGGGTTTTGGTATCTGTTTTATGTTTAGAAAGCACGAGAATATTTACGGCGATAGACGTTCCGTAGAATAAGTTAGGGGCTAAAGCAATGACGGTTTCTACAAAATTGTTGTCTACCAAATATTTTCTAATTTTTTGTTCGGCACCGCCACGGTAAAAAATACCTGGGAAGCACACAATAGCTGCTCTCCCTTTACTCGATAAGTAATGCAAGGCGTGTAATACAAATGCAAAATCTGCTTTAGACTTAGGAGCTAAAACACCTGCAGGCGCAAAACGGTCATCGTTAATCAAGGTAGGGTCATCACTCCCTATCCAAGGGATAGAATACGGCGGATTAGACACAATGGCGTCAAACGGTTTTTCGTCCATCAGCTGAGGGTCTCTAAGGGTATCTCCTAAAACAATGTGAAACTTATCATAATTGATATTGTGCAAAAACATATTCATACGCGCCAAGTTGTAGGTGGTATGATTGACTTCTTGTCCGTAGAAACCTTCTTCTATGATGTGGTTGTCAAAATGTTTTTTGGCTTGTAATAGTAATGAGCCAGAACCTGCTGCAGGGTCGTAAATTTTGTTGACTGATTTTTGTCCGTGCATTGCCAGTTGAGCAATGAGTTTAGAAACGTGTTGAGGGGTGAAAAACTCACCTCCCGATTTCCCTGCGTTGGCTGCATAATTGCCGATAAGGAATTCGTAGGCATCACCAAAAAGGTCTATTTGGTTGTCTTCAAATTTACCAAAGTCTAGTTGTTCCACGCCTTTGATGACTGCTGCTAAACGAGCGTTTTTGTTTTCTACATTGTTGCCTAGTCTTGAGCTTGTGGTATCAAAATCTGCAAACAACCCTTTGATGTCTTCTTCCGAAGGATAACCATTGGCAGAACTTTCTATGGCATCAAAAATGGCTTTTAGGTCTGTGTTTAGATTGGGGTTGTTGTTGGCATTTTTTGCAATGTTCACAAAAAGCTGGCTTGGATATATGAAGTAGCCTTTTGTTTTAATGGCGTCATCTTTGATTTCGGGAGTGATGACCTCATCAGATAATTGAGCATAATTTATGCTTTCGTCTCCAGCTTCAATGTAATTGGTAAAGTTTTCGCTAATGAAGCGATAAAACAAAGTTCCTAATACAAATTGTTTGAAATCCCACCCATCTACTGAGCCTCTAACGTCGTTGGCAATCTTCCAAATTTGATTTTGTAATGCCGCTCTTTGTGCTATGCTTGTCATTTTTAAGTAAATAATTCTTTAGAAAAAGTTTATGGTTATTAAATTTCAAATATAACAAAACCGAGTCTTATTAAAAAGGGGCAAACCGTAAAATCTGCAATAAATTACAATAAATTGAAATAAAACTAATTAAATCACTTTCTTTTGTCTGTGGAGTTTTGGTCGTAGCCGAAAAGATTGAACATTTCTCTCATTCGGGAACGGAGCCTGTTTCCGTAGATGGATTCTATTTCTGCTGCAGAAAGATTAGTGGTGAGGTGTGTGATGAGTCCTTTTTCTTTGTATAAGTCATAGCGTGTGAGGAGGATTTCTGCCATGACGTTGCAGTCGTTTCCGTAATACTTCAATGAGGTTTCAATGCCTAAATCGTCAAAGCAATAGACTTTGGCTTTTCGAGCATCGTGGGTGAAGTTTCCTTTGGAGTAGTTCTCTAGGATTTGGTAGCCTGACTGCATGAATTCTGAAACGATTTGGCGTGTGGAAACCATGCCAAATTTGTTTTTGTTTCCTATGAATTTTTGCATGAGCTTGAATAAGGTGGTTTTTCCGCAACCAATAGGACCAGAAAGGAGAATTCCTTTTTGGAGGTCGAAGTCCATTTCTTTGGCCACTAAATCGTCTTGGAGCATCCATGCAATGGTGGCGAAGACTATGGGTTTTTCTTCGTCTGGAATGAGGTAGTTTTTACCGATATACTGGGAAGCGAATTTTTTGAATTCTGGAATGATTTTATAATAATCATAACGGGTTTCTATGGGTGGTGTAGGAAAGTTCATAAGTTGTGGTTAAAGTGGTTCTTTGTAGCTTTTGTTGGTGGTGGCTGTTAGGTGGTTTCGTTTGCCTTCGGCTCCGTTCGGGCTTAGGGAGTTGAATTTTTTGGAGTTTTTGAGCCAATTGCGTGCAGCTGCTTCCCAATTTTTCATTTTGGATTTTCCACCCACGAGCCAACCGTTGGATTCGTAGTGGTCAAAAAATCTTTCGGCTTCTGAAAGCGGAGTGTCTTTTTCTTCGAAAAAAAGTTTTACCTCAGCAAAGGTGGGTGGGATTTTGGGAGATGGTTTGATGTAGTGAGATTCTTCACTGCGTTTTGCTTCGTTCAGAATGACAGGAAAATTCTTTTTGCCTCCAACTTGAATATTGTTTTCGATATGAGTCGGCGAAAGCTTTGCGCTTTTCTTTTTCTTTTCGCGCAACTTTTCTTTTTCTTCACTTTTTTGGGATAGTGATTTTGGGATAATTTCTTGGAAAGGAATTGCAGGTAAAAAAGCTTGTTTAAAATTTGAACTGGTCTCGGGTGTGGTAATACTATGTTTATTGTTTATATTGTTTATATAGTTTATAGAAGGTATCAATGCTTGTTCAATACCTGTTTCGATTTTGATATGGTGCTGGTTCAATGCTTGTTCAGAGCTTGTTTGATTTTTGATACGGTTCTTGTTCAAATGGTGAACATCTATATTTTCGAAATTATGAAGATTGACCAAACTTCCTTTGTATGGATTGAATGAGGGTAAATATTCGATATATCCAAAATCTTGAAGGTCTTTGATACACTTGTGATAAGTTCCTAACGCTGCAATTTTGCTGAGCTTCATCATTTCATGTCGTGAAATGCTTATTGGGTTCTGGAAGTGGTTGAGGTTCCAGAACTGAAATAAAGCAAGGTATAAACTGATGTGTGTGGGGTTAAGGCGTGAGTCTTCGTGGATTTTTTCGTAAAATCCTGTGAGGTGGCGGATGTAGTTCATATTTTTATGTTGGGTGTTGGATGTTGGATTTTGGCTGATGGTCGCTTCGACTCCGCTCAGCATGACATGATGATTGGTGATTGATTAATTATTAGATTGTAAGAGCTTTTCAATGTCCTCATAGTTGTAGTATAGTGTACCTCCCACTTTAGAATAACGGAGAGTGCCGTTAATCCTCATGTTTTGGAGTGTTCCCGAGGATATTTTGAGGAGTGCTTTTACATCTGCGCTTCGGAGCCATTGTTTTTGGTTGTTTGACTTTGGGAGTAGTAAGTTTTTGAGTTCTTGTAATAGATCATTTTTGAACTCTTGAAGGTCTTCTTTGGTAACAATTTCTAGTGCCATAATACAATAGGTTAAGGTTAAGGTTAAGGTTAAGGTTAAGGTTAAGGTTAAGTTGGTTTAGAATTCCGGCAATGATTATTCATCCCCGGAATTGTTTACGGCGAAATTGTGTTGTTTTGATAAGATTTATTCACAACGGAGACTGCGTTGTGAATGATTTTTTTAGAAATTTTCGTCTGTTTCCTCCATTCTTAACAGAAGTTTATCTTTGAGGGTATTGATAAATTTGGCTCTGTCGTCTTTTCGGGTTCTGATGTCTAGGAACATACGCCTGTATTGTCCTAAATCTACATTGAAGGTTTCTTGGAATTGGTCTGCAATGTCTTTAACATTAGCAGTTCCGTTGTTGAAAACGCCTTCGGTTTGGAGGGCGTAGATGAGTTCAATAAGGGCGACTTTTGAGGCCGTCCATTGGAGTTTGGATGATTGGGTTGTATAAATCCCGTTTAGTGCTTTTTCAAGCTCTAAAATCTTTTTATCTATGTATATAGACAAAAGGTCGTACGCCATGATTAAAGCGACTTTGCTATCATGGGTGGTTGAGAATTTTGGGTCTAATTCAAAATAATAATTGTTGAGGTTGATTTTAAAATCTACATTTCCTCTCAAAAAATATTTCTCATCTAGGAAAGTGCTATTCGTACGGTAGTATTGATAAAAATCTAAATTCTTATCAAAGAAATCTTTTATGTTGACCTGTTCAGCTTCATAATATTTTTTGAGGATTGATGCACCTCCTAATGGAGCTTGGGAAGCAATTCTATAAATTGCCATGTGATAATATAGCTTGGAAGTGAATTGCGGTTTTATGGATTTAAAAAATAAAATTTCTTCATGCTTAGATTTAAATTTATGTTTAATGAGCATTTTTTTCAGCTGCTCTAGAGTTTTGAGAATGACTTTGATTGTCTCTTCGGATTTTTGGAGAACGTTATCAAATTCGGACTCTAAAAACTCAATCTGCCCATTAAGCTCTCTTAAGAGATCAATAGATTTCGTTTCCACAGTTAAATTTTGTTTTTAAGGGTGCTAAAAATATAATTTTAACGATAATGCAACAAAAAATATTAAAAAATATTTTCAACAACAATAAACGAATTTTATTATTTATTCATAATCAATCGCTTATATAAATAAAAAATAATCCAACACATGATGATGTATTAAAAATATAACAACATTGTTACAAAATATATGAAAGTTACTATATAAGACTGGTTTGGAGCTGTTTGGGTTTTTACCAAAAAAGAAAATGAAGATTAAGAAATCTTCATTTTTAGTTCTTTTTGGGCTAATTTTTCTTTTAAGATATTCATGTCGTTGCTGACTTTGGAATCTAGGATTTTGGCGTAGTGTTGGGTGGTTTTGATGCTCTTATGCCCTAACATCTTACTCACGCTTTCTATGGGAACTCCATTATTTAGAGTTACTGTTGTGGCAAAAGTGTGTCTTGCTGCATGAAAAGTTAAATCAAATTCAATGTCGCATAGTGTAGAAATTTCTTTTAAATACTCGTTCATTTTTTGATTGCTTAGTATTGGGAGGACTAAATTTTGATTTAAACATTTAGGATGATCTTTGTATTTATTCATAATCATTTCAGCAATTGGGAGTACAGGGATACTAAATGCAACCTTCGTTTTTGTTCTATTTGTTTTTATCCATTTTTCACCTTTTAAGTCAATGAATATATTTTCATAAGTAAGATTTTTAATATCTATGTACGCTAAACCAGTATAGCAACTAAAAATAAAAATGTCTCTGACTGATGCTAATCTTTCTGACTTAAATTCTTTATTCAAAATTTGATCTATATGAGATTGAGATAAAAAATTAGGAACTACAGTTGTTAATTTTGATTTGTAATTGATGAAAGGATTTTTTGAAATCCACTCATTAGCAAAGCAGATATTTATGATTTTTTGAAAATTCTTAATGTACTTAACAGCAGAATTATTGGCACATTTACGAACTGTTCTTAACCAATATTCGTAACTAGAAACAAATTCGGGATTGATTTGTTTAACGTCCATATCCGAAACATTATATTTCCATTTTAAAAATTCAATCGTATGTCTAAGGGAAGTCTCATATCTTTCCCAAGTTCCTTTGGAATAAGTTTCTCCTATTAAGTCATACATTTGTTTGTTATGTTCTTTGAAAACTTCAACGATAGTTACTTTCTTTTCGTCAATACCTAAATAACGATTTTTAAGAGTTTCACTCGTTATTTCTTTATTTGCCAAAATTAGTTCGTTATAACTTGAAAATACTTTGAATTTTATATGCTCTAAAAGTGAATTAGTAAATTTAGATTGTTGAGCATTGCCTTTTAATTTACCAGATTTAGAACACCATGAAGCTGTTGGGATAGTTTGCCCAGTTGATATTTCAGAGCGTTTTCCTCTCACTGTAATACGTAAATAAATGGCTGATAGTTCTGGATTGCTTTTTGTTTTCTTGGCGTAGAAAAGTAAACTGTAGTGGTTCATGTGTGGTGACATTTAAAGGTTATAAATTTATTTTTGACCCTAAGAACCTACAAGATGTTCAATCATTGAAATGGCTTTGTATAAGCAGTTTCAAGAGAGAAAGGTGAGTAGTTTGGTGATTTTTTGATACTCACCTAATTACACCCTTACAGATTGAATTATTTTAGTTATTTATGATATTACATAAAACAAAAAACCCTTTAAAACGTACATTTTAAAGGGTTTTGGTAAAATTTATATTTTACTTGGCGGAGAGTGAGGGATTCGAACCCCCGGACCTGTTACAGTCAACAGTTTTCAAGACTGCCGCAATCGACCACTCTGCCAACTCTCCAGAAACGATTATCTCGTTTTCAGTGGTGCAAATATAGAACCTTTTTAAATTCTGACAAAATTATTTTTTTAGATTTTTCTACATTTTTTATAACGCATTAATTTTCAACATCAAAAATTAATTGCTTGCTGCCTGAAAACCTAATATCACTGCTATAATTCCTAAGATTATGCTCAATAAAACATAAGAAATAAGCACGATATAATTTTGATTTTGTAATAAAGAATAGTTTTCTGCTGCAAAAGTAGAAAACGTGGTAAAACCTCCACAAAAACCTGTAATCAATAGAAATTTAAGGGAATTATCTACTTTGATAAAATAAGACGAAAAAAGACCTATTAAAAAACAGCCTATAAGGTTTACCAAGAATGTTCCGAGAGGAAAACTCCCAATAGAAAGGAATTTGGAAGTGTAAAACGATACCAAATACCGCATTACACTCCCTAATCCGCCTCCTAAAAATATGTAAACTAAGGTTTTCAAAGAATTATTCTAATTCTGATAAATAACGTTCAGCATCTATGGCTGCCATACAACCAGAACCTGCTGCTGTAATCGCTTGTCTGTAGATGTGGTCTTGTACATCTCCTGCTGCAAAAACGCCTGGTAAATTGGTTTTAGAAGATTTACCTTCGGTGATGATGTAACCGTTTTCATCTAAAGTGATTTGACCCGCAAAAACATCAGTATTCGGTTTATGACCAATCGCGATAAAAATACCATGAACGTCTATTTTAGAAGTTTCTTGCGTTTGGTTATTGATGACCACTGCTCTTTCTACTAAGCTATTTTCGCCTTCGATAGCGATTAATTCGTGATTGAATTTCACTTCAATGTTTGGCGTATTGTTTACCTTGTGAATCATTGCTTTAGAAGCTCTGAAATGGTCTTTTCTCACCAACATGGTTACTTTGTTACACAATTTAGAAAGATAAGTCGCCTCTTCTGCTGCAGTATCTCCTGCTCCTACTACGATTACGTCTTTGCCTCTGTAGAAAAATCCGTCACAAGTAGCACAAGCAGAAACCCCACCTCCAGAATATTTTTTCTCATCTTCTAGACCTAAATATTTTGCAGTAGCTCCTGTAGAAATAATCACTGTTTTTGCTAAAATTTCTTTTTCGCCTGCCCAAAGTTTATGAACACCTCCTACTTCTTTAGAAAATTCTACTTTCGTTATCATTTCATAGTGTACTTTGGTTTCAAATCTTTCGGCTTGTTTTTGCAAATCCATCATCATTTCAGGACCTGTAATTCCGTTTGGATAACCTGGGAAGTTTTCTACTTCGGTGGTAGTCGTCAACTGACCTCCTGGCTCTAAACCAGTGTATAATTCAGGTTTTAAATCTGCTCTGGCTGCATATATAGCAGCAGTATAACCAGATGGTCCAGAACCTACAATCACGCAATCTAATATATTATTTTCCATAGAATATAAGGGTTGTTATTTTTTTGAGTTGCAAATTTCGTGAATTTCATTGTTTTCCTGATAATTCTCTCATGAATTTTTTCAATGAAAGCAATTTTTGATTTGATTTTCCAATTTTGAAAATTTTTATATGATGAAAAGTTGAACTTAATGTTTCAATGGTCTTTTCTTAATCATTCCACCTTTAGTATCTTTTACCGTGTGCATCACCACGAATGCGGTAGGCGCAATTTTCTCTAATTCCGTGGTCAGTTTGCTTACTTCTAAACGAGTAATAACCGTAAAAATAATATCGCTATCTTCTTTCATTCCTCGTTTTCCAAAACCTTTTTTACCATTATAAACGGTAACTCCTCTTCCTAATTTATTGTAAATCATTTCTTTAATTTCTTCACATTTTGAAGAAACGATGGTTACCCCAATGTATTCTTCAATCCCCTCTACAATAAAATCCAACGTTTTAGAAGCCGATAAATACGTAATCATGGAATACAAAGCGATTTCTACGCCTAAAAAGTACGCTGCAGCAGAGAAAATCATTACATTGATGATGATAATTACATCTCCGATAGTCGTCCCTAATTTTTTACTTAAATATAATGCTAAAACTTCAGTTCCGTCAATTACAGCACCTCCTCTAATGGACAAACCGATTCCTGCTCCTAAAAAGAAACCACCAAATACCGCCACTAAAATATTATCATTGGTTACATTTGGGAAGTCTACATTGGCCAAAACCAAAGCCAAACCGCCAATTGCAAGCGCTGTTTTTACCGCAAAATTGATTCCCACGGTTTTGTGCCCCATAATAATGAAAGGCAAGTTGATGAGAGGAATTAAGTAATAAATCGGAATTTCTGTCAACGCAGAAACCAACAACGAAATCCCTGTTGCACCACCATCAATAAATTTATTGGTCAAAAGAAATCCTTTGAAACCAAAACCTGCAGAAAATACACCAATGGTGATGAGTAAAAAATTTTTGAATTCGTTTCTTAGGGAAACCAAAATATTATTTTTGGTTTTAATGACTTTGTACCGACTGGTATCTGCTTCGCCTTGTAAACGAAGAATGAGTAAAATAATGTGTTTCCAGATATTTTTAATCATTTTTAGCTTTTGATTTTATCAATGTTTACAATTTTGTAGACCATTTCTTTTAAAAGTTCGCCATCTTCCATATTTACCGCGCCTAGACCTTTTGATTTTAAATCAATTTCTCTCAAAACAGAGATAACTCTGGTTGCAAATTTCAACGGATAATTTCTGGCCGCTTCTGCATAATCTTTCACAAAATAAGGATTCACACCCAATGCTGATGCAATAAGACTTTGGCCTTGATTCGCTACGGTATGATACATCACTACATTGCTGAAAAAATTATAGAGATTTCCTATGGTCATGACAATAGGATTGGTTTTGGGATTTTTTCCCATGTAATACGCAATTTTGAAGGCTTGATTGCTATCTTTTTTTCCGAGTGCTTTTTGCAACTCAAAAACATTAAATTCCTTAGAAATCCCAATGTGCGTTTCTACGAGTTTACCGTCTAGAACTTCTCCTTCTTTCAGCACCAATTTCATTTTATTGAGCTCATTCGAAATTCTGGAAAGGTCATTCCCTAAATAATCTGCCAATAGCTGAGCAATTCCTGGCGCTAGTTTTATTTGAAGGTTCCTAGATTCGTCTTCTATCCATTTCGCCAAGTTATAATCTTTTACAGGTTCGCTGTGAAAGAGCATATGTGCTTTGTCCAGAACTTTGAACACTTTTTTTCGGCTGTCTACTTTTTTATGCTTGTGTGCAAAGACCAGAATGGTAGATTCCACAGGATTTGTGGCGTAGTTTTCTAAAATTCTAGATTCGTCTTCATTTAATTTTAAGTCTTGTGCTTCTTTTACGATGATGAGTTGCTTGTCTCCCATCATAGGATACTGTCTAGAAAGTGCCAAAATATCATTATAATTGGTATCTTTGCCATAGACTACCGTTTGGTTAAAAGCTTTTTCGTCTTCTGTAAGCACATCATTTTCTAATGCTTTTACAGCTGCGTCTATAAAAAAAGCTTCTTCGCCATGGAAAAAGTAGATGGGTAAAAATTCCCTATTTTTAATATGTTTGAAAATCTGTTCTAATTCTTTCATCTGAATGCAGCTGCCGAAATTAAATTTTAAAGAAGATTTTGTTTTTGATATCAAGCGAGACAAAGATACGTTTTTTATTTATGATATGGTAAGGAAATCTTGGTTGGTTCTCACTCCTGAAGAGTGGGTAAGACAGCATTTCGTACACTATTTCACTCAAATAAAAAAGTATGCAAAATCTGCATTAATTCTCGAAAAAAAACTAGAATTAAACGGAACGATTAAGAGGATAGACCTCTTGATTACCGAAAAAACAGCACCTAAAATTTTGGTAGAACTCAAAGCACCGCAGATTACCCTTACCGAACAAACTTTTGAACAAATTGCCCGATACAATTCAATAATTGGTGCTGAAAAAATTATTTTGAGCAATGGTTTACAGCATATTGCTGCGAGATTTGAAAATGGAAACTATCATTTCGAAAAAGTAGAATTATAAATAAGAAAAACATGAATATCAAAAATATCATCTTTGATTTTGGCGGTGTGGTTATGGATTGGGACCCGCGTTATTTTTTCAGAGATTATTTCAATGACGACGAAAAAATGGAATATTTCTTGGGAAATATTGCCACCAATGAATGGAATGCAGAACAAGACCGAGGCAGAAGTGTAGCCGAAGCCAATGCTTTGCTCATTTCTAAGCACCCAGAATGGGAAAAAGAGATATTGGCGTATTATGAAAACTGGCACATCATGTTGCGTTCAGACATACCCGAAAACGTAAGTGTTTTGCAAAGATTAAAAGGAAAATATGAACTTTTCGGGCTTACGAATTGGTCGGCAGAATTTTTTCCTTACGCTTTATCTAATTATGAATTCTTCAATGTTTTTGAAGGAAAAATCGTGGTTTCTGGTGAAGAAAAACTTATCAAACCAAACCCTAAAATTTGGGAAGTTCTCCTCGACCGTTATCAAATAAAAGCCGATGAATCTGTTTTTATTGACGATAATTTCCACAACATCGAAACGGCAAAAAGTTTAGATTTCATAACAGTTCATGTGAATGAAAACATGAATTTAGAAACCGAACTTAAAAATTTAGGTTTAGATTTTTAAATTCATCAAAAACATATTCCATCAAAAAAGTCACATCGTGATGATGTGACTTTCTATCTTTTATTTCAAAAATTTTACAAGAAAATTTTGGTTTCTTCTTTTACCGTACAGAGTACGATGCTGCTGTGATAATCTCCTATGTGTGGATAATTGGTAAATGTTTTTTCTACAAAATCATTGTATTCTTTGATGTTTTTGGTCACAATTTTAATCATGTAATCATACACACCAGAAACGCTTACTACTTCTACAATTTCAGGACATTTGTTGAGTTTTTCCTCAAAATCTCTCAAGATTTCCACTGATTTATTTTTGATGGTTACATTGCAATACGCCACCAACTCGTACCCTACTTTTTCTCTATCTACTATGGCTACATATTTCTTGATGATTCCATTGTTTTTGAGAGACTTTACTCTTTCGTAAGTGGGTGTGAAAGATAAACCAATTCTTTCTGCTAAATCTTTGATGGCAATCGTGTTATCTTCTTGCAGAATATTGAGGATTTTGTAATCTAACTTATCGAGTGACTTCATAAATTTTATCTAAAAACGAAGTCAAAAATAAGAATTATTTTTAAAATATCCTGTATTTTGGAAGTTTGACCATAAAAAAAATCTACAAAAGGAGTTGTTGGTTGTTGGTTGATGGAATATAGATGATGGATGAATTTAAGATCTCTTGAGGGATTCTAAAAATCGAATTACTTTGCTGTTGAAAACATGTGGAGCATCTACATTGACTACGTGACCGCAGTTTTCTATCACCAATAAACTCGATGATTTTTCGTGGTTTTTTACCACTTCTTTTACCGAAGGCAAAAACATATAATCCTCTTCTCCCATCACATAAAAAGTGGGAATATTGAGTTCCTTTTGTCTGAACCAACGCAAAACTGGATTAATTTCTGTCGTCAATTTAAACCACTTGATGAATTCTTTTTGGTATAATTTCTTTGCTTCATTGATAAAGAGATTTCGCGAAGACTTATGGTTTTTCTTCGGCATAATAATGAAAGCAAAAAGACGATACAAAACCAAATATGGTAAAATATATTTAAAAACATTGCCGATTTTCATTAAAATCTGTGAGCGGAAATTCATTTTCAGAATAGCTCCTCCCATCACCATAGATTTTACTCTTTCTGGTCGCATTTCTGCCAACTGACGAATCACAATAGAACCTAAAGAAATCCCCACAAAATGAGAACTTTTGATTTTAAGATGGTCTATAACTTCTAAAATATCATGTGCAATGGATTGAAAGGTGTATTTCTTAGCCTTTAATTTATTAGAGCTGCCATGTCCTCGTAAATCGAGCAATAAGACATTGAATTTCTTCTGAAACTCACGGATTTGTTTGAACCAAATGGTAGAGCTTCCTCCAGCTCCATGCACAAAGGTCACCCATTCTGCACTTTCAGAATTTTGATAAATAGTATATGAAATCAAATTTTAAACTTTTTTACAAAAATATAATATTATGCAATCAATAGAATTAATTTTTTGTGAATTTTTATATCTTTTATCAATAAAAAAACTTTCTCAAAATTATTTCTCTTTTCTATAAAGCGTAGTTTTGAATACTTTATCCTTCTCTATTCACCAAATCCATAGAAAAAGCAGGCAAACAGATGGCTAAATATTCAAAATTATTTTCCCCTTCCCTAAAGGGTGTAATTTTGAATACTTTATTCTTCTCTATTTACCAAATCCATGGAAAAAGCAGGCAAACAGATGGCTAAATATTCAAAATCATTTTCCCCTTCCCTAAAGGGTGTAATTTTGAATACTTTATTCTTCTCTATTCACCAAATCCATGGAAAAAGCAGGCAAACAAATGGCTAAATATTCACATTCTTCTTCGAAAGGGTTGCTGTAACGAATTCTTGCCCCTTTTTGGATTAAAATGCTTTGTCCAGCTTCTAAAACTAATGTTTCCCCATCTATTTCAAACTGTTTTTTTCCTCTCATAATGATGGTAAATTCATCAAATTCTGGCGTTTGATGCGGTTCGCTCCAATGTGGTGGCGCAATCATGTGTGCAATAGAAATTTCTGAATTCCCTGTAGAATTTCCCCAATGTTCTTGAATTAATTTACCATCTGTAGTAGGCACTACAAAAGGATTTTTTTGAATTTTATATTTCTTTTCCATAAAATTATTATTAAAAAAACCTTTATCAAAATTAAAGATAAAGGTTTGAATTTTATATTACTTTGCAGTCAATTTTTTGTGTTTGTAATAAGCACCTAGACCTAATGCCGTCATTACTCCAACACTGATATACACCCAAGCAGGAACAGGAATAGGATCTCCTGCTGCATAAGAATGCAATCCTGAAAGGTAATAATTTACTCCAAAATAGGTCATTACCATACTACAGAATGCAAACATGGTCATTAAGTGGAAGGCATATCTTCCTCTCAAACCTGGAACTAATCTCATGTGTAGTACAAATGCGTACACAATGATAGAAATGAATGCCCAAGTTTCTTTCGGGTCCCAGCTCCAGTATCTACCCCAAGATTCATTCGCCCAAATTCCCCCTAAGAAATTCCCAACAGTTAAGGCAAATAAACCAATGGTTAGGGACATTTCTGAAACGATGGTTAATTCTTTTATCGTAGAATGGTCATGTTTATCAAATGTATTTTTACTTGAAATAATATAGAAAAACAATGAAATTACTGCAATAATCATTGACAAAGCGAAGAAACCATAACTGCTGGTAATAATCGCTACGTGAATAATTAACCAATACGACTTCAACACTGGTACTAAAGGTGTGATTTGCGGGTCTAATTGAGAACCACCATGCGCAAATCCCATCATGATTACCGCTACCATAAATCCTGCAGCTGGAATGAGTGCATTGGCATTTCTGTACAGCATTAAACCTGCTGAAATTCCCACCCAAGAAATAAATACAATCGCTTCGTAACCATTACTCCAAGGAGCGTGACCAGAAATATACCATCTTGCAATTAACCCTAAGAAGTGAAGGAAATATCCTACTACTCCGATGTAAATGATAGATTTGATTACTTTGTGTAATATTTTGTTCGGTTTGAATAGCTCTATAAACCCTAAAACGATTAATAAACCTCCAATGATGGTATAGAAAATCAATAACCAGAAGTTTAGATTTGCTTTATTCATGAAGACTTCAAGACTCACTTTACTCTCATCTGGAAGTACATTTTTACCCCAAGTTTTTTGATATTCTTGAATTTTGGTTAGCGCTTCATCTGCTTTTGTCCAATCTCCGTTTCTAGAAGCATCTACTACGCTGATGAAATAAGGCGCAATCACATTTTGTGCTTGAGCATCTGCTTTTTGTTCTGCATCTAGCCAAGAGTTCCAAGTATGATTAGGGTCGTTTTGAATAGGAACAACTCTAAAATATTGTCCAGAAAGCAATCCGTAGAAAACTTGTACTCTTTCGTTTACAGAAATAACTTCTTTATCATAATTGCTTTGTTCTGCAGGTTTTTTTCTAAAAGCCGTATTGAAATCTTCTTCTAAAATGAATTTCGGCATTCCCATCGCATCGGTTACGAAAAGATTCATCATAGAAGTATAGCCATCTTCGTTGGCTTTGGTTTTTTTCTTTAATTCTTCGCCACCTTTTGTTCCGATTTTGATGATTTTATCATTCATCCAAGCCATCGGATTGATGTTTATCGACAAGAACCACTGGTTCGCATTGAGCTCTCCCCATTTTTCTTTTTTGGCTAATTTTCTCAAAACATCTAACGCTTGAGTATTCATCGGTTCAATTCTTCCGTCAAAACCTTGCACGAGAAGATACCCGAATTTATCGGCATGTTCTTTAGAAATTTCAGCGTGAACCATTTGTTGAGGCACACTTTGCGGTTGAGCAGTTGGCGCAGCTTCAGCATGTACTTCTCCTTCTTTATGTTGATGCTCTTGAGCATTTAACCCCACCATTGAGAACAATAAAAGGAAAATCGCTACTTTCTTTTTCGCCATATCTTTTAGAGATTGGTTCAGTTTCCAGAAGTGTGTTCCTTTCCAGAAAAGTGCTACAAACAATCCTAAAAATAAGAATGCATAGCCAATATATGTTACCAAAGTTCCCCAGAAATCGTGATTTACAGACAGTACGGTTCCTTGTCTGTCTGGATCAAAACTCGCCTGGAAGAATCTATAACCTTTGTAATTTAAAACGTGATTCATATAAATTTTATAAGGCGTTTGTTTGCCTTCGTCTACAATTTGTACGTGTGATTCATACGCAGATGGAGAATCACTACCTGGGTAAGTTTCCATCACGAAATCATCTAATTTCAAAGCAAATGGAGTTTGATATACTTTCGGACCAAAACCTAGAATGATATTTAATCCGTCAATTGTCATTTGTTTAAATGCGTTAGGATTTCCCTTTTCTACTGACAAATCGATGGTTTGTTCTGTTTTTGGACCTTTTACCAAAACTTTTAACATGTCAGGAACATTTTGGTCTCTTTTTTTATCTCCAGAATAGGCAATTAGGTTTCCTTTTTTCAATGGTTCCGGAACTACCAATTTTAAATTTTCGATGGTATAAAGACTTCTTAAAACCAATGGCTGGAATTCATCTTTCTTGGTCACACCAGTTGCTTGAGTTGCCATGGTCATGTAATTGGCTTCTACAGGCGTTTTTATGAATAGATTTCCGTTTTCTTGTTTGAATTCTACTGCTCCTTCTATTCCTTTATTGAAAGAAACTAAGAATCCATTGATGCTTTTTACCTCACCAGAACCCAAATAAATATCTTCTCTTCCATTATCATTGGTTGAAACCAAATGAAGATATTCTTTACCTGAATCGCTGACAACTAAACTGTCTTTTTTTCTCTGAATATATTCCAACTGTTCTACTTGAACAAGTTCACCATGGAAATCATACTTTGCCTTAAATCTGTGAGGAATAATTTTCGCAATGAGTGGTTCTTGAGAAGCCATCATATAAGGAATTTCGGCATAGCTTAAACGGTCGCCACCTCTTTCGATTTGAATTTTAAAGAAATTTTTATCGGTAATGATTTCATTAGAAGTTTCTCCTTCTCTGATGTGCATTTGCCCTTCGTAACTGATGTAACGGGTGATTGCACCCCCAATAAAAATAAAGACAAAAGCCAAGTGAAACACCAATAACGGCCATTTTTCTCTTCTCCAAAGTCTGTATCTATTAATATTACCAATAAAGTTAATAATAAGTAAAATCATTACTACTTCGAACCATTTTGCTTCATAGATTAAAGCTTTGGCAGTAGGTGTTCCGTAATCGTTTTCTACAAAAGTGGCATAAGCCATTGCAAAAGCATAAACGAACAATAAAACAGCCATTGTTCTCGTAGAAATCAGAATATTAATCAGTTTTTTCATTATAGATTTTTAAACTGCACAAAAATACATTCTATAAATTGAATTAGCGAATTTTGATAGTTGGATTTTATCTATAACTGTGTTAAAATTTTATAAAATTTTGCTTTTTTTTAACTTCTTTGGTTCATTGAATCATTTGATTTCTCTGTATAAAAATTCAATCTCATAAAAGACGAATCCTCATTTTGCATTTGAAGACCTCAAAATCAGAAAATTAAATGCTATTTCTAGTTAAAAAGTTACTATTTTTAGAATTAAAAACGATTTCAAATGTTTTCATTTTTCATATAAAATATTACCTTTGCGTGTTATCACATTATGGCAAAATTAGCATCTAACAATAGACAAGAGGTAGAAGAAAGCAAGACGCTCTCTAAACCCAGAATTTTTTTCGGACTTTTATTTTTGTTTTTATCGGTAGTGTTTGCACTATCTTTCGCATCTTATTTACTGAATTGGAAGGCTAACCAAAGTCAGACCGGTGCAATGTTGGATAAAAGTATTAAATCTTCTAATATTTTTGGAAAAGTGGGAGATTGGCTCGGGAATATTTTTATTTTCGACAGTATCGGGATTGCTGCTTTCATTGTGGCTTTTTTGATGATGGTTTTAGGTTTCCAAATCTTGAAGAAAAACTATTTTAAAATCTGGAAAACCCTTTCTCACTCTCTCTTTTTTCTTTGTTGGCTTCCTATTCTTATGGGTGCCATCACCAAAGGAAACGGAACATTAAGTGGTGTTTTCGGAAATGAAATTCAAGAATATTTGGCTTCTATTATTGGTGATTTCGGATTGTGGATGACGCTTTTAGCGGCGATTATCCTGTATTTTGTTTTAGAATTTAATCTAAGACCGAGTTCAATAAAAAATCAAATAGACTCTATTAAAGATAAATTTGCCCCAGATTATGATGCCGATGAAGATTTCGAAGCAGACAAAGAACTGAAAGAAGAACCTCCTTTTGAAAATCTAAAAGTCACTTCGGAAGTTGAAGTTCCAAAAACAGAAACTTTTGAAACTATTAAAACACCTCATCAGACAGGCTTGGAAGTTCCTAAGACAGATGTTTCGAGGACTTCGTCCGCAGAACCTTCTTCTGTGCTCAACATGACAAAGGAAAAAGATTTAGAGCCTACAGGTTTTAGTTTTCAAAAAGAAGAAAAGCCTGCAGACAATATTGCTTTCAGCATTGAAGAAGTGAAAGAAGATTTAGACGATTCTGAAAGAAAAGCTAAGGATTTGGTAGACAAACACGGTTTGTATGACCATAAATTGGATTTGGCGAATTTCCAAATGCCAAAAATTGAACTTTTAAGAGAATATGGCAACGAAGAAATCGCCATCAATAAAGACGAACTCGAAGAAAATAAAAATAAAATCGTTGGCTTACTGAAAAACTTCAACGTAGGCATTGCAGAAATTAAAGCAACCATTGGTCCTACTGTTACGCTTTACGAAATCGTTCCAGAAGCGGGAATCAGAGTAGCGGCGATCAAAAAATTACAAGATGACATCGCCTTGAATTTATCTGCTCTAGGCATTAGAATTATCGCACCAATGCCAGGAAAGGGAACAATAGGAATAGAAGTTCCACGCAAAAATCCTTCGATGGTTTCTATGCGAAGTGTTATTTCTTCACCGAAATTCCAAAATGCAGATATGGATTTGCCAGTAGTTTTCGGGAAAACGATTTCTAATGAAGTTTTCGTGGCAGATTTAGCCAAAATGCCTCACTTATTGATGGCGGGAGCAACTGGACAAGGAAAATCTGTTGGGATTAACGCCATTCTTACTTCCCTACTTTACAAAAAACATCCATCAGAATTAAAATTTGTAATGGTAGACCCTAAAAAAGTAGAACTTTCATTGTATTCTAAAATTGAAAGACATTATTTGGCTAAACTTCCAGATGGCGAAGACGCTATTATTACAGATACGCATAAAGTGATTAACACGCTGAACTCTCTTTGTATAGAAATGGATACGCGTTATGATTTGCTGAAAAATGCTTTTTGTAAAAATATTAAGGAATACAATAAGAAATTCACGGAGCGTAAACTCAATCCAGAAAACGGTCACCGTTACATGCCTTACATCGTACTTGTGGTAGACGAATTTGCAGACCTTATCATGACGGCAGGGAAAGAAGTAGAACTCCCAATTGCCAGATTAGCCCAATTAGCAAGAGCAGTAGGAATTCACTTGATTGTAGCGACTCAAAGACCATCTGTAAACGTCATTACTGGTATGATTAAAGCGAATTTCCCAGCAAGAGCAGCGTTTAGAGTAATTTCTTCGGTAGATTCTAGAACGATTTTAGATTCTACTGGTGCAGAGCAATTGATAGGAAAAGGTGATATGCTGTATTTCAACGGAAATGACTTATTGAGATTGCAATGTGCATTTGTAGATACTCCAGAAGTGGAGAAAATTGCAGAATACATTGGCGAACAAAAAGGTTACGCTTCTGCATTTATGTTGCCGGAATATTCAGGGGAAGAAACCACTTCTACGGTGGGAAGTTTTGATCCTAATGAAAAAGACCAACTCTTCGAAGAAGCGGCGAGAATTATTGTTTCTACACAACAAGGTTCTACTTCTATGCTTCAGAGACAATTAAAATTGGGCTATAACAGAGCTGGTAGAATTATGGACCAATTAGAAGCTGCAGGAATTGTAGGTGGTTTCAATGGTGCTAAAGCAAGAGAAGTCATGATTTCTGATTTAAATTCTTTGGAAAGTTTCTTGGAAGAATTGAGGAAGTAATAAATACTCATGGAAAATTTAAGTTCTCAAATTAAACTTCATTTTGAAGAGAAAAATTTTTGTAAAATTTTTCGAGGAGATTTTGAAACCATAAGTGGATTCATTGTAGCGTATTCTAAAGAATTTTTAATTATTCAAGAAAGTGATGATTTCAATATTTTAGGATATGTGATTTTTCCAATATCAACAATTGAGAAAATAAGAAGAAATAATTCTGACAAATATTATCATAAAATATTACAAGGTGAAAATCTTCTTGAAAAGGTGAATTTAAAACATAAAATAAATCTTAATAATTGGGAAACATTATTTAAATCAATAAAAAAAACTGATTTAAATGTTATCATCGAAAATGAAGACATAGATGATAAGACATTTGATATTGGACCAATAATTAAAGTCAACAAAAGTTCAGTTTATATCCATTACTTTGACTCAAAAGGTTTTTTGAGTGATGAAGAAACCCAAATTAAATGGAATCAAATAACATTGGTTCGTTTTGATGACAGATACATAAATATATTTAGCAAGTATCTTAGAAAACGAAAAAATTAAAACGTTAAGAAAATTTAAGATTTCTTGGCTCGCTTTTTGAAATCTACACCAAGAATCATTAAAAATAAAAACATGAAATATTTTAACAAGATTATATTAGCAAGTGCTTTGGTTGGAAGTTTTACATTTTCGTTCGCGCAAAAAGTAGATGCTAAAGCCAAAACTATTTTAGAAACCGTTTCTAAAAATTATAAAGCGAAGAAAAATACCTATTTCAAATTTTCTTACGGAACGGGAACGGGAAAAGTGAGCAAAACCGAAACTGGTATCTTCTACTCTACTCCTACTCAATATAAACTGAATATCATGGGAAATGAGCAGATTTTTGACGGAAAAAAAGTGTACAACATTTCTAAAGAAGACCAAGAAGTGACAATTGCTCAACCAAATGGTTCAGAAAAAGCACTTTCACCTATCAATTACCTTGATGAATACAAAACAGGCTACACCGTAACCTATGCAGGAAAAAGTGGCGGTCTAGACCTCATCAAAATGGTTCCTGTAAAAGATAATGGAGTAAAAAGTGTGGTTTTGTATATCAATACTCCTAAAAAGCAGATTGCTAAAATTGTACAGACTTCATCAGGCAATGATTTGGCCGTGATTACCGTAAATCAATACAAAGAAAACCAAAGTTTAAGTACTTCTACTTTTAGCTTTGACAAAACCAAGTACAAGAATTACCTGATTACAGAATTATAACGTTAATCCTTCTCAAAATGAGAAGGATTTTTCTATGACATAGAATGCGGAGGCGTTAAAAATAATTGAAATCTAGGCGTTAAAAAATTCCTGCTGTTTGAAGTCGAAGCAAAGCGAAGACAAGTTTTAGGGATTTTAGAATAGATTTCAATTATTTAGCTGAGCATTCAAGTCTTGAACTTTTGGTTCTTTTGTTTCAAGACAAAAGAACTAAAACCAAAATAATTCTAACTTTTTTCATAATTTTGGCAAATGTTAAAGAAACTCGATCAATATATTATAAAAACATTTTTCGGGCCGTTTCTATTTATTTTCAGCGTGCTGTTTTTCATCTTTATGGTGAATATTGTATGGATTCAGCTTTCGCAGTTTACAGGAAAAGGCTTGAGCAATTGGGAAATTGTAAAATTCTTGTTTTATCTGAGTGTAAACGTTGTCAAAATGGTATTACCTCTGACCATTCTTTTGGCTTCCATTATGACTTTTGGAGATTTCGGGGAGCGCTATGAACTCGCGGCCATGAAATCTGCGGGAATTTCCCTCACGAGAATTATGATGCCTCTGTTTGTAGTAGTTTCTTTACTTTCCATCATGCTTTTTGTGTTTTCGAATAATGTGATTCCAGATTTTCAGAGGAAGGCCAAAAACATGATGTACAATATTGCCGCCACCAAACCCGCCATCAACTTTACCGCGGGACAATTCATCAACTCATTGCCTGGAGCAACAGTAAAATTTGACAAAATTTATGGGGAAAACGGGGAACATTTAGAAGGCGTTTTTGTGCACAAAGTGGCCAATGCTTATGAAGACCAAAGAACAATTATCGCTAAAAAAGGTGAATTTACACCCGCTGCGAATAGAAATTATTTGAAATTGGTTTTATATGATGGCTATATTTTCGAGGATAATATTCAAGATAAAAATTATTTAGAACGACTGAAACAGCCTGGTCAATCGGTCAAATTTGATTCTCTGGTTCAGCATTTTGACGTGAGTGACGTCATCAACAAAGCCATAGAAGACGAAAAAATTACTGACGATTACCGTTTTCAAAATTATAAAGAAATTAATAAAACGATTGTAAAGGTTAAGAAAGAAAACGATTTTAGTTTTAATTCTATTAACTCAGAAATGGTAGGACAAACCAATAATTATGTGACTTACATCGACAAAATTAAAAATCCTGCCAAACCTACAGAACCTTTTGCAATAGAAAAATTAAAAGAAGATAAAAGGTTAGAAGTCCTCTATCAAGCATATACTAAAATTTCTTTTCTACAAAACGAAAAAAAGAACAAGGATACCCAAATTTTAGATATTGTAAAGTATTACAACAAGATTATCATGTATCAACAAGGGATTATTGCTTATTCGGTGACTTGTCTTATTTTCTTTATGATTGGCGCGAGTTTGGGTTCTATCATCAGAAAAGGAGGTGTAGGTTTACCTGTGGTGATTGCAATTATTATTTTTATTGTCTTCTATGTGATGAACTTGACCATAGAAAATATTACTTGGAAAGGGAAACTCAATCCTTATTTCGGAGCTTGGCTTTCTAATTTGGTTTTATTTCCTTTTGGTGTTTGGCTCACGTATAAAGCACTTACCGATTCTCAAGTTTTCGATGTAGAAAAATACAAAGCACTGACCAAGCCTCTTTGGAGCAAATTTGTGAAAGAAAGAGAACACGAACGTTATCAATAATTCTAGATTCTAGATGCTAGATATGAGATTCTAGATATGAGATTCTAGATTTTATAATAAAAAAACTCCAGAGAATTCTGGAGTTTTTGTTTTGCTTATGTTTATAGCATTAGATTTTGAAAATATCTGTTTCTTTTGCTTTAAGATGTTCGTCTGCTAATTTCACATACTTGTCAGTCAGTTCTTGGATTTTAGCTTCTGTATCTTTGATGATGTCTTCAGAAACGCCATCTAATTTTTTAAGTTCTTTCATACCATCATGTCTAGCATTTCTGATGGTTACTTTGGTTTGTTCGGTTTCCGCTTTCGCTTGTTTTGCTAAATCTCTACGTCTTTCTTCAGTTAATGGTGGAACGTTTAGAATAATCGTATCTCCATTATTAGAAGGTGCAAAACCAAGGTTAGAATTGATAATCGCTTTTTCAATGGCGTTAATCGCTGATCTATCCCATGGTTGAATAGAAATCGTCATCGCATCTGGAACAGATACATTCGCAACTTGATTGATTGGCGACATTGCTCCGTAATATTCTACCACAACATCTTGAACCATAGACGTAGAAGCTCTACCTGCTCTAATTTTTTGGAAAGCGTGATCTAAGTGCTTAATTGCAGCATCCATTTCTTGCTTTACCATATCCATAATCATGTTTAATTCTTCCATTGTATATTGAAAATTTGATAAGTTACACATTATATATTCACAAGAGTACCTACTTCTTCGCCTAAGACTACTTTTAATAAATTACCGTCTTTATTCATGTCAAAAACAATGATTGGTAAATTATTTTCTTTACTTAGGGTAAATGCAGTCATGTCCATTACTTTTAAATCTTTCTCAAAAACTTCGTCATAAGAAAGCGAATTGAATTTTACTGCATCTGCATTTTTTTCTGGGTCAGAATCGTAGATTCCATCTACTCTCGTTCCTTTCAGAATTACATCAGCACCAATTTCTATAGCTCTCAATGTAGCAGCAGTATCTGTCGTAAAATACGGATTACCTGTTCCTGCTCCGAAAATTACCACTCTTCCTTTTTCCAAGTGTCTTACTGCTCTTCTTTTGATGAAAGGCTCTGCTACTTTGTCCATCTCGATTGCTGATTGCAATCTGGTTTTAATGCCTTGGTCTTCTAGTGCGCCTTGTAACGCCATTCCATTAATTACGGTAGCCAACATTCCCATATAATCGCCTTGCACTCTATCCATACCTTTGGCTGCTCCTGCTACTCCACGGAAAATATTTCCTCCACCTATTACAATTGCTAATTCTACGCCTGCATCTACTACTTTTTTAATTTCTTTAGCATATTCTACCAATCGATCATTATCAATTCCGTATTGTCTGCTACCCATTAAAGCTTCTCCGCTTAATTTTAAAAGAACTCTTTTGTATTTCATTGTTATATTTTTTTATCAAAATTGGTGTCTCAAAAAGTATAGATTTGAGGCAAAAAATAAATTTAATGCAAATATAATGAATCGTAAAGAATTTCGTTAATAGAATTATGTTTTCACATTTAATTTTTGTTAAAGTGTAAAATAAATTATTTTTGCAAAGTTATAATTGAAATTTTGAAGAAACTATTTACCACATCTTTCTGTTTATTCGCATTATGGTCTTCTGCACAAACTGGAACCAAGGTCTATCCTTTTCTGAATGTTCCCGTTTCTGCCAGACAAGCTGTTTTAGGTGGTGATGCGGTTTCTGTAAGAGATTATGACGTGAATTTTGCAGCCATCAATCCTGCTTTGATGAATCTAGACATGGACAATAGAATCGGGATTAATTACGGTTCTTACATTGCGGGTTCTAATTTGGGAAGCATTAATTACGTGAAAGATTTAACGGCAGGACATTTCATTTCCGTCAATGCTAGAGTTTTGGACTTTGGAAAAACACCCAGAACCGATGAATTTGGGAATGTAAATGGCGAATTTTCTGCGATGGATGCTTCATTTGGCGTAGGTTATGCTTATCAGTTTGATGATGATTTCACGATTGGCGCCAATGTGAATTACCTCACTTCTAAAATCGACAATTACACTTCTTCGGCCATTTCGGCAAATGCTGGAGTGACTTATCACAATGAACAATCCAAAGAAACGGTGGCTTTGGTTTTCAGAAATTTTGGATATCAAATTAAATCTTACAACGGAACCAAAGAACAATTGCCTTTCCGAGCAGATATTGGTTACACCAGAATTTTACCAGAATTTCCTTTGGCTTACACCATTACTTATCATGATTTGCAGCAATTCAATATTTCTCAATCATATGATATCAATGGCAAAGAAGTTGGTTTTGGCAGAAAATTGATGGACCATCTTTCTGGTGGCATCGAATTGTTTCCTGAACAAGCCTTCAACATTAGAATGGGTTACAACGTAAAACGCGGAAACGAACTCGCAGTTCTGGACCAAAGAAATTTCTCTGGATTGAGTTTTGGTTTTGGAATCAAAATCTCTTCTTTTAGATTTGATTATTCCCATGTTCGTTATCACAACGCCGACAATGTAAATCAAATTGGCTTAATGCTGGATTTGTTAGAACTTTCTGGGAATAGACGTTGATGATTTTAGATTCTAGATTTTAGATTTTAGAAAACTAATCGAAAGAAATCTTTTGTATATTTGGATAAATAACTTTTCATACCGCAAAACGTTATCTGCAATTGTATAAAACATCACTCTGCATTTAAACGTTTTTCCAAGTCATTAAAAACACCATTTAGGGTGCTAATAATTTTTGATAAATCCAATTTTTCAAGGAATTTATGAGTATAAGATCCCTTTTGATAAATTTTATTACTCATCTTAAATAACTCTTTCAAAACTTTCAATCCTTCTTGGGAAACTTTTTTAGGTTTCTTAACTTTCAAAAATTCACAAATTCCATCTAGATCCTTTATAAACCAATCTTCAATCATTTTTTCAGATTTTATTTCATAAAAAGATTTTATCCCTAACCCCTTAACTCCCTTTCTTACTTTAGTCCAATTTGTTGGTGGCTTTTTTGCTAATTCAAATACATCTGTATCGTAACAACAAAAAACGCTTATTTCTAAACCTTTATATTCTTTATCTTTTAAAATCTCATTTTTTAATTTTGAAATAACTCTAGCCTCAAATCTTCCTATACCTTTAAGGTTTATTATTTTCACCTCAGGAAAAGGATTATTTGATTTTTCTCTATAATAATTAATCAATAATTTATAGAATTCAGCTTCAGTATCACCTTCAACAAACAGAACAACTAACTTAGATCGGTCTTTCATTAGCTACACATTTCGTTAAAAAAATCATTTTCAGATGATTGACATTCAATCATTTTTTCAAAAATCAAATCTCCTACAGAAATATTTTCATCTTCTGCTAATAAAAGTAATTTATTGAACTTTGTCTTTCTTAATTGTTTAAATATCGCTAAACCTTTTTCATTCGGAGTTCCTATTTTAATATTAGAAAAATCTAAATATTGAATTAAGTAAGGTGAATGGCTACTTAAAAGAATTTTTGAATGTTCTAATAAATTATCCAAAATAATAAGGAGTTTTTGTAATAAACCTGGATGAATAGAATTTTCTAATTCTTCATATGTTATTAAAGGAACTTTATTGATTTCTGCTGCTATTGCTACAGATACTACATAAAATATTTTTTGCGAACCCGAAGATAAGCTTGTAATACTTGTCTGCTGATTATTATTTTTCTCTTTTACTCTTATATCATAAATTTTCTCTGGAAAATCTAATGGTAACTTTAATTTTTCATCATCGTTATTAAAAGAGAACTTTTCTTTTAAATCAATTTCAACTGGTTCAAAATCTTCTAAAGAAGGGAGTAAAGTCATTACCGCATCTTTAAAAAGCTCAAAATACTGTGGTTTTTTCTTTGAAAGTCCATAAATAAAATATGCTGAATTTGCAGCTTCATTCATAGATAATGAATAATCATTTTTTACAATTAAATTTTCATTATTTTGAATCCTAATTTTTTTAAATAAATCATCAGGGTTTTGTAACGTATCAACTGATGCTATAGTTAACTCGTTGATAACTTTTATAAGTGGGTAATAAAATAAGTCATCAAAACTTTCTAATTTATTAATAACCAATTCATCTTTATCAATTTTTATTTCTCTATCGCATCTCCCTGTCTTTGATGGTAAATAAGTTGCTTTATTTAAACCCCTTTTTATAAAAGTAGAATATTTTAAATCAATATTTAAATCTTTAACCTTCAAAGACTCTTCTAATATCCTTTTGCCTTTTTCTTTATCGTTCTTTATCCAATCAAATGAATATGAATAAATAATTGAAAATTTTGAAGATTCACTTATTTCAATTTCAAATTTAAAAGGTCTATCGTCAATATTCTTATTATAGGGTATAAAAGGTTTAAAAGCCATCATTTTAGCTTTAGTTTTTGATTGATTTTTTATAAAGTCAATTCCAAATTGGATACCTTTAATAATATTTGATTTTCCATAATTATTTAAAGCAACAAGAGTATTGATTTTGTTAAAGTCCAACTCTACATTTTCAACATTGGAAAAACCTCCAAATTTCACCCTAACTATTTCCATAATACGAAATGTTTTATTTCATTTAAAATGCAAAAATAGTAAAATATATTTAAAAAATGAAACAAAACGAAACAAAAAACAACTTAATAGAATACAACCACAACCATTCCACCTCTCATTTTTCAAAAAATAATTTTCTAAAACATAAATCTCACCTCTTTTAATCTTCCATAAACTCAGCAACCACAAAAAGGTTTTTCTTTTGGTTATTTTCAAATTCAAAAAACTTTAACGAAATTTGTAGCATGAACAAAAAACCAGTTATTGCTATTGACGGATTTTCATCTACCGGAAAAAGTTCAATTTCTAAAGTGATTGCCCAAAAACTTGACCTCATCCACATTGATACAGGTGCACTCTACCGTGGAATTACGTATTTCGCTTTAGAAAACTGCCTTAATGACAGCCAAGAAATAGACATAAAGTCACTCTTTGAAAAATTTGACCAAATTCATTTGGAATTTATTTTAAACAATGGCGTTTTAGAGCTTTTCCTCAATGGTAAAAACATCGATAAAGAAATTCGTGAACCTAGAGTTTCTGACCATGTAAGCCTCATTGCAAAACAGGCAGAAGTAAGAGCTTTTTTACTTGATTTTCAACGAAATTTAGCCCAAAAAGGTGGTGTCATTATGGACGGAAGAGACATAGGAACTGTTATTTTGCCTCATGCAGATTATAAATTTTTCATCACCGCCAGTCCAGAAGAAAGAGCCAAAAGAAGACATCTGGAACTGCAACATTCTGGCGTAGACATTTCTAGAGAAGAAGTTTACGAAAACCTAAAAACCAGAGATAAAATTGATAGCGAAAGAGCGGTAGCTCCACTAAAAAAAGCAGATGATGCCATCTTGATAGACAATACTTTACTGAACAAAGAAGAAACCATAGCATTGATTCTATCACATATTTCGAAATAAAAAATAGAATCTATTCATACAATTTTAACATAAATTTGTGAAAATTTTCCTTATATTTGGTATAGAAGTTGTGAGAATGAAGAGGTAAACGAAAATAAATTATTAACACTAAATTATTACAAAATGGAAAAAGGTAAAAATACAGCAGGAATTATTGCAGGTCTTTTAGCAGGTGCTGCAGTAGGTGTAGTTCTAGGAATGCTTTACGCTCCAGAAGAAGGTAAAGAAACCAGAAAAAAACTAAAAGCTAAAGCAAATGATTTAAAAGATCAAGCATTAGATGAATATGATAAAGTATCTGAAAAAGTAAAGTCGGAATACGGAAATCTATCAGACAAGGCAAAAGAAAATTTAGATAAAGTAGTTTCTAGCGTAAAAGATAGCTACGAAAAATACAAACATACCGCAGCCAATAAAGCTTCGGAAGTAGTAAAAGAAGTAGAAACAGAGCTAGATGCTTTAAAATAATCTATAAAGTTTTTATAAAATTTTATAAAGGAACTTATCATAAAAGTTCCTTTTTTTGTACCTTTAAACAAAGAAATTTGCCATGATAGACCTCATCAAAGATTACGCAGAAAAAAAAATAGAACTCGTAAAGCTAGATGCTACCGAGAAATCTCTTAAAATCATTGGAGTTTCAGTACCTGTAATGATTATCTCTGTTCTTGCCATTTTCTTTATCTTTTTGTTAAACGTGAGTTTAGGTTTATTCTTAGGAAATTGGCTCCACAACTTTGCTTATGGCTTCCTCATTCTTGCAGGATTCTATTTATTGCTCATTTTATTGGTCTTTTTAATGAGAAATTACATTAAAAAATTCATCACCAATAAGGCAATAGAAACGCTTTTTAACGATTAAAATCCAAGACATGAAAAACTTAGAAGACTTAAGAAAACGCAAGGAAACTTTAAGAAAAGAAATTGCCGAGTTAGAAGACATCGCAGCATTTAAAAATCCTAAAGAAAGTTTAAGTGCCATCACTCATGGATTCACAGACCAATTTTTAGTTGATAAGACTGACGAAAACGGAGAACACCGATTAAAACTGAAACCCGCAGAAATTCTAAGTTTTGCAACTGGTGGCGCTTCCGAAAATTATATCAAAACCAAAATTAATCAATACGGCGAAGAAAAAATAGGCATCAATACTCAAAACGTAGTAGGAAGCATCGCTGAAAATGCCATCAAAATAGGATTGGCAGCTGTAGTGACCAATTTTGCGAAGAAAAGCCTTTATCATAGCAGTTGGAAGAAAAAAATAATTGGCATTGCACTTATTTATTTGGCTCCCTTTATTTTAAAATTTTTAAGAGAAAAATTAGAAGAATACGAAGAACGTGAAGTTTTAAAAAGCCTAGAAGAAATTTTATAATATGGAAAAGGAATTTGTAGATTTTAGAACTACCATACAACATTCATGGGAAAATTTCCTAAGTCAATTGCCGGCAATTTTGATGGCAATTTTGGTTTTTATTGCGGGAATTTTCGCCATTAAACTATTTTCAAAAGTTGTTACTAAATTCATAGACGAAAAATCAAAAGATTCTATCGTTACAGATTTCTTGGTGAATATCGTTTCTTTTATCCTCACCATTTTTTTGGTTATCGTTTGTTTGGGGATTTTAGGCTACGGAAACATTACCGATAAAATTCTAGCAGGAACTGCGCTCACCACTTTTATTGTAGGTTTTGCTTTAAAAGATATTGGCGAAAATTTCTTGGCAGGAATTCTTATGGCATTTAGAAGACCTTTTAGAATCGGCGATTTAATCGAAGTACAAGGAATGAGAGGCAGAGTAAAAAAAATGTCGCTCAGAGAAACCAATATTAAAACTCTTGACGGAAAAGATGTTTTCATTCCCAATTCCATTATACTTAAAAATCCACTTGAAAATTTCACGCACAACCAACTTTTGAGAAGTGAATTCTTCATTAATGTAGATTATTCCGAAGATTTAGAAAAAGTGATGAAGGATATTTTACACATCATCAATTCGTTTGAAGAAGTAGAGAAAAATCCTCATGCAAGTGTTTATGTACAGGAAATAGATGGCGAAAAAATAAAATTGCGTGGCGCTTATTGGTTCAAAACGACTGATGTAAACGCTCCCGGAAACAGTTTAAAATCTGAAATATTGTTCAAAGTTATTCATTACATCAAAAAACAAGACATTCAAATCGAGGAAAACTCTCCCAATCCTGATGATGAACGAAAAACGGTAAAAGAATAATTTTTACTTCAAAAAACGTAGTTTTTCTTGGAGACAAGTGAATTTCACCGGTGCATAACCGATGAATTCTCCGTCCATATCAATGGTTAAAGCCAAACCATCTGCATTTTCGATGAAAACTTCCTGTGCCGAAGTATAAGAAACTTGTGGATGATTGATTTTTTTGCATTTTTTAGCGGTCCCAATATTTCTAAAGTAATCTAACAAACTGATGTCTCCCACATTGGTAATGGCAAAATCGCCATCAGAAATCTCTGCATGAGGCGCAATTCCTATAGCATTCCCGAAATATTTGGCATTGGCAACTACATAATTCAGCACTTTTCCTTGCCACGTAAAATCTTTGGCAGTAACCTTGATGGTTTTCTTTTTGTACATTAAAAAAGTAGAAAGAATGGCAATGAAATAATTCACATCGCCTGGAAAAACCAAAGGCAATCTTTCTTTACTGATGACTACTTCTCCCCCAATTCCTACATCTGAAACATTGATGAAAAAACGCTCAGCTTTTTGTTTTTCTCGATTCAGAAATTCTGCAAACCCCACATCTACAAGCGCAGAAGAATCTTTTGCAATAAGCGATTGCAATTCGTCTATGGTTGTATAACCTAGATTTTTGATAAAATCATTGCCGCTTCCAGATGGTAAAATCCCAATTTTTATTTGAGAAATCCTCTCCCAATCATAGCCATGTTCTGTACGAAACGCTTCTATTAATCCATTCACTATCTCATTCAGCGTTCCATCTCCACCTACTGCAATAAAATGGGTAAAACCTTCTTCCACCGCTCTTTTTGGCAAGGTTAAAAAATGCCCAGAATATTCTGAAATAAAAAACTGATAGTCTTGATTGAGAAAATGATGCTGAATATCGATTTCAATTTTCTTGAAATGTCTAATCGTAGGATTGATGAAAAAGGCGATTTTTGGCATTGAGAGAGGTAAAGGTAAAGGTTGAGGTAAAAATTGATATAAAAATTAGCTTTTAAAGATAAACATTTTTCTCAAAACTAATTCCTAAATCCTAACCTCTAATTCCTAAATCCTAATCCCTAAATTTTAGAAAAAATCTGTCCTAGAATGATTCCTGTCGCCATCGAAACATTAAGGCTTTCTGTAGATTGCTTTTGTCCGAATCGAGGAATGGTAATGTTTTGGGAAACCAATTTTTCAACTTCTGGTCGCATTCCGTTTCCTTCATTGCCTAATATAAGATTGAATTTCTCAGGAAAATCAAAGTGATAAATATTTTCGCCCACCATGTCTGTTCCGATGTTTACAGCGTCTGTTTTAGCCAAATATTCGGTTAAATCAGTATACACCACATTGATTCTAGCAAAAGAACCTTTGGTAGACTGAATCACTTTTGGATTGTACACATCTACGGTGTCTTGACTGCAAATTACCTGCTCTATTCCGAACCAATCTGCCAATCTGATGATGGTTCCCAGATTTCCCGGGTCTTGAATTCCGTCTAAAATAATCTGTATTTTCTGTTGCTCTAGCATTTCAGTAGAAGGCAATTCTACTACTGCTACAGAATCTTTTGGTGTTTGCAGAAAACTAATTTTCTTCAGTTCACGTTCTGTAATCGGATGAATATCTGTTTCGGGGAAGGATAAATCTTCGGGTTGAATAGAAAAAATTTCTTGAATTTTGTAAGAGGAATGTTTCAACTCTTGGATTATTTTGTTACCTTCAACCAAAAACAAATTGTATTTTTGTCTGAACTTCTTTTTGTCCAGAGACTGAAAAACTTTTATTTTATGAGCAGTAAGCATTTTTTTAAATATTTTCAAAAATACCACATATTTTTATCTTTTGCAATCCTCGTTTGGTTTCTTTACGCTTGTAACAGTACCAAGAAAGTTCCGAATGGTGAGTATTTATTGACCAAAAATAATTTTGAATATGTAGACCGAAAAGATTTCGATGAAGAAATCCCGAATTTTGTCAGTCAAAAACCCAATAAAAAAGATCTCTATTTGTTCCCTACTCGTTTATGGATTTATAACATGGCGAATGCGAAATATGACAGCATTCTAAACGAGTATCAAACGTTTCCGAGACAAATGAGAAATCAAAAACTGAGAGATTCTCTTTATGTGAAATACAATCATCCAGAATTGAAGGGCAATAGTTTGTTTTGGAACAGAGTTTGGCATTCTTTAGGGAAACCTCCTATTATTTTAGAGCAAGGAAAAACCGAAACCAGTGCCAATTCCATTAAAAAATTCTTGGTGTATAAAGGATTTTGGGACGCTCATGTCGATTTTTCCCACAAACTCGATTCGGCGGCAAAAAAAGCACAAGCCAATTACAAAATCACGTATAAAGATCCTACTTATATCAACGGATATTACTACAATATTCCCTACGAAAACATCCGAAATATTTACGAAGAAAAAATTACAGAATCTAAAGTAAAATCAGGAGATGTTTTAGACCAAGAAAAATTAGAAGGCGAGGTCAAAAGAATTACCGAACTCATGCAAGAAAAAGGCTTTTACAGCTTCAATAGAGATGGTGGCGAAATTTATTTTACGGCAGACACTTTGCAAAGCAGAAAGCAAGTTCCACTCACCATGGATATTTTGAAAGACACGCTGAAAACACCTTACAAACAATACACCATTGGCAACGTAGAAATTCAATATTTAGAAAAAATCACAGATAAGCCAGAGCTAGATACGGTTCATAAAGATGCTAAAATTAAAAGAATAGATAAACAATATAAACTAAAAGCACTTTGGAGACCTATTACGTTGAAAAAAGGTGAAATTTACAACCAAAAAAATCTTGATCTTACCAAAAGAAACTTCATTGCCCTTAATAATTTCAGTATTGCGAGCTATGAAGCATCACCAGATCAATACAGCAATCCGAATGATACGATTATCAATGTAAAATACAAACTCATTCCGTTACCGAAATATAATTTTAAAACGGCGATTGATTTACATTATTCTCAAATTTTGAACTTCGGGTTTTCTCCTTCTGCCGAATTGACGGCTAGAAATGTTTTTGGTGGCGCCGAAAACTTTACCGGAAGTGTTTCTGGAACCTTTGGTACGGTTTACGATGAAAAAAATCCAAACGCGTTGTTTAACGCTTCTGAATATTCCCTACAATTTGGGTTGAATTTCCCAAGATTGCTTTTGCCATTTAATACCGAAAAATTTGTACCCAATAAATATTCACCTGTTTCTACAGTGAATTTAGGTGCTTCGGTACAGAATAATATTGGGATGGACAGAATCAACGTGAACGCTGGTTTGAATTATTTCATCACCGTGAATGAAGTGATTTCTCACCGATTATCCGTTTTTAATACGCAGTTTTCATTTACCCGAAATAAGAATAAATATTATGATTTATTCAAAACGGAAGGAGATATTAAAGACGGAATTTTTAATCTTTATGATATCTATAATCCGGGTGCTATTAACTTAGACACAGAAGCCAAATCTAGATTATTGCTTAATGATACAGGTTTTGCGAATAGTCTTTCGCCAACTGGTTTAGATTTATTGCTCAATTTCAGACAGTCAACCATCAAAAAAGACCGATTGACCCAAGACGTTCTCATCAATTCTTTGGCTTACAATTATATCTACAATGAAATCGGGAAAAAAGGCTATCAAAACCCATTCTTTTTGGATGCTAAAGTAGAATTGGCTGGGAATTTATTGAGTATTTTCAGTAAAAACAATACGGATTCTGGGGTTTTGACCAACAGCAAAACGATATTCGGCATTCCGATTTCTCAGTTTGTGAAATTCGATATTGATGCGAGAAAATATTTTACTTTCAAAAACAAATCACAGTTTATTGTAAGACAATTTATTGGTGTAGGAATTCCTTATGGAAATTCTAGCAACATGCCATTTATCCGTTCGTATTTCAATGGGGGAAGTAATGACATCAGAGCTTGGATTGCTTTTGGTGGATTAGGTCCTGCCGATACACAAATCGACCAAAAAGTGAGAGCTTATATGATGGATAACGTAAAATTGACCACCAACATAGAATACCGATATCCATTTAATGAAATGTTTGAAGGTGCCGTTTTCGCAGATGCTGGAAACATTTGGAGCACCAAAGATTCAGGAATTGGCGATGAATTTAAGTTCAATAAATTTATTTCTCAAATGGGATTGGGTTCTGGTTTCGGATTGAGAATGCATGTAGCCTACATTACCGTAAGAATAGATTTAGCCTACAAATTACACGACCCAAATCAGCCAAAAGGCGAAAGATGGGTTTTTGACAAAATAAAACCATTTAAACCAACCTTCAACTTCTCGATTGGTTATCCTTTCTAAAAAAACAAATATGAAGAAAAATTTAATCGTTCTTGCACTGCTTAACAGTGTTTTCTTATTTTCACAAGAAAGAAATCTTAGAAATATTCAGCAACTGACTGATGGTGGAGATAATGCCGAAGCGTATTTCTCTCCCAATAGAAAATTCCTGACGATGCAAGTCACCAATAAAAATTTGGGTGCAGAATGTGACCAGATTTTCGCCTATGATTTATCGAAGGATTATTCTAAAAAATCTGACAATCTACAATTAATTTCTACAGGAAAAGGAAGAACAACCTGCTCTTTCTTTATGCCAGATAACCAACATATTCTCTACGCATCTACGCATGAAGCGAGCAACGCTTGTCCAGCTCCGCCTGTTTCTAAAGACGGAAAATATCTTTGGGCTATTTATCCAGAATTTGACATTTATATGGCAGATTTGAGCGGGAAAATTGTCAAAAAATTAACCGATGTTCCTGGTTATGATGCAGAAGCTGTGGTTTCTCCAGATGGTAAAAAAATTGTTTTCACATCTACCAGAACAGGAGATTTAGAACTCTGGACAATGGATATTGACGGGAAAAATCTGAAACAACTTACCTTCGGTTTAGGTTATGATGGTGGTGCGTTTTTCTCTCATGATTCTAAAAAAATTGTATTCCGTGCTTCTCGACCAAAAACCGATGCCGAAATTAAAGAATACAAAGATTATTTGGCACAAAATCTCGTTGCTCCTACCAATATGGAAATCTACACCATCAATGCTGATGGAACAGATTTAAAACAAATTACGCACCTTGGAAAAGCGAATTGGGCGCCTTATTTCACTCCAAATGACAAGAAAATTATTTTCTCAAGTAATCATCATTCTACCAGAGGTTATGATTTCCAGTTGTACACCATAGATTTAGAAGGAAAAAACCTGAAACAAATCACCTACGAAAGTGAATTCAATGCGTTCCCGATGTTCTCTAAAGACGGGAAAAAATTGGTTTTCAGTAGCAATAGAAATCAGTCGAAGCCGAGAGAAACCAATGTTTTCATCGCAGATTGGGTAGACACAGACGAAGCAGAAAATGTAAACGAAACTCAACTTAAAAATCATCTTACTTATCTTGCCAGTGACGAATTGCAAGGAAGATTGGCAGGAAGTGAAGGTGAGAAAAAAGCGGCCAATTATATTCAGAAATATTTTAAAAAATTAGGCCTTAAAACCCATTTACAGCCATTTGAATATTCCATAAAACTGAATCCACACGATGAAAATTCTTCTACGCCAAGTAAAGGAACTAACGTGATAGGATATTTAGACAATAAAGCCTTTAAAACGATTGTCATTGGCGCACATTATGACCATTTAGGATTGAACCAACATCATCAATCAACGCTGATGAATTCTGACGGACAAATTCACAATGGTGCAGATGATAATGCTTCTGGCGTTTCGGCAGTGATGGAATTGGCGAGAGTTTTTGCTAAAAATAAGACTCAGGAAAAAGTAAATTACGTTTTTGTGCTTTTCTCTGCTGAAGAAGACGGACTGATTGGCTCTAAAAAATTCGCAGAAAATGTAAAATCTCAATATCCTAATGTAATCACCATGATTAATATGGATATGGTAGGAAGATTAGACAAAGATAAAAACCTTACGGTAGGAGGTGTAGGTTCTTCTCCTGTTTTCCCAGATTTGGTGAAAAAAGTGAAACCTGCAGGTTATAATATTACTCTTGATGAATCTGGAGTTGGTCCTTCTGACCACACCAGCTTTTATCTGAAAGATATTCCTGTTTTATTCTTGTTTACTGGAACGCATGCAGATTATCACAAACCAAGTGATGACAGTGATAAAATAAATTTCGATGGCGTAAAAACAATTACCAATTATGTATTTGGCATTGCGAATGAACTTTCTCAGAAATCTGAAATTCCGTTTACGAAGACCAAAACCACTTCTACCAAATCTGTCCCAAAATACAAAGTAACACTAGGAATTATGCCAAGTTATGCCGATTCTAAAGATGGTTTGCACATTGACGGAGTTACTGATAACAGACCTGCTGCACTTGCAGGAATTCAGTCTGGAGACATTCTTACCCAAATTGGAGATTGCAAAATCACCGAAGTTTATTCTTATATGGATTGTCTATCAAAACTTAATGCTGGAGACGAAAAAGAAGTTACCGTGATTAGAAATGGGGAAACAAAAATTTTTAAGGTGAAATTCTAATCTTAATTCAAAATACCATTAAATCCATCACTTTAAAATATCAATTGGAACGGGCTTTAGCCCGTTTTTTTTAATCCAATACAAGATTGGCTTTAGCCAAATTTTATCTAGGTTTTGGCTAAAGCCATTTATTTTTTTGACTTTTTCATCGGGCTAAAGCCCGACGCAATTGATAAGCTTGTAAATTTTAGAATATTAATATTGTACAAATAGAACAACTATTAAATTTCGTTTTTTAGGTTAAAGAAAATTTGATAACAAAAAACTCGCTCCGAAATTTTGGAACGAGTTTTTTTCTATTTATACTATCTCAGAAGTAAGACCTCTGGAAATTAATTTTTCATGCATGGGTTTTAGAAGTTCCATACTGCCAGTTTTCACGGTGCATTTGCCTTTGTAATGTACCAAAATAGTACATTGTTCAGCTTGTTCTAGCGTATGTTTACAAATTTCGATTAAACACTCTATCACGAAATCAAAAGTGTTTACATCATCATTATGCAGCACTAATTTATAGACTTCGTCTTCCTGTTCTAGAAGCGCTACTTCTTCTTGATATTCTCTTTGAGGATTATCGTAAAATTTCATTTTGATTGAAGTTAACTTTGAGGTAAAGGTAAAAGTTGAAATTAATTAGATTTCGCTAATTTCTTCGGTTAAGTCATCTACAATATCTTTTGGTTCATACACCAGTTCTACCAATTCCACCGACTTATTATTCATTTTCAAAATTTTGAAATGATAATCATCGATATCGAACTCCTGATTTTCTTCTGGAATATCTTCTAATTGATGCAGAATAAATCCAGCTAAAGTATTGTATTCTCCCACTTCCGAAAGTTCCTTCGGCAAACACTCGTTAATTTCTTCTAAAGGTTGAGTTGCTTTTACCCAGAAAACGTTTTCGCCTACTTGGTCTACAATTTTATCTTCATCATCTTCTTCATCTTGAATTTCACCTACCAATTCTTCTAAAATATCTTCTAACGTAAGAATACCTTCTGTACCTCCGAATTCATCGATAACAATGGCTAAATGCTGTTTCTTTTGTTGGAAAACATTTAACAAGTCTGAAATCTTTTTACTACCAACCACGAAGAATGCTTCTCTCAAAAACTCTTTTAAATCAAGGTCTTTGTTTTTGATGTATTCTCTCATAATTTCCTTGGTGTAGAAAAGTCCGATAATGTTATCAATCGAGTTTTTAAACACTGGGATTCTAGAATATCCACAATCGATGATTTGTTTTAGAATTTCTTCTTTATCATCTTCTATATCAATAGAAATAATATTTTGACGAGGCACCATCACTTGTTTTGCAGTGTGGTCTGTAAAATCAAAAGCATTTTTAATGATTTCGTAGTTTTCTTCTTCTATTTCTCCACTATCAGCTGATTGTTTTACCAATAACTGAAGTTCTTCTGTAGAGTGAATATCATGTTCGGAAGCGGGATGAATTCCTATTAATTTTAAAAAAGCATTTGAAAATAAATTCATTAACCAAATAAATGGTTTGAAAATATTGTAGAATAATCTTAATGGTGCAGAAATGAATAACGTAGTGGCTTCTGATTTTCTAATGGCAATAGATTTAGGTACTAACTCCCCAAAAACAATATGCATTACGGTAATGATTAAAAAACTGACTACCACAGAAATAGTCGTAATCATGGTAGGTGCAATATTGATATTGAAATAAGAGAATATGCCATGGAAAACATGTTCCAGAGCGCTTTCTCCTACCCAACCTAATGCTAATGAAGCTAAGGTAATCCCTAATTGTGTAGCAGATAAATAAGCATCTAAATGTTTGATGATGTGTTCGGCTTGTTTCGCCATTTTGTTTCCTTCAGCAGCCTTAATTTGAATCTGAGAATAACGAACCTTAACGATGGAGAATTCCGCCGCTACGAAAAAACCGTTTAATAATACAAGTAATAATGCAATAAGTAGTTTGACGACACTATCGTAATCCATTTATAAAAAATTGTGAATTGATTAATCTATGCAAATATATGATTATTTTTAATATAAAAGTTTAATAAAAAAGAGTGCGTAAACGCACCCTTTTTTTGGTCTAAAAATCGAAATATGAAGAAAATTACTACTTCCTGTTGTAAAAAAAAAATTTCTACTGCAGTTTACATAATAACCTTAATTTTACTGCAGTAGAAAATTTATCATCATTTGTGTTTTGGGTTATTACGGTGCAAATTTAAAACGATTTATTTTATGTTTCAATTACACTTTTGTGTAACCTTTTCTTTAAATCTACAGTTCAAAAGTACACCCAAACCCCATGATATACAATACGCTTAATTACGTATTTTAATTTTTAGTTTTATTCTTTTTAACTAATTTCCATTAGATAAGAAAAACTAAGTAAATTTAATCATTATAAACAAAATTAAATTTCTATAGTGAACTCATAAAATAAACTTATCATTTTACCATCATCAAAAAGGGCATCAACCTGAGTTGACGCCCTTTCATTTATCGTATAAAAGAAATATTTCTTAACTATTTTTAAGTGCTTCTGCACCAGAAACGATTTCTAAAATTTCATTAGTAATTGCAGCTTGACGCGCTTTGTTATAGAAAATTACCAAATCATTTTTAAGTGCTTGTGCATTGTCAGTCGCTTTGTGCATTGCAGTCATTCTCGCTCCATGTTCAGATGCGATAGAATCTAGCACTGCTTTGTACACTTGCGTTTTAATAGATTTAGGAATTAGGCTATCCAAAATCTCGTTTCTGTTGGGTTCAAAAATATAATCACTGTTTGCATTACCATCAGTTTCCGGCATTGATATTGGTAATAGCTGTTCAGTTTTTACTTCTTGATTAGCAGCATTTAAAAATTTATTATAAATTAGATGTACTTCATCAAATTTTCCTTGGCTGAAATCCTTCATCACAGCAGAAGTCACTTTTGATACTTTTTCAAAACTCACATGATCAAAGATGGCACTTTGATTGTCATATACCGTTCTGTTTTTCTTTACAGCATCAAAAACTTTTTTCCCGATGGTTAACACTTCTACTTCTACAGCAGAATTAGAAATTCTGTGGTTTAATTCTTTGATAATAGATGAGTTAAAAGCACCAGCCAAACCTCTATTAGAAGTAATAGCGATGTATAGTACTTTTTTCACCTCTCTCTTTTGTGCAAAAGCAGAAACGTTATCAGAATCAGAGCTTGCGCTTACATTCTGAATGATCTCTTGAAGTTTTTCAGAATAAGGTCTTAACATTACAATCGCATCTTGTGCTTTTTTCAGTTTCGCAGCGGAAACCATTTTCATCGCACTTGTAATCTGCATTGTAGATGAAATAGAAGTTATTCTTCCTCTAATTTCTTTTAAATTTGCCATATTTAGTTTAGTTGTTGGTTGTCGGTTGTTGGTTGCTAGTCTTAGAAAATTCCGTCAACTATCAACCAAAAACCATCAACTAATTTTAGTTATATTTAGAAGCTAAATCTGTAGCTACTTGCTTAAGAACACCTGTTAAACTGTCATCAATCTTACCTGATTTAAGAGCAGCCATTACTTCTGGGTGTTTATTTTTTAAGAAGTCTACGTATTCTACTTGGAATTCTCTTACTTTTCTTACAGGAACGTTTCTCAATAAGTTTTCAGTTCCTGCGTAAATCATCGCTACTTGTGATTCTACAGGTAGTGGAGAGTTTACTGGTTGTTTAAGAATTTCTACGTTTCTTTCTCCTTTTGCGATTACCGCCATAGTAGCAGCATCTAAGTCAGAACCAAATTTAGCAAAAGCTTCTAATTCTTTGTACTGCGCTTGGTCAAGTTTCAAGGTACCCGAAACTTTTTTCATAGACTTAATCTGAGCGTTACCTCCTACTCTCGATACAGAAATACCTACGTTAATCGCTGGTCTCACCCCAGAGTTGAATAAATCTGACTCTAAGAAGATCTGTCCGTCTGTAATCGAAATTACGTTGGTAGGAATATATGCTGATACGTCACCTGCTTGAGTTTCGATGATTGGAAGAGCCGTTAACGAACCACCTCCTTTTACCATTGGTCTTAATGATTCTGGTAAATCGTTCATTTGAGAAGCGATGGTATCATCTTTAATTACTTTAGCAGCTCTTTCTAATAATCTTGAGTGAAGGTAGAAAACGTCTCCAGGATATGCTTCACGACCTGGTGGTCTTCTTAATAATAGAGAAAGCTCACGGTAAGCTACTGCTTGTTTCGATAAGTCATCATAAACAATTAATGCTGGTCTACCAGTGTCTCTGAAATATTCTCCGATTGCAGCTCCAGCCATTGGTGCATACACCTGCATTGGAGAAGGGTCTGAAGCGTTTGCTGCAACCACAACGGTGTAAGCTAAAGCTCCTTTATCTTCTAAAGTTTTTACGATTTGTGCTACAGTAGAACCTTTTTGACCTACAGCAACGTAGATACAGAATACAGGTTCACCAGCATCATAAAATTCTTTTTGGTTCAAAATAGTGTCGATAGCAACGGTAGTTTTACCAGTTTGTCTATCTCCGATGATCAACTCTCTTTGTCCTCTTCCGATTGGAATCATAGAGTCAATTGCTACGATACCTGTCTGAAGTGGTTCATTTACCGGTTGACGGAAAATTACTCCTGGAGCTTTTCTTTCTAGTGGCATTTCATAAAGATCTCCAGTTACAGGACCTTTACCATCGATAGGATTACCTAGAGTATCTACTACTCTTCCTAAAAGACCTTCTCCTACTTTAATAGAAGAGATTCTTTCGGTTCTTCTTACCGTATCTCCTTCTTTTACTCTTTTAGATTCTCCAAGAAGTGCAACACCTACATTGTCTTCTGCAAGATTTAATACAATACCTTCAATTCCTGATTCGAATTTTACCAATTCTCCGTATTGTACATTTTCTAAACCGTAAACTAGAGCGATACCGTCTCCAATTTGTAATACTGTACCCACTTCTTCTACATTTGTTTGTGTATCAAAGTTGGCTAACTGTTGTTTTAAAATTGCTGAAACTTCAGCCGGATTTATTTCTGCCATTTTATGGTTTTTTAACTTAATTTAATTGAAATTCTTTTTTCACTTGGCTAAGCTTTGTTCTCACAGAGGTATCTACCTGTTGGTCTCCTACTCTTAAGATATACCCGCCAATAATTTCAGGGTTTACTACCACATTTAGGTCGTAGTTTTTAGTATGGTCTACTAAAGATGAAGATTTTACAATGTCTTCTACATTTTTCTGAGACAGTTCAGAAGCTACGGTTAAGGTAACTCTCTGTACGCCTTGTAAGTCTTCTACTTTATTGATAAACTCTTGTGCTATATCTTGTAGATGACTTTCTCTACCTTGTTTAATCACCAAAGTAATGAGATTCTTACTTAATTGTGAAAACTGAGCAAAGATTTCTAAGGCTGCTTTGGTTTTCTTTTTAGCGTCTATGATTGGCGAAGCAAAGAAGTTTTTTAATTCTTTAGATTCATTAAAAATCTTTACTACATCTTTCATTTCCGAAAAAATAGAAGCCGTGTTCCCAGACTCTTGAGTAAAGTCTAGTAAACCTTGTGCATATCTTTTCGCTACTTTAGAGGTTAGCATATTAATTTAAGTTAGATTTATTAATGATTTTTTCAACTAATGCATTGTGAGCATCAGCATTATCTAATTTTTGTTTTAGAATAGTTTCTGCAATTTCTACAGAAAGAGAACCAATTTGATTTTTGATATCAGCCATTGCTGCATTTTTCTCAGCATTGATTGATTGTTTTGCTTGTTCAATCATTTTGTCTCCTTCAGATTTTGCAAGGTCTTTTGCTTCTCCTACGATTTTGTCTTTTAACTCTCTTGCTTCTTTTAAGATGGCATCACGTTCAGCTTTAGCTTCGCGGATGATTCTCTCATTGTCTGCTTTAAGATTTGCAACTTCTTCTTTAGCCAATTTAGCTTGGTTAATAGCGTCTTGAATAGAAACTTCTCTCTCATTTAAAGCAGTAAGAATAGGTTTCCATGCAAATTTCCCTAACACGAAAAGAAGTATCAAGAAAATAACTGACTGAATGATGAACAAACCTGACGAAAAATTCTCTAATAATCCCATAAGATTTTTATATATTTTTTTTATTTAATTTTTAAAAACACTTCCCGTAACCAACCGTTACGGGTGAGTGCTATTTTTTTGAGTCTTAGTTTACAGCAAATAATGCAGCAAATGCAAGACCTTCAACTAGTGCAGCAGCAATAAGCATTGCAGTTTGTAATTTACCAGCTTGTTCTGGCTGACGAGCCATACCTTCTAAAGCAGCAGCACCGATTTTACCGATACCTAAACCTGCTCCGATTACTACTAAACCTGCACCTACTAGTTTTGGAATTTCCATAATATATAATTTTAAAAATTAGTTTCTACTTTTATGTTTTGAGTTTTGAAATCCGAGTTTCGAGTTCAAAATGATAACTTTTTACTTGGCTCTTGGCTCTTTTCACTTGTTTCTTATTAGTGATGAGCTTCTTCGTGGTGGTGTTCTTCATTTGCCATACCGAAGTAAACCGCAGAAAGCATGGTGAAGATATACGCTTGTAAGAATGCTACTAATATCTCTAATAAATACAATACAAATGTTAAGAATGGGAATGCAACGCCTGCAATTACATTTTGGAAGTAATAAATCATTGCAATTAATGACATAATTACGATGTGACCTGCTGACATGTTTGCAAAGAGACGTATTAACAATGCAAACGGCTTAATGATCATCCCGATTAATTCGATAGGAATCATTACCAATTTCATTAAGAACGGTAAACCTGGCATCCAGAAGATGTGTTGCCAATAGTTTCTGTTTGCCGTAAACTGCGTAATGATGAAGGTAAAAATTGCTAAAGCAGCTGTAATGGCTAAATTCCCTGTTACATTAATCCCGAAAGGTAATAAACCAAATACGTTCAGGAATAAAATGAAGAAGAAAATAGTCAATAAATAAGAAATATATTTGTGATATTTCGCTCCGATGTTTGGAATAGCAATCTCATCTCTGATGAAGATTACCAGTGGTTCGAATAATTTACCTGCACCTGTAGGAATTGGTGATTTCTTATAATTTCTAGCCATAGAACCGAAAATTACAATCATCAATAACGATGCGCATAAAATCATTAAAACACTTTTCGTGATAGATAAGTCTAAAACTTTTGCATTGGTAGCGTGACCGTGGTCATCTAAAGTAATGGCACCAGAAGCATCTGTTTTCACAATTTTTTCGTGGTAAAGAGCGTAGTTTGCACCTTTGCTTTCTACTACATTATATTTTTTGCCATGGGCATCTTTCAATTCTTTACCGTGGTGAAATTCTGAACTCATGAATGCGTGAAGACCGTTTGCTTCATCATAGAAAATAACAGGAAGTGGAAAACCCCAGTGTTCTTCTGTACCGTCAGCTTTCTTTTCCACCATAATATCAAAGCTGTGAGCATCTAACAAGTGATGGTCTATAAACTCCTTATTTTCTTTCTTTATTTGTTCTTTTTCTGCTTCTTCGGCACTTACCACTTTGGTTTCTGTAGCAGGTTTAGTTTCTGCTGCAGCTTCGTGATGTTGCGCTAAAGAAAGTGAAAATGTAGATAAAAAACCGATTAATAAAACTCCTCTTTTCAGCATTGATTTATGTTATTTTAAAAGTTTTGCAAAAATATGATAAAAAAACAAATTAACAAAGTATGAATTAGTTATTTTTTTGTTCTTTCAATAAACCGATTGCGAACAATGTTTCTAACAGTAGAGAAACCAAGTAAGGCGGTATAAAATGATACTTGTGATATGGCACTTCGGATAAGTGTAATTTATTCATTACCAAGAACATAATACTCAACTTAAAGAGCATGAGCCCCATAAAAGTAAAACCGATATACTCGGGATAAATCTTTTTGACAATAGACATAATGGTGATTACCATCATAAATAAAATGGTTAAGAAAAGATAATAGCGAATAAATATTACTTGAAAGTCATTTACATAAAGTTGCCATATCGCAAAATGTAAAAAAAAGACCAGAATAAAAAGAACAATGTATAACCAAGAGGTAGACTGTTTCATGCGTGTTATTTGTTTATATTTTCTAATTGTTTTAAGGTACTGTACAAGGCTAATCCTAATCCTGCTAAACCGATGGCTACGGTTAATAAATCATTGGGCAATTCTAGATAATCATTAATTTTCTTCCCGCCCCAAAATCCTAAAGCAATGATGGCCAACATCTGAAACACAATGGAAGAATAAATTCCGTACAAGCGCATGGGATTTTTTTTGTACTCTTCCTTTTGTTCTTCAGGAGTTTTCGGAGTATTTTGGTCTTGTAGAGCCATTGTTTTTAATTTGGTGTAAAACTATATAAATCTGAGCGGAATGACAAAAAATATGACAAATGTCATGTTTATAGAATTAAAAAGACTAGCACTCGCCTTTTCATAATTTTAAAAGAAGATTTTATGGATGATTGGCTACCCTTTAGTTATACATTCCTTATACATTCCTTTGACTTTCCTTTGACTTTCCTTTGGGGTGAGCTGAAAATGGAATTTTTTTGGAGAGAATTATAAAAAATCAAGAGGACTTTTTATTTTTGATTTAGAAACATCTGTAACATGGGTATAGATTTGGGTAGTTTTAATAGAATTATGCCCCAAAAGTTCCTGCAAAAATCTAATATCCGCCCCACTTTCTATAAGATGAGTGGCGTAACTGTGTCTCAAACCGTGTATACCAATGGTTTTGTTGATTTTAGCATTTTTGAGTGCATTTTTAAAAACCATCTGTACACTTCTCACCGAATATGCACCACCGTATTGACCTTCGAAAAGATAATCTTTTGGCTTGTATTCTTTATAATAAGTTCGCAATAGAGGTAATATAGACTCCGGCAAATTGGTATACCTATCTTTTTTTCCTTTTGCACCAGCAATTAAAACCATCATATCCTCAGAATTAATATGCTCTATTTTAAGATTTACAATTTCGGAAACCCTTAAACCCATTCCATAAGAAAGCTGGAGCATGAGGAGATGTTTAGGATTAGATGTTTGCTTGAAAATCTTTTTAATTTCTGATTTTGTGAGCATTTTAGGAAGCAATTTTGGTGTTTTAGGACGTGGAATATCAAAAAACATTTTTTCCCTGTGCAACACTTTTTCGAAATAAAACTTTATTGCATTAATTCTGCTATTGAGATGATTTTCTTTAATATTTTCTTTTTTAATACAATATAGAAAATAATCTTTCAATCTCTCTTGTGTAAGTTCATTTACAGAGTAATGCTTAATTGTTCTAAGCAAATGCGCAAATTCTGTAGTGTAGGTTCTAATGGTATTCTTACTATATGCTTTTAGTTTTAATTGATTTCTAAACCGCAAAAAAGCTTCTTGGTTATTAGGTGCTATACTTGCTATAAGTTCATCTCCTATTTCGCTAGGATTAATTTGTAAAGCAGTACGTATAGATGGTAAATCTGGCAAATACCATGCTTTATGAGTACTGCTCCACTTTACAGACGAGAAACGCTCTCTAAGTTCCTTAATCAAGGTATAATCTTTGGGAAAAGTAATCCAAATGACTTTTTTAGAATAGTGTTCTCCTATACTGAATTTGTATAAATTAAAATCCATTTATTTATCTTTACAGGGTTCGCATTTTGTGTAGATTAAAAAAATAGAGTGCAATAAATTCTATAAATCTCTATACGAAATACGAAACCAAATATATACAAAAAACACTGAATATATAGCATGTAGTCAAAATTTATCAAAAAAATTGCACTTTCGCAAAACTTTCGTATATTTGGGTGTTATGCGTCAGCTTACGAGAGAGTCCCAATAACTAACGTGTTCATTAATAACAGAACCACCACCACAACAATATACATTGTGAATTTGACAACCATTAGGTTTTAATTGTTCGTCGCAAACAGATTTAATAACAAACACTCTATCGTCATTAAACCAATCTTTTTGGCAAACATTGTGAGTACCACCTGAAAAATCACCTTCAAGTTCAACTTGATTTTCTCTAATACCAACTACCTTAAATGGTTGGCGTCCTTTGTAAATACCTTCAATATAAACAGGGTACATATTTAAAGCTTTGTAGCCTTTAATTGATTGTTTTTTGTATTTCATTTTATCTAATTTTAAGTTTCTGAATAAAGCCGAACGCATAACACTGTATTGCCAATAGTGGCATTGAATGTTTCATCATTACTATTTTTCATAATATAAATTTTAGTTTTATCAATTAATTTTTGTTGCAGTAGTGCCACCATCGGCAATACCCGAACCGTTATCTGCTATTTTAGAAAAATCGTATATAAATGAAAAATATTACATTATCAACAGAAAATTCAAGTTATTTAATTTTGGAATTAAATAAAAATCAGGCAGTCTACTATGATTTTAACTATTATATAAAAACAGAAAAAAAAATTGAGCAAATACAGTTAATTACAAATTTTCAAAATAAAAAATTCGACTTAATGGGAAAACTTGATGGGGATTTTAATTATAGTAATATTAAGGACAGTAGTCTAAATAGTACTAATAAATTTTCTGAATTTTTAAAAAAAGAAAAAATTTGTTTAGATAACAGCAAAAACAATTATTTATTTAAAGCATTTACTAAAATTAAATGTATATGAAAAAAACACTATTCCTTTTAACGAGCGTGAGTTTAATAATATCTTGCGATAAGAAAGAAACTTACAACGATGTTGATAGCAACGTTACTTATGAACAGCCTGTCGTCCAAACTAAATATGCGGTTGTCACAGTAGTAGTTGAAAGCAACACTGCTCAAAATGTAAAAAATCGCCTTGAAGAAATAACTAAGAGGCCAAATTCAATTGAACCTATTCAATTATTCAAATCTGATGTAATGGAAATTAATGAGCCAATTACTGAAGATTTGAAATATCGTTTGATGGATGAAGCAGAACAAAATCTTTTGAGAAAGATGCAAAAAGATTGGATTGTAACTGACAGACAAATTTTCATTTATAATAGTTATTCTGAAGCAAGTTCTGCTCGTGCTGAAATGTAAGAAAAACAGCAGATAACAGTGGTAGCTGTTGCACAACTCCTTTTTTTTAGAAAATAGTTTTCAAAAACATATATTTTGACCTCTTTAGAAGCAATTTTAGAGAGGTTTGTTTTTAAAATATTAAAATTTAGAGCGCTTATAATGGTGTTTTTTCATGTTGTAAAGCATGGTTTTTATAAAAGTTTTAGTATATTTGAGTGGTGCAACATACACTGTGAATTTGCAAAATCCCAAGAACGGAAGTAAACTTCCTTCTCGGGACTTCGCAAATCCGCCGAACCGTTGGCAGAAATACTACCAAAAACTACTCTTAAAAGAAAACTAATTAAAAAATGAAAAATTTATATCTTATTTTTACAATTTTTATATTAACAAGTTGTTCTACACAAAAAATACCTGACAACACTGAAAAAATAAAAGTTTTAAATTTTGGAACAGTTCATTTATCAAATTCTACAGATAATGTTACTTCAAGTTTTGACTTACAGTCTGAAAAAACAAGAAACGAAATTAATAAAGTTGTAGATGCTTTAGCAAAATTTAAACCTACAATAATTTGTGTAGAATCACTTCCCGAAGAAGATTCTGAAATGAATAAAGGTTATCAATCATATTTGAAAGACCAAAGTTACAGAACGAATTATGGCAAAGAAATTGACTTGATAGTATACGAAGTTGGCAGACTTTCAAACGTAAAAAAAATTTATGGCATAAATCACGATTTACAATATAATTTTGAAACACTTGGAAAACTATTTAATTCAAATGAAGAATGGAAATCAGTATATAACAAGACAATTAATAATTATATGAAATTATCAAAATTATCATTTCTTGAACAAATTAAAATTTTCAATACGAATCCTGCTAAAGAAAATCTGCTCTACGACCATAATTATTTTGCTATGATGAGTTTAAATGGAAATTATGAAGGAGCAGACCAAGCAACACTTGCTTACCAAAGAAATTTGAGAATGTTTACTAATTTGAATAAAATACCTATGACTAAATCAGACAGAATATTGATAATTTTGGGAGGAACACATACTGCATTTTTTGATCATTTCTTAAAAAATAATCCAAAATTTGAAAATATAGAACTAAAAAAGTATCTAAAACTATAAAAGCACTTCTGCCAATAACTAGAGTTTCGTTGCGTGCGGAGCACGAACAATGAAACTCCTGTTGAACGGAAGCTTAGAAAGCTTATTAAGCATTATTTTTTCCTCGTAAAAGTATTTACTCCAAATATTGCTAAATGAAAATCCAGTTGATCTGCTCAACTGGATTTTCTTTGTTCGAAACCATCGAAATGGAATTTATTTTTTTATGATTTTCCCCGAAGAAAGAATTTCATCATTTGCGTTTTTAATCTGATAAATGTAAACACCTTTTGCAAGTGAAGATTTGTTCAAAGAATTCGTTCCTTTCATCAAAACTGATGTTGAAACGAGTTTTCCGCTCAAATCGTAGAAGTGCACTACTCCACCATTTTCGGTTGAGATATTCAGGTTTTCATTGAAAGGATTTGGATAAATTGAAACTTTTGATTTAGAAAAATCTGTAGCAGCTAAAGCTCCGAAATTCATCACGGCAAATGGCGAGAAAGAAGAAATTCCTGTTGCAGTAATGTTGTTATTTGAAACGCTTCCAGAGTTTTCCTCAGCCCAGTTACCGTTTAGATAATGGCCGACTTTTGCAGTTCCGGAATCAAATGCTGCATTCTGTTGGGAAGTATTCCAACCTAAAGTTAAACTCACATTGCTTCCACCTGCAGTTGCTTCGGAGATTTCCCAGGTGGCGTTTACTGCGCCATTCGTAGTGTTGGCAATTCCATCGGAAACTCTCGCTGAAAACGTGTCGGAAGTTCCGGTATTTGCGATGGAAACCGGATTGTAATTCGTGGCCGTTCCGATTGGTAAGTTTACACTTCCACGTTCGGAATTTAGATTTTCAACATTTATGGTGCCAGTTCCGTTGGTGACGATGTAGTTGGTAGAATTTCCGTTGGTGATTTGGGAAGAAGGGCCTTTTAGGATTAAATTATTCCCGTTTAAAGTGATTTTTGCTCCGAGGTTTAAATTTCCTGAGACATTGAGGTTTCCTGAGGAAATATTGAGTGGTGAAGAAACGAATAAGTTTTTAGCAAACGCATCCGAACTAATTTGAGGTGTAACATTTACTGGAATTATTGCGTCATTCTGTGTTAAAGGTGTTAATGTAGAGTTCCAGTTATTAGGATTGTTCCAAGAATTGTCCACACTATTGTTAAATGTAAAATCACCTTTGAATTTATAAAGGGCTGAAGAATAATTGTCCTTATAACCAAAGAAAAATAAATCATCATTTAATCTGAAAAAATATTTTGCATCTAAACTTCCATTGTATCCAAAGTTAATCGTTTTAATTTGATCAAAAGCCTGTGATAAGGTAACGCCATCTGTTCTCCAAAGCTCTTTTCCTTCTGTAATAGGAGCTGTTGGTAAATTATAATCAAACCATAATGTATTTTTATAGATTTTATAATTTTCATACCTATCTAATGCATACTCTAAATTACAGTTTACTGAAGTTAGGTTTGAACCATCAGAATTTGCTCTATAGATTTTACCATTCATCATTTGACTTGTATCATAAGGTCTTGTGATGAAAAATATATTATCATTATCGGTAAATATTTGTTTAATGATGGTTGTTGTATTGGGTTGATAAAATATTCTATTTGAGTTTCCGGGAATTCCGTTTGTTAATATAACTTCTGATGTAACTCCACTACTCACGAAAACAAGATGATCTTTGGTTTTCATAAAATCAAAACCAATTAATGGGGCGTCTTTTTTAAAAATAAATTGTGAAATATTTTGATTATCTAAACTAAAAATTCCATTAATATTATTTATTCTGGCATTTATATAAAGTTTATCTTTAAAAATAGTTCCAATTTGATAAACTCTTGTGACCACACCTTGCCCTCCACTACCGGTATCACCAATAGTAAATGGAATAACATTGGAAAAAACACTCCCGTCATAAGAAACTAAGTTGTAATTTTTATCTAATAAATAAAGTTTATTATTATATGAGGTAAGATAACCCGTATCATTAACTAAATCTATTAATGGACTGTTTGTAACAGCTTGACTTTGTGAACCATCAGTTTTCCAGATTTCCCATTTACTTTGAGCTGTAGAATATTTTAAATAATAAAATGTGTTACCGATATGGGAATCAGTTTTATATCTTGGTCCACGATTTCCATTATATTCATCACCACCAATTTCTATACTGAAAAATCTTTTTTGTGGACTTACGGGATTCTGGACTTGATCTACTCTTAAGGTTCCAGCTGCTGTTCCATCTGTTCTCCATAATTCTAAAAATATTTTACTTGCACTATCCGTATACTGAATTGTAAAATATATATAATTTCCAGCTGGTTTAAACTGAATTGCAATTGGGTTTGAAACTGTGCTACTTATTAAATTTTTTAAAACAACAGTACCATTTTCAGTACCGTCCGTCATTACTAAATTCAATGTATTGCATCCGCTGTTACACGGTTGAAAATAGTAGTCAGCAATATAAAAAGCCTTATTATTCCACACATTATACTCACTAAGAAAAGCTCTATAATTAACATTTTCTTTTGGATAAACTGGAACACCTAGATAATTACTAGAATACGGAGATTCTTTTACAACACTAACTTGTGCCAAAATCGTGGTAAAAGAAAAAAGAAATATTGTTTTTAATATATTTTTCATAATGTTAATTTTTAAAATTATTTCTTAATCACTTTCCCAGATGAAACTACTTCCCCACTTGCGTTTTTAATCTGATAAATGTAAACACCTTTTGCAAGCGAGGATTTGTTCAAAGAATTCGTTCCTTTTGCCAAGACAGAAGTTGAAACGAGTTTTCCGCTCAAATCGTAGAAGTTCACTACTCCACCATTTTCTGTTGAAATATTTAGGTTTTCATTAAAAGGATTTGGATAAATTAAAACTTTTGATTTTGAAAAATCCGAAGCGGCAAGTGCGCCAAAATTCATCACTGCAAATGGCGAGAAAGAAGAAATTCCTGTGGCTGTGATGGAATTATTTGAAACCTCTCCCGAATTTTCCTCCAACCAGCTTCCGTTTAGATAATGCCCGACTTTTGCAGTTCCGGAATCAAATGCTGCATTCTGTTGGGAAGTATTCCAACCTAAAGTTAAACTCACATTGCTTCCACCTGCAGTTCCTTCGGAGATTTCCCAAGTGGCGTTTACTGCGCCATTCGTAGTGTTGGCAATTCCATCCGAAACTCTCGCTGAAAAAGTATCGGAAGTTCCGGTATTTGCGATGGAAACCGGATTGTAATTCGTGGACGTTCCGATTGGTAAGTTTAGATTTCCACGTGCGGAATTTAGATTTTCAACATTTACGCTTCCAGTTCCGTTGGTGACGATGTAGTTGGATGCGTTTGCGTTGGTGATTTGGGAGGAATTGCCTTTTAGGTTTAGGTTGTTATTGTTTAAGGTGATTTTTGCTCCAAGATCTAAGTTTCCTGAAATGTTCAGGGTTCCTGCAGAAAGGTTCAACGGCGAACCTACGCTTATATTTTTCACTGATGCATTGCCATTAATTTCTGGTGTTTTTCCTGCCGGAATTAACGCGTCATCGCTTTCAAAAGGAACGATCTGCCCTGCCCAGTTATCACCTTCATTCCATTGATTGTTTGATGTGCCATTGTTGAAAGTAAAATCTTCATTTAAAGAATACAGATTTTCTTTGCCCTCATTGGTGGCAATAAAATAGATTTTGTTCTGAAGCTTAAAAAAGTTCCTCGGTTGAGATGCCATATTTACAAAATTATTTTGCGAAAGTTGCTGTTGACCTCTATTTATTTCATAAGCCATATAATTGCTAGAACCATTGGTACGCCATAATTCAATATTGAGTCCGTTCAATGTTGGACTGTTCAATTTTTCAGGCAAATCAGCATAATAAAGAATTCCATTTAAGGTGTGCCCAAAAAAAGAGGGGTAATTCACCGTAACAGAATTAATTAAAGAAGCATCTTCATTAATCACCGTAATATTGTAGGAATATGCACTATTTATCAATGTTTTCGTATGTATATATGAGGCGTTTTCACCAATTATTATTTCGTTTAGCTGACTGTTGGCAGGAAGTAGTACTTTTTTCACCGCATCATTTTTATCAATAATGTATAAATATTCGTCGCATCCATTATTGCCAAACATAAACATATAATTTGCAGTTTTTCGGAACTGAAATGTTTTTTTGGAATCAGGTGGTCCCGGAAAACCCATAGTGCAAGGTGCTCTGTAAACTAGTTTTTTGTTATTGCCAAAATCTGTGGTAGAATATATATCGAAATTACCAGCATCAAAATAAATCTTACCGTTAAAAACAGCACTAAATCGGGTGAAAGAAGGATCAAACTTTCCATTAGAATAAAATACCTGTTTTGTGGAAACCCCGTCGTAGACGAAGGATGCATCGTATCTACTTTTTACTCCACTATATTGGTTAACAGTATAATAACTTCCTCCAAAATAAAGCTTGTTATTATAAACAAGATAAGTATTGGGAAGAGACTGCTTGTAGCTGTAGTCTCCGGGAATTTTTTTAATCGACTCAACAGTGCCCTCTGTTTCGTACATGGAAAATTCCTGGGTAGTATTGTCGAATTTTGTATAAAAGAGTTTGTTTCCGATTGTAACAAGTTGATTGTCAAAATTATCCGGATAATTGTAAGAAGAATTTTGTATGCTTGTAATAAACTCTTCACTAGTAGTGCCGCCAATTCCCAAATAATTCATAGTAGGTTCTGTAAAACCTGTCCTAAAAGATTCATCGAGCTTCAAGGTATTTTCCGAAGTACCGTCTGTTCTCCATAACTGGTATTTTCCGTAATTTGTTTTGCAGGTGAAATAAAGATAGCTGTCGGTTGCAGCCCATTGAACTATTTTAGCGTCGTACTCATTGCTTGGAGATAAATCTTTCAAAACTTTAGTACCTTCCGCAGTTCCGTCGGAAACTACAAGATTGCAGGTACTGTAATTATAAGGAGAAGATGCGGGAATCCCTTTGCCTTGATAGAATACCTTGTTTTTCCAAACCTTCATCCTATGTTTTTCCATAAATTGGGGAAGGAGTTTACTGTCATTAAATTCTAATACTTTTGTAATCTGGGCATTTCCAAATACGGAGATAAAGAATATTGCCAAAAAATAGAAGTTTTTCATTGTAGCTGTTTTTTATTTGATAATAAGACTTAGCCAAAGCTCAAAACTTTGGCTAAGTCTTTAATACTGATTATTTCACCGGAATACCTGTGAACGTTCCGTAAACTTTTGTAATTCCGTTTCCTGTTCCGGTAGCTTCGAATTTCCCTGAAACTTTGGAGCCCGTTTTTTCAGTTATGGTGATGGTTCCACCGGTAGCGTTGAAATTTTTGGTGACGTAAACCAAAGCTGTACCTTTGATGTAATCGCCGTCGAAAGTATGGGTTCCTACCGCGGAACTTTTCATCAGATTAATTTCGAACACGGTAGCATTCGAAGCATTAAGTGCGAAAATGGAACTTCCCTGAAAATAGGCAGACGAAGCTTTTTGTTCAGGCGCAGTTTGGGAGTCTTCCTTCCACGTAAATCCTGCAGTTGAGGAAGTTGCGGTGTTTGTACCATCATCTTCATTCCTGTCACAGGAAATGAATAGAACAGCCAATACCATCAAGGTTCTGAAATAAAAAAACAGATTTTTCATAATATAGAATTTTAATTTGGTTAAAAGAAAACCGCACCCGGAAACCTAAGTTAAACAGGCACGGAATCACAGATTTTTATTGGTTCACATCCATTCTGGAAACCAAAAGCCGGTCGCCATTAGGAGTTTCGCTGAAGAAATAAATATAATCTCCAATCTGTATGCGGTTATGCTTATCGTAGAGGTAATATTTCTTTTTCTCTAAGTCACCCAACGTTCTAAATTCTGAAGATTTTCCGGTAGAAAGATCAATCTTACCATATTCAATACTATAGAATGGTGAGTAGGTAGTAGTAGTGGTATTGGTGGTGGTTCCTGTGAAAAAATTGGTCATTGAACTAAAACTTGTGTCTTTATCTATGGCCTTTACCATTTCCATAATCCAGTTAACAGATTTTCCGTCTTTGCTTTCGATTAAATATCCTACGGCAGGGAAATTATCTGCGGTCATCGGTGAATTATTGAAAAAACCTCAATACTGTCCTAAAAAAAAATTATTAAAAATAGAAACAGCCTAAATACCTATTTTACATTTAGCTTACATTTAATTTCAAAAAAGAACCCCTTGATAATAGTTTTTGGGGGTTTCAGGCGGTTGCTCAAATGGTTTGTCGAGCCAAAATTGAAGATTAATTTTAACAAAAATATTCAATCGGATAAAAGCTACCAGATTTGATAATTGCCAATTATATTTAGCGATGGATTTCAGGTATTTCAGAATGAGAATAGTGATAAGTGCCGTCCAGATTTGGATTTTCACTGCATTTTCAGAAGTTCCAATGAAGGTTTTGAGGTGAAGCAACTGCTTGATATCTCTAAAAAAGATCTCAATTTGCCATCTTTGCTTGTATAATTCTGCTATGGTAGAAGCAGCCCAAGAGAAATTATTGGAAATCATTTCAATGGTTTGCTTGTTTTCATTATCCCAAATAGCCACTCTTCTTAATTTTTTTTGATATTTTTCTTTGGATAAAGGATTTGAGAGTACTATTTCTTCGTCTTTTAGGATGCTTTGAGCTCCTTTTGGTGGAAGTTCTCGTTCCTGTAAAGTTTCAAATTTCAGATTTTCTTTATGTCTTATTACGAAGAAAACACCTTTGCTGTCCCAAATAGAGAGCATTGGAAAATCGTTATAGAATCGGTCTGCAACAATGACTGCTCCCTTTTCCAAAGGAATGTTTTCCGCTCCCTTGTTATCAGCAACACTTCCTTTGGTAATATTCACATAAACAGGAAGTTTCCCGTCATATTCAAGTAAGGTATGCATTTTCACGGCTCCTTTTTTAGTTCGATATGTTGCCCAATCGAACAAAGACAGGCATAGAGAAATAAGGGTAGAATCTAATAAATAGACAGGAACTTTTATTTTGAGTTTTATCCGTCTTTCTTTCGTGTGCTGTCCTAATTGTTCTAATAGTTTGAAATACAAGTCTTTAAACAAAATCTGCATCTCGTTTTCCATTCTGGTAGCTAATAGAAGATTTGGAAGGTGCTGTTTTTATCCCTAAATGATTCAGGTTTCCTGTGGCACTGCGAAGTCCGTTGGAAATGTCCCGAACCGAAGTGCTTTTGGCAAAATGACAGAAAAGCATAGAAACTAAGTGGTTCCAACTATCAAATCCTTTATTTCGGTAATCGGTTTTCTTCTCAATTACTATTTTTTTGAAAATCCCTCGGTCTATTTTTGAAATGATTTGGGAAAATAATGTTAATTTTGAATCCATAAGAAGGTTTTTTTGTTGTGCAACCTCAAAGATACTTTGAGTTACTTTAATTCCTTCTTATTTTTTTATTTAGGACGCTATTGAAAAAACCTTTCTTATTTTTCTGATCGAGCTGCACAGTGTAGTTTCTTACCAAATTCCCGTCCGGAGAAAAATGCAACAAATACATGCCTTTATAAACTCTGTCATATCCTCCACTTCTACTTGTACTCACACCTGTTAATGCACCTAAAAGTTTGTTGCCTCCTATTCCGCCACCATTTGGTTTATAATCCTGTACGCTAAGCATCATCGAGCCATCTTTCAAGATTTGGAAATTATTGGTAACAAACTTTTTACCGTCAAATTCCAAAGCTTTTTTCATGTCCGGACCGGCAACTGCTTTTTGATTAAGTTCAGCCATAGGTGTCGCTTTAATGAAAGAAACATTTCCCCCAGAAACTTTTGCAATGATAAAGTCATCATATTTTTTTTCGTCCAGGGCATTGTCCAGTGATTGCTGTGACGGAGCCATATCGTCTTTTCCGGAAACCATATTCGCCATTTTTCCGATTCCTCCGAGCATTCCTCCAGTAGATTTAGCGGCGGCTTGTTCCTCATCATCCATACTTGATGGCGACACAGTAGTTCCTAAGATTTCGTCTGCATATTTTCCTTCTTTTTTAATTCCTAAACCATAAAGAATCACTTCATTTCCTTTATTATAGGCATTAAGAATACGGAAACCTGCCGATGGAGCAGAGAAATTAAACTGTTCCTTTACCGCACCTTCTGGGGAAATCCTAAGATAGGTCAGTTGGTTTGGATTTCCGGCATTGCTTTTTCCGTAAGTTTTTGTAGGCGCTAAAACAACAATCCAATCTCTTGGGAAATCGTCATTAGAAACGTCTCGGCTGTTGTCGTCCATTAAAGGCTTGGAGAAAATGGGCTTCAAAGGAGTCGGCGTAGGAATAGAAGCTATTTTTTTGGATTCTCCGCTGTTTGAGATTTTCACTAAGTCAAGATTATTCAGGGAAGCACCTTTGGCATAAGGATATGCGAGTGCATAAATCGCACTGTCTCTTTCTACTTCATACGCACCGCTGAAGAGATATTCTTCTCCGTTTTCACTGGTGAGTTTTTGTTTGTCGAGAAGTTTTATTCGCTTCACATAATCTCCAACAAGCCAGTTGTATTTCGCTTTGATCTCGCGTTTTTTAAACATCATTTTTCCGGTAAGATTGGTGCTCACCGAAGCTGCGGTAGTGATATATTCATCTCCTTTAAAATTGAAAAATTTCCATTTTTTCTTTACTTTCTCTACATCCCATTCGTCTTTTAGGCTATTGACAAGATTGGCATCTTTGTCGAAAGTATAGGTTTCAATCTTAACTTTTCTTTTGCTTGAAGGCAGGAAATACACCATTTCGAAACCTCCATTTCCGCTGGGTTCTACTCCACCGAGATAGCCTTTTTTTGCTTTTCTGGAAATTTCATAATCCTTTTCCAGTATATCAAAAGTGGATTGTTGTGCAAAGGTGGCAACGCCGAAAAGTAGGGCGGCCGTACTGAAAATAATTTTTGTTGTCATAGTCTGTGATTTTTTTTACGAGATAAAAGTATCTCAAAATCCAGATGACAATCTACCCTCTACAGGGTATTTTTATAGTAAATCGAAGATTAATCTGCCAATAAATTAAGATTGGCAACCGCTTGAATTAATTTAGGAAGCGAATGGGTTTCTGTTTTTCGATAGATATTTTTTCGGTGGGTTTCTACAGTACTTTCGCTGATGAATAATGCATTAGAAATCTCTTTATTGGTAAGTCCGTCGATCATTAATTTCACGATTTGTTTTTCGCGGGCCGTCAATATGATTTGCGGATAATCGATGATTTTTCGCTTAAATTGGTTCAAAGCCATTTCTGCTTCTTCGCTGAGGTGAATGTATCCCAACTGTACATCCTGCAACGCTTTTACCAAATCTTGTCTGTTGACATTTTTGGAAAGATAACCTTCAATTTTTATTTTTTCAACCAATTCATAAACTACTTTCGGATCACAATTCATCGATAGAATAATGATTTTAAGATTGGGGAACTCTTGTTTCAGGACTTTTGCACATTCGAATCCGTTCATCGTGGGCATCATTAAATCCATCAACAATAAATCCGGATTGATCTTTGCTTCTCGCATATCCAGCAAAAAATCACAGGCATCCGTATAGGTTTTCAGAATCGCAATATTTTTCTCCAAACCGAGAAGCATTTCGATTCCATCAATTATAATCTGGTGATCATCAACTATGGCAATTTTCATAGGAAAATAATTAGACGATTGGTATTTCAATAAAAACTTTTGTACCGCGATCTGCAGCGCTGTCAATTCGCATTTTTCCTTTCAGCATTTCAATCCTCGCTTTCATATTTTGCAGGCCTATTCCATCTTTATTTTCCGTAATTTTTAAAGGATTGAAACCTTTGCCATTGTCTTTAATCTCTGTGGTAATTTTTTTATCAGACTGTATCACGGAAATATCGATTTTATCGGCTCCCGAATGTTTAACCGTATTGTTGATGCATTCCTGAATAATCCTGTAGAGCGTCACCTGAATATTTTGATCGACTTCGGTTTCAAGGCCTTCAATTTGCAGATTAACAGCGAGTTTCGGCGTTGATGTCTTCTCGATGAGGTCTCTCAAGGCATTGGTCAAAGAATTTTTAATCAACATATTCGGCATCATCTGATGCGAAAGCGTACGAACATCCGCAATGGCATCCGAAAGAATATTCGATATTTTCTGAGTGATGTTTTTAAAATTTTCCGGATTGTCTTTGTATTCATTCAACACACTCACATTCATATTGGCCGCCATTAAAAGCTGTCCCACTCCGTCGTGCAGGTGGGTTGCCATCCTTTTCCGCTCGTTGTCCTCGGCTGTAATTACCGCTTTGGTAGCCAAATCTTGCTGATGGAGAATGGCTTTTTGATGTTCCACTTTTTGGCGATGTTGACGGTTTCTGTAAAAAACAAAACCGAAAAGAAGTAAAGCGGCCAACGAAGAAATCGCAACATTTCTTTTAAATATTTTAGATTTCTGCTGAAGAATTTCGGAATCTTTCTTCAATGTTTGGTACTTTTTTTCGAGTTCTGCTGTACTGGAAATCACGTTGGTATTCACCAATTCATTATCTAATGCGATGTATTTTTCAAAATAAAATTCTGCACTGTCCGGCTGCGCGGTGTTATGATAAACATTGGTAAGGAGTTTGTAAGTAGAAAGCTGATTTTCTTTAGATTTTTCTTTTTCAAAAGTCGGCAAAATTTTCAAAAGCATTCGTTTAGCATCTTGGTATTTGCCTTTTACAATTAAGCTTTGCGCCACATCGATGCTGTTGCTTTCCTGATCAATTTTAGAATTAAATTCTTCCCGAACTTCTTGTGAAACCTGAAGATTTACTTGCGCCAAAGAATCTTTTCGTTGCATTGTGTACAGGTTTCCCAAATTTCTGTTGGCAAATGAAATTCCCTGTTTATTCCCGATTTTATTACAAATTGCTGCACTCTTTTGATACTGTTTTTCCGCTTCGGAATAATTCTTCTGCATCTGAAATGCCTTTCCCAAGTTGAGGTAATTTTCGCAGAGTTTATTCTCTATTTCCACGCTTCTTTCCTGCGATTCAAAATAGTTGATCGCTTCTGTGATGTATTTGATTGCATTGCGATTGTCTTTTAAATCCACAAACAACAGTCCGATATTCGCCTTTGTGATGTTGGAATTTCTTACATCTCCTTTTGCATCAAAATATTTCAGAGCTTCCAGGTACATTTTCATCGCTTTGTGGTACTGAAAACTGCTTTGATATACCGAAGCCAAATTATTATTGAGTTTTGCAATTCCTGCGGCGTTCTTTTGTCTTTTGCGGATTTGATAAGATTTCAGATAATTTTTTTCTGAATTTTTGAAATCATTATTTCGAAAATGAACCGCTCCCAAATCACTGTAAACCTGCGCCAACAAAACAGAATCTTGAAGTTTTTCCGTTGCCGAAATGGCCTTTTTCCCGTAACTAAGCGCAGAATCTACCGAAACACTGGCGTAATACCAAGTAAGATCCGAGTAAATGGACGCCCGTTTTTTATCGTCCGGATTTTTACTGAGTTCGGATTTTAAATTGCTGATGACTTCAGATAAGTTTTGCGCCTTCAAACCTGAAGCAAAACCAAAAGTCAAACAAAAGAACATCAAACATCTACAAATCATCGCAAACTGATTTTTCAACAAAGTAGAAGATGATTCTGGTGTAGAAAAATTAGAAGAAAGAGTAGAATTTATTTTCATATAGGTTTTATTAGTTTCTATCCTCCGAAGTTTTATGAGCGCGACTGCATCAGGCAAAAATCGAAGAGTCTTTAATTGTATTTTTTAATTTTCTGGTAAAATGGTTATGCTCTAAAATTTAAAAATAAATTGATGACAGTTGAATAACCACTTTGAACAGAATCAAATATACATAAAATCCGAATTGAAAATACGCATTGTTTTTAAAAAATATTTTGAAATTTTGAGATTGTTTTTTACAGAATTGTTCAAATTGTCGATCCGCTTACTATTTTTACTGTCAACTTTATTTAATAAACGGAACAGAATAATGATTTTTCACACATTTAGTTTATTGACAAAGAATTAACTGATAAAATCATCTATTTGTGTAACAAAATAATTGACCTGAAATATTTTTAGAAAGCTACTCTTAGAAATCAAAAACAGAAGCATTAGTTAATTTTTATTTAAAAAATGTAAAATTAGAAAATACTTGTTAAGTTCGTAACGCAAAACAGAAAAAATGTACAATTCTATTATTATTTCTTGTATTATTACTGGGGTGATTTCGCATTCCTGGCAGGAGTAATTTTTATGTAATCGAAAAATATATGTGAAAGCCTCCCGAGCAATCTGTGGGAGAATAATGGGTGTGATTAGACAAGTATTTGGGACGGATGAGATTGCCGTTTTCGTCGGTTTGATTGCTGTTACTATTCCCTGGTATTCCTTTATACGCTTCTACCTTCCAATCATGGTGGCGTTCAACGAGTTTCTTGCGGGTGGAAGTTACTTTGTATTCGCTGTTTTCTTCTATTTCGTTTACAAAAGCACTGGCGTCTTCTAAAACTTCTAGTTCGACATCGCTCACTACAAGTTTCTCTACCAAGCTATCCATACTCGCATTGGCTTTGATAAAAACGCTGTCCACCGCTTGTCGTTTTCCCCGAACCATGCCTTTAGAAACGCACATTCTCAAGACTTCTTTAAACAAGTTTAAAAAGACTTCTTCGCCATATAAACCGCGAGTTCGGCTAATGGTACTGTGCCAAGGAAGTTGCTCATGTACATCATAACCCAAAAATAATCGTATCGACAAGCTATCACTACAAAAAGCAATTAATTGTCGGTCAGAGTTAATGTTATTCAAATAGCCTACCAACAAAATCTTAAAAACAAACGAGAAGAAAGCATAGCTTTCTACGAAGATTGCGAACGAAGTTCACTGGATCAATACTCTCCTGTCCTTCTTTGCCATAATACTTTTGGGTAGCTTTATAAATGAAATGTAAATTGAGTTCGGTTTGCAATTTTCTGTAAAAATTATCCTCTGGAACCATGTCCAACAAATTGACCGAAACAAATATTTGGGGCGTAAAATTCTTCTTTCCTTGCATACATCAATTTACGAAATATCCCGTTTTTATACAATTTTTTTTATATTTGAGTTGTGCAACAAGCACAATGTATTTGCGAAAAGCGGGGTTGAATTCATAATTTGAGAATTTAGACCATTTTTTGTCACAAAAATCTTTTTCGTTTTCCTAAAATTAACTAAGTTTGAAAAACGAAAAAGTTTTTGCTTTTTGCGGTAATTGTTGAAAATTTAGGAGATTTTTGCCCGCTCTTCGCAAATACTCACTCGTTAGCAGAAATTTCAAACAAACATTACGTAAAAAAATATGACCAAGAACAAAAAACTATCAGAACTAACATTAAACGAGCTTTACGCTGAAAAAAAGAAAATTAAAGGAATTCTAATGGGATTTGGAATTGTGATGATTATTGCTTGTATAATACTAATTGCTGTTGCGGTTAAAAGTAAAAATTATGCTCTGATTGCAGTAGCGAGTGGTAGTTTTATAACTTTACTTCCAATTACGACTCGTCTAGGACAAATTGACAAGGAAATAAAAACCCGTGAACAGAAATAGTTAAAAAAAACAAATGGAAAATATTTGTAAAAACTGCAACCAACTTATTACAGCGAATTTCTGTGCGAACTGTGGACAGAAAAAATTTAAACGAATTGACAAAAAATATATTTGGGAAGAATTACAATATACTGTTTTTCACACCAATAAAGGACTGCTCTATTCGCTAAAAAACATTCTAAAAAACCCTGGAAAAACAGCAAAGGAATTTATCGAAGGAAACCGAGTAAATCATTATAAACCCATTTTGTTAGTTTTTGTATTGAGTGGAATAGCTACGTTTATTTCTTTTAAGGTTTTAAACCTAAAAGAAATTATGAATGCTTACTTTTCGCAACAGCACATTAACTCAAATTTTATGGGAGACATAATGTCATTTATGTCTAGTTATAGTTCGATATTAATGTTACTTTATGTTCCATTATTTGCAATAACAACGAAAATAGCCTTTAGAAAATGGGGTCATAATTACTATGAACACATAGTAATGAATGCTTACATTCTATCATTTTATACTTTAATAAGCATCCTCTTTGTATATCCAATTATGTTCTTTTTTAGGCATTCACCAGGTGCATTTTACAATTTAACTCAATTTTCAATTCTGCTTGTTCCATTAATATTAGTTTGGTTTTTTAAGGAATTTTATAAAGAAAAATCTTTGAAAAATATTATTTTAAAAGTTCTCGCCGTTTTAGGCTTGACAATCCTAGGTTATTTGATTTTTATTATTTTGGCAGGATTTGTTGGTTTTGGAATAGCAATGATAAAAGGTCCAGAAGCAATGGAATATTTAAAACTGAAATAAAGAAACTACTGCTAAGACAGGTAGCTGTTGCACAACTCCTTTTTTTTAGAAAATAGTTTTCCAAAACATAAAATTTCAACCTCGTTTATTCTTCGATTAATTCAGAAACCAGATTTAAAGAAAGTTTTTAGTTAAGATTAAAATCTTGAAATTTTAATTGGTCTATAAAGTTTATTTTTAAACTTTGCTTTTTGCGATTTTATTGGCGAGAGCACTTACATAGAACAGTTGGAAACTGTGGTAAATCATAATCGGCAATAGGAAAAGAACTTTTTGTTCTTCGGGAATCCCTAGAATCATCACAAATAAACTGCCATGAACCAAAGATTTTTTGGAGCCACAAAAAGCAGTGGTAATCACATCTTCCCTGCTGAAACCCAATCGAAGTGAAATGCGTTTTAAAATCTCATAAACGATAAAAAACAACGCTATTGCAGCAAGTGTAATCACCACAAAGACCAATAAAGGAACGGTAGAAAAAATATTCTCGATAAATGCTTTAGAAAAGCTTTCGTAAACGATGAGTAAAATAATGAGACGGTCAAATTCTGCAATGATTTTACTGTATTTCGTTACCCAATTTTTAAAAATCGGATTGAGCAGAATTCCCAAGATAATCGGCAAAAGAACTTTGAGTAATAATTGTTGGATAATTTCAGACTGATGACTTTCGGCAGCTTGAGCATTTAAGAAAAACCCCATCAATAAAGGCGTCATTACAATGCCAATAAGTCCAGAAATAGAGGCATTAAAAATAGCTGAAGTCACATTTCCTTTGGCTATAGAAACCATCACTACCGATGAAGAAACCGTAGAAGGCAAACACGCTAAAAAATATACGGAAAGCCAACTTTGGAAGTACGGCGAATCTTTAAAAATTGGATAAAAAACCAATACCAATGCAGGAAAAAGAATGAAAGTTCCCGCTTGAACCAATAGGTGCAACTTCCAATTGGAGACATCTTTCAGCACTTCTTTCAAGTTGAGTTTTAGCCCGTACAAAAGGAAAATCCCCGCAATTCCCCAATCGATGAATTGTTCTAAGTTAAATATTTGATTGTAAGATTCTTGGTAAGGAATGAGTTTTCCCGCCAAAACCATCACCAGCAACAGCAACAAGAAAACATTCTGTTTATCGGCTAATTTTCTAAGATTCAATTTCTAGTATTTTCTACAAAGATACAGCAGATCAGGTTGGTGGGGAAATTATTTAGAAAATTGTGGCTTCTATAGGCTTTGTTAATGATTTCTGGGGAAAATCCGAAGTGCCAAAATCACCTCAGCCAGTACAATTAGAACTATTTTAGAGAAAAAAATTATCTTTTAACTTTTGGCTAAAGCCATTAGATCTTTTAATTTTCAAAACGGGCTAAAGCCCGTTCCTATTGATTATTAAAAACTAAAAATTCAACACATAGAAAACAAAAAATGCTTCAATCTTGCTGTATCAAGGCAAAAAAGAAGCATTTTTATGTACGATATTTCATCATTAACCTATTGATTATTAGAAGGTAGAGAGCCAACTAATATCGTTAATTGACTTCGTCGAACCTCGTTCCTCGGTTTCTAATCTTTAATCAAACCACAACGGTTAGTCCGATTCTTTTGACTAGCACAAAAATATCGTTAATTCTAATCTTTAATCAAACCACAACCGTTGATGTAGAAAATTCCGCCAATATTTTAATATCGTTAATTGACTTCGTCGAACCTCGTTCCTCGGTTTCTAATCTTTAATCAAACCACAACATAAGCCAAATATTTGTTCTTCTCTAATTGAATATCGTTTTTACTAATCTTTAATCAAACCACAACTACTCCTGCGCTTTCGGTTCCATCGAATCCAATATCGTTTTTTCTAATCTTTAATCAAACCACAACATTGTATTAAGGTTTAAGTGTTAGTTATAAAATATCGTTTTTTCTAATCTTTAATCAAACCACAACATAATGGTCCTTAACCCAAGTTTGAAGTTTAATATCGTTTTTTCTAATCTTTAATCAAACCACAACTAAATAGATGGTTTTTGTTTCTAATTCTTGAATATCGTTTTTTCTAATCTTTAATCAAACCACAACACCACGATTGCATTCATAGATTTTATTATTAATATCGTTTTTTCTAATCTTTAATCAAACCACAACACTTGTACGTTACCTTGGTTATGATAATTGAATATCGTTTTTTCTAATCTTTAATCAAACCACAACGAAAACTCCAATTGACATGAAATTGGTAGGAATATCGTTTTTTCTAATCTTTAATCAAACCACAACTAAGTATCTCAATAAGCATTTACAGAGAATAATATCGTTTTTTCTAATCTTTAATCAAACCACAACTGATTTCAAAAGCAAATAACAATGCGTTCTAATATCGTTTTTTCTAATCTTTAATCAAACCACAACTTTGTGGTATAATTCGTTTTCGCTTGGGTAATATCGTTTTTTCTAATCTTTAATCAAACCACAACGAAGTGAGCTATCGCCGAAACTCCGTTGTGGTTTGGTTGCTTATGATTATCCGTTAATGTCAAAGAACTTTATACGAAATTAGTTAAAATGGAATAATTTTTCCTGAAACTGAAATTTTTACTTTTATTGGATTATGTGTTGACCAACCATTTTTACCAAAACCAAAACTATTTATTTGTTGTTTTTCTTCAAGATTTTGTATTGATGATGTTAGTGCTTTTCTAAAATAATAATCACCCGATGTAAATTTCTGCACTCTATACAAATGCTCTTTTAAAACTTTATAATCTGGGTTTTCCCAATTGATTTCATCTTCGCTTAAACCTAATAAAAACATATCATTGATATGCAAAGTAGTGACTATTTCTTTTCCATCAAGAGGTAGTTGATACACTGACTGTCCTGTTCTTTTGCGTTCTACAACCGTCCAAAATGTTACCACTTCTTCTTTTAGATTTCCTTTTTCATCTTTATAAATTAATACATGATGGTTATTTCTAGGATTTACCCACTGACTTACATTAGTTTTCAATTTTTCGGCTCCACCGATATTCTCTTTCACTCTTACTTTTAATATAGGAACAGGTGCGCCATTCTGATTAGGTAAAAAGATTTGAGGTTGTTTTACTCCGTTTTCATCTACAATAAAAAAAGTATTTGCAGGCACTTTATCTTTTACAAAACCTCCTAATTCATTTACTCTTTTTAAAATTAAAAGTCTTATGGATTCATCTACTACTTTAGCAATTTGTTTGGCTGTTTCTAAACTTTCGATAGGCTTTCTTACATGAAATGCTTCTTCTCCGTTAAATGTTCTCTTTCCATAAACGGTTTCTTTATGCAATTGTCCTCTAGCTGCAATTCCTAAATTTTTATATTTCTTACCATTTTTCTCAGTGGTGTGAGTTCTAACGGTAATATCATTAGAAACTTTTTTGTGAGAAACTAAAATTTGATTTACCGCTTTTTCTGCATCTTTCCAGAAGCTAAGCCAAGGCATAGGAAAATCTTTTACATCATATCCTCTATTATAGCGGTTCCATTTTGATAATTCCTGAACATAAGAAACTTTAGTACAAGCCATTACTAATGCATCAATAGCATGATGACGGTGGTCTTCTCTCGTCTTCTCATTGTCATCATTTAAAATCTGATTTAATCCCCATTTATGTCTCAAGTTAGAAGTAGCTTGTCCCGGTGAAACGGTTACTTTATTACAAATTTTAGAGAGATAGTTTTTAGCTTCCTTACTGATATATCTTGTATCATTGAGTTGTCTTGTTGAAAAATCATCATCAAATTTTTGCTGAACAAATCTTTTAAATTTTTGATACGCATTAGGATATTCTTTAGTATCAGAAAATAATTTTAAGGCTCTTTCTTTTATTGCAGACCAATTCGCCTCATCACTACCATAAAATTCAAAAGGTGTTTTGTTCCCTTTTTTACGGTTTTCATCTGCATAGCACAATGTTTTATTAGAAAAACTATCATTCAAAGAACGGCTCCAAGGATGAATATGTTCAATTTGAACTTCGCCAGAAAATAATTGAGTTACAGAAATAGGTTTCCCTGTATAGGGACAAGTATGTTTACATTCTTCCCAGAGTTTATAAAGTAAAATATTGTCATGAGTAATCCTTTGTCTTTCTTCTAACAATCTTGCTTTTACTCTATCATTTTCTCTTTCTAATCGTTTTTGTTCTTTACGAATTTTGTTACGTTGTGATTTTGATATTTTTAAATCACGAGCCATTTCTACTTTGATTTCATCAATCTTACCATGTTCGTCTATCAATTCATTCACTAACTTTCGCAATTCAAACAATGCCGTAATAACTATTGGATTTCTTATTGCTTGAATGTCTTTATCTGCATCTTTACCTACTGGTAACTTTTCTAATAATTCTGTGGCATCAATTGTGGCAGAATGATGATATAATTTTCTTAGTTGATTATCTGAAATATTGTAATCATTTCTTAGAATATCTTTGATGATTTCAATAAATCCACCTTTATTTTTAGAACGAACGATTTCATAAACATTATCATAAAAGAAGTTTCTTTTCTCATCAGATAGCTTTTCCCAATCTGAACCGAAAACGTTTTTAATTCCGCCCAAGACAACAGCTACATCATAGGTGAAACCTAGTTTTAAAAATGGCAGAATATTAGAAATAGCTTTTCTACTCAGACTTGCATAACCATCTTTCACATTAAATTTTGAAATAGATTCAGCCTGTTCTTCTGTAAAATTCCAATTCTTAATAGCGTATTCTTTAAGATTAGATTTACTATCGAAAAAATATAATACATGCCAAATATCTTCTTGTTCTTTTTCTGTAAACTCCAACCATTTTGCACCAAAATACTTTTTATTTGATAGATTAGAAATGGTATGAGTTCCTACAATTTTATCATCATCTTTATAATTAAATTTAAATTCTGAACTTTCTTTACCAATAACTTTTCTAATTTTCTTGAATTCAGGTTTTTCATTGGCAAATAGAAACTCTATAATTTTTTCTTTTTCTTCTTGAGAAATTTTCTTCCCGTTGTACTCCACTGTATTCACCCATTGCCAAACTCTAAATTGCTCAAATGGAATGGCGCTTATTGGACATTTTGTTTTATTAGGTTCAAAAGAACAATTTCCTACCAAATGTTTTTGAGAACGTAAAGGTCTCTGATGAAATAAAATTCCATCTTCTTTGTAACCATCTAATTTTCTTCCACCAAATAAGGTTTTTAATTCATTCGTAAGTTCAGCATGAAATTGGGCTTGTTTGTTCCATATCAATTCAAACTCATCTACATACATTTTACGGGTGGTGTATCGATTTCGAATTCGTTCCAAACCATCCTGAAAAGGTTGATTTTCTTTCGGATAAATTTCAAATAAATAAGCGCCTAATGTTTTATCTTCAATATTTTTTTGCGTTTCAGTAATTCCAATTTTTCCTTCTTTTGGATTCCCTTTAAAAATAGTACCATCATCACTTCCGCCTTTTCTACTGTTACTTAAAAATCCTCTTCTCTGAATTAAATGATAAAAAATTCTTCCTATTTCTTCTAAAGACAACTTTTCAATTAATGCTTTCTGACGTAGTTCATAAGGATTTAAGGCAAACCATGTTGTTAATTTTTCAATAGGAAACCTCTTATTTCTCTTCCATTCCTGAAAATCAGAAGCTTCTAGCGGACACATTTTATTTTCTGAAAGTGATTTTAAAAGAATTTGTTTTCTTAATCTTCTTCTGAAAAACTGTCTTCTTACTCCCCTTGCTCCAGTTCTACTAGCGTTTTTAGAAATTTCACCTTCACCATCTCCTAAATTCTCTACTCCCATAGGAAATATTCTAGTTCCTAATCCTAAAATTTTGTTTTGATTGTCTTCAATTAAAGCCCACCCAATAGAGTTCGTTCCCAAGTCTAATCCTAGAATTTTTGCCATAAGTATTAGTTTTATTTTATGAACTTATAAAATTAGCAAAAAGAAAATTTTGCACAATACGAAAAACCATAATCTTTTACAATAAATTTTTATTTATATTTGTAGTATGATTAAAATTTCTAATCTTTAATCTTATCACAATAAGGCTATATGCCGTAGATGTAAAATCTATAGTCCTGCTTCGGTGGGACTTTTTTATTTGTCCACATACTTACTAGAAACCTCCTAGATAATTGTAGGATAAAGGCAAGATAATTGCACCTCAGTTGCTGTTCATTTAGACATCACCCTCTCTTATTATCTCCAAAAAAAACACTCATTTACTCTCCTTTTCTCCACTTTCCTTCGAGTCTTGTTCGAATCAAGTTCGAATCAGCTTCGGAAAAACGGTACTTTTTCCGAACAAAACTGCACTTTGACTGCCACTTGATTCAACCCAAACCCTAATCACGGTGAAATCCTCCACCAAAAACTCATCATTAGGTCACGTCATTTATTTAGTGTACCTTTGTAGAATAATTTATAAAATAGGTTACTGCCTTTGCTATCTGTTACAGTTTAGAATATTTTTTTATTTCTTTTTCAGTTTTTGCTTTTTCAGCGTCCCTTTTTAGAATAACACCTCACAGATGCACATAACCCTGAAAGCAAAACAAGGCAAAATAACCTGGACGAAGTTCCCTGATCCTTATGATATAAGCGCTCTGTTCATAAAAACAGTAGATTTCTTATAGCACGCAATACACCAATATTCATTGGTTTCATCATTCATTAAAAAACAAACAGAACATTATTTATGGCAGATTCTTTCTCAAAAAAAGAAAACTTTAAGAAAAAAATTCAAAAACAAAAAGAAAAAGCACAGCGCCGTGAAGAGCGTAAAGCGAATAACAACAAAGGAAAAGAACTAGAAGATATGTTTTCCTATGTAGATGAGTTCGGAAGAATTACAACTACTCCGCCAGAAAAAAGACAAGAGGTTTCTCTAGACGATATTCAATTAGGAGCTGCTCCTATTCCTGAAGAAGAAACTAGAAAGTCTGGAATCATCACTTTCTTAAGCGAAAAAGGTTACGGTTTCATCACCGAAGACCGCTCAAAAGAAAATGTATTTTTCCACCAAAATAATGCTAGGGAAATCCTGAAAAAAGGGCACAAAGTATCTTTCGAAAAAGAAAGATCTGCTAAAGGATTTTCGGCAATCAACATTGAATTGGTAAAATAACGAGAAATCATCTTTTGAATACTATTTCAAAACTATTTCTCTTTACTCCATACATTGCGCAAAAGCGCTATTACCCGTTAAGAAATAAGAAACTTAGGTTTACTGCTTCTTAATCCATTAACCAAGACATTGTAAAAAATGTCTATTTAAAACCCATTACTATGCAAGAAGGCACCGTAAAATTTTACAACGAAACAAAAGGTTTCGGATTTATTACTCCCAACAACGGAGGAGATGACATTTTTGTACATTCTTCTGGTTTAAGCACTAGAACAATTAAAGAAAATGACAAAGTTGTGTACCAAGTAACACAAGGACAAAAAGGATTAAACGCTATTCAAGTAAAATTAGCATAATCTCTTTTTGGTATTCTATATAGACGAAAGCGACTTCTAAGGAAGTCGCTTTTTTTTTGTTTTTCTTTTAAAAAACGTATTTCTCTTGATTTAGATTTTTCAAAAGGTAAAAATCAATAAATTTTATTCTTTTGGTTTACAAATCTTTTAGGAGTTAGAGAAACAAGTCAACAAAATTCCTTATTTTTGCACATCTTAAAAAATCATTCACTATGTTTAATAGTCTTCAGGACAAGCTAGATAAAGCCTTACAAAACATTCAAGGCCGCGGAAAAATTACAGAAATTAACGTAGCGGAGACGGTAAAAGAAATTCGCCGTGCTCTAGTAGATGCCGATGTTAATTACAAAGTAGCCAAAGACCTTACCAAAAGAGTTCAAGACAAAGCACTAGGACAAAACGTGCTTACCTCTATTACTCCAGGGCAATTGATGACCAAGATTGTACATGATGAATTGGTAGAATTGATGGGTACTACTCAAGAAGGCATTAATCTTTCTGACAAGCCAACCATTATTTTAATTGCTGGTTTACAAGGTTCTGGTAAAACTACTTTTTCTGGAAAATTAGCCAACTATTTAAAACAAAAAAGAAGCAAAAACCCTTTATTGGTTGCTTGTGACGTTTACAGACCTGCTGCAATAGACCAGTTAACGGTTCTTGCAGACCAAGTAGGCGTAACCATCTACAAAGAAATCGAAAATAAAAATCCTGTAGAAATTTCTCAAAACGCTATTCAGTTTGCTAAAGAAAACAAGCATGATGTAGTGATTATAGATACCGCAGGTCGTCTTGCCATAGACGAAGCCATGATGAACGAAATCAGAAACGTTCACCAAGCCGTAAAACCTACAGAAACTCTTTTCGTAGTAGATGCGATGACGGGACAAGATGCCGTAAATACAGCTCTTGCCTTTAACCATGTTTTAGATTATAACGGTGTAGTTCTAACCAAATTAGATGGTGATACCAGAGGTGGTGCTGCGCTTACAGTTCGTTCGGTAGTTAACAAACCGATTAAGTTTATCTCTACTGGTGAAAAAATGGAAGCTCTAGACCTGTTCTACCCAGAAAGAATGGCGGACAGAATTCTAGGAATGGGAGACGTAGTTTCCTTAGTAGAAAGAGCTCAAGAACAATTTGACGAAGAAGAAGCTAAAAAACTTCATAAAAAAATCGCTAAAAATGAATTTGGTTTTGATGATTTCTTAACGCAGATTAACCAAATCAAAAAAATGGGTAACATGAAAGACTTAATGGGAATGTTACCAGGCGTAGGAAAAGCCATAAAAGATGTAGACATTAATGATGACGCTTTCAAACACATAGAAGCCATTATTTATTCTATGACTCCAGAAGAAAGGAGAAGACCTTCTGTGATTGATATGAACCGTAAAAAAAGAATTGCTAAAGGTGCTGGTAGAAAATTAGAAGATGTAAATGCACTGATGAAACAATTCGAACAGATGGGCAAAATGATGAAGATGATGCAAGGTCCTCAAGGAAAACAACTCATGCAGATGATGAGTAAAGGAATGCCTAATATGCCAGGAATGGGCGGCAACCTTTTCGGGAAATAGTTTTAAAATATATAAATAAAAAATCCTGAGAAATTCTCAGGATTTTTTATTATTTTTTTATTAGAAATGAATTGCAAAACCAACGTTTCCAGAGAAAATTCCATCTCCACCATCATCGGCAGACACATCATATCTTAACCCTGGTTCAATAGAAATATTCGGGGCAACAAACCAAGCATATCCTCCTTGAAAACCAATCGCGCTTGTACTTGAACCTTCAGAAGATATACCACTGAAATCTACTTGTACAGGAAACTGACTCGCAATATAATACTTTACACCAACCTTGTAATTGAATGCAGAAACAGTTTCGCTGTCTCCATAAAAGTCTTCACCAGTCATAGTTGTTAAGCCTAAACCTACTTTTAAAGCTAAATTATTAGCAACAAAATAACCAGCTTCTCCACCTATTTTAAAAAGTGAAGTTCCATCAGAAGACATAAAACCAATAGAGGTATTTGATGGGCTTAAAACTCCAAAATTAGTATTAGTTTCTACTAACCAATGTCCTTTAGACAATACATCTTTTGTTTGAGCATTAATTGCTCCGAAAAGTGCTAATGCACCTACTAAAAATAATTTTTTCATAATCTATTAGTATATAATTAACAGAAACTAAATTAAAAAAAATAACCTAAACCATCAAGAATTTTATGAATTATTTTCACTTTTTAGAAAAATTAATAAAAAAAAGCGAATTAAAATTCGCTTTTCTAACTATATTTTTTCTGTAAATATTTGTTATTCTTCTCTTTGTCTTTTTTCTTCGGCGTTGTAAGCCAAGATAATTTTCTTTACCACTGGGTGTCTTACCACATCTTCTTCTGTAAGATGTACAAAACCTATTTCATGAACTCCTTTTAGAATTCTCATCGCTTCTTTTAGCCCAGAATGTTGTTTTGGTGGCAAATCTACCTGACTTGGATCTCCTGTAATGATAAATTTAGCATTCATGCCCATTCTCGTCAGAAACATTTTCATCTGAGAATGTGTGGTATTCTGCGCTTCATCTAGAATGACAAAAGCTTCATCTAAAGTTCTTCCTCTCATAAAAGCTAGTGGAGCTACTTCTATCACTTTGCGCTCGATAAAACCTTCTAATTTTTCGTGAGGAATCATATCTCTCAAAGCATCATACAACGGTTGTAAATAAGGATCGAGTTTTTCTTTCAAGTCGCCTGGTAAAAATCCTAAACTCTCCCCTGCTTCTACTGCAGGTCTGGTTAAAATAATTCTTTTGACTTCTTTATCTCTCAATGCTCTCACTGCCAATGCTACACTGGTATAAGTTTTCCCTGTTCCTGCAGGACCGATGGCGAAAACCATGTCTTTCTTTTCACTTTCTTTGACCAATTTTTTAAGATTGGTGGTTTTCGCTTTGATGATTTTACCATTTACACCCTTTACAATGATATCTTGGTCAAAAACCAATTGTTTTTCCTCCTCACTTTTTATTTTGAGAATATTTTCTAAATCTTTAAGTCCAATAGAATTATTGGTGGAAATATAACTCACAATATCATCTAATTTTTGCTGGAGTACATCAAGCGTTTCTTGATTACCCATTGCAAAAATAAAATTATCTCTCCCCGTGATTTTCAGCGTAGGAAAAGAAGATTTCAATAAATTAAAATATTGATTGTTAACACCATAAAACGTTTTAGTGTCTATTCCTGTGAGTTCGTAAGTGATTTCGTACAAATTGTTTATATTTTTAAAAATTTTATCTTACCAAAAATAAGCAATATCTTTGTTTTTTCAAATTTTTACTATTAAAAATGCCAATAATTACCCTTACATCAGATTATGGAAATCTAGACCACAGAGTTTCAGCCATTAAAGGCAGCATTCTCCAGCTTAATCCCGATGCTAGAATTATTGATATCACCCATGAAATTGGGGCTTATAATCTAATACAAACCGCCTATATTCTAAGAAATGCTTACGCGCATTTCCCTAAAGAGAGTGTGCATATTGTTTCCGTAGACAGTTTTTTTCACAAAGACCGCAAAAATCTTTTGGTAAAAATGGATGGGCATTATTTCATTACCGCTGACAATGGATTGATGAGCCTCACTTTTTTTGACCAAAAACCAGAAGCCATTTACGAAATTACCATCAATAATCGTTTTGACGACGAAGTAAAATTTGCGAGTGTTGATATTTTCGTTCCCGTCGCAGCACATTTGACCAAAGGTGGTTTGCCAGAACTCATCGGCAGAAAAATTAAGCACTACAAGTGTACTACTTTTGCAAAACCTTACTTCAATGAACCTGAGAAAATGCTGATTGGCGAAGTGATGTATATTGATAATTTCGGGAATTGTGTAACCAACATCAGCAAATTAATTTTTGATAAAACAATGGTGAATTTCAATAATTTTGAAATTAACATTCGAAATATTTTACTGAAAAATATCAACCGTAAATACACAGACATCGTCACCGATTGGGAAAAAGAAAATGAATATCATGGCAAAGCTTCTGCTCTTTTTAATGGTCAAGATTTATTAGAAATCACCATTTATAAAGGTACAAAAAACAATGGCGCCAATTCACTTTTTGGCTTAAAAGTGGGTGATAAGGTGTATATACAGTTTGAATGATGGATGTTAGATGTTAGATGTTAGATGTTAGATTTTAGATGTTAGATGTTAGATGTTAGAAAAATTATAAATCATAAATCGTAAATCGTAAATTACCATGACTTATTTAATCATAAAAGCGCTACATATCATCTTTATGGTGAGTTATTTTGCGGGAATTTTTTATCTCGTAAGAATTTTTGTGTATTATAAAGACACTGATGCTTTCGAAAGTCCTAAAAAGGAAATTCTTCGTGAGCAATATGTTTATATGGCAAGAAGATTATGGAACATTATCACGGTTCCAGCGTTTGTTTTGATGACCATTTTTGGGACAATTTTAATTTTAATGAACCCTACACTTTTACAAATGTCTTGGTTTCAGTTGAAAATAGCCTTTCTCATAGGACTTTTTATCTACCATTATTGGTCTTGGAAAAAAGTATTAGAAATAAAAAACCTACAAAACGGTGAACTAAAAACCGCCAATCTCAAATTAAGACAAGCCAATGAAATTGCAACATTTCTACTATTTTTAGTGGTTTTCACAGTAATTTTAAAATCTTTGACCATTGAAAATTGGTGGCAATTAATTGCAGGATTTTTCGTTATTGTGTTTGTGATTATGATGACGGTAAAATTGGTGAATAAGAAAAAGTCTTAATATCACAGAGATCACAAAGAACAGCCACAAAGTTCACAATGATTTTTTATAAATACCTTCACAAAGACGCTTCGCTTGATTGAGTTTATACTATTTTAGACTTAATCATAAAGCTTCGAAAAGCAAGGCGTCTCAAATATCTTAATTTTGTGTACTTTGTGATTACTTTGAGAACTTTGTGATAAAATAAAACTAAAAAACTATGACCGAAAATGAATTATCAACCATCATCATTGGTTGTGCAATAGAAGTACATCGAAGATTGGGAGCAGGTTTATTAGAAAGAGCATACCAAGAATGTTTAATGTACGAATTAAAACTAAATGGCTTGAAAGTAGAAAAAGAAGTATTGCTTCCTATTACTTACAAAGACTTGAAAATAGATAATGGTTACAGAATAGATTTATTAGTAGAAGATAAAGTAGTGGTAGAATTAAAAACTGTAGAAGAACTTCACAATGCACATTTTGCTCAGGTTCTAACTTATCTTAAATTTGGAAACTACAAATTAGGGCTCATTTTTAATTTTAATGAAGCTATTTTAAAAAACGGAATTAAAAGAATTATCAATTAATGATTGCTATACTAAAAAAAGAACTTTGGAGTTATTTCGGGAATTGGAGTGCATGGATTATCGTCGGTGCATTTTCTTTGATTTCTGCTTTATTTTTATTTTTTTTCGAGAATGATTTCAATATTCTAGAAATCGGAACGGCAAGTTTGCAAAGCTTTTTCACGCTTTCGCCATGGTTGTTTTTGTTCATTATTCCAGCATTAGCCATGAAATCTTTTGCCGAAGAACAACAAAACGGAACATTGCAATGGCTTTTTTCTCAACCATTAAGCATTTCAGAAATCGTTTCAGGGAAGTTTTTCGCGGTATTTTTGGTTGGGATTTTATGCTTACTTCCTTCATTGGTTTACCTCTACTCCGTTTACGTTTTAGGCGTTCCAGCAGGAAATTTAGACCTGGGAGCAACTTTAGGAAGCTATTTCGGAATTATTCTTCTCATTGCAGCATTTTCTGCGGTTGGGATTTTGGCAAGTTCACTTTCCTCCAATCAAATTATGGCTTATTTATTGGGCGTTTTATTGAATTTCATTTTATACTTTGGGATAGAACAATTGGCCAATTTCAAATTGTTGGGAGGCGCAGATTATTTGCTTCAAAATCTTGGTTTTTATCATCACTTCATCGCTTTTACAAGAGGTTTGATTGACACACAAGATGTGTTTTACTTCTTATTGGTGATTGGATTAAGTTTGTTTTTGGCAAAAGTTTTTGTGGAGAAGAAGAAATAGTTATTTAACCGCAAAAGCAACCAAAGAATTGATTGAAAAATAAAGCAAGCCAAAAGTAAAAAAAGAAAATTCTCCCTTTTTTTTACTTTTGAAAAACTTAAAAAGCAACAAAAGCTTTTGTCTCTTTTGTGGTTTAAAATTTAAAATATAAAATGAAACAAAATTTAAAATATATTATTCTAGCCATCATCCTATTTTTAGGGATTTTCGGGGCATTTTCTCATCGTTTTGATTTGACTAAAGAGAAACGTTACACCCTTTCTGATGCTACGGTAGAAACGCTGAAATCTATAAAAGAACCACTGACTGTAGAAGTTTATCTGGAAGGTGATTTTCCTGCAAGTTTTAAGCAATTGCAGAACGAAACGCAGTTTCTTTTGGAAGAATTCAGAAAAATCAATCCAAAAATTGATTACAAATTCATCGATCCTATTGCGACCAAAATGTCTCAAGACACGCTTCAAGCAATGGGAATGCAACCTTCTATGTTGCCCGATATGAAAGACGGAAAAGTTTCTCAAATCGTACTTTTTCCTTATGCTGCACTGAAATATAAAGGTTATGGAACTTCTATTTCGCTTATAACCAATCAAATGGGAATAGATGCAGCGGAACAGTTAACCAAATCCATTGAAAATCTAGAGTTTAACTTCGCTTCTACCATTAAATCTTTGGTGGCAGACCAAAAGAAAAACGTAGGTGTTTTGGTGAATCAAGATGAATTACGAGTAGATGAATTCCGCAGTTTTATGGACATGACGCTCGAAAATTACAATGCTGGTCCTGTAATTCCTGTAAACAAAAAAGAGTTGACTCTAGAAGATCTTCCGAATTTAGAAAGAATGGATGCTTTGGTGATTGCAAAGCCTAGAAAAGCCTTTACTGACGGTGAAAAAGTGATTTTAGACCAATACATTATGAACGGAGGAAAAACACTTTGGATGATTGACGCTGTGAATGCAGAAATGGATACTTTGATGACCAAGAAAAAACTCATGGCCTATCCTATCGACATCAATATGACTGATTTTTTCTTTAATTATGGTGTGAGAATCAATGCTCCTTTGATTAAAGATTTCCAAAAATCTGCTTTGATTAGACTGCAAGTTGGCGAAGTGGCAGGAAATCCTCAATACTCCAATTTAATTTGGCCTTATTTTCCTTTGGGAATTAATGAAAATAACAATCCTATTACCAAAAATATTAATCCTGTAAAATTTGAATTCCCAACTGCTATTGATACATTGGGAAGAAAAAATATCAAAACTCAAGTGCTTTACGAATCGAGTGAAAGAACCACGGCTAAATCGGTTCCTAATTATGTAGAGCTCTCAGAAATGGCGAATCTTGACAGTCTTTCTGTGATGGAAAAACCTACTACTCCTAAGATTTTTGCGGTGAGTTTAGAAGGTAAATTTACCTCTGCTTATGCGAATAGAAGTGAGAAAAACGGTTTCCCTAATTTCAAAAATAAAGTGTCTGAAAACAATAAAATGATTGTTATTTCTGATGGTGATGTTGGCCGAAATCAAATGATGAAAGGTCAAAATTTACCTTTAGGAGCAGATTTATTAACCGACCAACTCTACGGAAACGAACAATTTTTGAGAAACTGCTTAGATTGGCTTCTCGATGATTCTAATTTAATTGAATTAAGAAACAGAAATATAGAATCCCGCTTGCTTGACAGAAGAAGAATAGACGAAGAAAAAACGAATTGGCAATGGTTTAATTTATTGACACCTTTGGCAATTTTAGGAATTTTGGGTGGAGTTTTCTTTTGGTTGAGAAAGAAGAAATTTGGGCAATAGTTCTCACAGATTACACAGATTTTCACAGCATTTTTTCACGAAAAGTCGCAAAGATTTTATTTAACACAGAGTTCGCAGATTTTTTTGTATAATAATTAAAAGTGAGCTTTGAAAAGCAAAGCGTCTCAAGAATCTTAATTTTGTGAACTTTGTGATGCCTTTGAGAACTTTGTGATAGTTTTTCACGCAAAGTCGCAAAGATTTTTTTGAGATAAAACAAGACGCTTCGTTTAAAAAAAACGAAGCGTCTTTATATACTTTAAAAACTTAAAAACCATGTGAATACTTTGGGGACTTTCACTTGGCTCTTTTTACTTTTTACTTGATTCTTTTACACATCTTTTATAAACTCCTCATATTCATAATACACCATTTCAAAAGCGGTCATTTTTTCGACAAAGAATTCGAAAATTTCTCGCCAAGTGTTTTTATTGTAGATGGAAACGCCATGTTTTTCTACCCAAAATCTAGAAATCACTTTTCCGTTTTCTAAGACGTAGAATTCGTCTTTATACACCTCGCATTTCAGTTCATCTTCTAAAATTCCTTCGAGAGACCAAAGCTTCTCGTAATAAGCATTTCGGAAGATTTCATCTTTCATTTCAATGTCTATAGAAACTTCGGCTTTTTTGTTATCACAATAGAATTTAAAAGCGAAGTCTTTGATTTTAGTATCGTACAAAATCCATTTCTTCGGAAACGACTTGCCGAAACTGGTCCAAAATTCCTTTTTTATTTTAGCAGCTTCTTCTTTGCTGAACATTTGATTGAGTTATGAGTTATGAGTTGGCGAAAATAGGGAAAATTTGCGAGTGTTTTTGTATATTTGGATTTAAGAATTACTTTATAAACCATGAAATCACTTTTATTAATGTTCAAAATCAAAAACGCTTGTAATAAGTGATTGCATTTGACCATAAAAAAAATAATAATCAACAAATGAAATACGCAAATATTCGTGAAGAAGAAGTTAAGAACAAAGTAGGACAAGATTTTTTTGGTGATTTTGATACTACTAAAATTTTAGGAAACATAGATTTCTGTGTAACCCCTAAAAACAAAAATCCAAAACAAACTAAATTATTTGATGATATAAATTTACTTTGGGCAGAAGCTAAAACTGGAGATTATGATGTGATTTCTATGTTTGCACAATTAATTCTCACTATTGGTAAAGCTAGAACTTTTGACAAAACTTTACCCCCTGCTTTTTTAGGTGCTTTTGATGGTAAAAAGATTGCTTTTATTCCTTATAATGCAGTATTAGATATTTTCTCGCTCAATGATTTTAATTGGAATGTTACCAGTAGTAACCAAAACACCAAAGAATTTTCAATTATTAGAGAACGTGTTCAAAAATCTTTAGACAAAAATGATTATTTGTATGATTTTCTAAAAGATGAAAAAGAACTTAAATTTTTCATTAAAAATAATCTCGCAAAGGCTACAGAATCTGGCAAAATTCTTATTAATAAAAACAATTTTGTCCCTATCTATTTACGCTGGGTAGAACAAGTAAAACCTTATATAGATTTTAATTGGGAAGATGGCAAAAAACAAAACATTTTAGACAATAGTTTTTTTTTAGCAGATTTATTTGTAGATGACAAAGGAACTCCTGTAATAGAAGATGATACGCCAATTTCTGAAAATCTTTTTGTAGTTTTTAAAAACGGACATTACGAAATTGCCAAAGAAAATCTGAAATCCTTGTTTAATGCTACTATTCCTTTTAAGGATAAAAAACCTTACGAACAATTTTGGAAAAAATACAAAAGACCGCCTCTTGAAGAATTTCAAAAATATATTTTAGAAAGAAAAGACTTACTCGTTCCGCAAGATATTAGAGAGAGAAAAGGTGCTTATTTTACACCAAGAATTTGGGTAGAACTTTCGCAAAAATATATAGCCGATGTTTTGGGCGAAGATTGGCAAGAAGAATATTATGTTTGGGATTGTGCTGCTGGAACAGGAAATTTATTAGCTGGTCTTACTAATAAATATCACATTTTTGCTTCTACACTAGACCAATCTGATGTAAATGCTATGCACGAACGTATTGAAAACGGCGCTTTGCTATTGCACGATTATGTATTTCAGTTTGATTTCTTGAATGACGAATTTCTGCCAAAATCTAAAGGCGGAAAATTACCCGATGATTTGTATAACATCATTATAGACGAAGAAAAACGAAAAAAATTGGTGGTGTATATTAATCCTCCTTATGCGGAAGCAGCAAGTATGGAAACTGTTTCTGGAAAAGGTAAAAATAAAACAGATGTTGCCGTAACTACTAATGTTTATAAAAAATATCAGAATAAAATTGGAATTGGAGGAAGAGAACTTTTCGCTCAGTTTTTCATAAGAATAAATAAAGAAATCTTAGGCTCAAAGCTTGCAGAATTTTCAACTTTGAAAATTCTGCAAGCTCCAAACTTCTCAGATTTCAGGAATGAATTTCGAGCGAAGCTAGAGAAAATTTTTATCGTCCCCGCCAACACTTTTGATAACGTTAAAGGTAAATTTCCAATAGGTTTCTTTTTATGGAATTCTGAAAAATATGAGAATTTTGAATACATTCAAGCCGATGTTTACGATTCTTTTGGAAATTTTATCGAAAAAAAAGGAATTTCTAATAATTCGAATTTTAAATCAATAAATGATTGGCTTATAACAACAAGAAATAGAATTAATGAGAAAAACATTGCATATATTTCTGCTAAAGGAAATGACTTTCAAAATGTAAATTTTGTCTTTATAATAAATGATAAAAATCAATTACCACATCCTCGTGGAAGTTGGGTAACTGATAAAAATTTAACTGAAATTTCAATCTACTTTGCAGTTCGTCATTGTATAGAAGCCACTTGGCTTAATGACAGAGACCAATTTCTATTTCCTAATGATAAATGGGAGTCGGACTCCGACTTTCAGAATGATTGTTTGGCTTTTACCTTGTTTTCTAATAATATACAATCACAATTTGGAACCAACCACTGGATTCCATTTACAGAATTAGAAGTAAATGCAAGAAGCAAGTTCGAAAGCAATTTTATGACCGATTTTATCGCTGGAAAAGTGAAAATAGAAAATCAAAATGTAGATTTATTTTCACAACAAGAAACCCTTTCAGAGTTTGAAACTCTGAAAGGGTTGTCTACAAGATTGCAATTTTCAGAAGAAGCTAAACTTGTTTTTGATGCGGGTAGAAATCTTTGGAAATATTATCACACTCAAGAATTCCCCTCTTTCAGAGGGGTGGATTCCAACGCAGTTGGAAGACGGGGTGTTTATAACGTAAATGCAAGTTTATACGATATTCGCGAACATTTCCAAGGACGCAACGAAAAAGGAAAGATGAACAATAAAAGTGATGATGAAACGTATATGAGACTCATTGCAGAACTACGTTCTGCTCTAAAAATTCTAGCCAAAAAAATAGAACCAAAAGTCTATGAATATGGTTTCTTGAAAGAATAAGACTTAAATTTTTAATTACATTTGTAATATGGAAAGAGATATAAGATGGATTCAGCGTTTTTCTAATTATAAAAAAGCGCTAGAAAAACTTCAGCAATCAATAGAATACATTAGAGAAGATTATCAAAATGAGGAAGATAATTTAGATGAAGTATTAGATGAAATGATGAAAGAAGGATTAATCCAACGTTTTGAATATACTCATGAGTTAGCATGGAACGTAATGAAAGATTATGCCTATTATCAAGGAAATACAGAAATAGGAGGTTCTAGAGATGCAACCAGAGAAGCATTTAAAATGAATTTAATAAAAAATGGACATCTCTGGATGGAAATGATACAGAACAGAAATAGAACTTCTCACACGTATGACAAAGAAACCGCAGAAGAAATCTATGCAGCAATCATTAATCAATATTATGATGCATTTGAAGATTTTAAGAAAACAATGCAAGAAAAATTAGACCGAAATAAACAAATAGATTTGTTTTAATGATGAAATTTGGACTTTTAGATACCGAAATTGAAAATATTCACAAAATTTTTTCTCAAAATCAAGAGATAGAAAAAGTTATTATTTTTGGTTCACGAGCCAAAGGAAATTACCGTAATAACTCTGATATAGATTTGGTGATTTTTGGTAACATAAATCTTAGAATTTTAAATCAAATCAATATTGAATTAGATAATTTATTATTACCTTATACTTTTGATTTATTGATTTATAAAAACATTGAAAATGAAGAAGTAAAAGAACATATTAAGAGATGTGGCATCATATTTTATAAAAAATAAAAACTTTTTCACAAAAAACTAATTACCATGAAAAACCTCATCATTATTGCCTTATTTTTCAGTTCTTTGCTTTCTGCTCAAAGTTTTTACAAGAAAATTTCAGATAAAAACATCAATACAGAAAGACAAACCATTGCCAAAAATTTCATTCAAGAGTTTCTCAATAAATGTGAAAATAAAAACTATACTTCTTTTGAAAAATTCAATGTTGCGAAGAAATTTGAGATGTTTTTAGAGGAAAAATTAAGTGAAATCTGTCAAAAAAACGAAACCGATTTAGGAAAAATAGAATTGCAAGATTTTAATTCTGCTTATATCCATAAAACTTCATTGACAACAGATCCTGTAGAATTGTTTATTTTCAATGCAAAAACAGAAAAGAATCCTGATATTCAATTTTTAAGCGTTTGGATTTACCAAGACCGAAACTATATTAGCGGAATGGTCATCACCAAAGAAAAGCCCATCAATCCTAATAAAAGAGAATAAAAAAAGCGGATTTTTTAAACTCCAATTCTATTGATAAACTTCTCTTTTTTAAATAGTAAAAAACTCTCGCAGATTGTGCAGATTAAGCAGATTTTATTTTTAATCATCTGTTAAATCGGTTAAATCAGCAAGAGAAAAATTTAAGTTTAGGCTAAAGCCAAAGGAATTTTCAAAACAAAAAAGCGGACTATAGAAAAACATAGCGTTCTTACTGAACGCATTTTATTGTTTCTGATTTTCTACACACATTACGTTCCTACGGAACGGTAAATATTGAAAACTCTTTCAAATTTAGCAAATTATAATAATCAGCAAAATCTGCACAATTTGCGAGAGGAAAATTTAAGTTTAGGCTAAAGCCAAAGAATTTTTTAAAACAAAAAAGCGGACTAAAGTCCGCTTTCATTGATTTTTATATTTTACATCAGAATGAATTCCGATGCTTATGTATCGTTCGTTGCTCCGCAACTTTCTTAAAGAATCTAAATTTTTAAGAAATTACGCCTAATTCTTTTCCTACTTTTTCGAAAGCAGTAATTGCTTTATCTAAATGTTCACGGGTATGTCCCGCAGAAAGCTGAACTCTAATTCTTGCTTTTCCTTTAGGAACGACTGGATAGAAGAAACCAATGACGTAAACGCCGTTTTCCATCATTTTTTCTGCAAAAGTTTGGGCCAATTTAGCATCGTACAACATTACCGGAACAATCGCCGCATCACCATCAGGAATATCAAAACCTTTGGCTTTCATTTCCGTACGGAAATATTCTGCGTTTTCCATGACTTTATCACGAAGTGAAGTATCTTTAGAAAGCATTTCTAGAACTTTCAAAGCCGCTCCTACAATTCCTGGAGCTAGAGAATTTGAAAATAAATACGGACGCGAACGCTGACGAAGCATGTCGATAATTTCTTTTTTACCCGAAGTAAAACCTCCAAGAGCGCCACCCAAAGCTTTTCCTAAGGTAGAAGTAATAATATCTACTCTTCCCATCACTTCATTGGCTTCATGCGTTCCACGACCTGTTTTACCGATGAAACCTGTTGCGTGAGAATCGTCAACCATTACCAACGCATCATATTTCTCTGCTAAATCGCAAACACCTTTTAAATCTGCCACGATTCCGTCCATTGAGAAAACTCCATCTGTTACGATGATTTTAAAACGGTGATTTTGTTTAGAAGCTTCAATAAGTTGTGCTTCTAAATCTTCCATGTTATTATTTTTATATCTGTATCTCGCTGCTTTACAAAGACGAACTCCATCAATAATAGAAGCGTGGTTTAATTCATCTGAAATAATAGCATCTTCTTCAGTGAAAAGCGGTTCAAACACCCCACCATTTGCATCAAAAGCTGCAGCATACAAAATGGTATCTTCTGTTCCTAAAAATTCAGAAATTTTCGCTTCTAATTCTTTATGAATATCCTGAGTTCCGCAGATAAAACGTACCGATGACATTCCGTAACCATGAGAAGCAATGATATCTTGAGATGCTTTCATCACTTCTGGATGGTTAGAAAGTCCCAAATAATTATTGGCACAGAAATTCAATAATGATTTTCCATTGGCTACAATTTCTGCAGATTGTTGTGAAGTAATGATTCTTTCACGCTTGTACAATCCGTCATTTTCGATATTTTCTAGCTCGTTTTGTAAGTGTTTAAGGTATTTTTCTGAAATCATTTTTTAGATTTTTTGATTTTCACAAATGTAATAAAAAAAGCCTTCATAAAAGAAGGCTTTGCCGACATATTCTAAGTGTTGGTTTCTTTGAAATTCTAAAATTTTTCATTCCTTCAAAATCCTAAAGGATGGGAAAAATCTTCATATTTACTACAAATCTATCACAGGTTCTAGCAATTGTTCCATTCTGGCTTTTATTTGGTCTACCGAGCCTAAATAACCGTTAATTAGCAAAGAAAAAGAAAGAATTCTTCCATCTCTTGTTTTAATGTAACCTGCCAAACATTTCACCCCATTAAGTGTTCCTGTTTTGGCAAAAATTTGACCATAATTATTACCCGATTTAAACATTCTTCTCAGTGTTCCTGTTTCTCCAGCAATCGGCAAAGATTTAAGGAAATCATCATAATATTTTTCTTTCATTACATCTGCCAAAAACTTCACCTGAGAAATCGGTTTTACTTTATTTGCTCTCGACAAACCACTTCCATCCGCTAAAACTAAGCCATCAAAATCATATCTTTTTTCTTCTAAATGTCTCACGATGGTTTCTCGTCCCGATTCTAAAGAAACATTTCCTGTTTTGTAAAAACCTACCGTTTTCAACAGAGATTCTGCTAAAGCATTATCACTTTTTTGGTTGGTAAAGTAAATAATATCCACCATTGTAGGCGAAGAATATTTCGCTAAAAACTGTCTTTCTTCAGGATTTGGGTCAGTCACTCTATTGATGACTTTTCCAGAAATAGGGATTCTATTTTTAATCAAACTCGCTCTAAGATTATTGGCTAATAACGCTGGAGCTGCTGGAATCTTCGTAATTAAATTATTGGCTTCAAATTTTTCGGTGAAAGCCATTTTGTGCATATAAGGAGAAACGTAAAAATATCTTTTTGAAGTGTCAAAAACAGATTTTGCTTTTACGGCAATTCTCTCGTTTTTTGGGTTGATGTTATTCGTATTTCCTACTGGTAAATAGTAATTGTTATGCTCTAACCAAACTATTTTTTCGGGCAATTCTAATCTTACATCTTGAAAAACAGCAGTTTGCACTACAATATCTCCATTAATTTTCTTAATTCCCGCTTCAGAAATTTTAGCTAAATAATCGCTGATGATTTGAGAATAAGACCACGCTCCTGCTTTTCCTGTTCCCATAGAAGGATCACCACTGCCAATCACGAAAAGATTTCCGTTAAGCGTTCCCGTTTCATCAATGGTTCCAGAATATTCTAATTGAGTAATCCATTTGAATCTTCCTCCCAAAAGCGCCATAGAAGCATCGGTAGAAAGCAATTTAGTAGTAGAAGCTGGAATCAAAGGTTTGTCTTCATTATAACCGGTGATTACTTCTTTCTTTTTGGTATCGTACACTACAAAACCCCAAGTTGCGTTGCGCAAAAGAGGGTCTTTTTTCATTTTTTCTATATTTTCTTCTAATTGTTCTTTGGGAGAAAGCACGGGTTTTTCTATTCCAGCACTTCCTATTCCACTTTTTTCGGTATATATATTAGAAGAAACTGATGAAGTTTGGGCAATAACTGCGGTTTGCATAAGCACAGTTGCAGCTATAACTATTCTTTTCAATTCTCTCATTTTAGACTTTATAATAATCAGATTTTCAATATTCTAACGGGACAAATTTATAAATTATTGCCTTTTCCTATTCTTCTTGTATAGCTAAAACTGTCCCAAGAATTGTTAAAATTTGTTAAAAATCAACAAACGTATCTATTTTGATGCTTTTATAAGCAGTAATTTCTTCGAATTCTTCGAGAGATTTCAGCACGTAATCCTTGTATTCTTGGTACTTTTTGCCTCTTGGTAATTTGAGCAAAATCTGATATTGATACAAGAGATTTATTTTACCAATCGGTGCTTTTTCTGGCCCTAAAATACATGGCAAAGGCAAATATTTTTGCAAAACCGAACTTAAAAACTGAGAAGCTCTCTGTAATTTTTCTTCTTTTCTATGTTTGAGTTCTATTAGAACCAATTTCACAAAAGGTGGATACAAAAATTGTTCTCTTTCTTTGAGGAAATGCTCATAAATTTTTGCGGAATTTTCTTCTTTAATCAGTTCAAAGAGTGGATGATAAGGATTATAAGTCTGGATATAAATTTTACCTTTTCCAGAGTGTCTACCCGCTCTTCCCGAAACTTGCGTAATCAATTGATAGGCTCTTTCTTCTGCTCTGAAATCCTGAACATACAACAGTGCATCTGCTTTAGGAATCGCCACTAATTCTATATTATCAAAATCCAAACCTTTAGAAATCATTTGCGTTCCTACCACAATTTCGGCTTCTCCAGATTCTATTTTTTCGTAGAGTTTTTCGTAGGCAAATTTCTTACGCATACTGTCTACATCCATTCTCTCTACTTGTGCTTCTTTAAAGATTTTCTGCGTTTCTTCTTCTATCTGTTCTATGCCAATTCCACGAGTATTGAGGTTTGTACTTTGGCATTTCGGACAGATTTTAGGTTTTTGCGCTTTGTGACCACAGTAATGGCATTTCAGCTCATTGGTAGATTTATGATAAGTCATCACCACATCACAATTGCTGCAATAGGTAACATGACCGCAACTTTCGCATTCTACCACGTTTGCGTAACCTCTTCTGTTGTGCAGAATGATGGTTTGCTTTTTATTTTCTAAATTTTCAGAAATTTTATCAATTAAATGCTGAGAAAAATGACCTACTGAAAGTTTCGATTCTTGAGCTTCTTTGAAATTTATGATTTCATGTTTTGGCAAAGCCACTTCTCCAAATCTTTCTCCTAAGAAAACGTATTTTAACTTACCATTTTTGGCGGCGTAATAACTTTCTACTGAAGGCGTTGCAGAACCCAAAATCGCTTTCGCTTGATAATAATTTGCCAAAACCAAAGCGGCATCTTTGGCATTGAAAAAAGGTTTTACTTCACGAGGTTTGTAAGCAGCATCATGCTCTTCATCAATGATGATTAAGCCTAAATTCTGAAACGGAAGAAACAGCGAACTTCTGGTTCCGATGAGGATTTTAATCTCATTATTTTTGACTTTTCGCCAAACTTCTACCTTTTCGAAATCTGTGAGTTTTTGATGATAAAAACCGAGTTGTTTTCCGTATTTTTTTTCTAATCTTTGGATAATTTGTTTGGTCAACGCAATCTCTGGAAGCAGAAACAACACATTTTTACCATTAGCAATGGTTTCTTCTATTTTTTCCAGATACAAATGCGTTTTTCCTGAACTGGTAACACCATGAAGCAAAACATTTTTGCCTTCACGGAAACCTTCATTCATTTCTGCTAAAGCTTTTTCTTGAACTTCCGAAAGTTTTTCCAGATTTTCTATTTCGCCTTCATACGTTTCGATTCTATCTTTCTGAAGGTAATATTCTTGCACCAAATTTTTCTCCACCAAACCTCTTAAATGCGAAGCATTGAAAACTCCATTTTCAAAAAATTGAGACTTTCGCAGCGGTTGATTTTGTGTTTGTTGAGCCTCCAAAATGGTTAAAAACAAATCTTTTTGTTTTTTGGCTTTGGTTAAACTTTGCAGAATTTCTGACAGATTGCCGAGAATATTTTCATCAATTTTAAGATAAGCTACTTCTTTGGCTTTATATTTTTCGTAGATTTTTTCGTCTATTAAAATCAGTTGTTCGTCTATGAGCGCTTTTACCGTTTTCACGATTTCTTTTTTAGGAATAAAAGCTTCTATTTCAGACAAACTAACGAGGCTTTTCACTTCCAGAGCCTGCAACAAGTAGGTTTCATTGGCGTCTAGAACTTCCCAGTCTATTTCTTTATTCGGATTTCGTTTCAGATAGGTTTCACTTTCTAATTTTAAAGAACTTGGAAACGCAAAACGATAGATTTCGCCAATATTACAGAGATAATATTCCGAAAGCCAATTCCAAAATTCTAACTGCTGTTTTGGAACAATCGGTTCTGCATCTAGCAATGAATGAATCTCTTTTGGCAAAAATGTTTCAGGTTCATTCTGATGAATTTCTGCAACGATTCCTGTATAGATTTTTTTTCCACCAAAAGGAACCAAAACACGCATTCCTACTTCGATTTTCGACAAAAATTCTTCGGAAACTTTGTAAGTAAAAGTCCCTTTGAGATTAAGTGGTAGAATAATTTGTGCGAAAGTCAATGCGGCGATGTGTTGATTTGACGATTTGATGATGATTTTTACAAAAATACGGATTTTAGAATTGATTTTTCATGCAAAGTCGCAAAGTTTTTACACAAAGAGCGCGAAGTTTCCTTTAATTTAAATTTAATAAATGAATTAAGAGAATTAAGTTTTAGCTAAAGCTGATAACCAAATTCATAAAAAAAGCGGACTACTTTTCGACTACGCTTAAAGTGACATCCGCTTGTATTGATATTTTGAAAAATTTCTGAAAAAATTACTTTTCTTTTCTTCTTCTTTCTAACTCTTTTTGGATTAATGATAGTTCACGACCTGTCTGTCCTGCCACAGAAGTGTTTTCCTGCGCTCTTCTGGTAAGATAAGGCACTACATCTTTCACTGGACCGTAAGGCAAATACTTGGTTACATTGTATTTTTTCTCGCCAAGGTAATAGGTAATGTTATCACTCATTCCGTACAACTGACCGAAATGGATATTTTCGTGGTCATGAGGTAAACCTTTGGCTTGCATTTTATCCATCGCTAATTCTGTAGATTTCTCGTTATGCGTGCCAAAAAACGCTGCTACCCTATCTAAATTTTCTAAAACAAAATCTACTGCTGCATTATAATTATCATCGGTAGCTTCTTTGGTTGGCTGAATTGGGTCTGGATAATTTTTTTCAGCAGCGCGCTCTCTTTCTTTTTCCATGTATGCACCACGAACAAATTTATATCCCAAGAAGTAGTTTTTAGATTTTGCACGCTCTAAATCTTGAGCCATATATTCTAATCTTCCCGTTCTGTACATTTGGATCGTATTCCAGATGTAGGCTTTCTCTTTGTTGTATTTCTCCATCATTTCGTTTACCAAATGGTCTACTGCATCTTGCATCCAAGATTCTTCTGCATCAATCATCAGAATTACCTTATTGTCATAAGCCATTTTGCAAACTTCTTCATAACGGTTTCTTACACGCTGCCATTCTTCTTTTTCAGAACTGGTTAATTCTTTTCCCGCTGAAACATCTGCATAAAGATCTAATCTACCGAAACCTGTTGGTTTAAAAACCACAAAAGGAATCGCAGGATTACCAATTGCAAACTTTATGTTTTCTTTAATTTCTTCACAAGTTGTATCAAAAGCCGCTTCTTCTTCTTTTCCTTCAATGGCATAATCAAAAATGCTTCCTACATGATGCTTAAACATTTTGTCTACCACTTTCATGCTTTGTTCACGAGTTTCGCCACCACAGAATTGTTCAAACAATGTAGTTTTCACCAAATCTGTTACCAAAGGAAAATTGTTTTTAATGGTGAAATTCAAAACGTTAATTCCCACATTCGTAAGACTTGGATATTTAATAGCGGTAAACATCCACTTGGCTTTTTCTAGTTGCGCTGTTGACTTTTCAGCAAAAGCAATTTTAGTATCATTGAAAATTGACATATATAATTATTTGAAGCCCAAATTTAATGATTGTTATGCAATTACTAAAATATAAATTAAATGATTTTTACAGGTCTAATAATTAAACACTTGTATAGAATAATTTTGTTATACAAGACAAAAATCACGGCACACCAAAAATTTGGTGTGCTTTTTATTGTTATTTTTGCAAAAATTTTTAGCATGCTTTCTATTTTAGACTCAGAATTTTCAGCACTTAATACGTTTATACAAGAAAAAAATCCTAGTCAGATATTTATATTGGTAGACGAAAACACTCATCAACATTGCCTCCCTACACTTTTAGGAAATCTAGATACCGATATTCACTTTGAAATTATAGAAATAGAATCAGGAGAAGATGCTAAAAATATTTCTACTGTGGTACAACTTTGGGAGATTTTATCAGATTTTGAAGCGGATAGAAAATCATTGCTTCTCAATTTAGGAGGTGGCGTGATTACCGATTTGGGCGGTTTCGTAGCTTCTACTTATAAGAGAGGAATTTCTTTCATCAATATTCCCACTACACTTCTAGCGATGTGTGATGCTTCTATTGGAGGAAAAACAGGAATAGACCACCAATATCTTAAAAATATTGTGGGAACCTTTGCTGAAGCAGAGCATATTTTGGTTTATCCAGAATTTTTAAAAACGCTGGACTTTGTAGAGTTAAGAAGTGGTTTTGCAGAAATGCTGAAACATGGATTAATTGCAGATGTTTCTCACTGGAATGATCTCATTACCATAGAAGAACTTACACCCGAAAATATTTCTCCGCATATCGAAAACTCTATGATGATTAAAGAAAATGTGGTGGTAAAAGATTACAAAGAAAAAAGTCTTAGAAAAATATTAAATTTTGGTCACACCATTGGTCACGCTGTGGAAAGTCTTTGCCTGAAAACACATCATGTCATTCCACATGGTGAAGCAGTAGCGCTCGGAATGATTATCGAAACTAAAATTTCGGAGTTAGAGAATCTTATTTCACCAGAAAAAGCACAACACATTATTGAAAATATTCAAAAATACTATCCATATATTTCGATTTCTGCATTTAGCAATGAAGAGATAATCTCACTGATGCTCAATGACAAAAAGAATGACCATGGAAAGATTAATTTCTCTATTCTAGAAGGTTTAGGCAAATGCAACTATGACTACAAAGTAAGTCAAGAGCATATAGAACAAGCATTAGAGTATTACAGAAACATCAATGCATAACATAATAAAAACCCATTAACCAAAGGTTATTTGGCAACATATTTGAAAGTTTGGCTTTGGCCAAACTTTTTTTTATGGAATTCTGTAAAAAACAATGAAAATTTTGTAAAATAATATTTTGAGAAATGCTACAACTTTGCCATAGAAATCTGAACAACTTTTCAGTTTTATTAAGCTTAAAAATATGGAGCAAAAATTTTGAAACAATTGTTTAAAATTTTATAACAAGAAGCTTTTACAAAAATTGAAACTTTGCAAAGACAAAAACATAAAACTTAAAAATTAGAAATTAGAAATTAGAAATTAATAAGAACAAAAAATTTAAAATTATGAAATCAAAGATTCAATCACTCAAAAACGGAAACAAAAAAACCGTGATTAAAAAATTATTTTTAACCGCTGCAGTAGCAGTAAGCTCATTGACATTTGCACAGCAATTCGGAGCAAAAGCAGGTATGAACGTTTCAACTATTTCAGACGAAGGATTTGATGACACAAAATCAAAAGTAGGTTACTACGCAGGTGTATTCATGAACGTTCCAGTATCAGAATCATTTAGCATTCAACCAGAAGTTTTATATAACAATTTAGGCTCTAAAGTATCTTCTACCGTATTAGGAACTACTTATTCTTCTACCCTTAACCTAGATTACGTAGCAGTTCCAGTGATGTTCCAATACAAAGCTACTCCACAGTTTTACTTAGAAGCAGGTCCAGAATTTGGATTTTTAGTAAACGCTAAACAAAAATTTGACAATGGTTCTTCTTCAACAGTAACAGAATTGGATAAAGAAGACTTCAATAGCTTCAACATGGGAGTTGGTTTAGGTTTAGGATTTGACATTTCTAAAAATGTAGGGCTTAACGCAAGATATGTAGCTGGTTTCAGTGATATCACTAAAGAATCAGGACCTTCAACTGACTCGAAAAACAAAAACAATGCTTTTCAAGTTGGTTTAAATATAAAGTTCTAATAAAGAACGCTTGATGAAAAAAATAAAAGCCGAAGATTATTCTTCGGCTTTTATAGTATTGTAAATCAGCAACTTAAAAATTCAGTTCAATTTTTGGCATGCTCTTTGAAAATATGAAAACATTAAACAATTATTTAATTAAGAAAAATAAAAGATTATGAAAAAAATATTTTTGGGATTAACCGTTTTAGCAAGTTCACTTACTTTTGCTCAACAATTTGGAGTAAAAGCAGGTCTTAACTTATCCGACATTTCTAATACTTCTACCGCAGTAGACACGAAAATGAAAACTGGATTTTATGCAGGTGTAACAGCTACTTTCCCGATTACAGAATCTTACAGCATTAAACCAGAATTGGTGTACAACCAAATGGGCGCAAAAACCGATTTATATGATTTTGGAGGAATTATCGGTCAGGTTTCTACAACTACTAAACTAGATTACCTTTCATTACCAATTATGTTACAGTATAATTTGCCAAGTAATTTATATTTAGAAGTTGGACCAGAGTTTAGCTACATGCTTTCGGCAAACCAAAGTTTAAACACCATTATCACACCTTCTACCAACATTAATATGGATTACTTAAACCGATTTAATGTAGGAGCTGGAGTTGGCGCTGGACTTAAAATCAATGAAAATTTAGGCATCAATGCTCGTTATACATTCGGTTTAACAGGAATTGGAAAAGATGGAAACGTAACCGATTATTTCTTAAGCAATTCTAAGAATAATAACTTGCAAGTAGGTCTTGATTTCAACTTTTAGAACACTAACACTTTCATACATACAACCTATCATTACCAAAAAAACTCGAGAAATTCTCGAGTTTTTCTATTTATTTAAATTTTAAACTAATCAAACAAATGCGTTTCTTTTGGCTTGCTTACAGGATATTTTTCTGTAAAACACCCGAAACAATGGTCAGAAGAACCTAAAATCACTTTTAAATTATCAATGCTCAAAAATTCTAAACTATCTACTCCCAAATAATCTTTTAATTCTTCCACAGACATATTTGCGGCGATTAAATCATCTTTTTTCGGCGTATCAATTCCTAAGAAACATGGCGCAATAATCGGCGGAGATACACTTCTGAAATGAATTTCTTTCGCTCCACTGTCTCTTAAAATTTTCACCAATCGTTTAGAAGTTGTTCCTCTTACAATAGAATCATCAATAATGACCACTGACTTGCCTTTGATTTCAGCAACTATAGGATTCAGTTTCAAATTCACTACTCTTTCTCTCATTTCCTGAGACGGAACAATGAAACTTCTTGCGATGTATCTGTTTTTAATTAAAACTGGTCTAAATGGTATCCCAGAAGCTTTAGAATAGCCAATTGCTGCAGGAACTCCTGAATCTGGAACTCCAATGACCACATCTGCTTTTACAGGGGCTTGTTCCCAAATTTTTTCACCAGACTTTTCTCTGATTTCATGTACATTAATCCCTTCTAAAGTAGTATCAGGTCTTGCAAAATAAATATATTCAAAAGCACAGATTCTTCTTTCGCAATTTTCTTTAACCAAGAAACTCTGTAAACCTTCGTGATGCTCAGAAGTGTAAACAATTTCACCAGGAAGAATATCTCTTACATACTGCGCACCAACTGCATCTAATGCACAAGTTTCCGAAGCACAAGCGAAAGTTTTTTCATCTATCGCTCCTAAAACTAAAGGACGAATTCCGTGAAAATCTCTGAACGCAAAAAATTTATTTCTGGTCATTCCTACAACGGAATAAGCGCCTTCTATTTTTTCCATGGTTGCTTTTATCGCACCCCGCAATCCTAAATCCAGATTTTTTTGAATCAATCTCAATATCACCTCAGAATCTGAAGTTGCTTTGAAAACTACACCTTCCGCTTCTAACTCCGCTTTGAGTTCTTGCGCATTGGTCAAATTACCATTATGAGCAATCGACAAAACAATTTGGTCGTACTCATTTTTCGCAAAAAATGGCTGAAAATTATAGGTTTTTTTATCCCCAGCTGTGGTGTAACGAGTATGACCAATCACCGCATTTCCCAATAATGCTTCAGGATTTGGAATGGTTTTAAAAACATCCAACACCAAACCTTCATCTTTTACCGTAATAATTTTACCTTGAGAAGAAACAGAAATACCGCAAGCTTCTTGTCCGCGATGCTGCAAAGCAAACAACCCGAACTGCGAAAGCGAGAATGTATCTACTTCATTATCAGAATACAAGCCAAAAATTCCACATTCTTCTTTTGGAGCATCAAGAAATTCTTCTTCTTGAGTTCTCAAAAGATTTCTGCCGTAAAACTCTTGGCTAAATTGTTCTTGATATGTTAATTTTATATCTTTCATTTTATTTATCAATAGGTGAAAATCTTTCAGAAAATTACTTTCCTAGAGCTTTTTTCAATCTTTCATAGATTTCTACATACGCTTCAGTAACTTCGCCCAAATCACGTCTGAATCTATCTTTATCGAGTTTTTTCATGGTATCTTTATCCCAAAGTCTGCAAGTATCTGGAGAAATCTCGTCTGCAAGAATAATTTTACCATCAGATGTTTTTCCTAATTCGATTTTGAAATCTACTAAAATAATGTTCATCTTGTCAAACAATTCTTTCAGTAACTCATTGATTTTGTTAGTCAAAGCATACATTTCGTCCAACTCTTCTTTAGTAGCAGCTCCCAAGAAAATTGCGTGATAATCATTAATCAAAGGATCTCCCAATTCATCTTTTTTGTAGCAAATATCAAAAATAGTCACTGGAGATTTAATTCCTTCTTCTACTCCTAATCTTTGTGCCATACTTCCTGCAGCGTAGTTTCTCACCACCATTTCTAGAGGAATAATGCTCACTTTTCTTACCAACTGTTCTCTTTCATTCAATTGTTTGATGAAATGAGTTGGGATTCCTTTTTCCTGTAAATATTCAAAAATAAGTGTTGTAATAGCGTTATTCATTTCGCCTTTCAAATCGAAACTTCCACGTTTTTGTGCATTAAATGCTGTGGCATCGTCTTTGAATTTTACGATTACTTCTTCTGGATTTTCTGTTGCGAAAACTTGTTTTGCTTTTCCTTCGTAAAGCATTTCACCTTTATTCATTTTATTGAGATTTTTATTATTTATCTTGTTTGTTGGAATTAATTCCAACCTTTAAAAATCGTTCGTCGCTCTGCGACTCTCCTTTAATATTATTTGAAAATCTATGATTTTCGGACAAGTCTCGACTTATCCTTACCTAAAATATTCAACTCCGTTTCTGAAAATATTATGATAATTAGCGGTAGGAATGTTTTTGAACAATCCTTCTGAAAAACGTTCTGGATGCCCCATTCTTCCAAAAATTTTACCACTTTCACTTGTAATTCCTTCAATTCCGAACAGCGATTGATTAGGATTGAATGGCATTCCGTGTGCTATATTTCCATCAGTATCGATGTATTGCGTAGCAATCTGACCTTTTTTATATAAATCTAGCAACACTTCTTCCGAAGCCATGAATCTACCTTCACCGTGAGAAATCGGGATGGTATAAACCTCGCCTTTCATTCCCTTTAACCAAGGAGAATCATCATTAATCACTTTTACATCTACCATCTGAGAAATGTGTCTTCCGATAGCATTGTGCGCTAAAGTTGGAGATGTTTCATCTAAATCTCTGATTTCACCGTAAGGAAGCAAACCAGATTTTACCAAAGCCTGAAAACCGTTGCAAATTCCCAAAATCATTCCGTCTCTGGAAAGCAATTCGTGAACCGCATTTTTCATTTTTTCATTCTTCAAAACATTCACAATAAATTTAGCGGAACCATCTGGTTCATCACCCGCTGAAAAGCCTCCTGAAAACACTAAAATTTGCGACTGTTTAATTTTTTCCACCCAAGTTTCTATACTTTCATCGAGCAATTGATGAGTTAAATTTTTCAATGGTAAACTTTCTACAATAGCACCTTCTTTTCTGAAAGCATTTTGCGTTTCGTATTCACAATTGGTTCCTGGGAAAATTGGAGCAAAAACTCTTGGTGCTCCAATTTTATGAGAAATAATGTTGATTGATTTTCTCTCAGTTCCGTTTAGATTTTCATCAAAATAAATTTGAATTCTTTCCTTTTCTTTAGTTGGAAATAGATTTTCAAATGTTCCAGAATTTACTTCAAGTAATTTATGGATTTCAAAATCTAAATTGTTGATTTTGATTATTTTTGATTTTTTAACCTCACCTATCAATTGAAGTAAATCCCTGTCTAATTTTTCTGAAGATTCTATTACTAATCCACCGATATTTTTATCGAGTAGGAATTTTTCATCGATAGAAATTTCAGCTCCTAAAAGATTTCCAAAACTCATTTTTGCAACCGCTACTGCAACTCCACCATCTTTAATGGTTTTCACAGAAACGATTTTTTTGTCCTGAATCCCTTGATGAATATAATCAAAAACTTCGATTAAATTTTCGTAATTTGGCAATCCATTTTCTTGAGTTTTGTGATGAAAATGATAGATGAAATTACCCACTTTTTTGAACTCTGGAGAAATGGTGTTTAATTTTTTACCATCAGCACAAGCGAATGAAATTAAGGTTGGCGGAACATTGATATCTTGGTACGTTCCACTCATAGAATCCTTACCTCCAATTGCCGCTAAACCAAGGTTCATTTGTGCATCATAAGCTCCTAAAAGTGATGCTAAAGGTTTCCCCCATTTTTCTGAATTATTGCCTAATTTTTCAAAATATTCTTGAAAACTCAATCTGATATTTCTAAAATCACCTCCCATTGCAACGATTTTAGCCACCGATTCTACCACTGCTAAACTTGCTCCAACCATAGAATTTTGCTTGGAAATTTCAGCATCAAAACCCCAACTTGCATAAGAAACAGTTTCTATATTTTCAGCGTTGAGAATTGGCAACGTTTGCACACAACCTTCGGTTTCTGTAGTTTGATATTTCCCACCGAAAGGAAGCGCTACCGTAGTTGCCCCCACTGTAGAATCGAACATTTCAACCAATCCTTTTTGAGAAGCGGTATTTTTTTCTGCTAAAATTTTGTAGAAATTCTCTTCATTAAACTCAATAGATTTTGAATTAACTTCTTGTAAGTGAGATATTTTAGCGTCTTGTTTCTTTGCACAACCGCTTGTATCGAGAAATGCTCTGCTTAAATCCACAATTTTTTGCCCGTTCCAGAACATTTGCATTCTTCCAGAATCGGTAACTTTTGCTATTTCAACGGCTTTTATATTTTCTGCTTCGCAGAATTTAATGAATTTCTCTTTTTCGTGAGCTTCAATCACTACCGCCATTCTTTCTTGAGATTCCGAAATCGCGAGTTCAGTTCCATTTAACCCTTCATATTTCAAAGGCAAAACATCGAGGTTAATTTCCAGTGAATCAGCAATTTCGCCAATCGCAACGGAAACTCCACCTGCTCCAAAATCATTTGATTTTTTAATTAATTTCGTTACTTCAGGATTTCTAAAAAGTCTTTGAATTTTACGTTCTTCCACCGCATTTCCTTTCTGCACTTCCGAACTCATCGTATGAATAGAAGTTTCGTCTTGCTCTTTAGAACTTCCCGTTGCGCCACCAACTCCGTCTCTTCCAGTTGCACCTCCTAAAACAATTACCACATCACCAACTGCTGGTTTTTCTCTGCGAACCCATGATTTTGGAACCGCACCGGCAACGAAACCAACTTCCATTCGTTTTGCTTTGTAACCTTCGTCATAAATTTCAGAAACGTGCGTCGTTGCAAGACCAATTTGGTTTCCATAAGAAGAATAACCATTTGCTGCTTGTTTAGAAATGGTTCTTTGTGGCAATTTCCCTGGTAAAGTTTCAGAAATTGGCTCTAAAACATCTGCAGCACCCGTTAAACGCATCGCTTGGAAAACAAAAGCTCTACCCGACAAAGGGTCTCTGATTGCGCCACCCAAACAAGTAGAAGCACCACCAAAAGGTTCAATTTCTGTAGGGTGATTGTGCGTTTCGTTTTTGAACAACAAATACCATGGCTCTTTTTTGCCGTCAAATTCGGCTTCAATTTCTATGGTACAAGCGTTGATTTCATCTGAAACAACCAAATTTTCTAACTTGCCTGTTTTATGGAAATATCTTGCGCAAACAGTCGCTAAATCCATCAAAGAAATAGGTTTTGCTTCTCTGCCCAAGAATTTTCTTTTTTCTATATAATCATTGAAGATTTTTTCTAAAGTCTCCTTGAACTTTCCTTCAAACTGAATATCAGTGAGTTCTGTTTCAAAAGTAGTGTGACGACAATGGTCGCTCCAATACGTATCCAGAACTTTCAGTTCGGTTTCAGTTGGATTTCTGTTTTCTGATTTAAAGTAGTCTTGAATGAATTGTAAATCATCAAAACCAAACGCAAAACCGTGATTGTTGTAAAAATCGTTAAGTTGTTGAGTTGTTAAACCGTTAAAATCATCGTAGATTTTAATTTTATCTGGAGTTTCTTCGGCCGGAATTTCTAAAATTTCAAGATTTTTTTCTTGAGATTCTACTTTATTGATGAGCAAATTTTTGATTTTAGGCAAATCAGCCTCATTGATTCCTTGTAATTCAATCAATTTACCACTTCTTACCGTAGATTTCTCATTTCCAGTGAGTAAAGCGATACATTGCTGAGCCGAATCTGCTCTTTGATCGTATTGACCGGGAAGAAATTCTGTGGCAAAATAAATGGATTTTGCAGGATTTTCATGATGCAAAATATCCACCACTGGATCTACAAAAGTATTGTTGACTACTTTTTCAAACTCCAATTCGTCTAAGCCAAAAATATCATAGACATTAAAGACTTTCACGGATTGAATGTTTGGCAAAATAGATTTAATTTCATTTAAAACTTTAGGACTTTCTACATCGAAAATTCCTCTTTTTTCTACGAAAATTCTTTTTTTATGAGACATCAGATGTCAGATTTAAATATTAGATTTATTACTTTTCAAACAAAAAGTGCAGCGACAAAGCTGCACAAATTTATACTTTTAGTTCTGATTCTAAGCCAATTAAGTCGGCGTATTTTTCCAAAACAGGTTGAATTTCTTGCTGAACAAATTCCTCGGTTTGGATAGGTGCGAAGCCGATGAAATTTTTAGGGTCTAAAACCTCTTTCAATTTCGACTTGTCTAATTTCAGGGAGTCGTCATTCATGATCCTTTCGATTAAGTCGTTTTCTTTACCTTCCATTTTTACCTTTTTCGAGGCTTCCATGGAATGAACACGTATTACTTCGTGAATTTCCTGTCGGTCACCACCTGCTTTCACTTCCTCCATGATGATGTATTCTGTCGCCATGAAAGGAAGTTCTTCCATAATATGTTTATGAATTCTGTTTTCGTAGACAACGATTCCATTCATAATGTTATTCCAAATCAATAAAATAGCATCTACTGCTAAAAACGCTTGAGGAATCGTTAATCTTTTATTCGCAGAATCGTCTAAAGTTCTTTCGAACCATTGTGTAGCTGCTACCATTGCAGATGAATTTTGCAATGACATCACATATTTTGCTAATGCAGAAATTCTTTCAGAACGCATAGGATTACGTTTGTAAGCCATCGCAGATGAACCGATTTGATTTTTCTCAAAAGGTTCTTCTATTTCTTTTAAATTCTGTAAAAGTCTTAAATCGTTGGTGAATTTATGGGCAGATTGTGCAATATTTGACAATAGCGCCAAAACTTTTGCATCAATTTTTCTATCGTAGGTTTGACCAGAAACTCCGAAAACTTTCTCAAATCCAAAACGTTTGGACAATTCTTTGTCTAAGTGTTTCACTTTAGAATAATCTCCGTTAAACAACTCTAAAAAGCTTGCTGCGGTTCCTGTGGTTCCTTTTACACCTCTAAATCTTAATGTTTCGAGGAAAAATTCTAATTCTTCTAAATCCAGAAGTAAAGATTGTAGCCAAAGCGTAGCTCGTTTCCCTACAGTAGTTAACTGCGCTGGTTGAAAGTGTGTGAAACCAAGCGTTGGTAAATCTTTATATTGAAGTGAAAAATCAGAAAGATTTTTAATAACATTCACCAATTGTTTTCTGATAATTTGCAGTCCGTCTCTAATTTGAATAAGGTCTGTATTATCTCCTACAAATGCCGAAGTTGCACCTAAATGAATGATTGGTTTAGCTAATGGAGCAACATCTCCGTAGGTATGAACATGCGCCATCACATCATGACGAAACTTCTTTTCGTAGTGTGCTGCTTTTTCGTAATCAATGTTTTCTGAATGTTCTTTGAGTTGAGCAATTTGCTCATCGGTAATGTCTAAACCGAGGTCTTTTTCTATTTCTGCGAGCGCAATCCACAGTTTTCTCCAAGTTCTAAATTTCTGATTAGGCGAGAAATTGAAGAGCATTTCTTCACTAGAATAGCGCTCTTCTAATGGATTTTTGTAAGAATTCATCGAAGGTCTTTTTTTACTTTTTTTAGATGCTCAAAAATACAATAATAATGCTTTTGACACCAATTTATTTAAAGAAAATTAACATTTAATTAACTTTTAACAAAAAACGCAGGAAAATTTCCTGCGCTTCATATTTATTTTCTGCCCGTAAAATCCTTCATGGTATCATAAATCCCGAAGACATTTTTCATCACCCAATCAAAGGCTGGAATTGGTAAAATTCCTTGTGAAAAACGGATAAACCAATAAGGAAGTGGCATTGCCAAAATCTTGGTTCCTCTTTCTATGGCTTTGATAATTCTTTCTGAAGTTGGTTCTGGTTCTAGAATCGGAAGTAATTTAGATTTCACTCCGTCAAACATTCCTGTGTTGATGTAAAAAGGCATAATTGTAGTGACAGAAACGTTTTTATCGAGCTGCTCCATTTCGAGACGAAGAGAATCACTCCAACCATTTACTGCCCATTTTGAAGCTGCGTAAACAGACATTTTAGGATTGGAAATCAATCCTGCTGAAGAAGCGATGTTACAAATGGCTCCAGAGTTTTCTTTCATCATTTCTGGTAAAAATTCTAATGCGATGTGCATTAAAGCGTTTGCATTAATCAATAACGATTTCTGAATTTGTTCGTGGGTGTGTTCATGGAAATATTTCCCTACTACAATTCCAGCATTGTTGATAAGAATATCTACTTTTCCTACTTCTATTCTTACTCTTTGAACAGCGATTTTAATTTCGTCTAGATTAGAAACATCTACTTTATATGTAGAAATCTCTTTTCCAAATTTCGCAAATTCTTCTTTGGTTTTGGCTAAACCTTCTTCATTAATATCCCAAATAATCAAATTGGAGGCTCCTCTCTCCAAAGATTTTCTTGCCATGATTTTACCAATTCCAGAACAACCACCCGTAATCAGTACTTTTTTATTTTTAAAATCCATATCAATTAATTTTTCTTTTATTCAACAGGGTAAGATACTTCAGAAAAGCATTCGTTTTCTTTAAAATTCTAAAAACTATTATTTCTCACATAAAGTCTTTTGAAAACTGAGAAAATATTGCATCAAAAATCTACAGTTTATTTTATCTTTGTGAAAATCAATGTCTAAAATAATGAATTACGCTGATATTTTACAACAACAGAAAACTTTTTTTAACACTCATGCTACCAAAGACTTAAATTTCAGGAAAGCACAATTGCAAAAGCTGAAAAAAGTAGTAAAAAGCAATGAAAAATTACTGTATGATGCCATTTATCAAGATTTCGGAAAGTCTGAATTTGAAACTTTCGGAACCGAAATTTCTTTTATCTATAAAGACATCGACTACTATTTAAAAAATTTAAAATCTTTTGCCAAGCCTAAAAGCGTTTTAACCAATATTGTGAACCAAATGGGAAGTAGTAAAATCGTGTTTGAACCGCTTGGAAACTGTTTGGTCATCGGTGCGTGGAATTATCCTTATCAATTGACTTTAACGCCTGTAATTGCTGCAATAGCCGCTGGAAACACTTGCATGATTAAACCCAGCGAACTACCCGAAAACACGATGAAAGCCATGGCGAAACTCATCAATGAAAATTTTGATGCAAAATTTTTATACGTAGTAGAAGGTGGTGTAGAAGAAACCACAGCGATTTTAAAACTAAGATTTGACAAAATATTTTTCACGGGAAGTCCAAGAGTTGGAAAAATCGTTTACAAAGCTGCCGCAGAACATTTAACGCCAGTAACTTTAGAATTGGGTGGGAAATCTCCAGCATTTGTCACCGAAAAAGCTGATTTAAACATTGTAGCGAGAAGAATAGTCTGGGGAAAATTCATCAACGCGGGACAAACTTGCGTAGCTCCTGATTATCTGTACGTTGCAGAAAATATTAAAGCGAAATTTTTAAAAGTTCTCATCGAAGAAATTAAAAAAAGAAACTATACTGATAACGTAGACCATTATTGTAAAATCATCAACGAGAGGAATTTTGACCGATTAGAAAAGATGATTGACCGCGAAAAAATGGTTTTCGGAGGCGAAACAAACCGTGAAAAAAGATACATCTCTCCTACTGTTTTAGACAACGTAACTTGGGAGGATTTAGTAATGCAAGAAGAAATTTTCGGGCCAATTTTACCGATTTTGACTTATAAAAATCTAGAAACTGCCATGCAAACCGTAGTGGAAGGTGAAAAGCCTCTTTCTGCTTATTTATTCAGCAATGATGCTAAAGAACAAGAACTTTTCACCGAGAAATTAAGTTTTGGAGGTGGCTGTATCAATGATACTTTGATGCATTTGAGCAATGACAGACTTCCATTTGGAGGTGTAGGAAATTCTGGAATTGGCAATTATCACGGGAAATTTGGTTTTGAAGCATTTTCTCATCAAAAAGCAATCCTCAAAAAATCTAATTATTTGGAACCAGAATTGAAATATCCTCCTTATTCTGATGCTAAACTCAATATTTTGAAAAAGTTATTGTAAGAATTTTCTCGCTGATTGGGCAGATTAAGCAGATTTTATTAATAAAAAGCGTACAGTAAAATTTTCTTTTCAGAACGGTCAATATAATTTGCTGTAATTTTAAAAAATTGAGGAGATAACATAGGACAACCTAAACTTAAACATGCAGGATTCTGAGTTTCTGTATCTGGTATACAATGGTAAGAATGCAAAACGATAGCTCTTTTTAAAGCATTGCTATTGGTTTTATCCAATCCTTTTAAACGATAAGATTTACCAAAAGTTCCCACATAAGAATTCATGATGACATATTTACCTAAAGAAGATTGATAAGAGTTTTCTATGTTGCTAAATTTAAGTTCTTTAGAACCTTTAATCACTGAACCAGAACCATGAGAAACAATGGCCTTATCTAAAACCTTATTATTTTTAAGATCATAAATGAAAAATCTAAATCGATTAGAAGGAATTCTAAAATTGATAAAAATAGCTAAATCCTGATTATAATTCTTTCCTTTAATGTAGTTTTTAACTTGCGAAATTCTGTAATTTGGTAAATCATTATTGGCTTTAGAATTTTGTTGAGATTTTGTCTCACAAGAAAACAATATAAACAAAAAGAGGAAAAGAATGTTTTTCATGGGTTTAGTTTATGTAGTAACTTTTTTAAAACAAAAATATTGTTTTTTTTCATAAAAAAGAGTTGAAAAAATTCAACTCTTTTTTATTATTTTTTAGGTTTCCAAGCTTCGAAGAATGCTTTTACTTTGTCTAAGCTGTAGCCTTTTCCTTCTTCCAACGAACCGCTTTCTTGTGTATGAATTTGCTTTCCATTTTTATCTAAGACAATAAAAACAGGATAGCCATATTTCTCACCTGGATTTCCGTATTGTGCAAAAATTTTCTCGTTTTTATTTTTCGGAGAATAATTGAGGTGATAATAAATGTAGTTTTCATCTACCAATTTCTTTAATTCTGGTGTAGTTTGCACGAAATTATTAAATCTCAAACACCAAATACACCAATTTCCTCCTGCTTGTAGCATGATGTTTTTATTCTCTTTTTTGGCTTTTTTTACCAATTCTGCAATTTTCTTTTCGGCATTTTCGGCATCATTATAAGGTTTTGCATAAGAAGCTTTTTCTGCCTCAGCTTTTTTCTTGGCTTCTAATTTTGCAGCATCTACTTCAGATGTAGTTTGCGCATTAGAAATAACAGGCAAAAACAGTCCCAAAAAAGCTAAATTTAATAATATTTTCTTCATATTTTACTTTTTTATTCATTAACTTAAATTGATTTTGTAAATTTGCAAATTAATTTTGAATTTTGAACCAAATATTATTCCAAATAATTTTCCTTTTATCCAAACTACCCTTTAAAATCTTGTATTTTATATCAGATTTTATATTCTTCATTATCTATTATGTTATAAGATACAGAAAAAAAGTAGTACTAGAAAACCTGAAAAATTCTTTCCCCGAAAAATCAGATCAAGAAATAAAAAAAATCTCAAAAAAATTCTATCATAATTTTTCTGATTACATTGTAGAAACTCTAAAAGCATTTACAATTTCTGATGAATCTTTACACCAAAGAGTTCAACATATAAACTTAGAAGTTTTTTCTGAATCTCAAAAAAAACAAAAAAATGTGATGATGCTTTCTGGTCATGTTTTCAATTGGGAATGGTTTAATTCTTTGGCAACAATTATTCCTCAAGAAAAATGCTTCCCTATTTACAGAAAAATGCAAAATCCTTTTTGGGAAGAAAAAATAAAAAAAATTAGAAGCAGATATGGTAATGAAGCTCTAGAAGCGGATGATGTAATGAAACATATTCTTAGAAATCCTAACGACGGAAATTCTGCCTATATGTTTGTAGCAGACCAAACGCCACATATTTCTATGGTAAATTTCGGATTGAAATTTCTAAATCAAAAAACACCTGTTTTTGTAGGTTACGACAGACTTTCTGGTAGAATGAATGTAACGTTTGTGTATTGTGAGATGGAGAAGATTAAAAGAGGGCACTATAGAGTTACTTACCACGAAATTACCCCTACTAATCAAAAATTTGAACCTTATGAAGTGGTGAAAAAATTTCATCAAAATTTAGAAAAAACCATTAATAAAAATCCAGACAATTGGCTCTGGAGTCACAGAAAATGGAAATACAAAGATGCAATTAAGCATTTTGATGAATAAATACTAAAAATATGCCATTAGTAGCCATCGCTATACTCAATTGGAACGGAAAAAAATGGTTAGAAAAATTCTTGCCAAATGTGTTAGAATATTCTGACGAAGCTACGGTTTATGTAATAGACAACGCTTCTACAGATGATTCCGTTGCTTTTGTAGAAAAATATTTCCCTACCGTAAAAATCATCATCAATGCTAAAAACTCTGGTTTTGCAGGTGGTTACAACGAAGGTTTACAACATATAAATGAAGAAATCTATTGTTTGCTGAATTCTGATGTAGAAGTTACCGAAAACTGGATTAAGCCAATTCTAGAACTTTTCAATAAAAACAAAGAAATTGCAGCAATTCAACCAAAAATAAGAGCATTTAAAAATTCTAAATATTTTGAATTTGCAGGAGCTGCAGGTGGAATGATTGATCATCTTGGTTATCCGTATTGTAGAGGGAGAGTTTTCGAAACGATAGAAGAAGATTTGGGACAATATGATGATGAAACAGAGATTTTTTGGGCAACTGGTTGTGCCTTGTTCATCAGAAGAGCAGATTTCTGGAAGATGAACGGTTTTGACGAAAGATTTTTTGCCCATCAAGAAGAAATAGACTTATGTTGGCGTCTCAAAAATGCGGGAAGAAAAATTTATTATTGCGGAAAATCTACCGTTTTTCATGTTGGTGGTGGAACACTTAACAAGCAATCTCCACAAAAAACGTTTCTAAATTTTAGAAACAATTTAACCATGCTTCTTAAAAATTTACCTACTTCTAGTCTTTTTTGGATTATTCCGTTAAGATTGGTTTTAGACGGAATTGCAGGCGTTTATTTCGGGATGAAAGATGGATTTCCTCACTTAATTGCAGTACTAAAAGCGCATTTTGGTTTTTATGGAATGTTTGCCGAAAGTTTAAAATTAAGAAGCAAAAATCAAATTAAAGACTATTACCAAAGTAAATGGTTGATTTTTAAGCATTTTCTTTAACATCATTTCAAAAAAAACATTCATGAATTTTGTTACATTAGATTTCGAAACGGCTACTCACGAGAGAAACTCTGCGTGTGAATTGGGAATCTGCGTGGTAGAAAATTCTGAAATTGTAAAAACCAAAACTTGGCTCATTAAACCACCGAGTTTCCCTTATTTCAATCCACACAACATCAATGTTCATGGGATTTATCCAAAAGATGTAGCTCACGCTCCTACTTTTGATGAAATTTGGTACGAAATAGAAGATTTGCTCTACGGAAATCTTATGATAGCTCACAATGCTTCTTTTGATGCGGGAGTTTTGCGCAGTTGTCTTGATTATTATGGAATTTTCAAGCCTAAAACAGAATATTTGTGCAGCATACAGATTGCCAAAAAATCTTGGAAAAATCTGACGAGTTATGGTTTAAAAAACCTCGCCAATTGTCATGATATACAATTTACACATCACAGAGCTGGAGCTGATGCAGAAGTATGTGCGAAGCTTTCTTTATTGGCTTTTGAAAGACTTTTGATTACTGAAAATGATGAATTGCCTGCACTTTTTAGTAAGAATTTGAAGGTTCTATAATTTATAAAATAAATTTATCTTTCAATTTCTTTAATAGGATACTTTTTAATAATTAGAGCTACTTCTTTTTCATATTGGTTTTCCCAGTTTTTTCCGTTTCTCTTTTGTAAATATTCATCTACAACTTCGTTATAATATTTATCTTCTTCATATATGATACATCCAGTAGATTCAACAAAAAAACCATATTTTTTTCGTTGTAGAGAATCTATTTCTTTTACTCTTTTATTATAATTTTCATCAAAAATAATTAGACCAGAACCAAATTTCTTTTTAACGATTCCTTTTTTTATATCATTTAATGCTTCCAATCTTTGTTTTTCAATGATTTTTTGTTTGTCTAAGTATGAATCAAAAAAATAAATACCTAAAAAGAGAAAAGTTATCAAATAAGAAATAATTAAACTAGGAAATAATCTATTCCAATAATATTCTTTGGTATTAACAAAAAGTGCTATGATAAAAGTTAAAAAGATTGGAATTACAAGTAAGTATAAATACTCTTTAATATTTTCTTGCAACACATAATAAGGATTTATTACATTTATCAAATATAAAGTTACAAGACACAGTAAAATTGATATAAGAAGTAATAAATATTTTCTCATTTATAGAAATTTTAATTACAAAGGACTTCTGAAACCAAATTAAATTTAGGAATATCAGACTCAAAAGTTTCTAAAGTTTCTAAATTTTTAAAAATGTAGTTTCCCTGCATATTTCCTACTCCTGAACGCAAAATTACATTAGAAAAGTAACTGAAAGACTCTCCTGGTTGTAATTCTGGCATCATGCCGATGACTCCATCTCCCATCACTTCTGTAAATCCGAAACTTACATCATAAATCAGCCATCTTCTTTTCATGAGTTTTACTGCATCATTTCCTAGATTTTCTATGACGATATTGTATCTGAAAACAAAACGATTGTCTGCAGGAAAGGAATTTTTCACATCATATTCTGGGATTACAGAAACTTTGATGTTTTGAGTAATTGAAGAATACATTTTTAAAATTTTATGATGAAATAAAGATAACAAAAATCCCGCCGAAAAATCAGCGGGAATTATTTATTTCATAAATAGTTAATATTTATGACTTTATTTTCTTAGAAATTAAAGTTCTAGCGCTTTTCTTTCGTCGCCACCCATTAGAATTTCTACTGGATTGTCTAGCGCTTCTTTTACAGCAACTAAGAACCCTACAGATTCTCTACCATCAATAATTCTGTGGTCATAAGAAACCGCCAAATACATCATTGGTCTGATTTCTACTTTGCCATTTACCGCAACTGGTCTTTCGATAATGTTGTGCATTCCTAAAATTGCAGATTGAGGTGGATTGATAATAGGTGTAGAAAGCATAGAACCGAAAACACCACCATTGGTAATGGTAAATGTACCGCCTGTCATTTCTTCGATGGTGATTTTACCGTCTCTTACTTTGGTAGCCAATTCTTTAATGCTAGCTTCTACTCCTCTTAAAGTAAGGTTTTCTGCATTTCTTAATACAGGAACCATTAAACCTTTAGGACCAGAAACCGCGATAGAAATGTCACAGAATTCGTTGTTGATTTTATAATCCCCATCAATCATAGCGTTTACATCTGGATACATCTGTAAAGCTCTGGTTACCGCTTTGGTGAAGAAAGACATAAATCCAAGACCTACTCCATGTTTTGCAGCGAATTCTTCTTTGTATTGTTTTCTGATTCTGAAAATTTCAGACATGTCAACTTCATTAAAAGTCGTTAACATTGCCGTTTCGTTTTTCACAGAAACCAATCTTGCCGCCAATTTTCTTCTTAAAACTGAAAGTTTAGTAGTGGTTTGAGCTCTGTTACCCGAAGAAACACCCATTGCTGGAGCACCTGGAGTTGCATTAAGCGCATCTTCTTTGGTGATTCTTCCGTCTCTACCTGTTCCTGAAACTGCAGCAGCATCAATTCCTTTTTCGTCAAGAATTTTTTTAGCAGCTGGAGATGGCGAATTGGTAGCATAAGTAGCAGCTGGAGCAGCCGCAGGTTTTGGAGCCTCTACTTTTGGAGCTTCTTCCGCTTTTGGAGTTTCTGCAACTGGTGCAGTTGTAGCTTCTGGTTTAGCTCCGCTCATATCAATTAAACAAACGACTTGACCAACTTTTACTACTTCTCCTTCTTCAGCTTTCAAGGTGATAATCCCTGCTTGTTCTGCTGGAAGCTCTAGTGTAGCTTTGTCTGAATCTACTTCAGCAATTGCTTGATCTTTTTCTACATAATCTCCGTCTTTTACCAACCAAGTTGCTATTTCTACTTCTGTGATTGATTCTCCTGGAGAAGGAACTTTCATTTCTAGTATTGACATTGTATGTATTTTTTTATTTTAAATCAGTGAGTATTTCTTCTGGAAGAAATTGTTTTAAGAGTTCTACTTGTTGTTTTTCGGCTACTGTAAATTTCCAATTTTTACCTTCATTAGAATTGGCAACTGCCATTTTGTATGACATGACCTCAAATTGATTGTTTTTTTCATTGAAAACTACATTTCCATCACCAAATTGTGATTTAAAAGCACCTAAATAAAGATTGATATTCTTTTGTTTTTCTTCGGCATCTTTTGCATTTACCACATCTGCTAATTCTACACTCATTTTTTGAGAGTAAAAAACTTTAGCATAAGATACATTTTGTATTTTCTGAGGATATTCTTCCACTTTTAAAATGGTAGGAACTTCCAAAGAAAATTTCATGTTAGGATCATTAAACATCTTATCAAAAATAAGCACCATGGTTTCTTTGGGTACAAATTTTAGAAATCCTTCATGAGCATATTGGTCTAATGCTTTAGAAAAATCTTTTTTTACAATCAATTGATTATAATCTAAGAACTGATTTTCTATTACTTTTACATTTGATTGTGCAAAAGTAACGATGGACCAACTCAATAATAAGATGTAAATAATTTTTTTCATGATTTAGTCATTTACCGTGGTAATAGGTCTTACCAAATCTACATTTTCTTCTGCTACTCCGAAAACTCTATTGATAACTCCTTTTTGGTTTTTCTCGAATTTTTTATGAGTACCAGGAGCTGGAGTTCCACTTGCAACAGGTGCGATTACTTGAATGTTTTCGTTACGGAAATTACGCAACATATATGTCCAAGCGCCCATATTTTCTGGCTCTTCTTGTGCCCAAACAAATTCTTTTCTGTTAGAATATTTATCGAAAATACCTTGAATAATTTCTGGATTCAATGGATATAATTGTTCAATTCTTACCAAAGCAACTTTATCATCATTTAATTCTTCTTTCTTCGCCAATAACTCATAGTATAGTTTACCAGAACAGAAAACTAATTTTTCTACTTTTTCTGGTTGAGCTGTAGCATCATCAATTACTGGTTGGAAACTTCCGTTTGCTAATTCTTCAACCGTAGAAATTACTCTTGGATGACGAAGTAATGATTTAGGCGTCATTACCACTAACGGTTTTCTGAACGGGAATTTTTGTTGGCGTCTTAATAAGTGGAAATAATTGGCAGGTGTAGTACAATTCGCTACAATAATGTTTCCGTTTGCACATAAGTTCAGAAATCTTTCTAATCTTGCTGAAGAGTGTTCTGCACCTTGTCCTTCGAAACCGTGAGGTAAAAGCATTACCAAACCGTTTTGAATTTTCCATTTTTCTTCTGCCGCAACTAAATATTGGTCAATAACAATTTGAGCACCATTTACGAAATCTCCAAATTGCGCTTCCCAAATCGTTAAAGTATTAGGAGAAGCCATCGCATAACCATAGTCAAAACCTAAAACACCATATTCTGAAAGATGAGAGTTATAAATATCAAATTTGTTATCAGAAACTTGTTTTAATGGAACGTATTCTTCTTCATTATCTTCTGTTTTTACAACAGCATGTCTATGAGAGAAAGTACCTCTTTCTACGTCTTCCCCAGAAATTCTAATGGTGCTGCCTTCGGTAAGAAGTGTTCCATACGCTAATAATTCACCCATTGCCCAATCTAGTGCATTATTTTCTACCATTTTTACTCTGGCATCGAATAATCTAGAAATTTTATTGATGAATTTTTTATCTGCTGGTAATGTAGAAATTTTAACGGCTAATTCTCTTAGCTTTTCTACATCATAAGTCGTATTATAATTTTCTAAAACTTGCTGAAGTTTTCCTAGGGAAGCATAATCTTTCCAATCCTCCTCCATGAAAATCGCCATGGTATTTCTTTCGATTTCCTTAGCTTCATCAAAGTTTTGGTCTAATAAATTTTTAAATTCTTTTTCCATTTCAGACATTACAGCATCTGAAACCACCCCTTCTTCTACAAGTTTTTTCTTGTAAATCTCTCTTGGATTAGGGTGTTTAGAAATAGTTTTATACAAACTAGGTTGTGTAAATCTTGGTTCATCACCTTCGTTATGACCATATTTTCTATAACCTAATAAATCTATGTATACATCTTTACCAAACTGAGCTCTATAATCTGCTGCAAATCTAATGGCGTGAACTACTGCTTCTACATCGTCTGCATTTACATGCATAACTGGAGAATCAGTCACTTTAGCAATATCTGTACAGTAAATAGAAGAACGAGCATCTAAATAGTTAGTGGTAAAACCAACTTGGTTATTCACTACAATGTGAACCGTTCCACCCGTTTTGTAACCTTCTAGCGTCATCATTTGTGCTACTTCGTATACAATTCCTTGTCCTGCGATTGCAGCATCACCATGGATAACAATTGGCAATACTTTTTTAGCATTACCTTGGTAAGTGTGGTCTATTTTAGCTCTAGAAATTCCGCCAACCAAAGAAGCTACGGTTTCTAAGTGAGACGGGTTAGGAACTAAGTTAATTCTTACTTCTTCACCAGAAGCTGTAGTTATTTTTTTAGATGAACCCAAGTGATATTTTACGTCACCAGAGAATACATCTTCTTCAAATTCTTTTCCTTCGAATTCTGAGAAAATCTGCTTGTAAGATTTCTGGAAAATATTGGTTAAAACATTTAATCTACCTCTGTGAGCCATCCCAAGTATTACCTCATCTACTCCATGAAGAGAAGAACGAGAAATTAATTGGTCTAGCGCAGGAATTAATGATTCTCCACCTTCTAGAGAGAAACGTTTTTGACCTACGAATTTCGTGTGCAAGTAGTTTTCGAAAGCTACTGCTTGATTTAATTTATGTAAAATCTCTTTTTTCTCAGCTGCAGAAAGAGTTGGGTGATTTTCATTCACATTAATCCATTCTCTGATGAATTTTTTCTCTTCAACACTTTGAATGTGCATATATTCTACCCCGATAGAATCACAATATCCTTTTTCTAGATGATTGATGATATCTTGAAGTGTAGCCGCTCCATTTAGTCCAGCTTCTTTAGCAGAATTAAATTTGGTTTGTAAATCTGCTTGAGATAAACCAAAATTCTCTATCGATAAATCTGGAGAATATGTTCTACGTTCACGTACTGGATTGGTCTTGGTAAACAAGTGACCACGTCTTCTGTAATCATTAATTAAATTGATTACCTTGAATTCTTTTTCAATGTTTTCTGGAACATTCCCAGTAGCGACTACATTAGAAGCTAATTCGGTAATAGAAACCTCATCATCACTATAATTTGCTAGTGCAAAATCAAAACCTTGGAAAAATGATTTCCACGAAGGTTCTATAGAATCTGGGTACTTTAAATATTGCTGATATAAATCTTCAATAAATTGAGAATGTGCTGCATTTAGAAATGAAAATCTGTCCATTTTCCGCCTTTTTCTTTGTTAGAAGTATAGTTTAGGCAAAATTACTAAAAAAAAGCGAATTGAGGAACTTAAAAAGATGGTAAAAAGGTATAGCTTACATAATAAAAATCTATGCAATCTAAAAAATCGTTAAATAAAATTAAAATTTGTTAAAAAGTAGTTAAAAATGAGAATTTTGAACTATCTATAAACCGGCAAAGAAATTTTTATGGTCACTTCTTTTTTTGCATTCGGAGCTTCTATGAAAGTTTCTTGTAACTGACCATTTCTCATGCTATCTTTTTGAGCTTTTTGCAAGAGTTGAGCAATCACTTTTATTCTATTTTCATATCTCCCTTTGTAATACATAATATAGTTTTCCGAAGCATTCAAAGTGCGGAAATTGAAATTATTATCAGAAAGTCCTTCTCTTTTTTTCACGGGAACTCCATAGAAATAAGAAACCTCTTTGTCTTTATAACTTCCTGGTTCTGTAATTAAAACCGGAACTCCAAATTCATCTTCCTTTTTACCTAAATCTTTGGTTACCAAACTGATGACTTTATTGTGATTCAGTTCTATATTTTTGATTAAATCTCCTTTTTTATTCACACTCGAAACATTGATTCCCAAAAGCAACTGGCCGTCTTGTTTTTCGACCATGAGTGTATCATATTTAATTTTAGAAAGTAAAATTTCTTTGTCTACTTTTCCACTCAAGAGTTGAGATAGATTCACCATAGATTGGTCTATATTTCCTGCTACGAAATCTTCTGAAAGCAGATTAAGCGAACGTTTCAAAAATGGCAATCTAGGCGTATGAACAAACCAAATGACTTTGGTTTTATTTCCTTGTGGAACAAATTTTACATTAATACTGTATGGATTAACGTTTTTCCCTTCGAACAATTGATATTTTAGCGTAGAAAAAGGATTTTCATAACGAATAAAAAAATCACCATAATCAGATTCATTTTTTTTATTCTGATAGTTCAAAGAAGAACCTTGACCTTCATAAGGTGTGTAATATGCGAAAGTGTAATCTTTTTTTGAAACAAAAAATTCATTCCATTGCGTGAAATTCTGCAAATTATTAAACTGAGGAAAAACCTTGTCAATAGGATAATTGATTTCTTTTTCAATGGTAAAACTTTTGCTTTCTTCTACAAAAAGCATAGAAACGGCATACACCGAAAACAAAAAGATACTTATATAAATTACAAATTTATACCAACGCATAATATAGGTTAAAAAATAATGAGTAACCAGCAAATTGTATCTTTTGAAGATTACTCATTACATATAATTATAGATTAATGTTCGTGCTCGTCTTCTGCTTTGCAAAGACCTATAATGGTGTGAAATGTATCATGAAGAGCCATAAAATCATTTTTAAGGGCTTCATCTGATGCTCCAGACTTAATTTTTTTATTGAAAACTTTCGTTTCTTTCACTAATTTTTTCAAAGATTTCTTAATAGCATCTTTATTTCCAAAATCTGCTGGAATTTCTGAGTTTTTGAAAGCAACTGCTTTGGTTTCCATTTCATCTATTCTGCTTTTAATCGGTGCAAAATTTCCTTCTTCCGCGGGATGAAATGTTTGGCTCATGATTTTATGAAACTCTGTTTTTTCTTTCCATTCGCTAGTTTGTGCAGAAACAACTTGACTCATAAAAAAAACAGCCATTACGGTGAATAAAAATTTGATTTTTTTCATTTGTTTAATTTTTAGTTGAGCAAATTTAGAATTAAAAATCGGGCTTGCAAAAAAATTACAAGCCCGATTTCCTAAAAATAAAAAAACTCTATGGTATCACTGTTCCATCTTTTATGATGGCATCTTTTTTCACCACGATTATTCCGTCTTTTATAGAATGGGTTTTGAAATCTCCATCTGGTAAATGTTTGCTACCGATAATTCTTACGTTATTCCCAATATGACAATTTTTATCTAAAATAGCATTTTCTATGTAACAGAATTTACCAACCCCAATGTTTGGAATGCCTTTAGCTTCATTTTCTGCCATGTCTTCAGAATTTTGGTAGTAATCTGCTCCCATGATATAAGAACGAATGACGGTACTTCCTTTTTCTATTCTGGTTCTGTTCCCAATGAGTGAATGCTCTATTTTATCTGCCATAATAATACATCCGTCTGCAAAAATGGCTTTATTTACAAAAGAACCATTGATTTTAGAAGGCGGCAACATTCTAGGTCTGGTATAAATAGGTGAATTGCTAAACATATTGAATTTTGGCAATTCATTGGTTAAATCCATATTCGCTTCGAAGAAAGAACCGATGGTTCCTATATCTGTCCAATAACCTTCGTATTGATAACTTAGCGTATTATATCCGTTATTGATTGCATTTGGAATGAGGTCTTTGCCAAAGTCATCACCTTTGTCTTCCTCAAACATTTTTCTCAAGACCTTTTTATTAAACACATAAATTCCCATAGAAGCAAGGTAATCTCTACCTTGTTGCTTCATATCATCAGAAACCTCAGAAGTCCAATCTGGTAAAACGTCTGCAGATGGTTTTTCTATGAAAGAGGTGATTTGGTTTTCGTCATTGGCTTTTAAAATTCCAAAACCAGTAGCATCTTTACTGTTTACAGGAATGGTAGCAATGGTGATGTCTCCACCATTTTCGATGTGGAAATCTATCATTTCTTTGAAATCCATCTGATACAATTGGTCACCAGAAAGAATTAGAATGTAGTCATAATCATATTTGTCTAAATGACGCATAGATTGTCTTACTGCATCTGCTGTTCCTTGATACCAATTTTCGTTATCTGTGCTTTGTTCAGCTGCTAAAATATCTACAAAACCTTTGCTAAAAATATCAAAATGGAAAGTATTTTTGATATGAGAATTAAGCGATGCCGAGTTAAACTGAGTAAGCACCATAATTCTATTAAAGCCAGAATTAAGGCAATTAGAAATAGGAATGTCTACTAATCTGTATTTCCCTGCGATGGGAACTGCGGGCTTGGAACGCTTATCTGTAAGTGGAAATAGCCTACTACCTCTACCTCCTCCTAAAACAATAGAAATAACACTTGGTTTCATATATTTTGTAGTTTTATTTTGAAATTTTATAAAAAGCGAAAATAGACTTCCTTAAAAGAAACTCTATTTAATTTTTACGATATAAATTTACATAATTTTCTGCAGATTTCTGCCAAGAAAAGTCCAAATTCATTATTGTTTTTCGTAAATTTTGCATTTCTTCTTTATCATCATATAAATACAGCGCTCTTTTGATGGCATGTACAGCATCATCAGTTCCCGGGAAGGTATAATTTAAACCATAACCTCCTGAAGAAATATCTGTTACGGTATCTTTTAACCCACCTGTATAACGTACAATTGGGATAGTTCCGTATCTCATGGCATACATTTGATTCAATCCGCAAGGTTCTACACGAGAAGGCATTAGTAAGAAATCTGCTCCTGCATAAATCTTGTGTGACAAAGCTTCTTTGTATCCTAAATCCATCGCAAAATTCACATGAAATTCTTCTTGAAGTTGTTTCAGTGTATTTTCTATTTGAGGATTTCCAGAACCTAAAATGAGAATATTTAAAGCGCCTTCGGTTTCAGAAATACTCCTTCTTACAATATCTGGCAACATATCTGCTCCTTTTTCGCCCGCAAATCTTCCAATAAAAGCAAAAAGCGGAAGTTCTGGATTCAAACCATATTCTTCACAAAGCCATTTTTTATTTTTTTCTTTTCCTTCTTCAAAGTTCTCTCTAGAATAATGATCGTTAAGCATTATATCCGTCATAGGATTCCATACTTCTGTATCTATTCCATTAATGATTCCATGTGCTTTTCTGTGTTCTTGTCTGATTAAATCTTGCAATCCTTGCGCATCTTCAAACAACTCACGCATATAACCTTGAGAAACCGCTGTAAATTCATGACAACACTTAATCATAGTTGCTAAAGGATTAATTCTTCCGTTCCAATCGAGCAGTCCCCATTTCCAAGCGTCAAAACGTGGCATATAATTAGACATTTGCCAATCCATTGTTCCTTGATATTCCCCATTATGAATGGTTCCTACGGTTTTTACGCCTTTTAAAAAGTCAAAATCTTGACAATGTTCTACCATAAACGGAACTAAACCGGTATGATAATCATGACAATGTAAGACATCCGGACGAATTTCCATTGCAGAAAGCCAATGCAAAACCGCATGCTGAAACGCTATAAACTGTTGACTTTCATCAAAATAACCATACACTTGGTCTCTATCTAGCAATCCAGGAATTTTCACCAAATACAATTCGTATCCTAAAACATTATGTTTTTCTTTCATGACCAAAACTTGGTACATGTGATGAATCTGATGAATAAAACCATCAAAAACTACTTCGAATTCGTTTTCGTTTACAAATGGTTTATTATACCAAGGCATTACTACTTTGGCATCAATTCCCATTTTGGTTTGGTATTTAGGAAGCGCACCTACTACATCTGCTAAACCGCCTACTTTAGCTACCGGAAAACATTCTACGCTTAAATGGAAAACTTTCATCTTAAGTTTGAGTTATAAGTTATAAATTATAAGTTATTATTTGCTTTTTGCTTGGTTCTTTTTAGTTTTCTCCGTTTGTTTTAAAATAATTCCTGAAAGCGGAGGCAAAGTAACAATCATAGAATTGGGTTTATTATTCCATGGAGTTTCTTCGTACCATTTGATTTCTGGAACTACTCCACTTCCTCCAAATTCTTTATCATCTGAATTAAGAATCACTTCCCATTTTGTTCCTTCTTCTATCCCAATTTTATAATCGAAAGTTCTAGGAGTAAGATTCAATACAGACATGAGCACTTCATTTTCAGATTTTCCTTTTCTTAGAAAAACATAGATAGAATTATCTGCATCATCTGCTTCAATCCATTCAAAACCGTATGGATTAAAATTATTCTCGTAAAGTGCTTTTTCTGATTTGAAAACCGTATTCAAATTTTTCACAAAATTCTGCAATCCTTGATGTATAGGATATTGTAGAAGATGCCAATCTAAACTTTGGCTAAAATCCCATTCGTGAGTTTGCCCGAATTCACCACCCATGAAAAGCAATTTATTACCTGGATGCGTGTACATATAGGTATACAATGCTCTTAAATTGGCATGTTTTTGCCATTCATCACCCTGCATTTTAAAAATCAAACTGCTTTTTCCGTGTACTACTTCGTCATGAGATAATGGCAACATATAGTTTTCATTATTCATGTACATGGTACTGAAAGTGAGTTTATGATGATGATATTTTCTAGCAATAGGATCTTCTTCGAAATAATCTAAAGTATCATGCATCCAACCCATCATCCATTTCATTCCGAAACCTAATCCGTCATCATAAATAGGTTTGGTAACCTTAGGAAAATCACTGCTGTCTTCTGCAATAGTTTGTATATCTGGATATTCTCTATAAACAATTGTATTCATTTCTTTGATGAAATCTATCGCTTCTAGATTTCTATTGTCTCCATATTTATTTGGTTCCCATTCTCCTTCTGCTCTAGAATAATCTAACTCAAGCATAGAACGAACTGCATCTACACGTAAACCATCTGCATGATATCTATCGAGCCAAAAACAAGCATTGGAAATTAGGAAAGATTTTACTTCGTTTCTTCCGTAGTTGAAAATGTGGGATTTCCAATCGGGGTGAAATCCTTTTCTTGGGTCTTCATGTTCGTAGAGAAAACTTCCATCAAAATAATGCAAACCATTCGCATCTCCCGGAAAATGGGAAGGAACCCAATCGAGAATTACGCCAATTTCATTTTTGTGTAATTCTTCTATTAAATACATTAAATCTTGTGGCGTTCCAAAACGAGAACTCGCTGCGTAGAAACCAGTAATTTGGTAGCCCCAACTTGGATCGAAAGGATATTCCATCACAGGCATAAATTCTACATGTGTAAAATTCATTTCCTTCACATAAGGAACGAGTCTTTCTGCAATTTCTCTGTACGTGAAAAAACGGTTAGGATCATCTGTTCCTCTCATCCAAGAAGCCAAATGAACTTCATAAACCGAAATAGGAGATTCTAAAGAATTTTTTTGATGGCGGTTTTTCATCCATTGTTTGTCTTTCCATTCATAGAAAGTAGTATCTACAATAGAAGCAGCTTGAATGGTTTGTTGCCACTTTAAAGCATAAGGATCTCCTTTTTCTAAATAAGCACCGCTATATGTTTGAATGCCATATTTGTAAATCACACCAAAATCTAAGCCTTCTATAAAACCTTCCCAAATCCCCGAACCATCCCATCGCCAAAGCAATTGATGTGCCTGAGAATCCCAACCATTAAAATTTCCAATTACAGAAACTTCCTTAGCATTTGGCGCCCAAACCGAAAAGTAAACACCATTTCTACCCTCTTTTTGAACTTTATGAGAGCCCATTTTTTCGTAAAGATTAAAGTGTTTTCCTTCCCTGAAAAGATGAATATCAAAATCAGTAAAGAGTGTAAATGGTTCTACTTGATGAAACATATTTTCATTTGTTTATTTGGTGAATTCAAAAATTGAAATTAAGAAAAATTTCTTTAGCAATTTAAAAAAAATTCTTGATTAAAGCAATTAAAAACACAACTCTTTTAATTAAATTAACATTTTCAAAGAATAAAAACATTTAACTCAAATTTAATAATGAAAGAAAGTTTTCTTTAAGTATTTTATTTTAAATTTTGTGATTCAATATTTTATTTTAAATTTTGTGATTCAATATTTTTTTTTAAATTTAGTCTTTAATAATGAATATAGGAAAAAAATATTTATGAAGTTTTATTTAAGAAGTGCGGAAATTGATGAAAGACCTATATATATAACAGGAAATTTCAATGATTGGAATCCTAAAGACCCGAATTATGTTTTAGAAAAAGATGATAAAATAGAAGATTTATATTTTATTGAAATTAATGACGAAAATTTATCCGAAAATATAGAATTCAAATTTACAAAAGGAGGTTGGGAAAGCGTAGAAATTGACAGATACGGAAATGTAACACCCAACAGAAAAATTGAAAAATCTGAAAAAACCAGTCAAAATTCGGTTGAAAAATGGAGACTGAATTGGGGACCTTTCAAAAAAGAGTTTTTCCCGATTGTAGAATTGATTTCGGAGAAGTTTTTTATGCCACAACTCAATAAATCCCGAAAAGTTTGGGCGCTTTTACCTTTTGATTATCATAAAACAGATAAAGAATATCCTGTTTTGTACCTTCAAGACGCACAAAATTTGTTTAATGAAGGCTCTGAATTTGGGAACTGGGAAATTGATAAAAAACTCTCTATTCTCTCTGAATACGGACGTGGAGACATCATTATCATCGCCATAGAAAACGGAAAAGATGACAGAATTAAGGAATATATTTTAGATAAATCTTCGCTTACAGACAATGCAGAAGGAAAAAAATACATCAGATTTGTAACAGATACGCTGAAACCTTATGTAGATTCTGTCTATAGAACCAAACAAGAGCGAGAATTTACAGGAATTGGTGGCAGTTCTCTTGGCGCTTTAATCAGTATTTATGGTGGTTTTTTGTATCCTGAAGTGTATTCTAAATTATTGATTTTTTCGCCGTCGCTTTGGTTAAATCCTGAAAATAATTTTCAATTGTTAAATTTCAGTAATCATTATAAAACCAAAGTTTATTTATACGGAGGCGAAAAAGAAGGCTCTAAAATGGTGGAAAGAATTCATCTTTTTGAAGATGCTTTAATGAACTGGGAGAAAACGCAATCGCTTGATTTTGAAACCAAAGTAAGCATTAATTCTGAAGGTGAACACAACGAATTTTATTGGTCTCAAGAATTTCCTAGAGCAATGGAATGGTTGTTTTTCGACAGCAAAGAAGATCCTACTAAAATTGCGAAAAAAGAAATCGCAGAAAATTAATTTTATTAAATTCTAATTATTTGAAACAAAAAATGATAGAAAAAATCAACATACAATCAAAAACCGATAAAAATTATTCTCAGATTTTCGAGTTTTTTTCTGAAGAAACTTGGGAAACTAAAAAAGATATTTTTGATAAAAACACTTCTCTTTTCTTCAGCGGAAAAAAGAATGAAACCTTTGTTATAATTAAAGACGAAACCATCCATTTTCTCATCGGCATAGGAAAATCAACCGCCGAAAACCACGAAATTAAATCTGTTGCACAAAAATTTGCTTATGATTTTCGAAATAAAATTTCTGCAACTCCTACCTTGCTTTTATCAGAAAATCTAGAAAAAGAAAGCATTGTAAAAGGTTTATTTTTAGGAACGTACGAATATCCTTTTTCTCAAAATCACATCTTTTTTAATGATGATTTTTCATTAGAATTTGATAATTTTACAGAAAATATCTCTAAAAACACATTATCGCTTTGCAACGGACAATTCGCAGCGATGGATTGGCTTAATAAGCCTGCCAATTACAAAAAAGTTCCTCTGATTTCAGAGTTTTTAAAAAATATTTCAGAAAAATATGGCTTAAAATATTCTTGCTTTGATAGAAAAAAATGTGAAGAACTGGGTTTAGGCGCGTTTCTATCTGTAAATCAAGGAAGTAGCCAAGAAGCAGCTTTTACCATTTTAGAATACAACTGCGGAAATGAAAATGCTAAAACCATAGGTTTAGTAGGAAAATGTGTACTTTTCGACACGGGCGGAATTTCCATAAAACCTTCTGCCAATCTGCATTATATGAAATCTGATATGGGTGGTGCAACTGCCGTAATCGGAGCATTAATTACCGCTGCGGAAAGAAAAACGCAAGTAAATATTATCGCTATTTTACCAATAACTGACAATGCAATTGCCAACAATGCGTATTTACCAAGCGATGTAATTAAGGCTTATAACGGAAAAACCATAGAAGTTCTAGACACCGATGCAGAAGGTAGAATGACACTTGCAGACGGACTTTCGTACTTGTCTAAAAATTATAAAACAGATATTTTACTAGATTTAGCAACACTTACAGGAAGTTCGGTGAGAATGTTCGGTTATACTTGTGGAGCGCTTTTTAGCAATGATAAAAATTTAAAAAATGCTCTAGAAAATGCGGGTGACAAAACCAATCAAAGGCTTTGGAATCTACCACTTTGGGACATTTGGAAAGACGAAATCTCTTCTGATGTGGCAGATTATAAAAATATTTCGATGAAACCTTTCGGAGATTGTATTGTAGCGGCTAAATTTTTAGAACAATTTATAGAAAATCACTCAAGTTGGGCACATCTAGACATTGCTGGAGTAGCTTTCGGGAATGTTTCTTATACCAAAGAAAAAGCCGCAACTGGTTACGGAGTAGAATTATTAACAGAATTTTTGGAAACATTAGAAGTTTGAGAAAATTGAACAGATTCGAACCATTTCAAACAAAATAAAAATATGAACACATTTGTCTGCATTTCAAGTTATTATAAAGGATATGATTTTATGGACGAGTGCAAAAAGCTCGGCATTAAAGTCATTCTCATCACTTCGGAAAATTTAAAAGAAAAAAATTGGCCGTGGCACGCAATAGACGAGGTTTACTATATGCCAGAAACCGAACCTTTTACTTGGAATTTGGATCATTTGGTTCAAGGTTTTCAATATTTAATGAAAAATAATAAAATCGATTCTGTGGTGGCTTTAGATGATTTCGATGTAGAAAAAGCTGCGATGATTCGTGAAACATTCAGAATTCCGGGAATGGGACAAACCACGCACAGATATTTTCGTGATAAGTTGGCAATGAGACAAATGGCGAAAGATTCGGGCATTAATATTCCTGCTTTTACCGCTATTTTTAATGATGAAATTTTACACGAATTTACCCAAAATCATCCAGCTCCTTGGGTTTTAAAACCTCGTTCAGAAGCTTCAGCTAGTGGAATTAAAAAAATTCATTCTACGGAACAACTTTGGGAAATTGTAAATAATCTAGGCGAAGAACGTTATAAATTTTTACTAGAAACCTTCAAACCAGGAGATGTTTTCCACGTAGATTCTTTGGTTTACAAAAAGGAAATTGTGTTTACTTCTTGTTCGCAATACCTCAATACACCAATGGAAGTTTCGCACGAAGGTGGCGTTTTTCGCACCAAAACTTTAGGCACTTATTCCGATGAATACAAAGCTTTAGAGAAAATCAACTCTCAAGTTTTAGAGAAATTCGGATTGGTAAATGGAGCTACTCACACCGAATTTATTCGCGGAAAAGAAGACGGAAAATACTATTTTCTAGAAACTTCGTCTAGAGTTGGTGGCGCTCATATTCCTGATATGGTAGAAGCTTCTACCGGAATTAATATTTGGAGAGAATGGGCAAAAATAGAAAACGCTCTCATTAATAACGAACCCTACAAAATTGCAGAACCAACTGGTTTCTACGCTGGTTTAATTATTTCTTTAGCTAAAGACTTACACCCTGATTTACAAGATTTTACCACTGAAGAATTGGTAAAAACGTTACCGATTGATTATCACGTAGGTTTGGTTTATAAATCTGGAGAAAAAGAAAGATTAAATGAACTTCTAGAAAATGCTGCCAAAATTATTGTAGAAAAACATTTGAGTATAATGCCTCCAAAAGATAAACCAACCACATAACCAAAAGTTCATTTTAGTTTGAATTGTTTGATATAATTTGATATAGTTAGATTTAGTTATAAACTCCAAACCCTCAAACAAATTCAAACAATTCAAACAATTTAAACAATTTAAACCATATATATGTCGCACATAGAACATCACAAATATTATTCGCATATTTTAAACAGAGACGTAAAAATAGAAGTGACAGGAACTTACGGTTATCCTGTGATAATGTTTCCTACTTCTAAAGGACAATATACCCAAAATCACGATTTCGGGTTGAATGACAGTATTTCGTTTCTGGTAGATTCTGGGAAAGTTAAATTGTACAATGTAGAAACTTTTGACAACGAAAATTTATATGCTAATTGGCTCAATCCTCAACAGAGAATTTGGAATTACGAACAATACGTTCAGTTCTTGATTCAAGAATTTGTTCCTTTTATCCAAAAAATGCACAGTTGCCATAGAGTTGCAGTTGCAGGAGCAAGTTTTGGAGGTTTCCACGCTGCTAATTTTGCGTTTAGATTTCCAGATGTGGTTTCGCATTTATTTTCGCTTTCTGGTGCTTTTTCTTGCAGAAGTTTAGTTGACTATTATCAAGATATGTTGGTTTATTTCAATTGTCCAGAAGAATTTTTACCGAATGATGAAGGTTGGAAATACAATCATATGCACATTGTTTTAAGCACATCAGATGAAGATATTTGCTTAGACAAAAACATCAGAATGTCTAAAATATTAGGTTCAAAAGGAATTAACCATTGGTATGACGAACAAAAATGGATAAAACACGATTGGCCACTTTGGAGAATGGTTTTCCCTAAATTTATGGGAACGTTTTTCGGGTAAAAGATTTGAAATTGTTTGATGTAGTTTGATTGATAATAACAAAACAATTTTTTCAACCTTTCAAACAATTCAAACCCTCAAACAATTCAAACAATTTCAAACTTTCAAACAAAAAAAACAAAAAACAAACATATTATGAAAAAAGTAGGAATTTTATTCGGAATGGAAGATACATTTCCGTGGGCATTTATACACAGAGTAAACCAGCTAGGAAACGGCGAAGTAGTAGCTGAAGCTGTTCAAATAAATGAACTAAACCAAGGCGAAGATTATGGTTACGCCGTAATTATCGACAGAATTTCACAAGATGTGCCTTTTTATAGGGCTTATCTTAAAAATGCAGCGCTTAACGGAACTTACGTCATCAACAATCCTTTTTGGTGGAGTGCAGACGAAAAATTCTTTAACAATTGCTTAATGACAAAAATCGGGATTCCTGTTCCTAAAACGTACCTTTTGCCATCTTACGAAAGACCAGATGATACTACAGAAAAGTCTTTCAGAAACTTACAAGTAATTAATTGGGAGAAAATTTTTTCAGAAATTGGCTTCCCAGCGTATATGAAACCATTTGCAGGAGGCGGTTGGAAAAGCGTTTATAGAGTAGAAAATCCAGATGATTTATTTGCAAAACACGCAGAAACAGAGCAATTGGTAATGATGCTTCAAGAGGAAATCGTTTTTGAAGATTATTATAGAGTGTATTGTTTGGGTAGAAAATACGTTCACATTATGCCTTATGAACCTAGAAATCCGCACCATTTAAGATATGTAACCGAATCGAAATATTCTGGGGAACAACTAGAAAACATCTTAAAAACCATTCACGATTATACGATAAAAATGAATGAAGCATTGGGTTATGATTTCAATACTGTAGAATTTGCTGTAAAAGACGGAATTCCTTATGCGATTGATTTTTGTAATCCAGCTCCAGATGCAGACATTAATTCTGTAGGACAAGCCAATTTTGATTGGATTGTAGAAAATGCAGCAAAATACGCCATCGAAAAAGCAAAAGAACACAAAGATGGTGCTCAAAATATTGATTGGGGAAATTTTGTAAAAGGGAAATTTTAATAGGGTTTGAAATTGTTTGATTTAGTTTGATTTAGTTTGATTTAGTTCGATTTAGTTACAAATTTCAAACAACTTCAAACAATTTCAAACCTTCAAACAATTTCAAATTTTCAAACCATAATAAACTATTTTCAAAACACAAAAACATATGGAAGAAAAACACAAATTTACGATTGGTATAGAAGAGGAATATCAAATTATAGATGTAGAATCAAGAGATTTAGTTTCTCACGTTTCTAAAATTATCGACGGTACACAATCTTTGCTCCACGAAAAACTCAAAAACGAAATGCACGAGTCTGTAGTGGAAATGGAAACCAGTGTCTGCGAAAATATAAAACAAGCCAGAGAAGAAATGTATTCTCTCCGAAGAAATCTGGTAGATTTAGCCAAAAAACACAACCTGAGAGTTTCTGGAGGCGGAACTCACCCTTTTTCTGATTGGAAACTGCAAAACATCACCACCAAAGATAGATACGACATTATTGTAAATGATATGGGAGATGTAGCACGTTCTAATCTTATTTTTGGGTTGCACGTTCACGTTGGCGTTCCTAACAGAGAAGAAGGTATTAGAATTCAGAATATTGCGAGGTATTTTTTACCGCACATTTATGCGCTTTCTACTTGTTCGCCATTTTGGGAAGGCAGAAATACAGGTTTTAAATCTTTTAGACAAAAAATATTTGCAAAATTCCCTAGAACTGGCATTCCTAGTCATTTTAATTCTTGGGCAGATTTCGAACAATACGTTAATATTTTAATTAAAACAGGAACCATTGACAATGCTAAGAAAATCTGGTGGGATCTTAGAGTTCACCCGATTTATCCAACCATAGAGTTCAGAATTTGTGATATGCCTCTCAGAATTGAGGAAACGCTTTGTTTAGCTGCAATTATGCAATGTATTGTTGCTAAAATTTATAAACTCCATCAGCAAAACATCAGTTTTAGAAATTACAGAAGAATTTTAATTAATGAAAACAAATGGAGAGCTTCTAGATACGGAATTGATGCTGAATTGATAGATTTCGGGAAAGAAATTTCCGTTCCTTACGAAAAGATTTTAGACGAATTATTAGAATTTATAGACGATGTAGTAGATGAATTAGACTGCCGAAAAGAAGTAGAATACGCGAGAGAAATTGTAAAAATGGGAACTGGTGCAGACAGAAAAATTAAAGTTTACAATGAAACTGGCGATTTGAAGAAAGTGGTAGATTATATGATTTATGAAACAGAATTTGGTTTATTTTAAGATTCGATTAGTTTTATTTACTTTTGCAAAAATTCAAAAAAAATGACAGAGATAAAATTGGCATTGCTAGATATGAACAACAATCATCCTAACCAAGGAATGAGAAATATCCGCGAAATTTCGGCAGCTTTTCAGAAAAATTCTGAATTTGATGTAAAAATTGAATATTTCGATGTTCGTTATAAAAATGAGATGCCAAATGTAGCAGATTTTGACATTTTTATCTCTTCTGGTGGACCAGGAACTCCGCACAAAGAAGGCTATGAATGGGAAGAAAAATTTTCTAATTTTTTAGATGAAATTCTCGCTTTTAATAAAGAAAACGAACAAAAAAAATTCTTATTCCTTATCTGTCATAGTTTCCAATTGGCGAGTATCCATTGGGAAATTGGCAATGTTTGCAAGAGAAGATCATATTCTTTCGGAATTATGCCCATCCACAAAACTGACGAAGGAGACGAAGAATTTTTGTTCCAAAATTTACCCGATCCTTTTTTTGCAGTAGATTCTAGAGCTTATCAATTAATAGAACCCAATTATGAATCTATCTACAATTTAGGTGCAAAATTGGTAGCGATAGAGAAGTTTCGTCCGCACGTTGTTCATTTAGAAAGAGCCATTATGGCGATTAGATTTTCTGATGAAATTTTCGGGACACAGTTCCATCCAGAAGCAGATCCTTTTGGAATGATGGAAAACCTGAAAGATGAAACGAACAAAGAAGCGATGATAGAAAATTACGGCATAGAAAAATACCACGAAACGCTTGACAAAATAGATGATAAGGATAAAATTGTATTAACTCAAGCTCAGATTTTGCCAAGATTTTTACAACACGCCGCAGAACAAGTTCAAAAAAAAAGTGAAATTTTAGTTTATTAAATCTTTAGCTTTCGGCAAAAGCAGTCTGCAATTAGCTCTTTTTTAAGAAGAAAAAACAAACCAAAACAAATATTTACAAAAGAATTAATTCTTCTTTATTTTCTTTTGAAAAAACTTATTTTCAAAAAAATTCTTTTGTTTCTTTTGTGGTTAAAAAACAAAAACACTATGATCCAAAAATATAGAAAACAGTTTAACGAAGAGTTTTCTCAAGAAAAATATCAAAAACTGATAGAAACTTTAGAAAAAAGCAGCGGAACAACCAATGGTTTCAGGCAATCTGAAAGTCCTATTTTCTTGTCAAAAGATTTTAAAAATAAATTGACGGACGCTTGTGATTCTATCATTTCTCAGGTTAAAACTTTCAGTAATGAAGAATTACAAAAAGCAATTCCAAAGCATCTTTTTGTACCCAATGATACAGAAAAACCTCATTTTCTTGCCATAGATTTTGGAATTTGTAAAAACGAAAACGGAGAAGTAGTTCCGCAATTAATTGAATTACAAGCTTTTCCTACACTTTACGCTTATCAAGAAGAATTTGAAGGTGCTATTTCGGAGATTTATCCTTTTTTACAAGAACTTAGAAATAGTATCCCAAAACCAGAATATATTCAGTTTTTGAAAGAGGTAATTATTGGTGATGAAAGTCCTGAAAATGTAATTCTTCTAGAGATTTTCCCTGAAGAACAAAAAACTAAAATAGATTTTTATCTTACCGAAAAATACCTTGGCATAAAAACCGTTTGCATCACTAAAATTAAGAAACAAGGCAAAAAATTATTCTACGAAAAAGATGGAAACCTCATCGAAATCAAAAGAATTTACAACCGAGTAATTTTTGATGAGCTAGAACAACATCCTAATCTAGAAACTGAATTCCAATTTACTGATGAACTAGATGTAAAATGGATTACACACCCAAATTGGTTTTTCAAGATTTCCAAGTTTATTTTGCCAAAACTCAACCACGAATTTGTACCAAAAAGTTATTTTTTAGTGGATTTCCCTGAGACAGAAAACCTAGAAAATTTCGTTTTAAAACCTCTATTTTCTTTTGCAGGAAGTGGTGTAAACCTCTATCCTACTCCAGAAATTTTAGCAGAAATAGAAGACAAAGAAAACTATATTTTACAAAGAAAAGTACAATACGCATCACTTTTTGAAGACATTAATGGTGAATTTTCTAAAGCAGAAATCAGAATGCTTTATCTTTGGAAAGAAGACGCAGAAACTCCTCAATTGATGGATAATCTCGTGAGAATGACAAAAGCTGATATGGTGAATGTAAACTTCAATAAAAAAGATGCCATTTGGATTGGAAGTTCTATTGCTTTTTTTGAAAAATAATTTTTTTAATCTTATATAAAATCAAAAAACTAAATGTCAATTTTTACTAAACTTTTTTCCTCAAAAAAAACTAAAAGTATATACATTCTTGGTGGAGAGATTGAGTTCAATGGAGATGAAGAGTGTTATCAGTTTTTTAAAAATCAAATGACAGATGAGAAAACTGCTAAAAACTTTTCTGAATATTTAGAATTCATTTTTGAAAATGAAACACTAAAAAAAGCCTTCAATTATGATGGCGAATTTAAAACTGAAAAGCTTTTATTGAAATCTGAAATTGGAATTAACATACCTGCAATTAATAATAATCCTTTACTTAACTTTTTTGAAAATAAAAATGGACTCCACCAATTAGGAGGAGAAAAACCTGAAGAATTTGAATTTCCAGAGAATAATTGCGTTGTACCATTTCAATATTTAGGTTTTATCAATAATTCTGATAAAAACTTTAGTTGGTTAGGAAATAAAATACATTTAATTTGTCCAATTTATCTTGATTTTGATAAAATATACATTGATTATTCTGACCCAAGTAAACCAATTCTAATTAATAGAGAAGAAATAGATTCTGCAACTACTGCATATGATGAAGACTTAAATAAAAATTCTGAAATCGTATTTAGAAGTTTGAAATTTGATTTAAAGGAAAATACTGAGTTTAATGAAGTTTGTCATTCTGGAATCCCTTTTTGGATTCAATATCCTGAATACCCTATTTCTCCAAAAAATAATAAAAAAATGAAATTTGTAATTCAAATTAATGGTGGTTTAGATGCAGAGAGAACTAATGTAAATCCAAAAGATGAATTTTATAGACATTATTATGAAAATATGAATTTTTGGGGTGACGGTGATTTGTACTTCTTTTATGAACCTGAATCAAAAGTAGGCTGCTATTTTATTCAAAATACCTAAAAAAACGTTCAAAAAAACCGCTACAGAAAAATCTGTAGCGGTTTCTAATGTTAACTAAAAAACTTTATTATTTTTTAACGTAAGCTTTTTCTTCTATTGCAGCTTGTGCAGCAGCTAATCTAGCGATAGGAACTCTAAATGGAGAACAACTTACGTAGTTCATACCGATAGAATGACAGAATTTCACTGAATCTGCATCACCACCGTGCTCACCACAAATACCTACTTTAAGGTTTGGTTTTGTTTTTCTACCTCTTTCTACACCGATTTTGATTAATTCGCCTACACCAGATTGGTCAATAGATACGAATGGGTCTCCAGGTAATAATTTAAGGTCTAGATATTTAGGTAAGAATCCACCGATATCATCTCTAGAGAAACCGAAAGACATTTGAGTTAAGTCATTGGTACCAAAGCTGAAGAAATCTGCAACTTGTGCCATAGAATCTGCTTTAAGTGCTGCTCTAGGAATCTCAATCATGGTTCCGTACATGTAAGGAATTTTTTTAACTCCTAATTTCTCTAAAGTTTCATCGTAAACTCTATCTACGATTGCTTTTTGGTGAGAAAGTTCGTGTCTACCGCAAGTTACAGGAATCATAATTTCTGGGAATGCTTTTACACCTTCTTTTTGTAATTCACCTGCAGCTTCGAAGATTGCTCTTACTTGCATTTCGGTAATTTCTGGATAAGAAACTCCTAAACGTACACCTCTGTGACCAAGCATTGGGTTGTTTTCGTGTAATGCAAGGATTCTTCTGTTTAAGATGCTCATACTTACACCTAACTCTTTAGAAAGCTCTTGTAATTTTGCTTTATCGTGAGGTACGAATTCGTGTAATGGTGGGTCTAGTAATCTGATGGTTACTGGATTTCCTTTCATTACTTCTAATGTAGCTTTAATGTCTCTCTTCACGAAAGTGAACAATTCATTAAGTGCTGATTTACGTTCTTGTTCGGTGTCACTCATGATCATTTTTCTTAATAAGAATAATGGTTTATCACTACCTTCACCGTAGAACATGTGCTCAGTTCTGAAAAGACCTACACCTTCTGCTCCAAAATAAGTTGCTTGTTCTACATCTTTAGGTGTATCAGCATTGGTTCTTACACCCATTGTTTTGTATTTATCTACTAAAGTCATTAATTGTTTGTAAGATTGATTTTTATTTAAATCTACATCAATTAATGGTAAAGAACCTTCGTAAACAGTTCCTTTACTACCGTTTAGAGATACCCAATCTCCTTCTTTTATTTTTTTACCGTCTTTGGTTACAAAATATTTTTCTTTATCGTGGATAGAGATTTCGCTACATCCTACGATACAACATTTACCCCAACCTCTAGCTACTAAAGCTGCGTGAGAAGTCATACCACCTTTTGTAGTAAGAATTGCTTCAGATTTATGCATACCATCTACATCTTCTGGAGAAGTCTCTTCTCTTACTAGGATTACTTTTTCTCCTTTAGAAGCCCATTCTACAGCATCTTCTGAAGAGAATACTACTCTACCTACAGCACCACCAGGACCAGCTGGTAAACCTTTAGCGATTACTTTATGAGTTTTTTCGATATCTGGGTCGAACATTGGTAATAATAATTCTACCAACTGATTAGGATTTACTCTAAGGATTGCAGTTTCTGCATCAATCATTCCTTCTTTGTACATATCAGCAGCCATTTTTACTGCAGATACACCATTTCTTTTACCCACTCTACATTGTAGCATGTATAGTTTACCTTTTTCGATGGTAAATTCTATATCTTGCATGTCTTTGTAGTGTTTTTCTAATCTTTGTTGAATTTCATCAAGCTCTTTGTATTGCTCTGGCATGAATTTCTCTAGAGTAGTTAAATTTTTACTGTGGTCATTTTTAGAATATTGATTGATAGGAGCTGGAGTTCTGATACCTGCAACTACGTCTTCTCCTTGAGCATTTACTAAATATTCTCCATAGAATTTATTTTCACCGTTTCCTGGGTTTCTCGTGAAAGCTACACCTGTACAAGAATCATTACCCATGTTACCGAATACCATAGCTTGTACGTTCACAGCAGTTCCCCATTCATCTGGAATTCTTTCGATTCTTCTGTACTCAATTGCACGTTTTCCGTTCCAAGAAGCGAATACAGCACCTACACCTCCCATTAATTGATCCCAAGGAGTTTCAGGGAAGTCTTGTTTTAGGTGTTTTTTAGTTAAAGCTTTGAATTCTTTTACTAATTTTTTAAGATCATCAGCAGAAAGATCAGTATCTAATTCTACGCCTTTTTCTTTTTTAACTTCTTCTAATCTTTCGTCCATGATTTTACGGATACCAATACCTTTTGCTGGTTCCATACCACCTGCTTTTTCGATTACTACGTCTGCATACATCATTACCAATCTTCTGTAAGCATCGTAAGCAAACCTTTCGTCACCGCTTTCTGCGATAAGACCTTGGATAGTTTCGTCATTAAGACCAATGTTAAGAACGGTATCCATCATTCCTGGCATAGATTTTCTAGCACCAGAACGAACAGACATTAATAAAGGATTTTTAACATCTCCGAATTTTTTGCCCATTAATTTTTCAACTTGAGCAAGTGCATCTTTTATTTGCTTTTCTAATGTAGAAGGATATTGTCTTTTATTATCGTAAAAATACGTACATACTTCTGTAGTGATGGTAAAACCGGGAGGAACAGGTAGTTTAAGATCTTTATGACCTGCCATTTCTGCTAAATTAGCACCTTTTCCACCAAGTAGATTCTTCATTGACTCATTTCCATCGGCTTTACCACCACCGAAGGAATACACATACTTTTCATTTTTTGCTGTTGTAGCCATAATATATTAATTTGTTATTTTTCTCTTATAATTTCTGGAACAAAATTACAAACTACTTTATAATAAATTCCTTTATTATTTGCTGACATTTGTCAATTTTGATAAATATCATATAAAATTAATAAAAAGAGGGTAATTATTTTTCGATTTTGTCACTTTAGTTACAAAAAAAAACCTTTCAGAAAATACTGAAAGGTCTTAATTATCATTGATTAATCAAATTAATATCTGAAAAGTACACTTCCCCAAGTGAAACCACTTCCGAAAGCTGAAAGAAGAACCAAATCTCCTTTTTTAATTTTTCCTTGGTCTAAAGCCTCACATAGTGCGATAGGAATAGAAGCTGCAGTAGTATTACCGTATTTTTGAATATTATTGAATATTTTTTCGTCTGGTAAACCAAATCTCTGTTGTACAAACTGAGCAATTCTCAAATTCGCTTGATGTGGAATGAACATATCTAAATCTTCTGGAGTTTTTCCAGCTTTAGTTAAGGCTTCCATCATGGTTTCTGGGAATCTGGTAACCGCATGTTTAAATACGAAATTACCATTCATCACTGGATAAATATCTTGTCTTTCTACAGCTTCTGGCTCGTAAAGAACTCTATCCATCCATCCTAATTTGGTTCCCGGGAATTTAACTGCTAGTTCTTCAGCATATTTTCCTTCTGAGTGCATGTTTACTGCTAAAACACCTTCTTCGTTTTCATCTTCTGACGCAGAAAGAATAATCGCTCCTGCTCCATCTCCGAAAATTACAGAAACACCTCTACCATCATCAGTAAAATCTAAACCAAAAGAGTGAACTTCTGCTCCTACTACCAATACATTTTTATAAGTTCCTGTTTTGATAAAAGCATCTGCTACACTGGTTGCATATACAAATCCAGAACACTGATTTCTTACATCTAATGCACCGATGGTATCACAACCTAGCATTTCTTGTAAAACTACACCACTTCCTGGGAAGAAATAATCTGGACTTAAAGTAGCGAAAACGATGAAATCTAAATCTTTAGCCGTTAGATTTGCTTTTTCTAGAGCCTTTTCAGCTGCTTTTTTTGCCAAAAACGCTGTAGTTTCTTCGCTGTCATTTCTATTTTTTCTGTGACGGCGCTCTTTGATGCCTGTTCTCTCCGTAATCCACTCATCATTAGTAGTCATCAACTTAGACAAATCGTCATTAGTTACCACATTCTCAGGAACATAATAACCATATCCTTTTATTACACTCTTAATCATAAAGTTTTTAAAATTTGTGGGGTACAAAAGTAAGATTTTATTTTTAACATATAATTAACATGAGTCATAAATATTATATATTATAGGGTATCATAAATAATTATATACTCATGTGTCTTTATAGATTTGTAAAAATTTATACATTTGATAAAATTAACGCAATTAGACCATGATAGAGAGTACACTTCACAAAACCATAGAATATGAATGGATAGATATTTTAGAAATGAAGCAAGAAGACATTGCCGAAATTTCTAAAAAATATGATATCAATCACTATTGGTTAGAAGACTGTATAGACCCGAATCACTTGCCAAAATTTGAAGACAATGGCAATTTAAAATTTTTCTTAACCAGATTAAATACTTCTACCGAAAGACTCATCCTCAATACCATAAGTGATGTAAGTACCAAATTGGGAATTTTCTTGAAAGACAATCTCATTCTTACGGTACACAGAATAGAAAACGATGCTCTAAAATCTCTTTTGAAAGAAATAGCAATTCACCCAGAAAATTTTAAAACTCCTTATCAATTAGCGCTTCATTTAGGACAAAAAATATTTATTTCCTTTGAACAAGAAAACGAGGTTCTTCTAGACCAATTAGATAAAATGGAAAATGAAGTTTTTCTAAAAAACGTTTCTAATTCTGCACAGTTGAAAAGGCTTTATCGTTTCAAAAGAAAAGTAGGACTCAATCTGAAAGTGCTGAATCTTTCATCAGATTGGGTGAGTTCTTTTGAAAAACTACCTCTAGATTCAGTAGAAATAAAGGACTTGAAAGACAGTTATAAAGATGCCATTAGTGATTTCGACCATTTGCATTTACAAACCAATAACTTAATGAGCATGTTTCTGGCACTCTCTGACCAAAAAGCCAATCAGGTCATGAAAATGCTCGCCATTTATTCGGTTTATTTCTTGCCTATTACTTTTATTGCGGGAGTTTACGGAATGAATTTCGAGTATATGCCAGAAATCACAAAACCTTATGGCTACTTTGCTACATTAGGTTTGATGGGAATCATTGTAATCTTCACTTTTATATATGTTAGAAGAAAAAAATGGTGATTTTTAAATCACTTTATTAAAATGTTATCAAATTTTACTAATATTGCATAAAATTCAACAAAATAATTTCTAAAAATATGAAAAGAATCATTGCAGTATTAGCCATATCAGTATTTACATTAGGAATGGCTCAAGAAACACCAAAAAAATCTTGTTGCGCAGCAAAAGATAAAAAAGAATGTAGCGCAAAAGAAAAAAAAGAGTGCGCTTCTAAAGACAAAAAAGACTGTAAAGCTGAAGCCAACAAAGACAAAAAATCTTGTTGTGCCGCTAAAAAAGAAAAAGCAGCTTAGTAAAAATAAAATCCCGAAAATTTCGGGATTTTTTTATGCACTTCGGTGAATGTATCTGGTTAATTTTATGCCTAAATCTGTCCAAACAATTTTGGCATTTGCATTTCTATAAAGATGCAAATCAGCATCGGAGATTTCTTCCAAAATATCTACAATATTAGCTCCGTGAATAAAATTGGTAAACGCTTCCCAGTTGAATCCGTTTTTAGATAAACGTTTGTAAACCAAATGTTCTGCATCATAATTTTGCAATAATGCTAATCTGAACATCTCAGAACAAAAATCTAAGAAATTTTTCTGTTTTTCTCGGTTCCAAGAAGCGATATTTCTTCCCCACAAAACGATATTTCTCAAAACTTCTGGTTTCTTTTTCGCCATGAAAGCGTTTCTCACCCAATCGATAAAAAGTTCCTCAAATTCTTCATTCGCAGAATCATTTTGAAGCAATTGTAGCGCGGTATTGTAATTTCCTTGCGCTTGGTGAATCACTTCTTTTATTTTTTCTTCGGAAACATCAAATTGATTTCTGATTCCTTGCTCTAGACTTTCGTCATCAATTCTAGGCACTTCTATCGCTTGACATCTTGATAAAATGGTAGGCAAAATGGTGTCTATTTTCTCTGCAAGAAGCAAAATAATCGTCTTTTTGGGAGGCTCTTCTAGAAATTTTAAAAATTTATTGGCTGCAATAACATTCATTTTGTCTACTCGCCAAACAATGAGGATTTTAGTTCCTCCTTCAAAACTTTTTAGCGCAAACTTCTGATTCAGTGCATCTACTTCATCAGCAGAAATAAACAATTGCTTGTTTTGAGCGTCTAAAACTTCATTCCAATCATTAATGGAAGCGTAAGGATTTTCTAGAATCATATTTCTGAAATCCTCAAACAATCTTTGACTCAAAGAATTGTTTTTTTCTGTAAAAACGGGAAAACTAAAATGTAAATCTAAGTGATTGAGATGCTCTACTTTAGAGGCAGCATGTTCATTTTCTCTTTTGAGAATTTCTTTAGCATAAGCCAGAGCCAATGGTAAAACGCCGAAACCTTCTTCACCAATAAATAACTGAGCATGCCCTACTCTTTCTTTATCTATTGCATCTTTAAGCGTTTCTATAACTTTTTTTTGTCCTACAATTTCTTCCCAATTCATAGTTTCAAAGATAAGAATTTGGTGGAAAGTGAAAAGACAGATGCTACAAGTTTTTTCAATTTTGAGCTAAATTCAATGAATTTTCTGATAAATTCGTCTTTAATCCTGTGAAATTTAACGCTTATTAACTTTCACGTTTCAGTAATAATTAAGATATTTGCGCATTAATTAAAAAAGATAATGATAAAAAGAATTTTTCTTTTACCTTTCATTGCTGTTGGTTTAAGTGTAGAAGCGCAAAGTTTAGGTAATTCTCCTTATGCAGCATTTGGTATCGGCGAAGTAAAATATGATAACTCTGTAGAAACCAGTTCAATGGGCGGCATAAACACTGCTTACATTTGGGATTTCAACAACAGTTTTAATTTTAAAAACCCAGCTGCAAACACCAATCTAGAGCTTACTTCTTTCAGGGTTCAAATGACCAATGAGAACCAATCTTTAAAATCTGATTTTAATGGATTAAGCGCTAATAAACATTCTAATTATCTTTCTAACATCTCTATAGCTTTCCCTATTTCTAAAAAATTGAAATTTGGATTTGGTTATCAACCGTATAGTTCTAAAAGATATGACATTATCACTTCTAAAATCCTTGCAGACAGTACTGTAAAAGCAAATCGCTTTTATGGTGAAGGTACACTAAGTACTATTCAAGCAGCTTTCGGTTATCAAGTAAACAAAGAATTTGCAGTAGGTGTAAGAAGTAATTTCTACTTCGGAAAATTATCAGATGTAGAAGAACTGGCTTATTCTAATGCAGAACTCATCAATGGTTTTGAAACTTCTAATAAAATCAAAACTTTCAACTTTACGCTAGGTTCTACCTATCAGAAAAAATTTAAAAACGATAAAAAACTTACTTTAGGTGCAACTTATACTTTTGGAACCACTGGTAATGTAAAAACTCAGTTCTTAAACAGTACTTATTACTATTATCTAGACCAAAAATTAAACGTTACCGAAATAGAAAAGAAAACCAGCGAAGACAAAAATCTTATTCCTACAGAAGCTTCTTTAGGGATTGGTTATGGTCATGATGCAAAATGGTTCGCTTCTGCTCAAATCGATTATAAGAAAGGTTCTACTACCATGTTTTTAGGACAGCCTTTCACTTACCAAGATTCTTATAGAATTTCTGCAGGTGGTTGGTATTTACCAAATTATAATGACTTCAGAAGCTATCTTAACCGTGTAGTTTACAGATATGGTGCTTTCTATGAAAAAGGAAATCTAAGCGTAAACGGAACCAATATTAACCAATACGGAATCACTGCTGGAGTTACTTTACCTTTCGAAAAATCAAATGCGGTAAGAATGAGCGGCATAGATTTAGGATTAGAATTTGGTAGAAGAGGAACGTTAGAAAACAATCTTATCCAACAGAATTTCTTCAACGTAAAAGTTGGAATTAATTTTGCTGATAAATGGTTCCAGAAAAGAGTTTACGAATAAACCGAACAATATATTTATTCATAAATTTTATAGTTAAATCTATAAAAATGCAGAAAAAATTCTCAAGAATATTATTTAAAAATATAGTCACCTTTTCAGGTTTGGCTATATTTTTTGCTTTGACTTCTTGCGAAGAAGATTTGGCCAAAGTAAACGATAAAAAAAGCACCAATTTCGCTTCTAGAATTATTTATAATGCCGATATTGTAAAAAAAGATTCTGGAATGGTAAAAGTGCGTTTCAAAGCGCCATTGCTAGAAGAATATGAATTTGTAGACACTCCTTATGTAGTGGTAAGAAAAGGACTATATTTAGAATTTTATGATTCTAAAAAACCCAAAACTCCAGGAAAACTTTGGGCAAAATATGCCAAAATGATTGACAAAAAACAATTCTACGAAGCCAGAGGAAATGTAAAAGTCATCAATAACGAAGGACAAACCTTTGCCATGCAATCTATTTATTGGGACAAAGCAAAACAAAGAATGTACACTAAAGATACCGTTTTCATAACAGATAAAGACGGTTCAATTTTCGTGGCGGCAAATGGAATGAATGCAAAAGATGATTTCTCTGAATATACCTTCTACAACAATTCTGGAGACTTCAATGTGAAGAAGATGCCAAATTCTGGAAATTAAGATTGAGGTAAAGGTAGAGGTAGAGGTAGAGATAAAGTTTTAGGTTTATAATTTACTTTTTTTACTTTTGAATAAATTTTCTTTGTATCTTTTGTGGTTTATTAATTCTAATTCATGAAAACATTTTTCTCCATTGGTCTAATGTCTGGAACCAGCCTTGATGGTTTAGACTTTTGCTATGCAAAATTCCAAAATATTACCAATTGGGAATTTGAAATTCTAAAAACCGAAACCATTCCTTACTCTCCAGAATGGAAAAATCGTCTGCAAAATGCTATTCTACTTTCGGCTGAAGATTTATTGGCGTTAGACAAAGAATACGGCTTCTATCTTGGCGAAAAAACTCAAGAATTTATTTCCAAAAATAATATTGTTGATTTAGATTTTATCGCTTCTCACGGTCATACTGTTTTTCATCAACCGCAACGAAAATTCACCTTGCAAATCGGTGATGGAAGAGCCATAAAATTAACAACCAAAAAGCCCGTAATCTACGATTTTAGAAGTCAAGATGTTTTAATGGGCGGAAATGGCGCTCCATTAGTTCCGATTGGAGATGAACTTTTATTTTCACAATATGATGCTTGTCTCAATTTGGGCGGATTTTCTAATATTTCTTTACAGAAAAACCATCAAAGAATTGCTTTTGATATTTCACCAGTGAATGTGGTTTTGAATTATTTTGCTGAAAAATTAGGAAAAAACTATGATGAAAACGGTGATTTTGCTAGAAATGGCGCTATTAATTTCAAAATTTTAGAAGAGTTAAATGCTTTAACCTTTTATCAAAAACCCGCTCCAAAATCACTCGGCGTAGAATTTGTGAACTCAGAGGTTTTTCCTTTGTTAAAAGATGAAAGTCCTGAAAATATCATCGCTACTTTTACTAAACATATTGCCGAACAAATTGCCAAAGTTTTTAATGATAATCAGCTCAAAACTGTTTTAGTAACTGGTGGCGGAACTTTCAATACTTATTTATTAGAAAAAATACAAGAAAAATCACAGACAGAACTCATTGTTCCAGACGAAAACATAATCAACTTCAAAGAAGCTTTAATCTTTGCTTTTATGGGCGTTTTAAGACTCAGAAATGAGGTAAATGTACTTTGTTCAGCAACTGGAAGTTCAGAGAATCATTCCAGCGGAATATTGGTATAAAAAAAGGTTTCAAAAGAATTCTAAAACTTTAATGTAAATAAAATGTTTTATTAAGAATTTCTTTTGCTAAAGCACTTTCATCACTTTTATTACCGTTTTCTTTTTTAGAATCTTGAAAAATTAAGAAATGGGTGTTTTTACCATCAAATTTCAATTTATAAATTTCCATGTCAAATGGATTTCTTAAAACGGAAACCATTAATTTTCTTCCTTCAAAAGTATTTTTATTAATGCTTAAAGTGACATCTGTATCAATTGATTCTTCAAATTTCGTTTTCATTGAATCAGCATAATCAGATGGAGAAAAATTTCCTTTTATTATCATGTAAAATATTTTGAAATCGTTCCCAGATAACACCCAACTTTTCAAACTATTTCCTTCATCATTATATTCGTAAGCAAAATACTGAGGATAATCAAAACTTACAATTCCTTTACTGAAAGTCATCTCAGGAGAAATGTTGATTTTTATATTTTTGTCTTCCAACTTAAAAGCCTCATCTTCTTTTACTTTACGAATAGTTCCGTTAATGTTAACGTTAAACGTTTTGGAAGGCTTTTCATCTATACTCTGTGAAGCCAAACTCAGTGAAACGATTGTACAAAAAAATAATAAAAGTTTTCTCATAATTTTTAGAATAAAAAAGGTTTCAGAACAAATCTAAAACCTTTTATTTATCGTTTAAACGCTTTTATAATTGCTCTAACTTGTCTGTAAGTGCATTTAAGAAGTTTTGTAATGGTTTTTCTACCATCATTTTGATAAATGGATTAAAATTTCCATCGAATAATAACTGAACTTCTGTTTGGTTTTCGTTTACTGGAGAGATGTTTCCTGTAAGTGAGAAATCTAATGAAGAACTTGCAGATTTCAAAACTACTTTTTGACCTTCTACCAATTCAGCGATTTTAAGGGCAACTTCCGGCATTCCTTTTAAACCAAATTTGAAGCCATCTTCTCTGTGCTCAAAACTGGTTAAACTATCTGGCATTAAGTGTTTATAATCTTCAGGATTTTTAAGCATTTGAAAAAGTTGCTCAGAAGATTTATTTACTATAACTTTTCTTCCTTCTAAATTCATTTTTTTAATATTTTTGTAAAAATTAATATAATTACAAATGTATAAAGTTTTTGTCAATGAAAAAAGATTAAGCATCAGTAAATCTCCAATTCCCATTGAGAAGAACTTGCCTTATGAAGAAACCACCACCTTGGAAATCGCCATAGATTTGCTCGAAAATACTTCTACCTCAGAAATTAACATTTACGGTGAGAATTTAGAGCAAATTTGGGAAGAATTGACGGGTATGTTACGAGTTGTGGAAGCAGCAGGTGGAATTGTTTTCAACCAAGAAAATAAAATCCTTTTCATTCACCGATTAGGAAGATGGGATTTACCGAAAGGTAAAATAGAGCCAGAAGAATCTCTAGAAAATGCTGCGCTAAGAGAATTAGAAGAAGAAACTGGACTTACAGAGCTTATTTTAGAAGAATTTGTAAATACTACTTTCCATATTTACAAAGAAAAAAAACAAGGAAAAGAGGAAAGAATTCTAAAAGCCACGCATTGGTTTAAAATGACTTATGTAGGTCAAAAAGAACCGATTCCTCAAACCGAAGAAGGAATTACAAAAGTAGAATGGAAAACGCAAACCGAAATTAACGACGAAGTTTTGCCCAATACTTTTAAAAACATCAAACTGATTTTGAGCGAGGTTTTTGCAATATAAAAAAGGTGGAAATTTAAATTTCCACCTTTTCTTTTTTATTTAATGAATTCTAATGCTTTTTCTAGCGCGATTCCTCGTGAAGCTTTCAGCAATATATTCTGCGAATGGATTTCATTTTCGGTTAAATAATTGATTAAATCTTGTGTAGTTAAAAAGGCCACTCCAGAAGCATTTACTTCTTTAAAATGCGGACCAACAGTAATGATTTCATCAAAATTAAAGGATTTAGCCAATTCTAAAATTTGAGAATGTTCTGTTGCGCTTTCTTCGCCCAATTCTAGCATATCACCAATGATGATGGTCTTAGTTCCAATAAAATCATTGAAATTTTCCAGAGAAACCTTCATAGAGCTAGGATTCGCGTTGTAAGTATCTAAAACCAAGGTTTTATCTCCTTTTTTCACGATTTGCGAACGCATGTTGGTTGGTGTGTATTCTTCAATGGCTTTTTTGATTAAATTAAAATCAATCCCAAAATACAAACCTAAACTGGTAGCCGCACAAAGATTGGTAAAGTTGTAATCTCCCGTAAGTTTTGAAAGTGCTTCTACCTCATTATAAATAATTCCAACACAATTATTTTCTGTGAATTTTTCAAAATAAAACTCAGAATCTCTTCTTCCGAAAGGAATCACCAAATCATATCCTTCTGTTTTTTCAACTTGAATAGGATCATTTTCATTCACTATTACAAATTGATTATTCGATTTGAGGTAATCATACAATTCAGATTTTCCTTTGATTACACCTTCTACTCCACCGAAACCTTCTAAATGTGCCTTCCCGAAATTAGTAATATATCCAAAATTAGGTTGAGCAATCGTACATAAAAATTCAATTTCTTTTTGGTGATTAGCGCCCATTTCTACCACCGCCATTTCGTGTTCTGGCTTTATAGAAAGAACAGTTAATGGAACGCCAATGTGATTATTGAGATTCCCAAAAGTATATTGAGTATTGTATTTCTGCGAAAGAACAGCATGAATGATTTCCTTGGTCGTAGTTTTCCCATTACTCCCTGTTAAAGCAATAATAGGAATTCTCAACTGTGCTCTGTGATGTTTTGCTAAATCTTGTAAAAATTCTAATGTAGAGTTAACATAAAAAATATTTTTAGCCGTATTTTCAAAATTTTTATCTTCTACGATTACGGCAAGAGCGCCATTATCCATAGCTGTTTCAGCTAAAGTAGCCGCATTAAAATTCTCACCAGAAAAAGCGAAAAACATATCGTTTTTTTCAATTTTTCTGCTGTCTATGGTTACTTTATTGGCTTGTAAATAAAGCGCATAAAAATCTGTAATATTCATGTGGTAAAAATAAAAAAATCCTCTCCAAAAAAGGAAAGGATTTTAAATAATTTAAAAGAAATTTTATCTCTTCGTTCTCTTATTGTTGGTATCTCTAGCATCTTGTGCTACACGGAAACCAATCCATCCGAAAGATTTAGATTCTTCTTTGAATCTTCTTTGTCCTGGGTCTAACCAATATGCAGTATCCATCCAAGAACCACCTTTTACAACTCTTACAGTATTAGAAACTTTAGTTGTTCTTTGCTTATTATCTTTTTGCAAGATTACTCTACCTTTATCATCTACGATGAATTGAGTTTTAGGTGAGTTATACATATTGTATTCTGCCATAGAACTGTCTACTTCTTTACCATAACCAGCTTCTAATGAAGACATGAAATCACCATCTCTATAATTTCTTTGATCTTCTACAGTTCTTCTTTCATAAGTTCCAGGTAAACCTTTGTAGATTTCTCTACCATCCGCTAATCTTTCGAACTTCATGTCTTTTGGATCTACTTTTTTATAAGTTCCATCAGCATTTTTAACAGTTTGCTGTGGCATATTTCCTCTATAGTAATTGAAATCGCTCGCTTCTTCGTCTATAATTGGTCTGTAAACGTCTGCTGTCCATTCTGCTACGTTTCCGTACATACCATAAATTCCTAAATCATTAGAAGGATATTGTCTCACATCTGCAGTTGTAGGAGCTCCGTCATTATTCCAACCACCAACACCAGAATAGTCACCTCTACCTTGTTTAAAGTTTTCTAGGTACATTCCTCTGTTTCTACCTTTTTTACCTCTTAATTTTTCAATTTCAGGTTCTTTTCCTAGGTAGTTGTTGTATTCTCTATTTTTCTGTAAACCAAGCGCTGCATATTCCCATTCTACTTCTGTAGGAAGACGGAATTTAGTTACTAAACCAGCGGTTGCATTTCTATTAGCCGATTGAATTCTTGCATTAGAAGTTCTAATCCCAGATTTTTGTTGCTGTCTTTGCTTGTTCAGATAAGCATCTAATTCTGGATCATTTGCTTTATACTTGTCTAAGTTAAATGCATTCGGACCTTGATTATTTCCATCATTGGCGTAATAACTTTTATCAATAAGTCCTTGATTCATTAACTCTCTTTCATTGGTTCTATCCGTTAACCAATCACAATATCTAGCTGCTTGCTGCCAAGAAACCCCTACTACAGGATAATAATCATATTCTGGAGCACGGAAATAAGTTTCCGCGTAATCATTTCTAGATAATTTATTATTCCAAACTAATGTATCTGGTAAAGCACCTGTATAAATATTTTTAAAACTTTGATCAGATGGAGGAAATACAAACTTAAGCCAAGTTACATATTCTCTATATTCATAGTTAGTGATTTCTGTTTCACCGATGAAAAATGCGCTTACCTGCATTCTTCTTGGGGTATTGTTCCAATCATGCATTACATCGTCTTTTACCAACCCCATGGTAAAAGTACCTCCGTCTACATAGACCATTCCTGGCCATCCTTTTGGTTTTTGTTTTTTACCAGTAAAGAACCAACCTTTCGTGTCATTAGGTTTCCAACCTGTTTTGCTGGTAAATTTTTTGGTTCCGCCTCCACTTTTTACATTACCGCCTCCACCACAGCTGGTTAGAAGCAATGTTGCGCCTAGTGCAAGCAATGAAATAAACTTTAGTTTTTTCATAATTGATTTTAGATAATTTCGAGCTACAAAGAAAAATAATTTATTTTATTAATCAAACATCAAAAGTAAGATTTTTTATGTTTTTTTTAACGTATTAAAATTTATTTTATTGTTTGATATGAAAATTTTGTTTTTTTCGTTTATTTTGTAGCGCAATTTTAGACTATGAAAAAAAATTTATTACTACTTCTTTTTGTAATTTTTACTGGCCATTTATTTGGTCAAAAAACTACTATAGAATGGGAAGGAAACAAAATAATGGATTATGGAACCTTCCAATACAATCTTCCATTTTTTAAAAACGAAAATTATTCTATTATTAATGGAGTTCCATATCTCACTTTTTCTAAAAAAGAAAAGGAATCTTCTCAATATGACATTAAAAACTTAATTTGGGAAAAAATTCCAGCTAAACAAGTATACGGTTTAATTGCTGATAATGTTTCCACTAAAGAAATTGCATACTCTAATAGTCAAAAACAAACCATCAACGGACAATTTCTCACCAATGTAGTCATTGCAACCATTAAAAAAGATAAAAATACACTTTATAGATTAACCTCTTTTGAACTGGTAAAAAAAACGGTTAATAACCAAAGAACTTCTAGAACTTCTGATTTAATTGGCACTACCGAAAACCCTTTGAAATCTGGGAATTTCTATAAAATTAAAGTTGATAAGTCTGGAGTTTTCAAAATCACGACAAAATTCCTTAGAGATAATGGCATCAATCCATCGAGTATTAATCCTAAAAATTTCAGAATTTATGGAAATGGTGGCTTAATGTTGCCAGAATTCAATCAGGATTTCAGATATGCAGCTTTACAAGAAAACGCTATACAAGTTATCGGTGAAGAAGATGGAAAATGGGACGAAAATGACTATGCACTTTTCTACGCTCAAGGTCCACATGGTTATAATCTTTACAACGTAAATAATGGAAGTGGCTACAAACGTAACGAAACCAGACTCACTCACATTAGCGATAACAGTGTAAACATCTATGAAAATTTCTCTTATTACTTCATTAATTTTGACAAAGGAGAAGGGAAAAGAATAACTCTTTCGGATATTGCGCCATCTTCCAAAGTTTACACTCGTTATGACGACTATCAATTCATCAATGAAGAAAAAACCAATTTCTTGAATATTGGTAGACTTTGGGTGGGAGATGCTTTTAATGCTAATAAATCCGTTTCTTTTACTACCAAAACCGCTATTAAACCTACGGATACTGTAAAAATAAAATCTTCGGTTTATGTGAAAAACGCAACCAATGATAAAATTACCTACAGCATCAACGGACAAAACAGCAGCAGTTTTACGGTTAGCAATTCCCCAGAAATTAAAATCAAAGAAATCCCTTGGGAAACTTCTGCGTCAAATCTAAGCGGAACGACCCTGAAAATAGATTATACTTTAGAATCTTCTAATCCTTTGGTGGCTTATTATCTGGATTACGCCGAAGTTCAATACAAACAAGACCTTGTATACAATGATGCACAAATGAATTTCAGAGTTTTTGAAATTCCTACAGGTTCTGGAGAGACTTTCGGATTTACGGTAGAAAACGCAACTAACGTAGAGCAAATTTGGGATGTTTCAGACATTACAAACGCTAAAAAAATTGTCAATAAAGCTTCAGGAACGCAATTTTCATTCGGATACACTACAAATTCTCCATATTTCAACAATGAATTTGTAGCTTTTAAAAATACTGCTTCTTTTGAGCCACTTTTTGTTGAAAAAGTGGACAATCAAGACTTATCTGGTTTGAGAAATGTAGACTACCTCATCGTTACCACTCGTGATTTTACTCCGCAAGCCGAAAGAATTGCCAATTATTACAGAACTCAAAAAAATTATCATGTAGAAGTAGCTGATGTAAAGAAAATTTACAATGAATTTTCTTCTGGTGGACAAGATTTAACAGCAATTAGAGATTTTATTACCAAACTAAACACTCCAGCTGGAACACTAAAATATGTACTTATCTTAGGAGACACTACTTTTGATTATAGAAATATTACCACCAATAATAAAAATTATATCCCAAGTTATCAAAGTGATTATAGTGAAAACTACGAAGCATCATTTGTAACCGATGATTATTTTGGGATGACTACTCCACAAAACACGACTTATATTTATGCTATTTTACCAGATATTCCAGTAGGAAGACTTCCTGCAGAAAATATTGCTGAAGCAAAAAATTTAGTCGATAAAACACTTTCTTATTACAATGCAGTTCCGGGACAATCATCACCTTTTGGAGATTGGAGACTAAAAATGAATTTCGTGGTAGATGATGACCAAGACAGTCGTGTAGATACCAGTACGAATCCTTATCTCAAAGGGACTTTCCATGATGTAATGAACTTGGTTTTAGCCAATAATTTTGAAGGAAATACAGACAAACCAGAATATAATATTAAAAAATTATACTTAGATGCTTTTCCTGGTCAAAGTACAGCAGGTGGACAAAGATTTCCACAAGTAAACCAAGCCATTACGAATGCGATGAGCAACAGTTTATATCTGTATTATTTCGGACATGGAGGAATTAACGGTTGGGCGCAAGAAAGAGTTTTGACTACTCAAGAAATTGCGGCTTTTAATAATTACAATAATGCTTACAGCAGATTTCCTTTCATCAGTACCATTACTTGTGAATTTACACTTTGGGATGACCACAATACTTCATCTGCAGGAGAACAATTGATGAAATTACCACAAGGTGGAGCCAATTCTATGATTACCTCTTCTAGAGCAATTGCTACAGTTTACGGAAGATTATTTACAGAAACTTTTACCCGAAATCTCTTTAAACTGTATAACAATGACTTTTTATCCGTAGGAGATGCTTTTATCGCAGCAAAAACTGAATACGGAACAGATTCTAACCACTTGAAAGTAAATCTTTTAGGCGATCCCGCTCTTAAACTCAGCAGACCGAAAAATCTTATCAGCATAGACAATAAAGATATAGTTTCACCAGTTGTTGGTCAACTAAGAGCGTTAGATTTTGTAAAAATTACGGGGCATGTTAATAATCAATCAGGAGCAATTGACAATACTTTTAATGGTAAAGTAGTCATCAATATTTTTGATAAAAAATTAGCTAAGAAAACCCTCAACAATGATGGAAATTTAACTCCAGTTCTTAATTATTTCGAAGAAGGAAGCCCGATTGTGAAAGCTTCTGGAACGGTTACCAATGGAACTTTCACCGTAGAATTCTATATGCCAAAAGACATTAATTACACTGTGGGAGACGGTAGAATATTGGCTTATGCAGATAACAATGTTTTTGATGTTTTCAATAACAAAACACAAAAAGTTGGAGATATTAATCCAAACGGAATTAATGATAATGAAGTTCCAAAAGTTCAATTGTACTTAAACAACACCAATTTTGTAGATGGAGGAATTACCGACTCTAATCCTAATCTTTTGGCTTGTGTAACAGATAATACAGGAATTAACTCTACAGGTTCGGGAATTGGTCATGATATTACCGTAGTTCTTGACGGCGAAGTTATCAATACCACTGTTCTGAACGATTTTTATACTCCGGGAACAGGAAATGGCTGTATTAACGCCTCTTTCTTAGACTATCAGAAAGGCTCTGTACTCTATCCTTTCCAAAATTTAAAACCTGGAAACCACCAATTGACCTTTAAAGTTTGGGATATTAACAATAATTCGACTACTCAAACGTTAAACTTTGTAGTAAGAGACCCAGAAGCCGAAAATTTAGTTGTTAAAAAATTACTAAATTGGCCGAATCCTTTTACCAATAAAACGTATATACAGTTTGAACACAATTGTGATGATGTTTTAGATGTAAATGTTCAAGTCTATACCATCACAGGAAAATTAGTACGAACATTCAGCACCACAGTGACTTCTACTCCATTTTTAGAAGGATATAGAACACACAGAACTGCTATAGAATGGGACGGAAATGATGATTTTGGCGCTCCAGTTGGTAAAGGAACTTATATTTACAAAGTTTTAGTAAAGAGTCAAAATCAAGAAAAATGTAAAGGAACTGCCTCTTTAGTAGAAAAATTAGTGATTTTAAAATAGAAAAAACAAATATGAAATTAACAAAAAAACTCTTTTTAGGACTAAGTATTGGAATCGGAAGTTTGGCGATGGCACAAAATACTTATCCTGTGCTTACAGGAGCTCCTTTTTTAAGGATTTCTCCAGATGCTAGAGCTGGAGGTTTAGGAGACCAAGGTGTAGCAACAAGCGCAGATGCTTTTTCACAATTTTGGAACGCTTCTAAGTTTCCGTTTAGTAGAAATACCTCTTCTGCTGCCGTAAGTTATACTCCATGGATGGGAAAACTCACCAACGATGTATTTTTACTATATCTAGGTTATAATACTATGTTAGGAGAAGAAGACCGTTCATCTCTTTCTGCAAGTATTTATTATTTCAATATGGGCTCTGTAGACCTTACCAGATTAGTAGGAAGCGAAGTGGTAAATGAAGGAACCGCAAAACCTAATGAATTTGCAATAGATGTAGCCTATGCTTTAAAATTATCAGACACCTACTCTATGGCAGTAACAGGAAGATATATCCGTTCTGATTTATCTGGTGGAATTGGTTCTGAAAGCACACTTAAACCAGGAAATTCATTCGCAGTAGACGTTTCTGGGTATTTACAAACTTTCAAACACACCAGTTTTGGTGATTATGAAGGAAGAGTAAGAGCTGGTTGGGCAATTCAAAATTTAGGTCCAAGATTAGATTACACTGGTGACGAAAATTCACGTTCATATTTACCCACCACTTTCAGATTAGGAGCTGGTTACGATTTATTTTTAGACGAAGTCAACAAAGTAGGTTTAACTCTAGAAGCTTCTAAATTACTCGTTCCTGGTCCAGACGAAACAGGTAACGTTCCAAATGTGGGTGTAATCGAAGGAATTGGTAAGTCTTTCAGCAATAAAGAAAGTATTATGTACAGTGGCTCTTTAGAATATTCTTATGACAATGCTTTTTCGGTGAGAACAGGTTATTTCAGAGAGAGTGAAATTCAAGGAGCAAGACAATACGCAACTGTAGGTGTAGGTCTTAATTACAACTCTTTTGGTCTAGATTTATCTTACCTCATCAATACTTCTAAAGTAAATACTGCTCTTGATAATACTTTAAGATTCGGACTTACTTGGAACATTGGCGAAGAATCTTACAACAACGAAGATTATTAAAATTAATTTTAAAATTTTCATCAAGTATAAAAGAAAAATTTCAACTAAATAAAGAAACTTCTTAAATATTTTAAAAAATCTCAATTTCTTATTGAGATTTTTTTATTTTTCTATAACTTTGATTATCACTAAATTTCAAAACATTATGGGAAAATTTGTAATAAAAACCACTGCAACTGGTTTTAAATTTGATCTAAAAGCTGGAAACGGACAAGTAATTTTAACTAGCGAAGTTTATACCACGAAAGCTGCTTGCGAAAACGGTGTAGAATCTGTGAAAAAGAACGCTTCTGATGATGCAAAATATGAACGAAAAGAAAGTAGTAATGGGAAGCCAATGTTCAACTTGAAAGCTGGAAACGGGCAAATCATTGGAACAAGTGAACTTTACGAATCTGAAGCAGCAAGAGATAACGGAATAGAATCTGTAAAGAAAAATGCACCAGATGCAGAAGTAGTAGAAGAATAAAATATTTTTTTCACCGCGCCGAATTGAAAATTCGGCGCGTTTTTTTTTACAAAAATTCAGAGTTTAATAATACTCCAGAATCTCAGACTTACGAGACAATTGCTATCTTTGCAAAATGAATTATGCTTCGGAACTTAAAAAATTTATCACCAGTCAATATATTTACTCAGGAACCAGAATTGCTTTAGCCGTTGTAATCCCGAGTATTATTTTGGCGTATTTAGGTTTGCTGAAAGAATTTTTCTTATTTCCACTCGGAACCCTTTTCCTAGCACTTACGGATTCTACAGGTCCTTTTCACCGAAGAAGGAACGCACTGATAGTTGCCTCTGGATTTTATTTCTTTGTCTCGCTCATTGCAGGATTGTTGAAAGATTTCCCACCGCTTATTTTTTTAGAAATTATCATTTTCGGGATGTTTTTCACCATGTTAGGCGTTTACGGACAACGTTTAGCAGCAGTAGGTTCCCTCACATTAGTCGTTTTAGCCATTTTTATAGATGGCGCTCCTGGTGGTCATTCTGCGTTTTATAATGCATTGGTTTTTACTTTAGGTGGAATTTGGTTCATCTTGGTTTTCATGCTGGTAACGGTAATAAAACCATATAAACTGGCAGAACAAATGATTGGTGAAAATTATATAGAACTCGGTAATTATTTGAAATTAAAAGCTCAGTTTTACCATTCTAAACCAGATTTCGATGTTTTGTACAAGCAAATTTTTGCATTGCAAGTCAGAATCAAAGAACATCAAGAAGCGACAAGAGAAGTGGTTTTCAAAACCCGACAAATCGTAAGAGAATCTACTTCTACCAGTAGATTATTGATTCAACTTTTCCTCAATTCACTTGACCTTTACGAGATTTTATTGACTTCAACCAACGACTACCGAAAACTGCAAAATACCTTTGGAAATAAAAATATTTTAGAAAAAATCCACAATTACCTCAATTTATTATCGAATGAATTGGTTCACATCGGGATTTCTATTCAAGGTGGATTAAAAACCGCTCCCATTACTGATATTTCTGCAGAAATTCATGCCTTACACGAAGAATATTACCAACTTAGAAATCAACACCTGAACGCCGAAACGTTAGAAGATTTCATGATTTTGAGACAAATCATGCACAGAATTTCTGCCATTTCAGAAGAAACTCAAAAAATATATCTTTTAAAATCTCAAGATATTAAATTGGCAAAAAGCCTTTCTACAGGGCTAGATTTAGAAAAATTTGTACAAAAAGATGAAAAACTTAACTCAAAAGTTTTCCTAGAAAATTTCTCTATCAAATCCAATCATTTCAGACATGCTGTAAGAATAACTACCTCATTATTAGTGGGTTACGCCATTTCAAAAATTGAAATTTTTCATATTCAAAAAACGTTCTGGATTCTCATCACCATTTTGGCGATTATGAGGCCTGCTTACAGCATTACCAAACACCGAAATATCCTCAGATTATACGGAACAGTTGGCGGTGCTGCTGCTGGATTATTTGTGATTTATTTCATCACGAATCCTGTTGCACAGTTTGTGATTTTCTTAATGTGTTTAGTGCTCACTTTCAGTTTGCTCAAAGATAAATATGCTTGGTCTGTTTTCTTTATGACGATTTATATTTTCTTGATGTTCAACTTCCTAAAACCTGGGGATTTCTCAGAACTTTTTATAGAAAGGTTGATTGACACAGCAATTGCTGGAGTTATTGTATTTCTGGTTTCTTACTTGGTTTTGCCCGTTTGGGAACATCAGAAAAATAGAACTTTTATGCTGAATTACATCCTTGCCAATCATAAATATTTGAATACTATCATTGAGATTCTTCAGCAAAAAAACATTCCTATTCAAGACTATAAAATCAGCCGAAAATACGCTGTGGTAAGTTTGGCCAATCTTTCTGATAATTTCCAGAAAATGCTTTCTGACCCAAAAGGTCAACAGAAAAATCTAGAAAACGTTCACCAATTTGTGACCACTTCTCACCTCTTTACCGCTTACAGTGCATCTCTTTCTCAGTACGCACAAAAAAAAACAGTTTATCGTGAAATAGACTTCGAAAATTGGAAAAATAAGATTAATGCTGAACTTTCTCGTACCATCGCAATTTTGCAAAGACAAGAAATTAAAAAAGATGATTTTGCAGAAAGTAAGCTCACGCCAGAAGATTTGGTGAATGAACTTTTAGAAAAAAGAAAAGAAGAAATCACCGAAAATGAATTCTACGACAGACGAGATCCTAAAAATATTTCTCATCTTACTGAGCTCAAAAACATCAGAGAATTACTGGAACTGATTTATAATCAAGCTCGTGACCAAAGAAAAATTGCAGAAAAAGTAACTGATTAATCTTCTAAGTCGCGGTTTTCTTCTACGATGGCGAAGTAAAAATCTTCTATTTTAAAAACTTTCGCTGTGAAATCATGGCTGAAAAAATCATCAAAAACTCTGCATTTTATTTCAGAAAGGTTATTGACATCAAAAGGAAATACCTGATAATGAGCTTTTAACGACCAATATTTAGACAAGTGAACTTTATAAAGACTTTCTTTGATGACCCAAATAATCGTCAATAAATCTACTTCATTTTGTCTGTTTTGAGTCCAAATATGTTCCGATTCGTGTAGAAATTTATCTTTGATTCTTAGAATTTTAGAACTTATTTTCTCTAAATCTATTCCTACTCTATTTTTAGAAACCGCTAAAGAAGCAAATGGAAAAGAATGCGTGATAGAAATATGAGCGGAATCTGGCCAGAGATAAGGTTCGCCGATGGTTTTATAGAGAATTTTGTGCTCTGGAAGTAGCATTTTGAGCATTTTTCTTACCATCAAATGTTCTAATAACTTTTTGGGATGATAATCTTTGGCTTTTTCCAGATTTTCGGGTTCTATGAGTTCTTCTGCATTAAATTCGTCTTCATCACTATACTTCCAGTAAAGAATTACAGCATTTTCATCAGAATAATCATGATAGAAGGGCATTATTTTGTCAATAGAAATTAAGAATGTAAATTTGCAAAAATTTTTTGACTATTTTGGTCAAATTTGTAAAAAATACTTAACAAATTTTATGGAAACTAAAACTCAATATTTACCTTACAAAGTTAAGGATATTTCCCTAGCAGAATGGGGACGCAAAGAAATTCAATTGGCCGAAGCAGAAATGCCAGGTTTAATGGCGTTAAGAGAAGAATATGGTCCTTCTCAACCATTAAAAGGGGCTAGAATTGCAGGTTGTCTTCACATGACTATTCAAACTGCTGTTTTAATAGAAACTTTAGTTCACCTTGGTGCAGAAGTAACTTGGTCTTCATGTAATATTTTCTCTACTCAAGATCACGCTGCTGCTGCTATTGCTGCTGCTGGAATCCCAGTTTATGCTTGGAAAGGAATGAATGCAGAAGAATTCGATTGGTGTATTGAACAAACGATTTTCTTTGGAGAAGACAGAAAACCATTAAACATGATTCTGGATGATGGTGGTGACTTAACCAATATGGTTTTTGATAAATTCCCAGAATTAACTGCTGGAATCAAAGGTCTTTCTGAAGAAACAACTACTGGCGTTCACAGACTATACGAAAGAATGGCAAACGGAACTCTAGTAATGCCTGCAATTAACGTAAACGATTCTGTTACTAAATCTAAATTCGACAACAAATACGGTTGTAGAGAATCTGCTGTAGATGCAATCAGAAGAGCTACAGATGTAATGCTAGCTGGTAAAAGAGTGGTAGTTTGTGGTTTCGGAGATGTAGGTAAAGGTACTGCTGCTTCATTTAGAGGAGCTGGTTCTATCGTTACTGTTACAGAAATTGACCCAATCTGTGCTTTACAAGCTGCCATGGAAGGTTACGAAGTTAAAAAACTAGACACTGTAATCGAAAATGCTGATATTGTAATTACTACTACAGGTAACTTTAATATTGTAAGAGCTGAACATTTCAAAAAAATGAAAGATAAGACCATCGTTTGTAATATTGGTCACTTTGATAACGAAATTGATATGGCTTGGTTAAACGAAAACTATGGTAACACCAAAACTGAAGTAAAACCGCAAGTAGATATTTACAATGTAGATGGTAAAGAAATCATCATTTTAGCAGAAGGAAGATTGGTAAACCTTGGTTGTGCAACTGGTCACCCAAGTTTTGTAATGTCTAACTCATTTACTAACCAAACTTTAGCTCAAATTGAACTTTGGACAAATTCTGAAGCATACGAAAACAAAGTGTACATGTTACCAAAACATTTAGATGAAAAAGTAGCAGCACTTCACCTTAAAAAATTAGGCGTAGAGTTAGAAACACTTTCTCCAGAACAAGCTAAATACATTGGTGTAGAAGTAGAAGGTCCTTTCAAACCAGAATACTACAGATACTAAAAAGTTGGAAGTCAGAAATCGGAAGATGGAAGACTGAAAATTAATTTATACTACAACTCCTCAGAAATTCTGAGGAGTTTTTTTTTGTATCCACAAAATATTTTGAATTTTATTAAAATATTCTTTGTAATTTCAGACTATGAAAATCTTATCTTTTCTTTTTCTGATTTTTTCTTTATCCATCAATGCTCAAGATGGCTTTCAGATATTAGAGGATAAAAAAAAGGTAAATATTCCTTTTCGGCAAATCAATAATTTAGTTTTTCTGGATTTAAAAGTCAATAATGTAGACCTTACTTTTTTGTTAGACACTGGCGTTTCCGAAACTTTACTTTTTAGCTTAGAAAATAAAGAAGTAGTTTTCGAAAATGTAGAAAAAATAAGATTTACAGGGTTAGGTGGAAGCAATTATATAGAAGGCATAAAATCTACTCAAAACAAAGTAGAAGTCAATAAAACTTTAGTGGATTTAAGTCACGAAATTTACATCATCTTAGACGAAGACTTCAATTTTTCTTCTCACGTAGGAATTCCTGTAAATGGCATCATTGGTTATCATTTTTTTAAAAACAACCCACTAAAAATAGATTTCGAAAGGCATATTATTACGGTTTACAATAGAAAATATTATTCTGAGAAAACTTTCAGAAAATTTGAGAAATTACCTATAAGTGTAGAATCCCAAAAACCCTATCACATTGCCGAAGTACAGCAAACCAAGGAGTTTTTCCCTGCAAAAATGCTCATTGACTTAGGAAATAGCGATGCAATGTGGCTTTTCCCTAATAGAATCCCAAATTTCAACTATAATAGACCTAATATAGACGATTTTCTAGGAAGAGGATTCAATGGTGACATCTATGGAAAACGCAGTAGAATCCACGCACTGAAACTTGGAAATAATATTCTAAATGAACCCATTGTAGCAATGCCGAGTGAAGAATCGGTAAAATCTATGAATTTCGTAAAAGAAAGAATTGGCTCTATCGGTGCAGATGTTTTAAAAAGATTTACAATTGGTTTCGACTATAAAAATGGCTTATTTTTCATCAAAAAAACCAAATCTATCAAAGAACCTTTCAGATTTAATATGAGCGGTTTAGACATCAAACATGATGGCATGAAATGGGAAAAAGATTTGGTAAAAGTTGAACTTCCAAAACTTCCAGAATCTACAAATAACGACAGAGGAACCACAATAAGAATTCAAGATGCAAGTGAATTTCAATACAAATTTGTGTTGAAACCAGAATATTCTGTGGCTGGAGTTAGAGAAAACTCACCAGGATTTTTAGCAGACATCAAGAAAGGAGATAAACTCTTAGAAATCAATGGTAAAAAGACTTCTGACATGACGCTACAAGAAATAAACGAAGCTTTTATTACAGAAGAAAATAGAGTGATAAAAATTAAATTAATCAGAAATTCTGTAACTTTAATCAAAGAATTTATTCTAAAAGACCCTATTCCTTATCAAGAAAATTAATGGATAAAAAAATCAATACCATCAGAACCAGACCTCGATTCAAATTAGAAACTGATTTGAGTAAAGAGGATTTTGAATTGAATTTAAAAACTGAACTTCAAAAAAATACTGAAATCCAAGGAAATATCAATAAAGAAGTGGCTTCTATTTGGGTAAAAACCGTTCATAATGAATTTTGGAAACCTTATCTTTCTCTCAGAGCTGAGAAGGAAGATGAAAAAAACCTTTATCAGAGGAATTTTTGGACCAAGTGCAGCCGTTTGGACTTTTTTTATGTTCCTTTACTTCATTTTTTCTATTATTTTCATGGTTTTTATTACTATTTGGGTTGTTACAAAACAAATTAACAGCCAAGATTTTCCTTGGGCAATTTATCTTTCTATCTTTGCATTGGTTTTATTATTGCTTACTTTTTTGGCCACAAAAATCGGGCAGAAAAAAGCAAAAACCGAAATGGAACAACTCAAAAATTTTGCAGAAAATTCCATTCTTAAATGACAGAAAAACCTACGCATTAATTTCACTTTAAAATGTCTATTAAAACACTTGCTTACGGAGAAAAAAACTATAATTATTACAGTGCTTACCTCAGAGAAAAATATCACGGAAAGCGTGTGTACAAAGTCATTGTAGACGGTGGTTTTACCTGTCCGAACAGAGATGGCTCCAAAGGTTATGGCGGTTGTACCTATTGTAATACAGATTCTTTTACTCCTGCTTCTAGAAATCTAGATTCTATTCGTGAACAGGTTTTACATGGCATGGAAAACGCTACTCAAAATTATAAAGCAGAAAAATTTATCATTTATTTCCAGCCTAATTCTAATACTTATGCGCCAGTAGAAGAACTCAAATTAATGTACGATGAAGCATTGAAAATAAATTCAGAAAACATTGTTGGTTTATCCGTCGGAACACGTCCCGATTGTTTAGATGCAGAGATTATAACACTTCTAGAAAGTTACAAAAACAAAGGGTTAGAAGTAGATATAGAACTGGGAATAGAATCTATTTACAATGAAACTTTGCAAAATCTTAATCGTGGTTGCACTCATGAAGATTTCATTTCTGCCATGAAACTTTTAGAAAATTCTTCGTTAGATGTTTGCGTTCACACCATTTTGGGATTACCTGGCGAAACACGAGAAATGATTGTAAAATATGCTGATGAAATTAACATGTTTGAGAAAATTAATTTCGTGAAGTTTCATCACTTACACATCGTAAAAGGTTCTATTATGGGTGTAAAATACAAAAGAGAACCCTTCCCGCTCTTCACTTTAGAAGAATACACTGACATTCTCTGTGAAATTCTGCCAAAATTAAGGCCAGACATCGTCATTCAGAGACTTTTTGCTTTGTCTGATGTAGAAATGCTCATCGCACCAAAATGGGGCTTAAAAAAGTCTCAAATTCAAAATTACATTGATGCAGAGTTAGAAAGAAGAAACATCATTCAAGGAAGTGAGTATAGAGGAGAAATGAGCGTTTAGAAATTTCTAAATTTTTTCTAACCAATCCTCTGGAACTCTTCTAATTTTTAAATTCTGACTATCCATCAGAATCCAAAGCGTTCTAGAATCTACCACCAATTCTTTACCTCTATAAAATTCTACTTTTCTAGGTTGTCTTATTCCTTCTGGTTTTTCAGGATATGTTTTCAACGTGAGCATTTCACCTTTAAAGACTTGCTTCTTATACTGAATATGATGGTCAGAAAGCACCCAAAAATCATCTGCAAAAGGAGTACTATTTTTTAAAATATCCCAATGTTCTTTTGCCATTTCTTCTACCCAATGCACATACTGAACATTATTCACATGATTATTTTGGTCTAAATGCTCGTCACTTACTACAATTTCTTTGATATAAACCAGTTTCATTTTAAAATTTTTATAAAATTATTAATTTTAGAAATGATAAAAAAGAAACGGAAATAAAATAAAAAAAGCTTTACAAAATTTGTAAAGCTTTATGCGATCCGGACGGGACTCGAACCCGCGACCTCCGCCGTGACAGGGCGGCATTCTAACCAACTGAACTACCGGATCAATTTTTTGAAAAGTAATTGATAAACTTTATGCGATCCGGACGGGACTCGAACCCGCGACCTCCGCCGTGACAGGGCGGCATTCTAACCAACTGAACTACCGGATCTTTTAATTAAAGAACACTGCTCTTTTTTCGTGATGGCAAAATTACAACTTTTCTTGAATACTGCAAATTTTTTTACAAAAAAAATGCTCTCCAAAACGGAAAGCATTCATTTTCAATTATATTATTTTTACAAGTATACATTTAATTTCTCTGCAATAGCCGCTTTAGGAGCTACTCCTACGAATTTATCTACTACTTCTCCGTTCTTAAAAATCAAAACAGTAGGGATATTTCTGATTCCGTAATCCATAGATACTTGTTGATTATTATCTACATCTACTTTTCCTACAATCGCTTTTCCTTGGAAATCATCATGAAGTTCTTCAATGATTGGCCCAAGCATTCTACATGGTCCACACCAAGCTGCCCAAAAATCTACTAATACTGGTTTATCTGAATTTAATACCAATTCTTGAAAGTTGCTGTCTGTTAATTCTACTGCCATAATTCTTTAATATTTGTTTCTAATTATTTATTGATTTCAGGTTACAAATTTACAATATTCTTGCCAAATTTTTAAAAGTATTGTCTATGCGAACCATTATATTTTTCTATAATCGTAAGATTTCCGCCACTGCATTAACTAGCGCATCTATTTCTTCTTTTGTTGTTTTATGAGAAAAAGATATTCTAAGCGGAGTGGTGTTTTGCTGGGTTTCTTCACTTAAAATTTTAGAAAGTACAGATGATGGTTTTGCTGCTCCAGAACTACATGCACTTCCTTGTGAAACTGCAATTCCTTTCATATCTAGCTGCAGACCAATCAAAGGATTTTGTGAGGGCAAAGACACACTTAATACCGTGTAAAGACTCTTATCCCTTTCTGCACTTCTTCCATTAAAAAGAATTCCCGGAATTTTTTCTGAAAGTCTTTGGATGGCGTAATCCTTAATTTCTTGAATATGAGAAGAGAATTTTTCTAAATTATCCGTTGCAATTTCAAATGCTTTCCCTAGTCCTGCGATTCCTACTACATTTTCTGTTCCTGCTCTTAAGTTTCGCTCTTGAGTTCCACCATGAATTTGAGCTTTTAAGTGGGTAGATTTTCTGATGAAAGCAAAACCTGCACCTTTTGGTCCATGGAATTTGTGCGCACTACAACTGGCAAAATCTACCAAAGTTTTAGAAAAATCCAAAGGTAAATGTGCCATGGTTTGCACCGTATCTGAATGAAAATACGCTCCGTTTTCTTTGCAAATATTGGCAACTTTATCCAAGTCTAAAAGATTACCAATTTCATTATTTACGTGCATTAAACTGACCAAAGTTTTTTTATCGGAAGACTTCAAAAGCTGCTGTAATTGCTCTATATCTACATCTCCTTTTTCATTGACATTGAGGTAAATCACTTCTACATTTTTAAAATTTTTGAGATTTTCTACCGATTCTGCTACACATTTATGCTCTAATTCTGTGGTAATAATTCTTTCGATTTTTAAATCTTCAACCGCAGATTTCAGAATTAAATTATTAGCTTCAGTTCCGCAAGAAGTGTAGATAATTTCTGCGGGGGAAACATGGAGTTCATGGGCAATTTTTCTACGGGTTTCTTCTAGAATTGTTTTGGCTTCTTGACCAAGGGTATGTGTAGAAGAAGGATTCCCGAAATTGTTTTTCATAACCACTACCATCGCATCTATTACTTCGTCTAAAAGTGGTGTGGTAGCAGCATTATCTAAATATATCTGTGTCATTTTTAGGAAATATTTGTGAGCATTAAGACAGAAAATCTTAATTATTCCATTTTAGAATTTTACGCGACGAAATTAATGAAAAAATCTGTAATGAGATTCGTGAGCGAGAGAAAGCATAGGTAAATCTCCAGAAGTATCGCCAAAAGCGATGATTTTATCGTACTTTTTGCCTTCTATTTCTTTTTGGATTCGGTTTACTTTTTCTTTGCCGTTGTTATTTCTAGTTTTAAAATGCCCAGTGAAAATTCCGTTTTCAAAACGGGCTTCTGTTGCCAAAAATTTCATTCCCATTTTTTCGGCAAAAGGTTTCACCCAAATATCAAGAGAAGCGGTTATTAAGTAACTTTCTGTGTTTTCTTTGTCAATGTTTTCTATAAATTCTAAAGCGTTTTCTCTGATAATTTTCGGATAAAATTTATCGACAAACTCTTGAGAAACTCTATTGATTTTTTCTTCTCTTTCGCCTTTTAGAATAGAACTGATGAAACTTTTTTTCACTTTTTCTGCATTCGCCAAATGTAATTTTACCAAAACAAAAAGCGGAATATGTTTCAGAAAATTCCAGAAATATTTTTTTTCATTATAAAACTGCAAGTACAAAAACATGGTGTCTTTGTACGTAAGTGTTCCATCAAAATCAAATAGATATAGTTTTTTCATTAGTAAAAAGACAGGATATGAATAGAAAATTACAGTTTCAACTTCTTAAAAATAAATTCAGGAATATGAATGATAATGAGCATAATTAATCTCCAAATTGGCAAAACATAAACGATATTTTTTTGCTTTTTATAAGCTTTATAAATGCATTCTGCCGCTTGTTTTGGTGTTGCAGTAAGTTTTGGATTCAGCGGTAAACCTTCGGTCATTTTGGTTTCCATAAAACCTGGTTTTACCGTCATCACATGAACTTTTTTAGAAAAAAGATAATTTCTCAATCCACTTAAATAAGCGGTAAAAGCTGCTTTTGCGCTTCCGTAGATGAAATTGCTTTGTCTTCCTCTATCTCCTGCTACAGAGGAAAGCGCGATGATGTTTCCGCTTCTTTTGCTTTCCATTTTTTTAGCAAAATAATTGATTACAGGAACCAATTTTGCGTAATTAATGTCAATGATTTTCTCGGTGTTTTTATCATCATACAAACCATCTTCGGTTCCCAAACCTAAATAACCAGTGGCACAGAAAAGCAAATCTGAGTCTATATTTTCAAAAACAGAATAATTGATTTCTTGAGTCAAATCCAATTCTACAATTTCTGATGGCTGCAGAAATTTCACATCAATATGTTGCGCAAAACGTTCTGTGGTTTCTCGGCTAGAAGTAACCAGATAAATTTTAGGAAATTTTTCACCAGCAGTTAATGCTTTTTCTACAAATGCTTGTGCAACTTCTGATGTGGAACCAAGAATAATCATATGTAATGAATTAGTTATGAATGATTTAGTTTTTTATTAAGAACCTCTTTTTATTCTTTTGCTTTGCAGCGAAACAAATTTAGAACTGTCTACATTTTTCAGATAATTGGTAAGTGAAGGTTTACTCATGCTGTCTTTGGTCAAATAAATTCTACCGCCAAATTCTTCTACAATTTTATCTAAATTATCTACCAATTGTCTTAATTCTCTATTGATTTTAAAATCTAAAGCGAGGGTATAACCTTCAAAAGGGAAAGAATTATACGCTTCTGGATTTCCTTTGCCAAAAAGTTTAAGAACTGCTAAAAACGAACCTTGTCCACTTCTACCAATGGTTTCTAGGATTTTTTTCATGCCTTCCTTTCCTTTTTCCTTTGGAATTACCATTTGGTATTGAATAAAACCACCTTTTCCATAGATTTTATTCCAGTCATTAATCGCATCTAGAGGATAGAAAAAAGTTTCGTAGTCTATGAAATTTTTAACTACTTTTTGTCTTTGTTTATTGAAGTACAAGAAGTTAAAAGCTCTTACGGAAAAACTATTCAACACAAAACTTGGAAAATAAAACGGAATGGTAGGACTTAATTTTTTCTTTAATCTCAATGGATTTTCTTGCCATTTTTGTGGCAATTCTGCTCTAAGTGCAAACTCCCCTCTCATTAAAATACTTCTGCCTATGTTTTTACCTTTTTGCAAGCAATCTATCCAAGCTACGGTATAAGTCCAGTCTTCTGATTCTTCGAAAAGTTGGAAAATTTCGTCTAGATTTTCAGCTTTTATAGACTCTTGACGAATGTATGCCGATTCTATATTTTTGAGTTTAATTTTTGCAGAAAGAATAATTCCGGTAAGTCCCATTGCTCCGAAAGTAGCCCAAAATTTCTCTGCATTTTCTTCTCTAGAACACGTGATGATTTCGCCATCTTCTACCATCATTTTAAACTCAATTACACACTCCGAAAAACCACCTTCTGCATGGTGATTTTTCCCATGAACATTAGAAGCAATTGCTCCTCCCAATGTAATAAATTTAGTTCCAGGTGTAATAGCCAAAAAGTAACCTTGCGGAACCGTAATTTCTAAAATTTCAGAAAGCAAAACTCCAGATTCGCATTCTAAAATGCCATTTAAACGATCAAAACTGATGAATTTATTTAATTTCTTTGTAGAAAACATGGCTTCAGCTAAGGCTGCATCGCCATAGCATCTACCATTTCCATACGCAATAACTTCGTTATTTTGTCTTACAAATTCTCTGATTTTACTGTAGTCTTCTTCGGCTTTGAACAGTTTGTTTACTATGGGATGATTGCCCCAAGTAGAAACATTTTTTACGAAATCTGGTTTCATTTTTTTAAATATATTAATAACAAAAATGCTATTAACCAAATGAGAATGGTTACTTGTATATATCTGTCTTTGTAGACAATTTTAGTAGGAGATTCGGTTTTATTATACACCAAAGTTTGCTGTAAATACCTTAAAAAAGCAAAAACTACAAACAAAACAGTATAAAAAACTCTTACCCCGAATTTTTCTTGAACTTCAGGAGTTAAGGTAAACATAAGATAACAAACAATAGCCAATGTCACAGAAATAGAAAGGGCAATATCTGCAAATTGTACGTTATAGCCGTCAAGTGCTTTTCTGGTTTTCCCAGAAATTTCGGCGTTTATTAACTCTCCTCTTCTTTTACCAATGGCTAGAACTAATGCTAAGACAAAAGTTAGTAAAATAGCCCATTGTGAAACGACAATTCCTGTAGCATAACCTCCCGCTAAAACTCTGAGCACAAATCCTAACGCAATAATGCAAACATCTATAATGGCAACATGTTTTAGCTTAAAAGTATAAGCAATATTCATGAAGAAATAAGAGACAATGATGATAGAAAATTTGGTAAAATTTTTATGGAAATAATCTCCACCAAAGAAAACCAATAAAACAACAGATAAAATAAGAAGTACAAAAATAATTTTAGCGGTGGTTTTAGAAATAGCTCCACTTGCTAATGGTCTTTTGCATTTTTCAGGATGTTTTTTATCTGATTCTATATCTGAATAATCATTTAATACATAAATAGAACTAGCAGTTAAAGAAAAAACCAAAAAAGCGAAAATGCTTTTTAACATTAAATCTACATGTGTAACATTCCCTGAAAAGAAAAGAGGTGTAAATACAAAAAAGTTTTTCACCCATTGTTCTACACGTAAAAGTTTTAAAAATTTTCTCATCAAAAGTTTTTATACTATACAAATTTAAGAATAAAAAAATAAAAAATCGCCTTGTAAATAAGGCGATTTATGTGGATTATGATTTATGTATGTTATTTGGCTTCTTGTTGAGCATCTTTAATCATTTCTTCATTTGCAGTAATGGCAAATTCTACTCTACGGTTTTTAGCTCTACCAGCATCTGTACTGTTGTCTGCTATTGGTTCTTTTTCACCAACTCCCATTGCAAATAATCTAGATTTTGCAACGCCAAGAGAAACTAAATAATTCACTACTGAATTTGCTCTTCTTTCAGATAAGCTCTGGTTGTATTCATCTGTTCCTCTAGAATCCGTATGTCCGTATATATTGATATTGGTATCAGGGTTGTTTTTAAGAACTTCTGCTAATTTATTGAGGTTGGTTTTTGCAACTGAAGTAAGATTAGATGAGTCAAAATCAAAGTTTACCGTATTTTCTGATAAAGTTACTTTAATCCCTTCATTTACTCTCACCACTTCTGCTCCTGGCAAAGCTTCTTTAATTTCTTTGGCTTGTTTATCCATTTTATTACCGATTACTCCACCAACTACTCCACCAACTACACCGCCTAATACGGCACCTTGAGGAGCGTTACCGCCTTTTCCTGCATTATTTCCTATAACTGCGCCTAAAATAGCACCTGCTGCAGTACCAATTACTGCACCTTTTTGAGTATTATTTGCATTCTGAATTGCTTCACAACTGGTTAACACCATTGCTGATGATAAAAATAATGCTGCTACGCTTGATTTATTGATAAGTTTCATAATTTTTTTAAATTTTAAAAAGTTATTTTTGTTCCATTCCTGTTCTTACAAAATTGTAATATACTTTAATTACATTTCCTTCAAAAGGAACGCTTTGAACTAAGGTAAAGTTGTCTGTATCTTGTTTTTCAATTTGTAAAATATAACCAGCAGTTACATTTTTAGCTTTAGTATCTGCTACTAATTTCTTGAATTTAAATTCATTATCTTTGGTTACTTCAAATTTAATAGGTTGAGTTACCGTAGGACAATTCCCACCACCTTTTATGGTATACGCTCCAGAATAATTATTCGGGATAAGTCTCCAATGACTTCCTACAAAACACTGAGCATCTGCTCCTTCGTCAAAAGGCTTTATTTGAAATCCTTTCTCATAATTTACACTGGTAATTTCCCAATCACCTTTCATTTTTAAAAATTCTGCTCTAGAAGTTTGAGCACTTTCTGCTTTTTTTACAGAAGAGCAAGAAACGGCAAATAATGAGCCGAAAGCCAGAGTCAATAGTACTTTTTTCATCTTTTACTTAAATTTGGTTGTTATTTATGAATGTAAAGTTATGAAGTTAATTGGAAAAATTGTGCCAATATGATAATCTTATAAACTTTTCTTAAAATTCAACAAATAAAAAAGGCTGTATTAAACAGCCTTTCAATTGATTAGTATGATGAATTATTTTTTTCTTACTACTTTTTTCTTTTTAAGCACAGCCTTTTTCACTGGTTTTACAGGTGCCGCTTTGTAGAAATGTGTATAAGCGTATTGTGCCGCTTTGTATAAATCTATAACTCCTCCAGATTCTGAAATTAAATCAAATCTATTGTTGGTATTGGTAGGCAACATTGCATTTACCTCAGACTTATTCACCGATTTCATTAGAGATTCTATTACTTGTTCTGGTTTCAAATTAGGCATGTAAGCCAATAAAACTGCAGAAGCTCCCGCTACAACTGGAGAAGCCATAGAAGTTCCTTGTAAATATTCATATTTACCATCTGGAACGGTTGAATAAATTTTATCACCAGGCGCAAAAACATTCACCATTTTTTGATTAAAATTAGAGAATCCTGCTCTTAAAAATTCATTATTATTGGTACTTGCACCTACTACAATCATGTTGTTAATGAAAGGTTTTTCGTCTTTAGTAGATTTAAAATTAGTAGGAAAATAAGGATTTTCTTGAATATCTTCATTCTCGTTTCCAGCCGCTTTCACCAATAGAACGCCTTTGTCTTTAGCATATTGAAACGCTTCCCAAACCAATTCTTTTTCAGGAGAAACAGGCTTTCCAAAACTCATATTAATGACTTTAGCACCATTATCTACCGCATAACGAATAGAATTTGCGATGTCTTTATCACGCTCATCACCGTTTGGAACCGCTCTTACCGTCATAATTTTTGCCACTTTATAGGCAACTCCGTATTGCACTTCATTTCCTTGAGGATAACCTGCGATAATTCCCGCAACGTGAGTTCCGTGTTGTGCATCTGGACCTTCGTAATGATTATTTCCGTAGAATTTTTCTTTTTTATCTTGATAATTATCTCCTACAATTGCTCTAGGATCAAAATCTAAGTTATACTGTTTAGTAGCTTGAGGTTCGAAATATTCTAAAGCTCCTTTGATTTCTTTGTTTAAGAATTCTTCTACTTCTGCTTGAGATTTCCCAACCATAGTAGGATCATTTACTACTTGACTTAAAATCGAAAGATTTCTAGCTTCTTCTTGTGTAGTTGGTTTGATAGCATCTAAATTTTCTTTAGTCAAAGTTTTCCCTTTTAAAGTAGCTGCTACACTAGGAATCACTTTTGCAAATTCAGAATAAAACTGAAACTGCTGTTTAGCTTCTACACTTTTTTTATTGTACATATCTTTTGCACGAAGATACATCTCAAATTCTGTGGGCATTTTTGCTTGATTGGCTTTGTTCACTTCTGAACTCGCCCCTTCAAAAACGGGTTTGTATTGTTTTACAACTCTGGTTACTTCTAAATTATCAATTTCTACATCTCCATTTTTACCACCGATAAAGTTCCAGCCGTAAACATCATCTACATAGCCATTTCCATCATCATCTTTACCATTATTAGGAACTTCGTTTACGTTTTTCCACATATTTTTTATTAAACCAGGATGGTCTACTTCTATCCCACTGTCTATTACACTCACAACTACTGTTTTAGGTTTTAGACCTTTTGATTCAAAAAATTTATATGCGTTTTGAGTATTGACACCGTAAACATTAGCTGTAGAAAAATCTTTGTGATACCAAGTCATCAAATCTTTATCTTCAGTTTTGGTTTCTTGCGAAAACCCAAAATTAAATCCTGCTAAAAATGCAGCTGCAATGATTATTCTTTTCATTATGATATATTTTGTATGGATTGAGTTACTTTTTTAATATACGTAGCAGATTCTGGGCCAATGTTACAAACCACGTCTAATATTGACAAATCTTTGATAAATCCTAATTTATCACTAAACGTTTGGTAATATTCTGGCAAATGATATTCTGACTCTTTTTTTGCTGAAAAACGCTCTCTTAAATCTACTGCATCTGGTGTTTTCTCGAATTCTGTGGTGAGTGAAAAGTCTTTTTCAACCTTTAAAATTTGAAGAATGATTTTCAAAGTATTGAGATTAAACTCAATAAGAGAAGTAGGCTGTACCGAGAAAATCTGCTTTAACTTATCTTCATAATATTCAAAATAAGGCGAACTTTGGTAAGCGATTTTAATGGATTTCCAGTGGAGTTTTTGCCAATCTTCAGCATAAGAAAGCTCTAAATCTTTCATCGCACGTTTTCCGTTATGATGAATTGGCAAAATGAGCGCCAATTTACCATTTGCACCGTAAATATTGCATCTGCTTCTGTAGGTTTGTTTCGGAAAATTCTCATGTTGCTCCAGAAGAATTTCGTTTTCTTCTTTTAAAAATTCTGCAAACCAAGAAACTGGTGGCAAATAAAATATAGGTAATACCGTTTTCATTTTCATTCTAAAATTGAGTGTCCAAAGTTAAAAAAATAAAGTTCAATGCCGAAACAATGAACTTTATTTATCTATTTTAAATTTTCTAAATTCTACTCTTCTTCTTTATTTTTCCCTTTGAAAAGTTTTACAAAAAATTCCCAACCGAAGAATAAGATTAAAATTGCGGCTGCAACCCACCAATAAGAAGTTTTTTCTTTTTCGCCAGTGTTAGTTGCTTTAAACATTCTTTCCCATCTTACTTTTTTAGGACCTTCGTCAAAAGTTCCTTGTAAACTAAGCCAAGTAAACATCGGGCTTCCTACAATATGCGTCTCTGGAACAAAACCAAAGAAACGAGCATCCAGAGAAGCATCTCTGTTATCTCCCATCATAAAATAATAGTCTTGTTTTACAGTATATTTATCAGTTTGATTACCATTGATATAGAATTTACCTCCTTTGAATTCTAAAATATTTCCTTCAAATTCTGTGATCAGTTTTTTATATTCTGGTAAATTTTCTTGAGTAATGGTAATCACATCTCCTTTTTTAGGAATGGTGAGCGGTCCGTACCAATCTTGGTTCCAAGGTTTATTAATTGGGAAAATCGATTGAGAAATGTCTACTTTTTTAGACATCAAAGCATGACCTGTTCCATCGTTTACATATTGACCGTTTTCGTCTAAAACAGGATAGTAAGAAACTGCTCCTTTTCCTTTTTCGCCTAAAACTTCTTCAGCCTTTACAAATTCTGGAATGGCTTTAATTTGAGCCAAAAGATCTTTAGTCAACCCTTGAAACTGATAATAATGCAATCCTTCTTTAGTTTGTCCTTCATCTGTAATTGGTAAATAGGCAAGATTTTTCCATAAATAATCGATGTCTATTTCTGAACGTGTATAAATCGTATATGAACGCTGAACTTCGGCATCTGCCAATTGAACTTCTGGTTTACCATTGATGTATAAATTCCCGGCTCTCATTTCTACCACATCACCAGCTACCGCTACACAACGTTTTACGTAAGGATCTTTTCTATCTATCGCAGTATGCACGGAATCTCCAGGATAATTGAAAACTACAATGTCATTTTTCTTTGGTTTTTTAAATTCACCAATTCTAAAATATGGTAATTTAATGGCATCTACATAAGATTTTGGATCGTTTTTAGGATTTCCATCTTTCTGGGTGTCCATAATGGTTCCCTGTAAAAATGGCAAAGCTACTGGTCTCATTGGCATTCTGTAACCATAGCTCCATTTGTTTACAAATAAGAAATCTCCCACTAATAAAGTTCTTTCCATAGAACCTGTAGGAATAGCAAATGGTTGGGTAACAAAAGCGTGAATAATCGTAGCAAAAACTACTGCAAAAGTGATAGAACCTAAGAAAGATTCCTTTTTAGCTTTCGGATCATCTACCGCAAATCTGTCTACTTTATTCAACTGAAAATAAGACGAATACGCCAAATAAATAAAAGGAAGCAACGCAGTAAGAATTTGTTCCAGCGCTGAAGTTCTTCCAAATTTTTTCATCAAAAACAAATGGAAAACAGTCATCATAATAGGTCCTACAATTGGCAAATAAGCCAAGATAACCCACCATTTTGGTTCTCCTACTTCTTTCTGAATGATGTAGTAATTATAAAAAGGAACAAAAGCTTCCCAGCCTTTGTAACCCATTTTTTGATATAATTTAAAAGACGAAAGTCCTAGTAAAACTGATAAAATCAGTATAAAAATAGAATATTGTAAGATGTAATCCATTTTCTATGATTAATATGTGATGTGTAATTAGTAATGTAATTTGTGATTTGTTACATTAAGGCTCAAGGTTTAAACTCAGATTAAAGTCCTAAAACTTCTTTCATTCCAAAATTCCCTACTTTTCCTGGCAACCATTCTGCAGCAATTACTGCACCTAATGCAAAACCATTTCTATTGAAAGCAGTATGTTTTATTTCGATTTCGTCAACTTCTGAACGATAATAAACGCTGTGTGTTCCTGGAACTTCTCCTTCTCTAATTGCCTCTATTCCTAGAGATGTTCCTTCAGTTTCATCTAATTTCCAAGAATTATAGTCTGAATGTTTGAAGATTCCTTCCGCAATAGAAATTGCAGTTCCACTTGGTGCATCTTTTTTATGAACGTGGTGAATTTCTTCGAGCTGACAAGTATAATCATCACTGAATTTCTGCATCAATTTTGCTAAATTTTCATTTAACGCAAAGAAAAGATTCACGCCTAAACTAAAATTAGAACCATATAAAAACCCGGTTCCATTTTCTAAAGCTATTTTTTCGATGGCTGGTTTTTGCTCTAGCCAACCTGTAGTTCCACAAACTACTGGAATTTTATTTTCTAAACAGGTCTTTATATTGCTAAAAGCTACTTCTGGCTGAGAAAATTCTATCACTACATCTGGATTGTTCAGATTTTCTTTGGTAGGCGTTTCATTTAATCTTGCTACAACTTCATGTCCTCTTTTTGTGGCAATTTCATCAATGATTTTGCCCATTTTTCCGTAACCTACTAATGCTATTTTCATTTTTTTAATTTTTAAAATCTAAAACTCAAAGACAATCCAGCTTTACCATTTGCTACTCCTAAATCATCGTAAATAATGGTAGGTTTAATGGCTAAATCTGGGTCTTTCTTTTGGTCGTATAAGTGTGCATCTACTACCGCATCTACAATATTTAAAATATATAAAACTCCGGTAATGGCGATGGCGTAATCTCTTTGTCTTTTGGCTCGGTCTTGTGTATTTCCTAGAACCGTAGCATCTACATAAGGTAAATCATCAAACTCGTGAGGCTGACCATTTAACTCTGCTAAAAACGCTGTTCTGTAACGGCGATATTGCTTATCATTATACACAATAATCCCTACTCCAGTTCCTACAGCTCCCCAAACAATTGGGATTTTCCAATATTTTTTGTTGTAATACTGACCCAATCCCGGGAAAACAGCAGAATACAACCCTGCTTTTGTAGGATTGTATTTTTGAATGGTGCTCACGTTGGCTTTTTCTATTTCCTCAACTACCTGTTTTTCGGTTTTGATGGTGTCAAAAGGTTTAATTTCTTGAGAAAAAAACAACCCAAAGAACAACAATAATATGATGGAGTAAACTGCTCTCATTAATTAAAATGTGAAAGGATTTTGTTCAGTTCATCTTCGTTATTGAAATCAAGGATAATTTTTCCTTTTTTCCCTTTGCCCGAAGATTTTATTTCTACCCCAACTTCTAAAACATCAGCAAGCGATTTTTCTACTTTTCTTAAATGATTCGGAAGTTCTTTTTCAGTTTTTTGGATAGATTTTTTAGGATTTTTAAGTTCCGAAGCTGCTTTTTCAGCTTGTCTTACGTTTAATCCTTCTTTGATGATTCTTTTGAAAAGTTCTTGTTGAAGTTCAGCATCTTCTACACTGATGATTGCTCTACCATGACCTGCAGAAATCTCGCCACTTCTAATCGCATTTTGAATTTCTGGACTTAACCTCAACAAACGAATAGAATTGGTAATCGTACTTCTTTCTTTCCCTACTCTAGAACTTAAATTCTCTTGAGTAAGACCTATTTCTTCTAATAATCTTTGGTAAGTAAGTGCTACTTCTATGGCATCTAAATCTTCACGCTGGATATTTTCTACCAAAGCCATTTCCAGCAATTCTTGGTCATTTACCAATCTTATGTAAGCAGGAATAGAAGTAAGACCAGCAATTTTAGAAGCTCTGTAACGTCTTTCCCCAGAGATAATTTCAAATTTATCACCATCTTTTCTTAAAGTGATAGGCTGAATTACTCCAAGATTTTTTATAGATTGAGCCAATTCATTAAGGGCAGTTTCATCAAAGTAAGTTCTAGGCTGGGTTGCATTAGGATAGATATCTTCTAATGCTACTTCTACCATATTTCCTACTAATTTTTCGGCTCCTGTATCTGTTGCAGAATTAATGTTACTTTTGCTTTCGGCACTTAAAATAGCACCCAAACCACGTCCCATTGCTCTTTTTTTGTCTTTCATATTGTATGATAAGTCATTAGTCATGAGAACAAACAAAATTTCTTCTCAATTCTAAAAATGTTATGCTTTTTGTAATTTTTCGTTTTTCAGAAGTACTTCTTCTGCCAATTGAATGTATTGAATTGCACCTTTGCTTTCGGCATCGTACATCAAGATACTTTCACCGAAACTTGGCGCTTCAGAAAGTCTTACATTTCTAGAAATTACTGTTTCGAAAACCATTTCTGGAAAATGCGTATTCACTTCTTCTACCACTTGGTTAGAAAGTCTTAATCTAGAATCGTACATCGTAAGTAATAAACCTTCGATGTCTAAATCATAATTGTGAATTTTCTGAACATTTTTCACGGTGTTCAATAATTTGCCTAAACCTTCCAAGGCGAAATATTCGCACTGAATTGGGATGATTACAGAATCTGCAGCAGTAAGTGCATTTACCGTAATAAGACCTAAACTTGGTGCACAATCGATGATGATGTAGTCATACTCAGATTTCACCTCTTCTAATGCTTTTTTGAGCATATATTCTCTCTTGTCACGGTCTACTAACTCAATTTCCGCTGCTACCAAATCAATATGAGAAGGTACAAGGTCTAGATTTGGAGATGAAGTTTTCTGGATACAATCTTTCACATCTGCACTATGCTCCAATAAATTATAGGTAGAAAAATTTACTTCTTCTATTCCTAAACCAGAGGTAGCATTAGCCTGTGGATCTGCATCAATTAATAAAACTTTTTTCTCTAAAACGCCAAGCGCAGCTGCTAAATTCACTGCAGTAGTGGTTTTACCTACGCCTCCTTTCTGATTGGCAACTCCAATAATTTTTCCCATAAAAATGAATTAGTTTCCAAAAATACAATAAATAGTCATTCGGTTGAATGTTAATAACTGTCAAAAATATTAAACTATTGTGAATTAAAGGGTTAAAGCACAAAAAAATTATCCACAATTTTTAGAAAATGTGGATAATTAAATGAATTGCTATCGATTAAGACAATGTTGAAATTAAATATTCTAAATAATTATTCGAACTGCATAGAAATAGGGAATCTAAAATAAGAACGAACGTTTTCGCCTTGAAATTTCGCAGGATTCCATTTTCCTTTAATTCCTTTTATTGTTTTTTCTGCTTCTTTATTAAAATCTGTATTCGCTCCAGAAACTTTAATATTAGAAATTGTTCCGTCTCTTTCTACCACGAAAGTTACGACTGCTTTTACCACCTCTCCTGTTTCATTTTCGATGACACTAGAATCAAAATTTTGTAAAACTTTTGTTCTAAAAGCATTAACTCCACCGATGAAATCTGCTTCTACATCTACATCTCTTATGATGTCATTTGGATTAGGTTTAGTAGTCTCTTTTACAATCTCTTTTCCGTTTTCTGTTCCAGTAGCTACATGTTGATTAGGATTGGTAACGGCAACTCCCGGAGTTGTAGTCGTAGAAATTACAGCATCATCTACTTTTTGGTTAATAGTTTCCTCTTTTACAGCGTCTCTGGTTGGAGTAGGCGGAGTTAAACTCTGCGTTTTTACCTGAACAGGAGCTTTCGGAGGAATAACTCTAGGTATTGGTCTTTCTACTACATCTTCTGGTAAATTAAGATCTTTAATATTTATATCTACAAAAACTGGATTTTCAATTGCTTTTGGTTTTAAATTCGCAATAACTAAGGGCGTCATTGCTAAAAGACTAAATAATCCAACTCCTATAAATAAAGCCTTTTTTAGAACGACATTAGCTTCGTTTCGTAGAGCATATGCTCCATATTCTTTGTTTCTCTTCTCGAAAACAACTTCGTTCAGCGCTTGATGCGGGTCATAAGTAAAGAAATTTTTGCTCATTGCGTGATTTTTTAGATTAAACAAATTTCAAACACGATTATTAATTTTTTATCTTTTTGCAAAAAGTAATTAGAGTAATTCAATTACCTTGCCAAAAAATTATTTAAAATTCAATGTTTTATTTGTTTTCAATGAAAATAACACAATTTAAAAGTAAAAAATCACGCCAAAAGCGTGATTTTCAATATTTTATATAAATTATGATTAGAATAATTCTTTTCTAATAATGTTTTGACTTCTTTCTGGACCTACAGAAACCAAGTATACATTAATTCCTAGATATTCCTCGATAAAACCAATGTATTTCTTAGCATTTTCTGGCAATTCATCAAAAGTTCTAGCCGTGGTAATATCTTCTGTCCAACCTGGTAAATCGGTATAAATAGCTTCGTAATCGTATAATTTCGTAGTAGAAGAAGTGAAATAATCAATAATTTTTCCGTCTTCTGTTTTATAATGCGTAGCGATTTTTAACGTATCAATTCCTGTAAGAACATCTAATTTAGTAATCACCAAATTATTGATACCATTAATCATACAAGCGTGTTTAAGCGCTACTAAGTCTAACCAACCTGTTCTTCTTGGTCTACCTGTAGTCGCACCATATTCATGACCTACTTTTCTGATATGTTCTCCTAATTCATTGTCTAATTCCGTAGGAAAAGGACCGTGACCAACTCTGGTAGTATACGCTTTGGAAACCCCAATTAAATTCTGCAAAGAAGTTGGCGGAACTCCTGCTCCTGTACAAACTCCACCTGTAGAAGGCGATGAAGAAGTTACGTAAGGATATGTACCGAAATCTATATCAAGCATTAATGCTTGTGCTCCTTCGAAAAGGATATTTTTATTATCACGAATCGCTTCGTTCAATTCTAATTCTGTATCTACAATTCTATCTTGAAGTTGTTTTCCAATTTCTAAAAATTCATTGTAAATTTCGTCAAAACTCATGGCTGGTTTTCCAAAATATTTCTCGAAAAGATTGTTTTTAATTTTAAGATTCTTTTCAATTTTTTCTTTTAGAACTTCTGGATTCAAGAGGTCAATCATTCTGATTCCCACTCTTGCAATTTTGTCTTCATAACAAGGTCCGATTCCTTTCTTGGTAGTTCCAATTTGCGTACCGCCTAATTCCTCTTCTCTGTAAGTATCGAGCATGATGTGATAAGGCATAATTACATGCGCTCTTCTGCTGATAAAAACGTGGTCAGTTTTATAACCTTTAGCTTCTAACTGTCCTATTTCTCGTAAAAAAGCTTTAGGGTTTACCACTACTCCATTCGCAATAATACATTTCCCCTTGCACTGTAAAACTCCAGAAGGAAGTAAATGCAGTACAAACTTATCTTCGCCTACATAAACAGTGTGACCAGCATTGTCACCGCCTTGAAAACGAACTACATAATCTGATTTAGCTGAAAGAACATCGGTAATTTTTCCTTTACCTTCATCTCCAAATTGAAGACCAACAACAACGTAAGTTGACATAAATTTTTAGAATTTTTTATTAGATTTTTACAAAGGTAATTGTAAAAAACCGTATCGCCAAATTAAGTTTTCACGAATTTACAACCTGAAAAATATCACTCCTTTTATTGACCGCTTTCCGTAAATATTCCTTAAATTTATGCCGCCATTTTTTTGAGTTAAAGAAATTTAGCCTTAAAATTGCTTTCATTTCAAATAATAAGATTCTTTATGAAAAAAATAGTTTTAGCTTCCGCGTTAGCTTTTTTAGCAAGTTGCGCATCACAAAATACCACAACTCCATCATCATTTGATTGGAAAGGAGCCAATGTATATTTCGCAGTGACCGATAGATTCAACAATGGAAATCCTGACAATGACGTCAATTTCAATAGAACCGAAAAAGCAGCTTTTTTAAGAGGTTTCGAAGGTGGCGATATAAGAGGTGTTATTCAAAAAATAGACGAAGGTTATTTCAATAAATTAGGAATTAACGCAATTTGGCTTACTCCAATTGTAGAACAAATTCACGGCGCTACAGACGAAGGAACAGGTCTTACTTATGCTTTTCATGGATATTGGACAAAAGATTGGACCGCTCTTGACCCAAACTTTGGAACTGAAGAAGATTTAAAAGAATTGGTAGAAAAAGCGCACCAAAACGGAATAAGAATCGTATTAGATGCGGTGATTAATCACACTGGTCCCGTTACTTATGCAGACCCAGAATATCCTAACAAATGGGTAAGAACAGAACCACAATGTACTTACAATTCTTTTGAAATGACCACTGCTTGTACTTTGGTTAAAAATTTACCAGATGTAATTACAGAAAGTGATGAAAATGTAGGACTTCCGCCAATGTTAGAACAAAAATGGAGAAAAGAAGGCCGTTACGAAAAAGAAATGTCTGAACTGAATGTATTTTTCGTGAAAACTGGATTTCCGAGAGCGCCAAAATATTACATTATGAAATGGCTTGCTGATTATATCGTAAAATATGGAATTGATGGTTACAGAATGGACACCCTGAAACACACTAATGAAGACGTTTGGAAAGATTTCAAAAAAGTTTGCGACCTTGCTTTTGCTGAATATAAATTAAACAATCCTAAAAAAATTCTAGACAACTCACCATTCTTCACCATTGGAGAACTTTATGGTTACGGAATTTCTCAGAAAAAATTGTATGATTTTGGGGACAAAAAAGTTAATTATTACCAAAACGGATTGAATTCTTTAATTAATTTCGATTTCAAAGGAGATGCCAATAAATCTTATGAAGAAATCTTCAGCAATTATGATCAAATTTTGCACGCAGACCTTTCTGAAAATACTGTAATGAACTATATTTCTTCTCACGATGACGGTGATCCTTTTGACAAAGAAAGAAAAAGAAATTACGAAGCGGGAACCAAACTTCTACTCACTCCGGGAATTTCGCAAGTTTATTACGGCGACGAAACCGCTAGAAAATTAATCGTGGAAGGTGCAATTGGCGATGCCAACCTAAGAAGCAATATGAATTGGGACGAGGTGAAAAACAATCCTGAAACCCAAAAAGCATTAACACACTGGCAAAAACTAGGTCAGTTCCGTAGAAATCACGCAGCAATAGGCGCTGGAAAACATCAGATGGTTTCTAATTCACCGTATTGGTTTACCAGAACTTATAAAGACGACAAAGTTTTAGTAGGTTTGGACTTAAATCCTGGCGTAAAGGAAGTTTCTGTAACAGGAATTTTCGAGAACGGAACAAGATTAAGAGACGCTTATAGTGGAAAAACTGCAAAAGTTACCAACGGAAAAGTTTCCATAGATTCAGAATTTGGCATAGTTTTGTATGAAAAATTATAATTAAAATTCTGTTTTTAAAAAATATGAAAAAGTTCATCCTATTGTTTGCGCTTCTCATCTTTGGATGGGGAGTCTCGCAACAAGTTCCAAAAGTTTTGAAAACCAAATTTTCTAAAGAAGCTTTAGCTCAAAAAGTAACCGACATCAATGGTAAAACCATCAGTATTTCTAAAATTTTAGAGCAAAATAAAGGAAAAATTGTGGTGTTTGATTTATGGGCAAGTTGGTGTAGAGACTGTCTAAAAGCAATGCCAAAAGCTAAGGAATTAGAAGATAAAAACCCGAATGTGAAGTTTATTTTCCTTTCTCTAGACCGAAACGAAGAAGCTTGGAAGAAAGGATTAGAAAAACATGAAATGACTCAAAAAGAAAATTATTGGTTTCATGTAGGTTGGAAAAATGATTTTAATAACTATATAGACCTCAACTGGATTCCGAGATACTTAATTGTGAATCAAAAATCTGGAATTGCTAAATATTACGCGATTTCTCCAGATGATCCAGAGATTCAGAAAACGATAGACGATTTATCTGACTAATCCTAAAATAGGTTTACAAGTTTTACATTAAAATACCAATCCGGAAGATATTGATTTTCCGGATTTTTTGTGGATTGTTTCCGGGGTTTTCATCTTCAGACTAAGATGTGGTCTTTTGTTGTTGTAAATATAAATACTTTCTTTAACCATTTGTTTTAAATCCTGAATGTTTTTGCATTTATAAATTAAAAATTCCTGCTTCAATATTCCGTTTATTCTTTCTGCCAAAGCATTTTGATAACAATCATAGCCATCTGTCATTGAGGGTTTTATTTTGTTTTCAACAAGTACTTTCTGATACACTTCTGAGCAATATTGCAATCCCCTGTCTGAGTGATGAATAAGCGGAAGATGTGTTGTTCTGTTTTTAACGGCCATTTTCAGAGCTTTGACTACATTTTCAGCATTCATATTTTCACTTAATTCGTAACCCATTATTTTTCTGCTGTAAGCATCCGTAACCAAAGATAAATAACAGACATTCGTTTTGGTTTTTATATAAGTGATATCGCTTACAAATACCTGTTCTTTTCTTTTTAGGCAAGTCGTTTTCAAAAGGTTGGGGTGTTTTCTGAGCCAGTGTTTGGAGAAAGTTGTTCTTGTATATCTTTTCTTAGGATAAATAAGCAGGTTTTCTCTTCGTAAATAATTGAACAGCGCATCTCTGCCTATTTTTATCTTTTCAAGCTTGAACTTATTTTTAAGCAAATAATAAAGTTTTCTTGTTCCTATTCTGGGCTGTTCTAAACGAATCTCCTCAACGAATTGTTTAACTTTCTCCAATTCTTTTTCCCGAACACATAATCTTTGGCGCTGCTGGTAAATGGCTTGTCTGCTTATCCCAAACAATCTGCAGATTTTGGATAAACTCAATCCTTTTTCTTGGAGTTGTCTGACTGTTTGGGCGTAAACTTTTTTCGGATCTGTGTGCCGTATTGCTTGTCGGAGATATCAATCATCATATTGAGAACTTTGGTTTTCAGTTTCTCATCAGCTAATTCTTTCTCTAATCTTTTAATCTTTTCGGCGGGTGTTTCTTTGGATTGTAACATGGTATGAATGGTGGGTTTGCTCCAATCTAAATTACCATATTTTCTGAGCCAAACCAAAACGGTGCTTCTACCTTGGATACCGTAATGTTGTTGTGCCTGTTTGTAAGTGAATTCGCCCTTTTCTACACGGCTTACAATACCTAATTTAAAAGCCATTGTGTAATCTTGTTGTGTACGCTTTTCTACTGTCTTCTCTCGATTTTCCATAATAAGTCTATTGGGTGTAAACTTATTTTAGGACGGGTCAATCAAAATAAAAAAGTCAGAGTAATTACACTCTGACTTTTTCTTATATAAAAGGCGTTTGTAAAAAATCATTGAGCGGCTTCATGGCTTTGAAAATTTCGGTAAATTCTTTAACCGCATTTTCACTGAGCAATTGCTCATCAGAGACGGGATGTGTTACGATAAAATGCTTGAGTTTTAAATATTCAGCCATTTTATCATCTTTTTCAAAACCTTGAGGCACTTTTTTGAGTTTATCTTCTACACTTAATCCACGAAAATAATTTCTAAACTCATCTTGTTCTAAAATCGCTTTGAACTCGTCACCAAAAGCAGAAATTTCTTGTCTTATCGTTTTTAAAACTGATGGTTCTGGCTTATAAACGCCACCTGCCAAAAAAGATTTTCCGGGTTCTATATGCAAATAATATCCTGAAATTTTATTGCCTTTACCCATTCCTAAACCAGCTCCGAAGTTGGTTTTATAAGGTGTTTTATCTTTAGAAAACCTTGTATCTCTATAAATCCTAAAAACAGATTTTTTAGCCTCTAATTTTCCCATTTCTTCATCAAAATCCGCCATTTCTTCAATTAATTTTTCCACAAAAGAAATCACATCTTGTTGCGCTTCTTGATAAAGCGTTTTATTTTCATTAAACCAATCTCTGTTGTTATTCTTTTCTAAATTTCTAAGAAATTGAAGGGTGGATGATTGCATAATTATATGTATTTTTGAATAAAAACTCATGAAAACTATTATTAAAACTTCTTTTTTGACATTATCAGTACTATTAATTTCATTTTTGGATTTTAAAGATAGATATTTTTTTGATTCTAAAATATTCGATAGAGAAATTCAAAACACTTTTTTCAATTTTGAATCAGAAGAAGATGTTCAAAAAATGATAGAAAAAAGTTTTAACAATCCTAAATATAAATTTCCAAGAAAAGAAGTTTCATACTGTAAAATTTATAAAAACCAATTTTTAATTAGTAGAATTACATCAAAAACATTAAACCAAAAAGATACAAAAAAATTAGTCAACTTACTTAATAGTAGTGAAAATTTCGATTATTATGAAACAACATGGGATGTTAATGAATCAGAATATTTATTTAGATTTTTTGATAAAAAAAAATAATGAAATAGGCGTTTTATGGCTTTGTTGGAAAGACTGTGGAATGACATCTTCAAAACCATTTTCTCCAAATATGAAGTATGGTGGCTTGAGTCAAAAAGGAAAAATAAATTTTGCTGATATTTTAAAAAATTACATTGAGATTCATTCTGAATGACAAACAATATGTTTTATTTATCTTGTTCATTCGCTTTGCTCCTTTCTCGCAATGACAAAAAAACTTCCATCATCCATCACCCAACATTCAAAGCACATTAAAAAATCCCCAATAAAACCCTATTTTTTTTATTAAAAATAAAATCACTATCTTTGCCACTTAATTATTATAGACGATCTTTAAATGAATTTATTTACGGAATCCAATTTAAGTCCTGATTTATTGAAGGCAATTGGCGAACTCGGCTACGAACAGCCGACAGAAATCCAGAAACAGACTATTCCTTTTATCCTTTCGGATACTCGCGATCTCATCGCACTTGCGGCAACAGGAACAGGCAAAACAGCAGCATTTTCGCTTCCGATTCTGGATATGATAGACGACGCAAGTTGTAAAATCCAGTTATTAGTGCTTTGCCCTACTCGTGAACTTTGCCTTCAGATTACCAAAGACATTAAAAACTATACAAAGTACCTTCCTAACCTAAAAACTACCGCAGTTTATGGAGGAAGCAGTATTACAGACCAAATTCGTTCACTTCGTGAGAAACCACAAATTATTGTAGGAACTCCAGGACGTGTAATTGATTTAATTGGTAGAAAAGCTTTAGATTTTTCAGAAATCCATTGGCTCGTTTTAGACGAAGCTGATGAAATGCTTTCTATGGGTTTCAAAGATGATTTGGAAACTATTTTAAACGAAACTCCTTCTGAAAAACAAACGTTACTTTTCTCTGCTACGATGAGCAAAGAAGTAGAACGTATTACCAAAAATTATCTAACCAATCCACACAGAATTTCTGTAGGTTCTATTAACGAAGTTAAGAAAAACATTAAGCACGAATATTATGTGGTAGGCTACAGACAGAAAAAAGAAGCTCTAAAAAGATTATTGGATGCAAATCCTAATCAGTATTCTATTATTTTCTGTAGAACAAGAATGGAAACTCAAGAAGTTGCAGATTTCTTGATGCAAAATGCTTACGCAGCAGATGCACTTCACGGTGATTTATCTCAAGCGCAGAGAGATACGGTAATGAAAAAATTCCGTTTGAAAAACATTGATATTTTGGTTGCAACAGACGTAGCAGCTAGAGGTTTAGATGTAAATTCTCTTACGCACGTAATTCACTACTCGCTTCCAGATGATCCAGAAGTTTTCGTACACAGAAGTGGTAGAACAGGTAGAGCTGGTAAAGATGGTATTTCTATGTCTTTAATTAAACCTGAAGAATCTAGAAAACTAAAACAAATTAAACTTTCTACAAAAATTGAAATTGTAGAGAAGAAAATCCCAACGGGTGAAGAAATCATCAAAGCTCAAGTAGAAGGTGTTTTTGAAAAACTGTTTACAGAACACGAAGATTTATTTACTTTTGATGACAGCTTAATCCCTGATTTATCTGCATTCTCTAAAGAAGAATTGGTTCACCAATTATTACAATTACAATTAAGAGACTTAGCACTTTTCTACAAAGACAAAAAAGACTTGGCAGACCAAAAATTCTCAAACGATAGAGACGATAGAGGTAGCAGAAGAGACCGTGACAGAGATAGAGGAAGAGACAGAGATAGAGGTGACAGAGGTGATAGACGTTCTGACAGAGATGGTGGAAGAGAAAGAGGAGGAAAACCAAAACGAAGAAACGAAAACATGACCAGATTTTTCTTTAACCTTGGTAAAAGAGACAATTTAAAGAAAATGGACATGCTAGAAATCATCAATAAAGCTACGGCTAAATCTAAGAAACGTGCAGACATAGGTGATATAGAAATTCTAGAAAAATTCTCATTCTTCGAAGTTGAAAAATCTTTCAAAGATGAAGTTCTAAAAGGTTTACAAACTCAGAAATTCAAAGGAAAAGATATGCGCGCCGAAGTGGCCAACTAATTTTTTTCTTACATAACATAAAAACGCTACTTTTTCGGTAGCGTTTTTTTATTTTGTGTACATTTGTGAAGAAATAAACTTTTTAAAGTTATGGTAAACATTTATTTTATATGTTAATTTAACATTACCGTAACATTAATTTTCTTTATTATGATTAGCTTCGCACCACTCAAAAAAAGCATTCTAATGATACGCAAATTTTGCATTATCTTTATTTTTAGTTTTGCACTTTTCGCAAAATCTCAAACCAATAGTTCAGAACATCTTTCTGGTTTTGCTGTAGTTTCACTCAATTACAAACATAACCCAAAATGGAATGCTTACTTAGAATTGCAAGAACGTTCAATAGAAGATTTTAGCAAACCCGATTATTACGAAATCAAAGGAGGAATAGGTTATAATCCCAATAAAAGCAACCAATTTTTCGTAGGTTTAGGAAGATACGCAACCTACAAAGAAAACAGAATTGCCAATGAAGAATTCAGAATTTGGTTACAACACACTTATTCCATTAATGTAGATAAATTAAAGATTGACAATAGAATACGTCTCGAAAAACGTTTCTTTCATAACGCAATTACAGACGTAAATACTAATGACGAAAGATACAGATTCAGAACTGCATTAACACTGCCTCTTAACAGTGATAAAATGGCTCCAAAAACCATTTTTGCGAATGCTTTTGACGAGCTTTTCATTGGTCCAAATGGAGATTTATTTAAGAGAAATAGAATTTTCGGAGGTGTAGGATATGTATTTAATTCAAGCGTTTCTACCAATCTAGGCTATATGTGGCAAAGAGAACTTAATCCTAACCTTAGAAGCTTACATTTCTTGTATTTAGCATTTAATTTCACCTTAGACAGAGCTAAACTCGGGCATCATGAACATTACAACGTAGCAGATTAAGTTAATGTTAATAAAACTTAACAAAACTATAACAATCGCACCACATTTTTTTCAGAAATTTGCAACAAATTATAATTAAATATAAAACAATGGGAATTGGAAACATTTTCAGAGCATTTCAACCAAAAGACAAAATTTTCTTTGTATTGTTTGAACAAGTAGCAGAAAAATTGATAGACATGTCAAAAGAATTTCACGAAGGAATTACAGATTTTGACATCAATGATGATACTTTGTTAAAAAAAATGAGTGATTACGAACATCAAATGGATGACCTTACTCACGAAATTTTTGTGCAATTAGGTGAAAACTTCATCACTCCTTTTGACAGAGAAGATATTAATTATCTTGCAGCTGGTTTAGATGACATCGCAGATTATTTATTTGCTTCAGCTAAATACATCTATTTGTATAAGAGCCCAGAAGTAAAACAATATTCAGAGCTTTCTTTATTGATTTACAAATCTTGTGTAGAAATTCAAAACGCGATTAAAAACTTAAAAGAGTTTGCAAATCCTAAAGAAGTTAAAGAATCTTGCATCAAAATTAATTCTTACGAAAACATTGCAGATGATGTATTGAGCCAAGGAATTGTAGATGTTTTTGAAAGCAATGACCCAATCAAAATCATTAAAGTAAAATCAGTTTTAGAATATCTAGAAATCGTAACTGATAAAGCGGAAGACGTAGCCAATACCATTGAAAACATTGTTATTAAATACGCATAAATCTATTTTCATTAACCTTAAAAATTTATAGAGAATGGATTTTCCCTTACTATTAATCATCATTATTGCACTTGCATTAATTTTTGATTTTATCAACGGTTTCCACGATGCCGCGAATTCTATTGCAACCATAGTTTCTACTAAAGTACTATCGCCGTTTCAGGCAGTATTATGGGCTGCACTTTGGAATTTTGTTGCTTTTTTCTTTGCAGCATACGTCATCGGAGAATTTAAAATCGGTAATACCATCGCCAAAACAGTAAATGAAAATTACATTACCTTAGAAGTAATTTTTTCAGGATTGATTGCGGCTATCGCTTGGAATTTATTAACCTGGTGGTTTGGTATTCCTTCATCATCATCACACACACTTATCGGTGGTTTCTTAGGAGCTGCTCTTATGCATGCTTTAGTTTTAGACTATAATGCAGTAGCTCTAGCTCATCCAGATTTCACCTTAATAGAAAAAATTAAGTACGCATTTAGTGAACTCTTTACCCAAAATGTAGTAAAATATGAAAAGGTAATTCCTATCTTTTTATTCATCTTCTTAGCACCAATTATCGGGATGATTGTTTCGGTAATCATTACTTTAATTATTGTGTATTTTTCTAAAAAATCTAATCCACACAAAGCTGATCAACAATTTAAAAAATGGCAGTTGTTTTCTTCTGCACTTTTCAGTTTAGGTCACGGATTAAATGATGCGCAAAAAGTAATGGGAATCATAGGTGCTGCTGTTATTTACTACCACGTAAATATGATTGGTGGTACAGATGTATATGCTACCATGGAAAGTGCTGATCGTTTTAATCACTTCACCACGGATTACATTTGGGTACCATTCGTATCATTCTTAGCCATCGGTTTAGGAACAATGAGTGGTGGTTGGAAAATTGTAAAAACCATGGGTACTAGAATTACTAAAGTAACTCCATTAGAAGGTGTAAGTGCTGAAACAGCTGGTGCAATTACCTTATTCCTTACCGATCACCTTGGTATTCCTGTATCTACTACACACACCATTACAGGTTCTATTATTGGTGTAGGACTTACCAAAAGAGTTTCTGCAGTAAGATGGGGAGTTACCATCAGTTTACTTTGGGCATGGGTAATTACTATTCCTATCAGTGCAGTTATTGCAGCATTATGCTATCTTGGTGTAATCGCTTTATAAAAAAAATATTTTTAAAATAATATTGAAACTACTTGTCTTTACAAGTAGTTTTTCTTTTTTTTAAACCTTAAGAATTGTATTTTTGTAAAAATTAACATGTATGGAATTCATAGACAGATATCAAGAAATAGTTGCCAAAGCAATTGAAAAACACTCCTTCAAAAATAAGCCAACCGAACTTTACGAACCCATGAATTACATCATTTCTCATGGCGGAAAAAGATTAAGACCCATTATGGTTCTTATGGCTAACGAACTTTTTGGTGGAGACATAGAAAAAGCAATGAAACCAGCTCTTGCCATAGAGTTTTTCCATAATTTCACACTCATTCATGATGATATTATGGATGAAGCACCACTCAGAAGAGGAAAACCTACCATTCATACTTTACACGGAATCAATATCGGCATACTTTCCGGGGATGCATTGCTGATAAAAGCTTACCAATTTTTTGAAGATTTAGAACCAGAACTTTTCAAAGAATGTATTAAAATTTTCTCTGAAACAGGTGCTGTTTTATGTGAAGGTCAACAAATGGATGTGAACTTCGAAACCATGGAAAACGTAACCTATGATGATTACATAGAAATGATTACCAATAAGACAGGAGTTCTAAGTGCCGCTTCGTTCCAAATTGGAGCACTCATTGCTGGTGCTAAAAAAGAAGACGCAGAACTTCTTTATAATTTCGGAAAACACATTGGTATTGCGTTCCAAATTATGGATGATTATTTAGATGTTTTTGGGAATGTAGAACAGTTTGGTAAAAAACACGCTGGTGATATTTATGAAAACAAAAAAACCGTGCTTTATCTCCTTGCGATGGAACATGCCAATGAAGCAGAGAAAAAAGAACTCGATTTTTGGTATTCTAAAAAAACTGAAAATGTAGACAAAATCTACAGCGTAGAGAAAATTTTTAGAAGAAATAAAGTAGACGAAAAAGTGCTTAGACTGATTCAAAAACACAACGAAATAGGTCACGATTTCTTAAAAAAAATAGACGCACCAGAAGAAAAGAAAAAACCTTTCATGGAATTGGCTAATTATTTATTAAGAAGAAACTCTTAAAATGAAATTCAGAACAGAAGTTAATATTCCTATTTCTGAAAAGAAAATCCTTTTAACCGACAGCATTTTTTCTGTCGGTTCTTGCTTTGCTGCAGAAATGTCTCAACTGCTCAAAAACGGACAAATACAGACACTTTGCAATCCTTTTGGAACGATTTTTAACCCATTTTCGTTGAATATCGCCATCCAAAATCTACACGATTGCAAAAAGTACAAAGAAGAAGATTTAATTCTTTATAATCAAGAGTACATTTCGCTGAACCACCACACTTCTTTCAACAGTTTTTATGCACATAAAACCCTAGAAAGAATCAATCAAAACATAGAAACAGGAAATCAATTTCTACAAAAAACCAATTGGGTGATTATCACCTACGGAACTTCATTTATCTATGAATTCTTGCCTAAAAATCAATTGGTTGCCAATTGTCATAAAATTCCGCAAAAGTTTTTCAACAAAAGACTTTTAACAGATGAAGAATTGAAAAATTCCATCACAGAAACCATAGAAAATCTAAAAGATATTTGCGAAAATGACGTTCAGATTCTATTTACGGTTTCACCAGTTCGTCATACCAAAGATGGAATGACCGAAAATCAATTGAGTAAATCTAAGCTGATTTGTGCACTTCATGAAACACTTCCCCATTTCGAAAACTGTCATTATTTACCGATTTACGAAATCATGATGGACGATTTGCGTGATTACAGGTTTTACAAAGAAGACTTAATTCATCCTAATAATCAAGCGATACAGTATATTTGGGAAAAATTCTGCAATGCTTATTTTTCAGAAGAAGTAAAAGATTTCATTACTGAAAACTACAAAATAAAAGCAGCTTTAGAACACAGACCGAATGATGAAAAATCTCCAAAATATTTGGAATTTTTAGAAAAATTGAAAGAAAAAATAGTTTTTCAACAAGCGAAAGTAAAGCATAAGATTTTCTAAAAATTCCAACTTAAATAAAAAAACAACCATCTTTAAAACAAATATTTATTATGAAAAATTTAATGACCATCATCGCTTTATTTATTGTTTCGTTTGTGTTTTCTCAAACTAAAAATTTCATAGATCAACCTTATTTAGAAACTTCTGCAGAAGCGGATACTTTAGTAATTCCTGATAGAATTTATCTTAAAATTACTATTTCTGAAAACGATACTAAAAATAAAAAGTCTGTTGAAGAACTAGAAAACATCATGGTTCAAAAACTTAAAAATTTAGGAATCGACACCAATAAACAATTGTTAATGAATGACTTAGGAAGCAGTTATAAAAAATATGTTTTGAAAACTACTGATGTAATGAAAACCAAATCTTATGATTTATTAGTTTTTGATGGATTAACAGCAGGTAAAGTAATTCAAGAACTTGAAAATGAAGATATTTCTAACATACAACTTCTTAAAACTCAACATTCTCAAGAGGAAAAAATTTTAGCTGACCTCAAAAGAAGAGCGATTATTAAAGCAAAGAAAAATGCTAATAATATCGCCAATGCAATTGGACAAAAAGTGGGTAATGCCATTTTTATCAAAACTTTAGAAATACCTCAAGCAAATAATCAATTAATGATAAGAGGCATAAATACTTTAGGCTATAGTAATAAAACACAACAAGAATTTGAACCTGCTGATTTGAATTTCAGAAAAATAGGATTTTCAGCAAGTTTATCTGTAACTTTTAAATTAGAATAAGTAATCAATAGGAACGGGCTTTAGCCCGTTTTTAAAATAGCAAATTTCAATTGGCTTTAGCCAAAACCTAAAATATGAAAATCAGAAAAATCAATATTGACGATTTAGAAACGCTTAGAAATCTCAGTATTCAAACCTTCAAGGAAACCTTTGAAGAAGTGAATACAGAAGAAGATATGCAAAAATATCTTGATGAAAATCTGAGCATTGAAAAGCTAAAAACTGAACTCGAAAATGTAAATTCTGAGTTTTATTTCGCTGAAAACAATGATGAAATTTTGGGTTACTTAAAACTGAATTTCAAAGATGCTCAAACCGAAAAATTAGAAGAAAACCACTTCGAAATTGAAAGAATTTATGTTTTAAAAGCGTTTTTAGGTCAAAAAATCGGACAAATTCTCTTTGACAAAGCCATAGAAATCGGAAGAGAAAAGAATTTAGAATATGTTTGGCTTGGTGTTTGGGAAGAAAATCACAGAGCTATAAAATTTTACGAAAAAAATGGTTTTAAAATCTTCGGAAAACATGATTTCACTCTCGGCGAAGATGTACAGACTGATTTATTGATGAAAATGAAAATATAAATGTAATTTTTGTCATTCTGAATGCAGCATAGCGGAATGAAGAATCTATTGATAACAGATTCTTCACTCCATTGTATTTCGTTCAGAATGACAAAATACAAATAAATTTGTAAATAATGATTGACACACATACACACTTATATTCAGAAGAATTTGATGAAGACAGAACAGAAATGATAAAACGCGCCATTAATAAGGGCGTAACAGAGTTTTACCTTCCTGCCATTGATTCAGAATCTCATGAAAAAATGCTTCAATTAGAAGCAGAATTTCCCAATCAAATTTTCGCAATGATGGGGCTGCATCCTTGTTATGTAAAACCAGAAACTTGGGAAAAAGAATTAGAAATTGTAGAAAATTATTTGAACCAGAGAACATTTCCTGCCATTGGTGAAATCGGAATTGATTTGCATTGGGATAAAACAACTTTGGATATTCAGGTAAAAGCCTTTGAAAAACAAATTGATTGGGCAATTGAAAGAGATTTGCCGATTGTAATTCACACGCGTGAAAGTTTTGATGAAACTTTTGAAGTGCTGGAACGCAAAAAGCACCCGAAACTTCGCGGTATTTTCCACTGCTTCTCCGGAAATTTGGAACAGGCAAAACATGCCATTGATTTAGGCTTTGTTCTTGGAATTGGTGGAGTAGTCACTTTTAAAAATGGTAAAATAGACCAATTTTTACATGAAATTCCTTTAGAAAAAATTGTTCTGGAAACAGATTCTCCATACTTGGCACCAGTTCCGCATCGTGGAAAAAGAAATGAAAGTTCTTACCTGGATTTGGTCGTTGGAAAACTCGTCAATATTTACAATAAAGATTTTGCAGAAATTGATAGAATTACTACAGAAAATGCAATGAAAATATTTGTGTAAAAGTACTATAAATCGTATGGAGAAAAGAGAAAACTGGGTAGATCAGGCAAGAGGTTTTGCAATGTTTTTGGTAGTTTATGGGCATAATTTTCCAGTTACCGAAAAGTATATTTATAGTTTCCATATGCCTCTTTTTCTCATCATTTCTGGCTTTTTTTCCCCAGAGAAACCAGCATATACATTTTTGCAAAAAAAATTCAGAACCATTATAGTTCCTTATTTTTTTTGGGCAATATTTCTTTTTGTCTTTTGGATTATTTTAGGCAAAAATTTCGGAGATAGTGCTACAAAAAATTTATCAATCACAAAAAATTTTATTGGTATATTTTTTTCTCAAGGAGGCCAAGAGTATATGGATTGGGGAATTCCTATGTGGTTTCTTCCTAATCTATTTTTGGCATTTTTGTTTTTGTTTTTTTGCAAATTGTATTTCAAAAAAAAATGGTTTTTTGCCGTTTTAGTATTAACTTTTTTGGGAATTTTGTATTCCAAGTTATCAGATATTCCTTTATTTTGGAGTATAAATATAGCTTTGGTGTCTTTGTTTTTTGTGGCTATTGGAAAACAAATTTATATAACAATCAACAAAACCTCCAAAAAAAAGCGCATTTTTTGGATGATTATTTTCTTTATTATCAATATTTTACTATTCCAGTACAAGGCTAATGTTAAGGTAGATATGTACCAATCTATTTATGGAAACGAAATTTTATTTTTTGCAAATGGTTTTTTTGGAAGTTTAGCCTTTTTACTGCTGTTCAAAAATTTTCCTTATTTTCGGTTTTTAGAAATTATTGGCAAGTTTACCCTTGTTATTCTAGCTTTACAAATTTTGGCGATGTCTTTGATTAAACTTTTTTTATGGAAAGCATTACATATCAGCAATTTTCAATTTTCAGAATTTCAGAAATTATATTTTTCGATTATTCAAATAATCATCTTGTTGCCAATTGGCTTTATTATTAATCAATACATTCCTTTGCTTAATGGAGGCTCAAAAAAAATATAAAAACCAGCTGTTATTTCATACTTTTATGAACATCATTTTTTTGATTTTCATTACATTTTCTACGTTTTATCACATTCCGCTGAGTGGTTTACAAGATCGGTTCAGTTATTTAGGATTACTTGTCTTTCTTCAATTTACAATATTTGGATTTTTGTACTTTCTTAGCTTAAACCGATTGATTTTTTATCTTTTTTTTCCAATATTGTTTTTGATTGGTAGTATTTCTTCTTTTTTTGTTTATACGCAAGATATTGTTATCAACGAGGGCGTTGTGAGAGCTACTCTAGAAACAAAATCAGATGTAGTTTCGGATTTAATAAGTTTACCTTTTATTGTTTACTTAGTGGTTCTTTTTGTATTTATTTTTTTTATTCTAAAAAAATACCAATCACTAGAAAACAACTTTTTAAAATCGCCAATTACGATTTTTGCAACATTATCATTAATCATATTTGTTGTTGTAAGTTACAAAAAACCTTCTATTTTTTCTAATAGGCTACCTTACAATGTTTATTATGGTATAAAAGAATACTACAAAAAACCAGATTTAGAATTTTTGAAAATTAATAATTCAGTCATTTCAAAATCTGATACTTTGCAAGTTGTTTTTGTTATTGGAGAAAGTTTACGTGCAGACCATTTGCCAATGAATGGCTATTACCGAAATACAATGCCTTACTTATCAACAAGAAAAAATGTTTTTTCTCTTAAAAAAGTTTATACCAACAAAACATACACCGCTATCAGCGTCCCACAAATCCTTACTAACCAATCTATTACAGATTCAGTTGGTCATAAATTTTATTCTTTGATTGATGTTTTGAATTCTGCAAAAATAAATACATATTGGATAGGAAATCAAACACCAGAAATAAGTTATTTGCCATTTATAAAATTTTCAAAATTTCGGAAACTTATAGACCCTTATCATTCAGAATTTAGTTTTCACAAGAAATTAGATGATCATATGTTAAAGCCTTTTTATAAATATTTTTCTAAACAAGAGAAGCAATTTATAACACTTCACATGATGGGTAGTCATTGGTATTATGAGAATAGATATAGCGAAAATTTTAGAAAGTTTAAACCTACAATTCACAGCAAATATGTAAAGGCAAATTCTAATCAGGAGATGATCAATTCTTATGATAATACCATTTTGTTTTTGGATTATTTTTTAGAAAATATCATTAGAAATATTGAAAAGCAAAATACAAACACGCTACTTATTTATCTTTCGGATCACGGAGAAGCTTTGGGAGAAAACGGAAATTGGCTACACGCACAAGAATCTGAAAGCATCAAAAATCCTGCAGCTATCATTTGGTTTTCGGAGAAATTTTATCAAAACAATAAAGAAAAAGCTCTAAAAATTGCTTCTATTGAAAATAAAAAAATGACTACAGATTTTTTGTATCACACGGTTTTAGGTTTATTTGATGTAAAAGGAGTTGCAATAGACCCCAAAGAAAATATTTTTAAAAAATAGCCTACTTTTGAGTACAACAAATAAAAAAAGCCAGCTCATAATTTAATGAAACGGCTTTTTTGTGATTTTTTCATTTATTTCTTTCTATAAAAAACTTTCTTTTTCGGTTTTTTAAAATTGATGTCTTCTTTTTTCTGAGGCTTTGGTTTAGGAACAAAAGGTTTATTGTTAGAATCTCTTTTTTGCTCAACTAATTTTTCAGGATGAAAAGGATGATTTTTTACTACAGGAATTTTCTTCCCGATGAGTTTTTCGGTATTTCTCAAGTTCACTAAATCAAGACCATCTACAAACGAAATAGAAGTACCTTCTGCTCCCGCTCTTCCCGTTCTACCAATTCGGTGAACGTAAGTTTCAGAAACGTCTGAAAGCTCAAAATTAATCACATATTTTAAATCGTCAATATCAATTCCTCTTGCTGCAATATCTGTTGCCACCAAAACTCTTGTTTTCTTATTTTTGAAATTACTCAGCGCGGTTTGTCTGGCATTTTGAGATTTATTTCCGTGAATCGCTTCTGCTGAAATATTATCTTTATGAAGTTTTCTAGCGATTTTATCAGAACCGTGTTTTGTTCTGGCAAAAACCAATACTTGGTCTAACTTTTCGTCTTGAAGAATGTGTGTCAGTAAATCTAATTTATCGTCTTTTTCTACAAAATAAATCGATTGATTAATCGTGTCAGCAGTTGAAGAAACAGGAGCAACTTCTACTTTTACAGGATTTCTGAGCATAGAATTCGCCAATTCTTGAATTTCTTTAGGAAAAGTCGCTGAGAAAAATAAAGTTTGTCTTTTCGGCGGAAGCAACTTCACTACTCTTTTCACATCGTGAACAAAACCCATATCGAGCATTCTATCTGCTTCATCCAAAACAAAAATTTCTAAATTTTTGAGCGAAATAATACCTTGATTGATAAAATCGAGTAATCTTCCTGGAGTGGCTACTAAAATATCAACCCCTTTTTTCAGAGCTTGTTCTTGAGCGCCTTGTTTTACGCCTCCAAATATTACCAAAGTTTTCAGTGGCAAATGTCTTCCGTAAGCTTTGAAGCTTTCTTCAATTTGAATCGCTAATTCTCTGGTTGGCGTAAGAATTAAAGCCTTAATTTGATGGTTTTTGGTGTTTTTATGATAAAGATTTTGCAAAATAGGAATGGCAAAAGCTGCAGTTTTTCCGGTTCCTGTTTGAGCAGTTCCTAGTAAGTCTTTGCCTTCTAATAAATGTGGAATCGCTTGTGATTGAATAGGTGTTGGTTTTTCATAACCTTCTTGGATAAGCGCATCAAGGATGGGCTTAATCAATTGTAAATCTGTAAATAACAAATGTTTAAATTTTAAAAATGTGTGCGGGCGAAGTATTTTACTTCAACATTTTTTGCGCAAAAATCTGTTAATTATTTACAGATATTTGAAAAAGTATCTTCTACTTTGGCTAAAGAATGCCGCGAATAATGGGACAAAGATAGTCTTTTAGAAATAAATGAAAAAAGAATTATTTATAAACCACAAAAGAGACAAAAGAAATACATGAAAACAAGTACTTCAAAAGTAAAAAAAGTAAAATATTTCGCTTTTTTTACTTTTGAATAGCTTATCAACTAAAGATTTTTTTTGCTTTTGCGGATTAAAAATAAAATTTTAAATAATTATTATGACTAATCCTAAAATAGGTTTACAAGTTTTACATTAAAATACCAATCCGGAAGATATTGATTTTCCGGATTTTTTGTGGATTGTTTCCGGGGTTTTCATCTTCAGACTAAGATGTGGTCTTTTGTTGTTGTAAATATAAATACTTTCTTTAACCATTTGTTTTAAATCCTGAATGTTTTTGCATTTATAAATTAAAAATTCCTGCTTCAATATTCCGTTTATTCTTTCTGCCAAAGCATTTTGATAACAATCATAGCCATCTGTCATTGAGGGTTTTATTTTGTTTTCAACAAGTACTTTCTGATACACTTCTGAGCAATATTGCAATCCCCTGTCTGAGTGATGAATAAGCGGAAGATGTGTTGTTCTGTTTTTAACGGCCATTTTCAGAGCTTTGACTACATTTTCAGCATTCATATTTTCACTTAATTCGTAACCCATTATTTTTCTGCTGTAAGCATCCGTAACCAAAGATAAATAACAGACATTCGTTTTGGTTTTTATATAAGTGATATCGCTTACAAATACCTGTTCTTTTCTTTTTAGGCAAGTCGTTTTCAAAAGGTTGGGGTGTTTTCTGAGCCAGTGTTTGGAGAAAGTTGTTCTTGTATATCTTTTCTTAGGATAAATAAGCAGGTTTTCTCTTCGTAAATAATTGAACAGCGCATCTCTGCCTATTTTTATCTTTTCAAGCTTGAACTTATTTTTAAGCAAATAATAAAGTTTTCTTGTTCCTATTCTGGGCTGTTCTAAACGAATCTCCTCAACGAATTGTTTAACTTTCTCCAATTCTTTTTCCCGAACACATAATCTTTGGCGCTGCTGGTAAATGGCTTGTCTGCTTATCCCAAACAATCTGCAGATTTTGGATAAACTCAATCCTTTTTCTTGGAGTTGTCTGACTGTTTGGGCGTAAACTTTTTTCGGATCTGTGTGCCGTATTGCTTGTCGGAGATATCAATCATCATATTGAGAACTTTGGTTTTCAGTTTCTCATCAGCTAATTCTTTCTCTAATCTTTTAATCTTTTCGGCGGGTGTTTCTTTGGATTGTAACATGGTATGAATGGTGGGTTTGCTCCAATCTAAATTACCATATTTTCTGAGCCAAACCAAAACGGTGCTTCTACCTTGGATACCGTAATGTTGTTGTGCCTGTTTGTAAGTGAATTCGCCCTTTTCTACACGGCTTACAATACCTAATTTAAAAGCCATTGTGTAATCTTGTTGTGTACGCTTTTCTACTGTCTTCTCTCGATTTTCCATAATAAGTCTATTGGGTGTAAACTTATTTTAGGACGGGTCAATATGTACTAAAAAAGCGCTCAAAAATGAACGCTTTCTTTATTTTTTTATCCGTGTAATTTTTTCCAGATAACGTCTTTCAGTTCTACTAAACCTTCTTGAGTAACTCCTGAAAAGAATAGCGGTTTCAGTTTTTCTGGAAACTCTGCGGTGATTTCTTTTTTCAATTCATCATCTAGCAAATCTGATTTAGAAATAGAAAGAATAATGTCTTTATCAATTAATTCTGGATTGTATTCTTCTAATTCATTCAGTAGAATTTGATATTCTTTGTAATGATCTTCAGAATCGGCAGGAATCATAAAAAGCAAGATTGAATTACGCTCAATATGTCTTAAAAATCGATGACCAAGACCTTTTCCTTCTGCAGCTCCTTCAATAATTCCGGGAATATCTGCCATTACAAAAGACTTGAAATTTCTGTATTCTACAATTCCTAAATTGGGAGTCAATGTAGTAAAAGCGTAATCTGCGATTTTTGGTTTTGCCGCAGAAACAGCAGATAAAAGTGTAGATTTCCCAGCATTTGGAAATCCTACTAATCCTACATCTGCTAAAATTTTGAGTTCAAAAACCACGTAACCTTCTTCACCAGGCATTCCTGGTTGTGCATATCTTGGAGTTTGATTGGTAGAAGATTTGAAATGCTCGTTTCCAAGACCACCCATTCCTCCTTTCATGATGATGATTTCTTGTCCATCTTCCATGATTTCTCCAATAATCTCGCCTTCTTCATTTTTGGCAATTGTACCGATAGGAACATTAATGTAAACATCTGCTCCATAAGCTCCAGTCAATTGGTTTTTGCCACCATTTTCGCCGCGTTCTGCCTTTACATGACGCGTATAACGAAGCGGAAGCAATGTCCATTCCTGAGCATTTCCTCTCATAATAACATGTCCTCCTCTTCCTCCATCGCCACCATCAGGTCCACCTTTGGGAATATATTTTTCTCTACGAAGGTGCGCAGAACCAGCACCACCGTGACCTGATTTACAATGTATTTTTACGTAATCTACAAAATTGCTCATATTTTTTTGCTTTCGGCTTTCAGCTTTAAGCAATCTGCTTTTAAAATTTTACGCTGAAAGCGGATTGCTGATCGCAGATTGCATTATTTTATTTTTTCTACTTCGGCAAAAAGTTTTTCAGAAATTTCAGAGATTTCTCCTACTCCACTAATTTCTACATATTTGCCTTGTTGTTTATACAGTTCTGCTACTTCAGCAGTTTTAGCATAATATTCTTCTATTCTGTGTCTGATGATGCCTTCTTCACTATCATCTACTCTGCCAGAAGTTTCACCTCTTTTTACTAATCTTTGCACTAAGATTTCGTCTTCTACAATAAGTGAAAGGCATACAGAAATTTCTGAATGTAATTGTTCTTTTACAATTTGGTCTAAAACTTCAGTTTGGTAAGAAGTTCTTGGGAAACCATCGAAAATGAAACCATTAGCTTCTGTAGGTTTTTTAAGCTCATCTACTAACATATTAATGGTTACTTGGTCTGGAACCAATTCTCCTTTGTCAATATAGTATTTAGCCAATTTTCCTAATTCCGTATCATTTTTCATGTTAAAACGGAACAAATCTCCTGTAGAAATTTGCTTAAGGTTAAATTTTTCAATTAGGTTTTGTGCTTGGGTTCCTTTACCACTTCCTGGAGGACCGAATAGAACGATGTTTATCATTTTTAGCATTCGGCAATCTGCTTTTAGCTTTCAGCTTTGCAATGCCAATTTTTTTTATGGTTAATACTATTTATCTATTTTTCTTTTTATTGATATCTTCTTCAATTTTGAGAATTAGTTTTGAGATTTTCATTTTTAATTCTTCTGCTTTTGGAGTTAATTCTATAAATTTCTCTTCTGATATATAATTCAAATCTTTTGAGAGCAAAAGTATATATTCTACTTCAAATGCAGAACCAGATGCATTTCTCAAAAATCTTTTAAAATCTTCATCACTTCCTCTGCCACAACCTTCTACTATGTTTATTCCTATAGAACTTGATGCTCTTCTAATCTGCGATGTAAGCCCAAATATTTCTTCTTTTGGAAAACTTTCAGTTATTTTATAAACTTCTAAAGTCAATAAATGACTCAATTTCCAAATATCATATTTTTTATAATCACGCATTTTGATTATTAGTTTTTTTTGCTGATTGCTGATTGCAGAAAGCTGACTGCAATCAATGATTTATTCTACCATCTTCTAATTGGTACAAATCTGGTAAGTTTCTTCCTAATTCATCATAATCTAATCCATAACCCAACACGAATTTATTAGGAATTTCTTTGGCTACATAATGTATTTTGAAATCTTTTTTATAGACTTCTGGTTTTAGTAAAAGTGTTGCCACTTTTAGAGATTTTGGTCTCTGTGTATTTTCGAAATAATTGTATAAACTTTCGATGGTATTTCCTGTATCTACAATATCTTCCATTAAGATAATGTGTCTTCCTTCTACTTCTTTTGTCAAGTCCATTTTCTTGTAAACAATCCCTGTAGATTGAGTTCCAGCATAAGAAGACATTTGGATAAATGCCAATTCGCATTTCCCTGGATAATACTTTAGAAAATCAGAAAAAAACATGATTACACCGTTCAAAACCCCGATAAAAACAGGCGTTTCATCTTTATAATCTTCGTAAACTTTTTCTGCAAGACTTTTTACGATTTCTTGAAGTTCGTCGTGCTTAAGGTAAGGCACGAAAGATTTGTCGTGAATTTGTATGCTTTCCATAACTTGTTGTAAGTCGCAAATTTACAGAAATTTTAGGAATTTTGGAGGGTAAATTTGGTTAAAAGGTATATATTTCTGCAATAGGGATAGAAGTGAAAATCCTTTTATTTTTCTTTGACAAATGGAAAAATAAAAGATTGTAACGAATAGCCCGACTTTTTCTTGCTTTGGCAAAAGTAAAGGCAGAAAAAGATTGCCCTGAATATTTACGATTTTAGATTTAGGATTTGGGATTTAGGATTTAGGCTTTTTTAAAATTTAAGGATAGACTTGAAGAAATCTTTGGTTAAAAATTTATCTAAAGGATAAATTCTCATAAAGTGATTCCCTACAAAGAAAATGATGAGAACCAAAGCTGGTTTGTATACCAAATTCAAAAAACTATTTGAAAAATTAGGCAAAACAATCGCCAAGGAAATGGCTAAAGTTGCTAAAATCACGCTGTATAACATTTCTATTGTAAAAGGAGAAACCTTGAATTGATAGTAGTTAAAAGCAATTTTGGTCAAGTTGAAAATCGTCAATGAAACGGCGTAAGAAATAGAAATTCCCAGAATTCCTAAACTGGTATTATTAATGAAATAAAAGTTAAGACTCGTGGTAAGAACCGCCAAAAACAACATCACATAAATATTAAATCGGTAATATTTTGACATGGAAATAATGTGACTGTTAAAACCTGTTGCCAATTCAAATAACAGTGCAAAACCAATCACCCAAACCAGCGGTTGCGCTTCCAGTAATAATTTTCCAGATTTTGGCATAAAATCCGTGAGATAAGGATAACCAACTGCAATACAAGAAAATAACACCAACCCAAGAAAAAATAAACTCAGAGAGGTTTTTTTATAGTAAACATCGAGTTCTTTAATGGTGTCGTCTGCAAAATGCTTACTAATGATTGGCGCAGAAATATTATACAATCCCATCGATGGAATGCTAATCAGTTGTACCACCGAAAAAACCGTGCTGTAAATTCCGTTTTCTTCGAAAGAAAGCTTTTCACCAATCATGTAATTGGAAATATTCAGTGCTAAAAAACTTCCTAAATTTCCTAAAAATCCATAAAAACTGTAATTCAAGATTTCTTTCCAAAGTTTATCTTTTTTGACAAAATCTGTACTGAAATCTGGCGATATTTTTTCTAGTTTATTGGTATACAAAACATAACCAATTAATCCCAGCCCAAAAATGCCTAAGAAAAATCCGTAAGATATTTTTTCTGAAGTTCCTAAGAAAAAGAACAGACAAAACGCTCCAAGATTGGCTAGTTTTGGGAAAATATTTTCAAAAATATTCGGAACAACGATTCTTTTGAAATTAGAAATATATCGGTTAAAAACTGCGGAAAGCGACATCACCAAAACCATTGGTAAAATCAAGCGCTTCATATCCCATAACTCAGAATCTTCTTGAAACGAATAAAAAATATAGAAAAATGCAAAAAATCCGAGTAAAAAAATAAAGAAATTAATCCCAACTCCAACTAAAGAAAGGCTAAAAAGATTCTGATGTTTTCCTTCTTCTTTCGCTTTCCCGAAAAAGTAAACGTTAGAATAACTTAACCCGAAAACCACAAAAGGAACTAGCATTAAGGTTGCCGATAAAACGAAACGCAGTTTTCCGTAGAAAACCATATCAAACGGAAATATGAAAATAGCAGAAACAGTTCCCAGTAAAAAACCAAGGTATCCTATGATAGAATATTTAAAACTTTGTCTGGCTACTACGCTCATAAATCAGGTTAAGGCAAAGGTTAAGATTGAGGAATAAAAATAATATTGTTAATGTAATTTTCGTAATCTTTTACAAAGATAGCATTTTGAGATTTGACAAACTCTTCTGTCAGTCTTTTCAATTCAAAAGTATTTCTCTGTAAATAATGCGCTTCAAAACCCCAATTTTCCACTTCTGAAATCATATTCCAAATCGGTTCTTTATGATGGCGCTGTTCTATTTCCACCATTACCGTTGGTTTAAATTTCAAAATGGTTTCCTTCGCTCCAAAAAGTGTTTTCATCTCGTTTCCTTCTACATCTATTTTGATGAAATCTACTTTTTCTAATTTTTGAATTGGAGCAAAATCATCTAGTTTTACCACTTTCACCTTTTGAATAATGGTTTTTTCTTCATTTTCTTCTCTGAAATCGGTCTGCAAAGTCCCTCTTGAATTTACTTTTTCACCTTTCAAAACTGGAATTTTAAATTCTGCCACCGTGTTTTCGTCTGACAAAGCCACCGAAAACAGTTTAACCTTCGGAAATAGCCTTTTCAATCTTCTGTTCAAAGATTTATTGGGTTCAAAAGCATAAATATTTTGAGGAAAAAGATGATATTCTAACTGATAAATAAAATGTCCCACGTTTGCGCCAACATCTATAAAAACAGCATCTTTAGGAAGAAATTCTGTTAACCAAAGCAATTCTGGCTCTACTTTTCTGGAAATAATATTTTCGCGAGAAAGTTGATTTTGTTTCTTAAAAAACCTCTGTTTATACAACTGAGGAATGATATATTGAGAAGCTTCTATAAGAATTTGGTAGAGTTTCATGGATTCATTATAAGAGTGCAAAAATAGTTTTTTCTAGTTCTTGTAAGACTTTTTCTTTGCTAAATTCTGAAAAATCTACATCTTTTTTGATAAATAGAAAATCTCCTAGACTTCCTTTTTCTGGAATAATAAAAGAATATTTTGAAGGATAATTTTTTGGGAAAACCGCCAATTTTCCATATTTAATCGCATCACCAATGTTTCCGCTCATTTTGGTAAAGCCGTAAATTTCTTTTTGACTAAAAAAAGCCGTTTCTTGTTGAATTGGGCACCACAAAACATCTGCTTTTTGCATAAAATGATCAAAAATATCTTGTAGAACTTTTTCTGTGAAATATTTGATGGAAATATTATCTGGTTTTGATTTCTCAAAATCTTGAAGCATTTCCAATTCTTTTCCCGATGCTTTCCCAAGGAATATAATTTCGAAAGGAAAATGAAAAATTTTAATTGATTTCAAAACTCTTTCATAATTTCTTCTTTTCTGCGAAACCGCTCCTGGAATGACAATAGTATAAGTTTCATTTTTAGGTTTTTCTAAAAATTTGGTGTAAAAAATCGGTAAGAATGTATATTTGTCAGGCTGAGCGGAGTCGAAGCCTCGGTCTAAAACCAAAAGATTTTTTGCTTTTTTGTAAACTTTTGACTTCCTCAATAAACCTTCTTTCAATAACAATTTCAAACGATACTGAAAATCTTCTTTGAAAACAGAGCTCAACAAATCAAAGTTTGAAGCTTTCACAAAATTCAAATTATGACAAATAATCGAAGTATTGAATTTCTCTGCAATTTTCTCAAAAACATTGAAGTAGCGATGAACTGTTCCGATGATAATCAAATCATAATTTTTAGTTTGAAGTTGTTTGAAAATCGTTTGATGGTTTGATTTTATTTTGTTCTCAGTTTCTTGTAAACCAAGCGTTTTCAGAATCTTTTCGCTGAAATAATAATCCACAGAAAATACTTTGGAATCATTCATTAATTCCATAAAATTCAGCGCAATTTCAGCGTGAGTATCGAGTTCTATGTATGCGATTTTTTTCAACTTTCTGAATTCATTATTTAAATGTTTCAAATGAATCTAATTATTAGGATTTCTAATTGGTTCTGGCACTTCTAATAAACCATTATCAAAAACTTTCTTCCCATCAATAAAAGTAGATACAACATTTACATTAAGTATAAACTTTTCATCAATTCTCATTAAATCTCTATCTAAAACTATAAAATCCGCATTTTTTCCCACTTCTAAACTTCCTCTTTCTTTTTCCTGAAATACAGATTTTGCCGCCCAAATGGTCATTCCACGTAATGTTTGTTCTCTGGTTAAAGCATTTTCTTTTTGGAAACCATTTTCAGGATAATTCTGCGCATCTTTTCTTGCTACTGCAGCCAAAAACGTTTTAAAAGGATTGATATCTTCCACAGGAAAATCTGTTCCCAATGCAACCCAACCGTTTTGTTTCAACAAATCTTGATAAGCATACGCCGTTTTGATGCGTTCACTTCCCAATCTTTCTTCCGCCCAATACATGTCAGAAGTGGCGTGAGTTGGCTGAACAGATGGAACAATATTATATTTTCCAAAATATTGAAAATCAGCAGGGTTTACAATTTGAGCATGTTCAATCCTCCATCTTTTATCGTTTTTACCTTTTAGAACATCACCATAAATTTTTAGAATTTCTCGGTTGGCAGAATCACCGATGGCATGAGTACACATCTGTAAATTACTCTTAATCAATTTTTTAGATAAATTTTCAAAATGAGATTTTTCGCTCAATAGAAAACCTCTCCATTTTGGTTTATCATGATAATCACTTAACAAACACGCACCTCTACTTCCCAAAGCGCCGTCTGCATAAACTTTAAAACCGCCAACAGTGATTTTTCCGTTCGTGTATCGACCTTTTTTAGTCCATTTTTCGTAATAATCAGGATTATCACTTAAAAGTGCAAAAACATTCATTTTCAACACTTTTTGCTTCTGAGATTTTTCTAAAAGTGACAAAGTATGTTCAGAAATCCCGCAATCATGAAGTGAAGTTAAACCGAAAGCAAAGCATTCTTTTTGCAACTCCCCGAAATATTTGATGGCCAAATCATCTTCAATCTCTGGAATCATTTTTTCTACCAAATCCATGGCATTATCAACTAAAATTCCAGTCAATTTTCCGTTTTTCTGTTCAATATCTCCTCCTAAAACTTTAGTTTCGGTTGTAATTTTGGCCAAATCCAAAGCTTTTTGATTGGCAATGGCAGCGTGACCATCCACTCTTTTTAGATAAACCGGACGATTAGGAAACAATTCATCTAATTTTTCTTTGGTTGGATATTCTTTTACCGCCCAATCATTCTGATCCCAACCTCTTCCATACAACCAAAATTTAGGAGCTGTTTCGCTGTATTTTTTGATTTTTTCTACAATTTCTTCCCAAGATTTAGTGCCAACCAAATCACTTTTCCAACGATCTGTTGCATAACCTGTAAAATGGCAATGCGCATCTATAAAACCAGGATAAATAGGCTTTTGTTGAGCATCAATTTTTTGAGTTGCAGTATAATTTTTTAGAATTTCTTTTCCTCCAACAGCTACAATTTTTCCTTTGGAAATCGCCATTGCTTCTGCGATATCAAAATTTTGATTTACCGTATAAATTTTAGCATTGTAAACAATTAAATCTGCTTTTTTTTGCGCGGAAAACAATCCGAAGAATAGTAAAAAGAGTATTTGTAGATTTTTCATATTTTATGATTTCATAATTTTTTTAAACATTTCACTCAAACGTAAATCTCTGATAAACGCAATTTCTTCTTGGCTTAAAACTCTAGGATTTTTCTGCTTCAAAAATGATTTCATGGTGATAAAAAACTCTGAAACCGATTTATTTTTCCAAGAAGATTTTGCGGAAGAAATTGCAGCTAATGGAAAATTAAGACCAATATTATAAAAATATTCTCCCAATTTCTGGGCTTTTTGAGATTTATATTTATAGGCAGTTGGGCGAAGATGTTTCACCCAAAGGTCTTGAAGTGTTACTGTTTCAAATCTGTGCATTTTACACAACATCACATCTATATTATCCCAACCGAGAACCGCTCTCAAACCTTTCATTTTCAGAAATAATTCTTTTCGGTAAGACTTTATAGGACCACGAACGTGATTTTTAGAAGACAGATTTTCGAAAATCCATTCATTTTGGTTGGTAAAATCGTGAAGCTGTAAAGTTGTAAAGTCGTTTTTGTCAGGCTGAGCGGAGTCGAAGCCTTTTTGGATATAAACCAAACCAGAGACCATACCTGCTTTTGGATTTTTTTCGTAAACTTCGTTTATCTTTTCTAAATAATTTTCAGGAAAAATAATATCTGCATCAAATTTACAAACCACATCAAAATTTTCTACATTTTCGGATTCTAAACCTTTATTAAAAGTTCTCACGACTTTTGCGCCGGGTTCGTGCTTTGATAATTTTAGATTATAGATTCTAAATTTTAAATTATTTTCTAAAAATTTTTCTACAATTTCATGAGTTTTATCGGTAGAACCGTCGTTCACAATGACGCATTTAAAATCCTGAAACGTCTGATTTTTCAGCGATTCTAAACACGGAAGTATGTTTTCTTCTTCGTTGTGAGCGGGAATTATAATGAGAAACTTCATGGATTACATTAATTCGTCATGCCATTCTTTGATGATTACTTTCGATACTAAACCTGTGGTTACAAAAGGGTCGCCTTTTACAAATTCTTCTGCTGATTCTCTGTCGGTGAAAATCGCCATCGCTCCTTCTCCCGGAATTGCAAACGGACCAATTCCCAATATTTTTCCAGCTTTCACAAAGATTTCTTCATTGGCTTGATGCGCAGGAAAAACTTCCATCATTTTCTCCATAGTCGTATCTGGTGCGGTTTCGTAAAGGACTACTGTTTTCATATTTTTTTTGGATTTATGCTAATTCATTAAATAAATTTTCTGGAGTGGATTCAAGAAATTGCAACCTTTTAGTTTTCATTAAGTCTTCAATGATGTTTTTATCTTGAATTACCGCTAAAAGATTTTTCAACAATTCTGCTTTTGCAGAAATTGAATGATAAAACACAATTATTTTATTATTCTCTCTTAATTTTATAATCTTAAAAACATCATTAATATAGTCTTTATCTGAAATATCTAAAGAATGCCCCCAAAAGTAAAATACATAGTTATGTTCATCTTTTGTCATTGGTTTTTCAAACTGTTTAATAACGTTATCTAGAAAAAGATAATCTGTATTTTTATGAAGTTTTTGAAAATATTTTGTAAATTGAAAAAGCTTATCATCTTTTAGTGAATTTTCAATTTCATCTACACCTAAAACTATTTCTAATTCTTCCAATTTATTACCCCAATTTTCAATTGATTTTCCATGTAAAAATTCGATTTTGTAAGATGTAAAATTATTATTATATAATTTTTGAAGAGAATTAGTATAATTAAAGGAATATATTTTTGTAACACTATTAAACAAAAATTTTTTGTTTTTTATAATGAAATTTTCTTTAATATCTTCTTTAAAATTTTTATAAAATGAATTAACAATGAAAATTAAATAGTCATTAAAAATTCCTATAAATTCTTCTAATGAATTGTATATTGAGTCAAAGAATTTTTTTTCCTTAAAATATTGTATTTCATTATCGATGGTTAATATAAAATTTTTATCTAGAATTGAATACCTATCACCATCTTCATCTTTAAATAAATTAAAATTTATAAGAATATTATGTTGTAACTTATTGTGAAAATAATTGTTACTATCATAATTACTTGTATAAAATTTACTCTCATCACCTAAAAAACCATATATTATTTTTTCAAAATCGCCACGATTAAAAGATTCAAAATAGATTGAAACTATTTTTAAAACTCTATTGATTTCAGTTTCAAAATCTATCCATGTTTCTATTTTAGAATCTTCAACGGTCTTTAAATATTGAAACCAACTATTTTTTATAAGTCTATCTTGAATTGATTTTAATTTATCAGAATTAAATTTAATGTTTTGAACATCATAACAATTTAAAATTCCATTATAAAAAAACTCATCTTTTTGTTTAAAACTTTCATTAAATAAATCAGAAAAGCTAACTTCAGAATCAGAAAAATTATAATTTCCTATTTCTCTCAAAATAGTTATCAAGTGATTATATTTTGTTGGCAAAAAATGCCTCAGATCAAATCCATTTCCTAAAATTACAATTTTCTCTGCCATAATATATAATTTCTATCGTTCCTACGGAACTACCTTTCAAATTCTACATTTTTCTTACAAACCTTTTGCTTCTACGAAGCAAAAATATTTTCAATTATAAACAAACTCAATAAAATTTTATAATTTTTAGATTGCTTCGTTCCTCGCAATGACAAGGTAATCTTCATTTTCAATTCTCAACTTTCAATTCTCAATTCTAATGCGCTTCCAACCAATTTTCACCCACGCCAACTTCCACCAATAAAGGAACTTCAGTTTTGTAGGCGTTTTCCATATTTTCTTTAATCAGTTTTTTGGCGATTTCTACTTCGTTTTCTGGTGCTTCAAACACCAATTCGTCATGCACTTGTAAAAGCATTTTGGTTTTCAGATGTTCCTGTTCCAGAACTTCCTGAATTTTAATCATCGCTAATTTGATAATGTCTGCAGCAGAACCTTGAATCGGAGCATTTACAGCATTTCTTTCGGCGTGACCTTTTACCACAAAATTATTAGAATTGATGTCTTGCAAATGACGTTTTCTGCCCAAAATCGTTTCTACATATCCTAATTTTCTGGCTTTCGCAACCTGTTCTGCCATAAATTCTTTCAATTTCGGATAGGTTTCGTAATAAGAATCGATGAGTTGTTTCGCTTCCGTTCGTGAAAGTCCAGTTTGCTCTGCCAAAGCAAACGCACCTTGACCATAAATAATTCCAAAATTCACGGTTTTGGCTTGTGAACGCTGTGTTTTGGTCACTTCTTCGATTGGGATTTTAAATAATTTTGCCGCAGTAGAAGCGTGAATATCTTCGCCATTTTGGAAGGCTTTTATCATATTTTCTTCGCCAGAAATTTCTGCAATCAAGCGCAATTCTATCTGAGAATAATCGGCAGAAATAAGTTTGTTTCCTTCATCTGCCACGAAAGCTCCACGAATTTGTTGACCACGCAAAGTTCTAATCGGAATGTTCTGTAAATTCGGGTTCAGAGAAGCCAATCTTCCTGTAGCAGCAGTAGTTTGCGAGAAATTGGTATGAACTCTTTTCGTGTCTTTGTCAATCTGATTCGGCAATGCATCTACATACGTTGATTTCAGTTTTTGGTAGGTTCTGTATTCTAAAATGTATTGTATAATCTCATGTTTAGAAGCCAATTTCTGCAAAATATCTTCCGAAGTAGCGTATTGACCAGTTTTGGTTTTTTTCGCTTTTGGATCTAGTTTTAATTTTTCAAATAAAATTTCGCCGAGTTGTTTCGGAGAATTCATGTTAAATTCTTCGCCACAGAGTTCAAAAATTTTGGTTTCAAGGTTTTTCAAGTCGTTTTCTAAATCCTTGCTTTCTTGAATCAACCAATTTTCGTCTAACGAAATTCCTGCAAATTCCATTTTGGCTAAAACGCGCATTAATGGCATTTCTATATGATAAAACAAATCTTCTACTCCTTCTTTTTTCAGTTGAGGAGCAAAAATTTCGTACAATTGAAACGTTACATCTGCATCTTCCGCAGCGTAACTCGTTTGTTCTTCGAGTGAAACATCACGCAATGTTCCTTGGTTCTTGCCTTTTTTGCCAATCAAACTTTCTATAGAAACAGGCTTATAATTGAGGTAAATCTCTGAAAGATAATCCATTCCGTGTCTTCCATCTGGATTTAGAAGATAATGAGCAATCATCGTGTCAAAAATCGCTCCTTCTACTTCCACACCGTAATGTTTCAGAACTTTATAATCAAATTTAAGATTATGAGCTATTTTTAAAATTTCTTTTTTCTCAAAAAACGGACGGAAAATTTCTAACGTTTTCTTCGCTTCTTCTTGGTTTTCAGAAATCGGAATGTAATAAGCCAGTCCTTTTCTGTAACAGAAACTCATCCCGATGAGTTCAGTTTCCATTTCATTAAGCGAAGTGGTTTCTGTATCAAAACAAACTACTTTTTGTGCCAAAAGATTTTTGACTAAAATTTTCTGAGCTTTTTCGGTATCAATGTATTGATAAATTTTATCCGTAGTTTCGATATTGAGCGTAGTAGAAGTAGATTGTTCTAGCGCTTCGAAATCTGCGAAAAGGTCTAATTGTAGAGCATTCTGCTTTCCGCTTTCCGCTTTCTGCGAGACTGGTTTTGAATCACTTTCATTCGCTGATTGCTGATTGCTGATTGCTGGTTGCTCATGATGAAACGCTCTGTACAGATTTTCATACAACCTTCTAAATTCTATCTCGTCAAAAATCTCACGAACTTTTTCGAAATCTGGAATATCTAAATCGTATTGCTCTTGGTGAAATTCAACGGGAACATCACAAATAATCGTTGCCAATTTTTTTGACAAAATCCCTCTTTCTGCAGAGTTTTCTACTTTTTCTTTCAGTTTTCCTTTCAGTTGAGAAGTGTTTGCCAAAAGATTTTCTATACTGCCAAATTCTTTCAAAAATTTCATAGCAGTTTTTTCGCCCACTCCTTCCAATCCTGGAATATTATCCACAGCATCTCCCATCATTGCCAGAAAATCGATGACTTGTTTTGGGTCTTCAATTTCGTATTTGGCTTTTACTTCTTCCACGCCTAAAATTTCTACATCGCCGCCTTTTAAACCCGGTTTGTAGATTTTAATTCTGTCGGTAACCAACTGCGCAAAATCCTTATCTGGCGTTACCATAAACGTGGTATAATTTTCTTTTTCGGCTTTATTGGCAATGGTTCCTATCACATCATCTGCTTCATAACCTTCTACTCCCAAAATCGGAATATGCATGGCTTCTAAAATCCTGTGAATATAGGGAACTGCGTTTTTAATCGCTTCTGGAGTGTCACTTCTGTTCGCTTTGTATTCTGTAAAATCAGCGGTTCTCACATTTTCTTTTCCTACATCAAAAACCACAGCCAAATGCGTAGGTTTTTCTCTTCTAATCAGCTCAATTAATGAATTGGTAAATCCAAAAATAGCAGACGTATCAAAACCTTTAGAAGTTAATCTAGGATTTCTAATCAGAGCGTAATAACCGCGAAAAATCATCGCATAAGCATCGATGAGAAAAAGTCTTTTGTCAGAATTTGTCATAAAAACAAAGATAGGGAAAAGTCAGAAGTCGGAAGTCAGAAGTTGGAAGAATTTTTTGTGAAGTTAAGAGTTGAAGATTTTCTTTCAAAATAAATATTTGAATCAAGTATTTTACTTATTTTTAATATATGAAAATTAAGCCATTTTTTACTTTCTTATTTCTTATTTTTATTGTTTTTCAATCTTGTAAAAAAGATGAAATCACCGATGATGAATATGAAATAATTAATCTTTTGACTTCTAAAATAAGTAAGCCAATTCCACCTCCTCCACCTTTACCACATTCAATTACCATGAAAATGGGAGAAAAAGAATTTGAAAAATTTCTTGAAAATGAAATGAGAAAAGATTCAATTGAAAATTCTAAAAAAACATTTCATATCTATTTTAAAGATTCATTAACAGGAATTGAAAAAGATTTTAAATACAAAATTTTTGAAAAAGTGAAGGGTTTTGAAGATTTTTATTTAAAAGAAATTGACGAAGACTTAATGAAGTCAAAAAAAATTGATTTGACTAAAATTCATTTTCCTAAAAATATAATTTTAGATAAAAATTACATTGGAGATTTCACTAAATGGAATGATGATTTCATAAGCAACTATTCTATTTCTAGAATTATTTTCAACAAAAATAAAGATAAAGCAGTAGTTGAATTTAATTCGTCAAATGGAGGAAGTAAAATTTACCTTTCAAAAGTTAAAGGAAAATGGAAGATAATTGAAGTTTTTGGATCTTGGGTTTCATAATATTTATTCTTTTGTACTTTTGCATCAATGAAAGACTTAAACTTAAGAAATGTTACGGTAATGCGTTACATTCTTCCGCTGCGTGAAGGTGGAAGTTTGCCTGCATTAGCAGAAGCGGATGATGATTTTAAATACGTTTTGAAATTCCGAGGCGCTGGTCACGGTGTTAAAATGCTGATCTCTGAACTTTTGGGCGGAAAAATTGCTGAAATTCTAGGTTTGAAAATTCCAGAATTGGTTTTTGCGAATCTAGATGTAGATTTCGGAAGAACTGAAGCCGATGAAGAAATTCAGGATTTACTGAAATTTTCAGAAGGCCTAAACTTAGGTTTGCATTATCTTTCTGGAGCTATTGCATATGATCCAAGCATGAAAATAGATGCACTTTTGGCTTCTAAAATTGTTTGGCTTGATGCGTTTATTACGAATATTGACCGTACTTTCAAAAATACTAATCTTCTTTGGTGGCATAAAGAATTATGGGTGATTGATAATGGAGCTTCTTTTTACTTCCATCATTCATGGCAAAATTTTGATGCAGCTGCGAAAACACCTTTCAAATATGTAAAAGACCACGTTTTGCTTCCTCAAGCCAGCAAATTAGACGAAGCTGATGCCTTTGCAAAATCGATTTTAAATGATGAAGTTTTCAGAACGATTGTGAATTTAATTCCTGAAGATTGGTTGCAGTGGAATGATGCCGATGAATCGCCAGAAGAAATACGAGAAATTTATTTTAATTTCTTGAAAACCAGATTAGAACATTCAGAAATCTTTTTAAACGAAGCCAAAAATGCAAGAGGATAAAATTTACGAATACGCAGTAATAAGACTTGTTCCGAAAGTTGAAAGAGAAGAATTTTTCAACATAGGATTGGTAATGTTTTCTAAGAAAGAGAAATACATAAGAGTAGAATTTTATCTCTGTAAAGACAAATTCCAACTGATGCACAGCAAATTAGACTACGATGAAGTTTTTAAAAATCTGGAAAACTTCCAAAAAGTTGCCAAAGGCGAAAAAGAAGGCGGCCCAATTGCTTTGCTGGAAATTCCTGAACGTTTTCGTTGGCTCACTGCAGTAAGAAGTGCTGTGATTCAAACATCCAGACCTCATCCTGGAAAATCTAAAGATTTGGACAAAACTTTTGACAGACTTTTTGAAGAATTGGTAAAATAAAGTTTATGAATTTCACGCAAAGACTCGAAGATTTTTCGCAAAGAACAATTAGAAATTCTGATTAAAAATAAAAAACGTGCAAATAAGCACGTTTTTTCGTTTATAGTTTCGTCAGTTTTGCAAATTTCAGGATTAGATTTTTTTCTCCTTCTGTTACAAATTTTACTTTAGCTTTAATGTTTTCTGGGTCAGTTCCATCAAGAAAAACTACTTCTCCTACTCCAAATCTATCATGGCGAACTCTGTCTCCTACTTCAATATCTTGAGAAGAATTTCCGCTCGGGTTGATGATTTTTGCCGAAGCAACCGGTTTTAATTTTTTAGGTAAAGGCAAAGATTCAGGTTCAGAAGAAGAAAGTTTCTTCTTTTCAATTTTTTTGAAAGTTCTCGGTTCAAAAGAATTATCACCAAAAATATCTGAACTTAATCCAGATTTATTCACAAATCTGCTTTCTACAGCCGGATTTAAGAATTCTATATACTCTTCGTTTACTTCGCTTAAAAATCTGGAAGGTTCTGCATCTGTAATTTTACCCCATTGAAATCTGGAAACGGCGTAAGAAAAGAACACCTGTTTTTCGGCTCTGGTTAAAGCTACGTAGAATAATCTTCGCTCTTCTTCCAACTCTTCACGCGTGGAAGAACTCATAAAACTTGGGAACAAATTTTCTTCTAAACCTACCAAATGAACCACTGGAAACTCCAATCCTTTTGACAAGTGAATCGTCATCAAAGAAACTTGGTCTTCGTTTTCAGATTTTTTGTCTTGGTCTGTAGAAAGTGCGATGTTTTCTAGGAAACTCGACAAACTTGGGTCTCCGTCTTCCAATTGCTGTTGTTCTTCAATGAAACCTTGCATAGAGTTCATGAGTTCTTGCACGTTTTCTACTCTGGAAATTCCTTCAGGAGTTTGGTCGTCTTTCAAAAACTTGATTAAACCACTTCTTTGAGCAACTTCCATTGCAACAGTGTACACATTTTCGGTTTTCAGCATCACTTGGAAGGCTTTAATCATGCTCCAAAAATCCGCCAACTTAGAAATCACGCCATTGTTAAAACCTAAATGTGGTGCATAAATTCCCAAATTATCTAAAACATTAGCCAAACTCACATTTTGTGAATCTGCAAAAACAATCAATTTATTCTGAGTGGTTTCTCCAATTCCACGAGTGGGATAATTGATGACTCTTAGCAAAGCTTCGCTGTCATTTTCATTGACCAAAAGTCTTAAATACGCAACCAAATCTTTAATTTCTTTTCTTTGGTAGAAACTTAAACCGCCATAAACTCTGTACGGAATATTTTTACGTCTCAGTGCATCTTCGAAAGCTCTGGTCTGGGAATTAGTTCTGTATAAAATGGCAAAATCTGTAAATTTTCTTTGGTTAGCGTTGTGCTGTTCCCAAATGTTATTCGCCACAAAATTGGCTTCGTCTGCATCTGAAAGCGCTCTGAAAACCTTTATTTTATCGCCCACTTCATTATCACTGAATACATTTTTTTTGAACTGTTCTTTGTTTCTGGCAATGACCACATTCGCAGCGTTCACAATATTCTGCGTAGAACGGTAATTCTGCTCCAGAGAAACGGTTTTGGCATCTGGATAATCTTTCTTGAAGTTCAAAATATTATAAATATTAGCACCACGGAAAGAGTAAATGGACTGCGCATCATCTCCTACCACACAAATATTTTCAAATTTTGAAGAAAGTGCTTTTACAATTAAATATTGAGAATGGTTGGTATCTTGGTACTCATCTACCAAAATATATCTGAAACGGTCTTGATATTTCGCCAGAACCTCTGGAAATCTCGTTAATAATTCGTTGGTTCTCAAGAGTAAATCATCGAAATCCATCGCTCCATTTCTGAAACATTGTTCTACATATTTCTCGTAGATTTGACCAATATATTTCATGTTGGCACGTTCGTCGGCTTCGATTAATTCTGGATTATTCTGATAGGCATGAACCGTGATGAGATTATTTTTGAAATTAGAAATTCTTGCCTGAACTTTTTTAGGTTTGTATAATTCTTGGTCAATATTGAGGTCTTTCAATACTTTTTTGAGAACATTCAGAGAATCTTGCGTATCATAAATGGTAAAATTAGACGGAAAACCCAGAAAATGCGCTTCGCTTCTCAGAATTCTAGCAAACACCGAGTGGAAAGTTCCCATCCAAAGACTTCTTGCATTGCTGTCTCCTACTACTTTTGCAATACGGGATTTCATTTCTTTGGCGGCCTTATTGGTAAATGTAAGCGCCAAAATATTAAAAGGATCAATTCCGTTGGTAATTAAATGTGCAATCCTCATCGTAAGAACTCTCGTTTTACCAGAACCTGCTCCTGCCAAAACCATCAATGGCCCGTGCAAAGTGGTAACTGCTTCATACTGAGGTTCGTTTAATCCTTTCAAATAATCCATATTTTACTGCAAATTTTTCTGTTGCGAATTTATGAAAATTTGTTGGGAGTTGGAAGGGGGAAGACAGAAGTTGGAAGACGGAAGTTGGAAGACGGAAGTCCGAAGTCCGAAGTTGGGAGATTGGTTGGAGATAATTTAGGTGGTTTGTTTGTCTTTTCGTAGGGAACTTAATGGAAAAGAAAACTCAAAACATTTTGAGCAACAAGCAACTATCCTGCCTTTAACATGCCTTTATCCTGCCTTTAACTTGCCTTTAACTTGCAAGTAAAACAATTACTTTTTACTGACATTCATTACACTTTCCTTTGACTTTCCTTTGACATTACTTTAGATAAAGTTAAGATTTTTAATAAGCTTTTGAGTATAAAGAATACTTTTGTATATTTGGTGATGCGCTAAATCCCAAGAACGGAAGCAAACTTCCTTCTCGGTACTTCGCAAATCCGCCGAACCGTTAGCTGTAATGTTCCCAAAAATCCCGATATTTAACGTTTCCATAACAAAATTTATAAAAACATTAAGGTGTAAAATTAAGATTGTATACGATAAATAACATTACTTTACGCAATCAAAAAAATCATTTATATGAAAAGAAAAATTATTCTTTTGTTTCTTTTTTACAGTTCTATTTTCTTGGCTCAAAAAACACAAATTGTGGACGCTGAAACTTCTCAACCGATTCCTAATGCACGGATTATCTCGGAAGGAAATATTTATTATACAAATGATGAAGGATATAGCCTGCTAAAAAATTCCAAGAATTTGGAAATCTCTGCTTCAGGATATGAAACATTAAAAGGAAATGATTTTAAACCAATTTTAAAATTAAAACCGATTTACAAAGAAATTGACGAAGTAAAAATTGTTTCAATTGATTTTCAAAAGATTCTAAAAGACGTTGCAAACAATTATTCCGATATCTATTATAATAAACCCATCATTTATAATGTAACGATTAAGCAAAAATCGCACGAAAATAATGATTTAAAACTTTTAATGATTGCCGATGGAAAGTTCTGGAGTAGAGATGGAGAATATAATGCAAAAGATGCTTTTAATGATAAATTTGATAGGTTTGTTCAAATACAAATTGATGACTTACGCTTCTTAAAATCAAAACCTTCCAAAAATAAAGTAAGAGAAAAAAAACCGGAAATTTCACACGATAATATTGGTGATATGTTTTTGAGTTATGAATTATGGAGAACTTACGGACTTTCTAAAATCAAGAATGCCAAAAAAAGCGGAAGATTGGTGTATGAAAATGGTGATGAACAAGAAATATCTTATTCAATAAAATCTGATTCGTCCCTAATATACACAGGGAAATTTATTTATAACAAAAAAGATAGAGCAATTACCCATTTTGAATTGGATTTTATTCAAAACAAATTCGAACCGAGAAAACTGAAAGATGAAAATGGAAATATATTTTTCAGACAATTAGGTGACGGAATTATTATGTTTGATTATTACAAAAAGGATGGGAAATATTTCCCTTCCAAAATATCTTTCAAAACTCAAGGTTTCAAGACAATAACCGATACCGAAACTTTTGAATACAGTTCAGAAAGAGAAATTATTTTTAAAAACTTTCAAGAAACAGACAAAAAAGGTTTGGAAAATCCTGTGAAAATAAACCAAGCATATTGGAATAATTTAAAAATAAGTGATGACAAAGGGGAAATTATTTTGACTAAAGAAGAACAAGAATTTATTAATGAAAAATAGTATGAAAACTAATTTTATTGCTTTGGTTTTAATTATTGTGTTCAATAATTATTCAATAGCACAAACACACCGCTTTATTTATGATGTGGTTTACAAAAAAGACTCTACTTCCAACATAACAACGAAAGAGAATTATATTCTTGACATCGGAACAAAGGAAACAAAATATTATACGTATGATTTTTTTGTGGCAGATTCTCTAATTACCAATAATATTCCTTTTCCGAAAGAGATGAAACTCAATACTTCGGATATTATCGTTCATAAAAATAACAACAATGAGTTTTTTCAATATGATTTATTAGAAAATACGGTTTTGCAACTTCAAACAAATGATACTCAAAAATGGAATTTATCTCAAGAAAAGAAAAATGTCAAAAATTTAAGTTTGCAAAAAGCAATAACAACTTGGGGCGGAAGAAATTGGACAGCTTGGTTTGCTGAAGAAATTCCGTTTCAAGAGGGACCATATAAATTTCACGGTTTACCCGGACTGATTGTTGAAATTTATGATGACAAGAAGAATTATCATTTTGAATTAGTAAGATCAGAAAAAATAAAAGAAGAAGAAAACCAATTTATCGAAATGTCTGAAAAATTGGGTATTCCTATAACTTGGGAAAAATATAAAACAGCAAAACTCAAATATTATGAATCACCAGTAAATTTTATTAAAAATAGTGCAGAAAACTCAGAGCAATTATATTTGAATGATGGAACTATTGTAAATTCTAAAAACAGTAAAGAAATTGATGAACAGCTAAAGAATTCTATCCGTAAATATAATAATCCGATAGAATTAGATAAAGTAATTGCTTATCCAAAATAACACTACAGCTAACATTGGTGCTTGTTGCACAACTCCTTTTTTTAGAAAATAGTTTTCAAAAACATATATTTTGACCTCTTTAGAAGCAATTTTAGAGAGGTTTATTTTCAATTTGATGAATCAGCACGTTTTTAGTCCACCCAAATTTTTTGGTTGCCAAAATATAGAATTCTCTTTCTTTTGGGTTTTTGCATTTTTTCAGAATAGAGATATGTTTGCTCCAACTAATTTCTCGTACCAATGGTGCGAGATTTTCAACTGATTGATATTCAGAATAAAACTGCGCCATCAACCAAAGATTCCCCACCGAAAAACCGCCAACTCCTGGAAATTCATTTTGTAATTCTTTAGAAAGTGTAGGAACGATAGATTTGCCCCAACTTTCGGATTGTTTTTCTGCAATAGATTTACCGATTTCCCAATACAAATTGATTAAAGCCACGTTTACGGCTTTCATGGCTTCGTATTGAGCGTTTCTTACTTTGGTTTTAATTTCAGAAATAAAGGTAATTTGTGAGCTTTCTAACATGGTGGTCGTTTTTAAAATATGGTATTGCTAATTTATGAAAATTTAAATCTAAATTTTACTTAGATTTACCACCAAAAGTTATCCTATTAATATTAACGTCTTGATTTCAATAAAAATATGAAAAAAATATATTTAGTCATTCTAACGCTCGCTTTGGTTTCTTGTCAGAAAAAAAATGAAACTCCTGAAACCCTTTCTCCTGAATTGGCTTCTTATGAGCAAAAAAGTGCTTCTGATTCATCAAATGTGACAAATGCACAGAATTCTGCGCCTATCATAATGAACAACTCTGCTCCTGTTGCTCCACAAAGTAATACAGTTTCAGTCAATCAGCCAAAACCAACTGCACCGGGAATGAATCCACCTCATGGACAACCGAATCACAGATGTGACATTCCAGTTGGCGCTCCATTAAATTCTAAAAAAGCTGAAGCTACAACGGTAAAAACCACTGATATTCAAACCACTACCACTGCTCCAATTGCTGCACCACAAAACAACGCTGGTTCTACAACAGTAGCAGATGGAATGAATCCTGCACACGGACAGCCCGGTCACAGATGTGATATTCCAGTTGGTGCACCTTTACCAACAAATTAATTTATAATATTTTACAAATTTTATAAAAATAATCACTACATTTGCAACTCAAAAATTTTAATATAAGATGAGTACTATATTTAGTCTTTTCATGGTGTTAATCATCATAGCTTGTGTTTTATTAGTTATTATTGTAATGGCACAAAACCCAAAAGGTGGAGGTTTATCTGCTACCTTTGGCGGTTCTTCTGCACAATTCGGCGTACAGAGAACGAATGATTTTATGGAAAAAGCCACTTGGGTATTAGCGATTATCATTGTTTCATTGATTTTCTTAAGCGTAGTGCTTACTGCAAAACCAAGCGTACAAATTAAAGACGTAAATGCTCCAGAGAAAAAAGAAGCTAAAGCTCCTGCTCAATCAGCTCCACAAGCTCCGGTTCAAAAACCAACTGCTACGAAATAATTTATTATTTACAATATCTAAAAAGCGATTCAGAAATTCTGAATCGCTTTTTATTTGAGTTGAAGTTTTGCTATCAAGTGTCGAACTTTCAGTCCAAATTTCAAAAACTGATATTGCAACGGTGATTGTTTCTTGTAATATTTTTCAATGAAAATCTGCATGGCTCCGTAAAAATTAGAAAGGTATTTTTCATCTTTTACCGTACTTTCGCCTTTGATGTGCAAAATAGAATTTTTACCGTAATACCAGTTCTGATAACCTTTTTTCAGCAAGGTGTAACACAAATCTATATCTTCTCCGTACATAAAATACGATTCATCTAAACCGCCAATTTCCAGATATAATTCTCTTTTCATCAATAAAAAAGCACCTGTAATCACTTCGACTGGGGCAATTTCTGTTTCTGCAATGTCGTTTCGGTAATAGTTTTTCTTAGAAGACTGATTCGACTGAAATGGTGAAAATAATTTTTCAAAGGAATTAAACACATCAGGAACAGAACGTTTGCATTCTGGTAAAAAATTGCCCTGCAAATCGTGAAATCTCACGCCAAGACAACCCAAATTTTCTTGAGCATCTGCAAAATCCAAAATTTCACGCATGTAGTTTCCTTCTAATTCTGTATCTGGATTGAGCAATAAAATATATTCGCCTTTTGCCGTTTTTACAGCTTTATTATTGGCTTTGGCAAAACCTTCATTGGATGAATTTTCTATAAAATTAACTGTAGGAAACTCCATTATTAAATCTTTCCATGAAGTATCTGGCGATTGATTATCAATCACAATTACTTCATAATCAATATCATGTACATATTTTTCAATGGATAAAAGACAATTTCTTAACCACTGTGTAACGTTGTAATTTAATATGATGATGGAAAGCTTCATTATATTCTCGCTCTTATAATTCTGATGATATATTTTAACTTCAAAAACAAATAGAAAAAGAAATATTCTATTGCCGAAATTCTTTTTTGCTGAAGCATTTCTTTAAGATTTTTCTGAAAACCTTTTTCCATTGCTGAAAGATTTCCCGAAAGTCCAGATTCACCGAAAGATTTTTTTCCTGAACCCGTAATCACTAAACTTTCTCCTAAAACGAACATTTTATTTTTTTCAGAAACTCTGAGCCAATAATTGGCATCTTCTGCAAACCTTTGATTTTCATTAAAATAACCTGTATCTTCTACTACTTTTCTTCTAAAAATTGCGGTGGGAGTTGGCCCTACATTTCTGATTAATATTTTCTTCATAGAGATTTCCGCCAGTTTTTTCCCATTAAAAATATAGGGAAATCCAGATTGTTCATCATTGGCTAAAGCCACCAAAAAATCAATTTCTGAATTTTCTGTTAAAACCTTCATCATCACTTTGGTTTTGTGTGGCAACCAAACATCGTCTGCATCCAAAAAAGCTATAAATTCACCTTTAGCCAATCTCAAACCCGCATTTCTAGCTGAAGAAACGCCTTTGTTATACTGATGAATCAATTGAATATTTAACTGAGGATTTTCGTCAATAAATTGTTGAACTTTTTCAGCGCTTTTATCTGTAGAACCGTCATTGATTACCAAAATTTCAAAATCAAAATTCCCTTCTTGATTTTTCACCGAATCCAGTGCAGCTAGAATGGTATTTTCGGCGTTGTAAAGAGGAATAATTCCAGAAATCATACTGCGAAATTTTTATAAAATTACATTTTTTCGTTGTAAGGCAATCTGTTCACAATACTTCTTCCCAAAGAGATTTCGTCTGCATATTCCAGTTCATCACCCACGGAAATCCCACGAGCAATCGTAGAAAAAGTCACCGGAAATTCTTTGAATTTTTTGTATAAATAATATGCTGTAGTATCTCCTTCCATGGTTGCAGAAAGCGCAAAAATCAACTCTTTTACTTTTCCTTCATTCAGTTTTTTTTCAATAGAAGAAATATTCAATTGGTGTGGCCCAATTCCTTCCATGGGAGAAATTTTACCGCCCAGAACCAAATATTTACCATTAAATTTAGCCGTATTTTCTATCGCCATGACATCTCTTACATCTTCTACAATGCATAGCACCTCATCATTTCTCTTATAATTACTGCAAATTTCGCAAATATCTTCATCTGAAAAATTATGACATTCCTGACAATATTTAATGTCCGTTACCAATTTTTGGATGGCTTTACCTAGTGCCATTCCTTGAGATTCTGGAACGCGAAGCAGATGCAAAGCAAGTCTCAATGCAGATTTTTTACCAATTCCGGGCAAACTAGAAATTTCTTCTACGGCTTTTTCTAAAACTTTACTGGGAAAATTCATTATACAAATGTACTTTTTAATTTGAAAATCTGAAAATTTGAAAATTTAAAATTATCTTTATCAAAAATAAATTTCTATGCAAAATCTTCAGTATCCGCTATTTTTAAAATTTAAAATTTCTACCCTTTCAAGTGATTTCAATATTTCTGACAAAAACGGAAATTCTTTGGCTTATGTTCGTCAAAAATTATTCAAACTAAAAGAAGATGTAGTTGTTTACAATAACGAAAGCAGAACGCAGGAAAACTTTAGAATAAGAGCTAATCAATGGATAGATTTTAACGCAAGTTATGCCATAACAGACAACACTGGAAAAAATTTAGGAAAAATCGCCAGAAAAGGAATGCGCTCTATTTGGAAGGCTACTTATTTTGTAATGGATGCTTTTGACAACCAAAAATATAAAGTTCAGGAAGAAAATGCTTGGGTAAAAATTATAGACGGATTCTTTACCGAAATTCCAATTTTGGGAATTTTTACAGGTTATTTTTTCAATCCTACTTATATTGTTCACGATAATAATGGAAAGGAAATTTATCGTTTGAAGAAAATGCCTTCATTTTTTGGTAGAAAATTCCAGTTAGACCAAATCAATGACATTGCAGATGAAGACGAAACTTTAGTGGTTTTAAGCCTAATGATGATGGTTTTATTAGAAAGAGCAAAAGGTTAACATCAAATAAAAAATGTTTATTATCTTTGATAAAATCCAATCACTTATGAAAAAACTAATATTACTTTCAGCAATACTATTTTCAGCACTTTCTTTTGCACAACAAAATTCTTCTAACAATGTAAAAAGAGACAGCGATAATTATCAAAGCTATTTTACCATGAATGATGTTTCGGTTAAAAATAATGAAGCAGATTTAGAAATTAGCAAATATTATTTTGACATCAGAAAATACATCAAATCAAAAAAAGAGTTACTTTCTTCAGAAGATTATCAAACGCTGATGAAGCAAAACGAAAAAGACTTTACTACCATTAACAAAGCAGTTTATGGAATGAGCGCTCGATTATTTTTAGAAAAATACGGCGAAGAATTAGAACAATACAAGAAAAAAATTTACGAACAAGTAGATTTACTTGCTAAAAAATAAAAGAAAAGCCTGCATTTTGCAGGTTTTTTTTATGTTTACATTTTCACGATTCATTATCTTTGTAAGAAATCATTTTATATGTCAATTACCCATTTAGAACCTCAAAATATTTGGAAAAACTTCGCGGCACTAAATGCCGTTCCACGTCCTTCTAAAAAGGAAGAAAGAGTTATCGCTTTTATTAAAAATTTTGGCGAAAATCTTGGTTTACCAACCTCTGTAGACGAAGTAGGAAACGTTATCATCAAAAAACCAGCAACCGCAGGAATGGAAAACCGTCAAACTGTGGTTTTACAATCTCACCTTGACATGGTTTGTCAGAAAAATAATGATGTAGATTTCGATTTTGATACACAAGGAATCGAAATGTATGTAGATGGAGATTGGGTGAAAGCAAAAGGAACCACTTTAGGTGCAGACAATGGACTTGGCGTTGCAGCCATTATGAGTATTTTAGAAAGTACAGACATTGCTCATCCTGCTATTGAAGCGCTTTTTACCATAGATGAAGAAACGGGAATGACGGGAGCGCTTGGTTTAAAACCTGGTCAATTAACAGGCGAAATTTTATTAAATCTAGATACTGAAGAAGATGACGAAATAGATATAGGTTGCGCTGGTGGTATCGATGTAACGGCTTCTGCCAACTATACTGTGACTTCTACTTCTTCCAATTTTGTAAAAATTGAAATCAAAGGTTTACAAGGTGGTCACTCTGGAATGGATATTCATAAAGGTTTTGGCAACTCTAATGTAATCTTGGGAAGATTGCTTTGTGCAGGAATTTCAAACGAAATTCAATTGATTTCTATTGACGGAGGCGGATTGAGAAACGCTATTCCTAGAGAAGCTCACGCTTTGTTTGCTGTAAATAACGCTTCTGAATATTTACAGAAATTAGAAACTCTTAAATCTGATATTTTAGAAGAATTTGCATCGGTTGAAAAAGATTTAGAAATCAATTTCGCTACCGCTGAAAATACAGAGAACGGACTTTCTGTGGAAGATTCTAAAAAAATTATTTTGGCGCTAAAATCTGCTCACAATGGTGTGTACAGAATGTCTCCAGACGTTGCAGATTTAGTAGAAGCTTCTAACAATATTGCAAGAGTAGAATTGAAAAACGGTGGTTTAAAAATCTTAAACTTAACTCGTTCTTCAGTAGAATCTACCAAAATGGCTGTTGCCGAACAACTGAAATCTGTTTTTGAACTGGCAGGAATGCAAGTTGAGTTTTCTGGATCATACCCAGGTTGGAAACCAAAACCAGGTGCAGAAATCATTAAAATCATGACAGAAATTTATGAAAAGGACTTCGGAGCAAAACCTCACGTTGTTGCTTGTCATGCTGGTTTAGAATGCGGAATTATTGGAGCGAATTATCCAAAAATGGAAATGGTAAGTTTCGGGCCTACGATTAGAGGAGCGCATTCTCCAGACGAAAGAGCGAATATTCCATCTGCTCAAAAATTCTGGAAATATTTACAAGAAATTTTGAAAAATATTCCTGTAAAGAATTAAATATCAAATAATTACCCATAAAAAAGACGCAACTAAGTTGCGTCTTTTTATTTTTGATGAACAAGTCCTAACTTGTCTCTACTTTATTTTTTCAATTTCCTTATTCATAAGGAGCCAATTCTACTTCTAACCCTTCTAAATCTTCTGTGATGTGAATTTGACAACCTAATCTAGAATTTTCTTTCACATTATAAGCTTCAGAAAGCATTGCTTCTTCTTCATCTGATTTTTCAGGAAGCGGAGTGTCACTTTTTACATAGCATTGACAAGAAGCGCACATTGCCATTCCTCCACAAACGCCAATTGTTCCTTCTTCTGCTAATTCATAGAGTTTCACGATTTCCATCAAGTTCATTGCCATGTCTGTAGGCGCTGCCACTTCATGGGTAACTCCGTTTCTATCTGTAATTTTTATATTTACGTCTAATGCCATTAATTCAAAATTTAAAATTCAAGATTCAAGTTTTTTACTTGAATCTTTTCACTTGGCTCTTAATCTATCTTCTTCACTACTGCTTTTTCAGCTTCTTTTCTGGTTCCATCAAAACCATCTACTCCACTTACTGTGGTATATTTCAAGACATATTTTCTGCCAGGATTCATTCTATTGTAGACACTTTGACACATCAAAGTTGCTTCGTGGAAACCACACAAAATTAATTTTAATTTTCCTGGATAAGTATTCACGTCGCCAATTGCATAAACGCCTTCAATATTGGTTTGATAATCCAAAGCGTTATTTACCACAATCGCATTTTTCTCAATTTCTAATCCCCAATTCGCAATATCACCTAATTTAGGAGTTAATCCAAATAGCGGAATAAAATAATCGGTTGCTAAATCGTAAACTTCACCTTCTTTATCTACTGTAATAGCTTCTATATGACCATCACCTTTTAGACCAATTACTTCTGCTGGCGTGATTAAGTTAATTTTACCTGCGTTTTTAAGTTCTTGTACTTTTTCTACAGAGTCAAGAGCACCTCTAAACTCATTTCTACGGTGAATAAGCGTAACAGATTTTGCCACATTAGACAAGAAAATACTCCAGTCCAGTGCAGAATCACCACCACCAGCAATTACAATATTTTTATCTCTGAAATGTTCAGGATTTTTCACAAAATATTCTACTCCTTTTTCTTCGTAGTCTGCGATATTGTCAATCAACGGTTTTCTCGGCTCGAAAGTTCCTAAACCACCAGCAATTGCCACAGCTTTTGCACGGTGAACGGTACCTTTATTGGTAATCACTTCGAACGTCCCATCTTCTAATTTATTAAGAGTAGTTGCAGTTTCTGCCAAAGTAAAACCAGGCTCAAACTGTTTAATTTGTTCCATTAAATTATCTACCAATTCCCCTGCTAACACTGATGGATAACCAGGAATATCAAAAATTGGTTTCTTAGGATAAAGTTCTGCCAATTGCCCGCCTGGTTGTGGCAATGCATCTATGATGTGACATTTAATTTTAAGTAAACCTGCCTCAAAAACAGCAAAAAGACCGGTTGGTCCGGCTCCGATAATCAATAAATCTGTATTTATCATTTATATATTTTTTATTGTAAATTTGAATTACGAATAAAAACTTTTCATTTTTTGCAAATATAGCAAATTTTGTGGTTTGGCCTATGTAACTTTTATGACATTTGTCACAACTGATTATGCTTAAAATTGCCACTTTAAAATTTTGGCAAAGAATTTGCGAAGAAATAAATATTTAAAAATCGATTATGAAAAAAATCTTCAATTTTATATTTTTATTAATTTCAATCACTGTTTTTTCACAAATTGACAATATTAAAAGTGGTGAAAAACTCTCGTATAGATTACATTATGGTTTCTTAAATGCAGGAACAGCTACATTGACCACCAACCAAATTACTTATAAAGGAAAACCTCATTACAGAGTGACAGGAGTTGGGAGAAGTACAGGTACAGTAAGAGCTTTCTTCAAAGTAGATGACATCTATGAAAGTTACATCAATATCGCTACTGGATTGCCAAGTTATTATGTAAGAAACGTTTCGGAAGGTGGTTACAGAAGACATTATGAAACCGAATTTAACCATGATAATCAATCACTTACACTCACCAATAAACTAGACCAAACTTCTAAAAATTTTAAAACCATGAGAGGAATTCAAGATATGCTTTCTTCTTTTTACAACCTTAGAAGCATGGACAAATCTAAATTTAAAGTAGGAAGTAATATTAAAATGAACGTTTGGATTGATGACGAATCCTATCCTTTTATGCTAAAAGTGGTGGCCGCAGAAAATAAAACGACCAAATTTGGTAATATTTCTTGTCTTAAAATCAAACCTTACGTAATGAGTGGTAGAATTTTTAAATCTCAAGAAGGCGTTACGATGTGGGTAACCAATGACGAAAACCACGTTCCCGTAGAAATTAGAGCAGAACTTTTAGTAGGTTCTCTCAAAGCAAGTTTAGACGGTTATGCCAACGTAAAATATCCTTTGAATTTTTCTAAATAAAATTTCTTGAAATATAAAATCCGACAATTTTTGTCGGATTTTTTTGTACTTAATGTAATAAAACTAAAAGATTAGTTGTTCTAATTGAAACAAATGAAAATATTTTGCAACTAATTTCTTTAAATAAAAAATACATGAAAGTTCAAATCATCATCTTATTCACTTTTCTTTTTGTCGGTTTTTCCTCGGCACAAGAAGAAAAAACCGAAAACATTACCCGGAAAACCATTAACGCGGTAAGAGTAGAAAAAGCGCCAAAGATTGATGGAATTTTAGATGATGAAATTTGGAAAAACGCACCTATTGCTAATGATTTTATAGAACTAAGACCTAATAATGGCAAAGCTGAAAATCCTGATTTCAAAACAGAAGTAAAAGTCGCTTATGACGATACCGGGATTTATGTTTCTGCGATGATGTATGACAAAGAACCTTCTAAAATTGGGAAAGAACTCACCGAAAGAGACAATATAGGAAATGATGATTTTTTTGTACTTTTTATTAATGGATACAATGATAAACAGCAGAGTTTGGAGTTCTTTGTAACTGCGGCAGGTGTACAAGCAGATAGCAAAATTACCAATCAAAATGGTGAAGATTTTTCGTGGAACGGAATTTGGTATTCTGGCGTGAAAATTTTAGAAAACGGTTGGTCTGTTGAGATGAAAATCCCTTATTTCGAGATGAGATTTCCTAAAAGCGAGAGACAACAATGGGGAATTAATTTTTTCCGACAAGTTAATCGATTGCAAACCGCTTATACATGGAATCATGTGAATAATCAAAAAGGAAGCTTCTTATTATATGACGGAATTCTAAACGGCGTAGAAAATATACAAACGCCTACCAGATTGTCATTCCTCCCCTATTTTTCGAGTTATGTAAATTATTATGACGGAAAAACCACTACCAACATCAACGGCGGAATGGATGTAAAATACGGAATTAATGACGCTTTTACACTAGACACCACTTTGATTCCAGATTTTGGACAAACCAATTTTGATGCTACCGTTCTAAATTTAGGACCATTTGAACAACAATTCAGCGAACAGCGTTCGTTTTTCAATGAAGGAACAGAACTTTTCAATAAAGGAAACCTATTTTATTCCAGAAGAATTGGTGGTTTCCCAAGTAAGTTTCCTCAACTTGCAGCCGATGAAGAATTTGCAGAAAATCCAGAAAAAGTAAAACTTTTTAACGCTACTAAAATTTCTGGAAGAACAAAAAAAGGCTTAGGAATTGGATTTTTCAATGCCATTACCGAAAAAACAGAAGCTTCCATCAGAAATATCAACACTGGCGAAATCAGAAAAGAAGTAACAGAACCTTTGGCGAATTACAATGTCTTTGTTTTAGACCAAAGATTTCGTGAAAATTCTTCGGTTTCCCTCATCAATACAAGTGTGATGAGAAGCGGAGATTTCAGAGATGCCAATGCAACTGGAGTTTTCCTAGACTTAACCAATAAGAAAAATACATTTTCGGTATTCGGTTCCACAGAAGGAAGTTGGGTTTTCGAAAATCAAAAACAAAAATTCGGTTTTGAAGGAAATGCTGGTTATAACCAAATTATTAAAGGGCATCAATTCGGCGCAGAAGTTTTCTTGAGAGATAAAAATTATGACATTAACGACCTTGGATTTACTGGACAAACCAATTATGTGAATTATAGCGCGAATTATAATTACCGTTATTTGCAACCAAAAGGCAATATCAATCAATTGAATTACAGCCTTAAAGTAAATAATAACAGAAGGTTAGAAACTGATTTATTTGCAGATTTCGTGATTCACCAAAATTTACAAATTACCAATAAAAAGTTTTTTAATTTCGGAGGTGGATTGATGGTAAAACCACTTGGAACCAATGATATTTACGAACCGAGAACCTTCGGAAAATATCTTTTCATTCCGGCAATGTATAATCCATGGGTTTTTGCCAATACAGATGAAAGAAAAAAATTCAAAATCGGTGGTTATGTAGAATTTTATAAATACAATGAAGACAAGAGAATTACGTACATGTCAGAAATCAATACCCGATATCGATTTAATGACCATTTCTCTATTTTCCACACTTTAAATTATGCTAATTTCAATAATGAAACAGGATTTGTAGGAAAAGACGACACGAATATTTTCATTGGCAGAAGATTAAGAAATTCTGTAGAAAATAGCGTTTCTTCTCAATATACTTTTAATGAAAAAATGGCGATTAATCTTACTTTCCGTCATTATTTTTCTGAAGTTGCTTACAGACAATTTTACACGTTAAAAGATAATGGAGAACTTAATCCAGACACTAGTTTCGCAGAAAACAAAGACGGAACTTTTAATTCATGGAATCTGGATTTACGTTACAGTTGGTGGTTTGCGCCAGGTTCACAGCTGACTTTACTGTACAGAAATCAAGCTCAGAATTTCTTAGATGTAGCCAGATTAAGCATGAGAGATAATTTCGACCGATTGTTTAATGAACCTATGATTAACAATCTTTCGCTCAGAATTACTTATTTCTTAGATTACAACAGAGCAAAAAATTGGTTCAAAAAATCTTAAAAATAAAAAAGCGTTCAAAAAATTTTGAACGCTTTCTTTTTATCATTTCTGAAAATTTCAATAATAAATTCTAATTTATAAATGCCCGAATTGCTCTAGCATTCTCTTATCATTTTCGAAGAACATTCTGATGTCTCCCAATTGATAAAGCAACATTACGATTCTCTCGATTCCCATTCCGAATGCGTAACCAGAGTATTTATCCGCATCGATATTTACATTTTTAAGAACAGCAGGATCTACCATTCCACAACCCATAATTTCTAACCAACCGGTTCCTTTGGTAATTCTGTAATCGGTTTCAGAATTCAATCCCCAATAAACATCTACTTCTGCACTTGGCTCTGTAAAAGGGAAATAAGAAGGTCTCATTCTGATTTTTGATTTCCCAAAAAGTTCTGTAGTGAAAAACTGTAAAGTTTGTTTCAAATCTGCAAAACTCACGTTTTCATCAATGTATAAACCTTCTATTTGGTGGAAAATACAGTGTGAACGAGAAGAAATAGCTTCGTTTCTGAAAACTCTTCCCGGAGAAAGAATTCTAATTGGCGGCTGATTTTCTTCCATGTGACGAATTTGCACCGAAGAAGTATGCGTTCTTAATAAAACATCTGGATTTTGCTCTATGAAGAATGTATCTTGCATATCTCTTGCAGGATGATATTCTGGTAAATTAAGCGCAGTAAAGTTGTGCCAATCATCTTCTATTTCTGGTCCATCAGAAACTGCAAAACCAATAGATTTAAAAATCTCAATAATTCTGCCTTTCACTAAATTAATAGGATGACGAGAACCCAATTCCAACGGAAAAGCAGGTTTCGTAAGGTCTTCTTTTTCGATAATAATTTGGCTAGAAGTAGCTTCTTTCAGTTCTTCTAACTTAGTATTCACGGCTTGTTTGAGTGTATTGATTTTTTGACCAAATTCTTTTTTCTGTTCATTCGGAACTTCTTTAAATTTTTCGAAAAAATCATTTAAAATTCCCTTTTTCCCATTGAATTTGATACGAAATTGTTCAATTTCGTCTTTGTTAGTAGAAGTAAAACCTTGCACTTCTTTCAATAACTCATCTATCTTATCTAACATTGGTTTGCTTTATAGAATTGCAAAAATACGGATTTTAATTTTTAACCACAAAAACCAGCACAGAATAATCCCGAACTTAATTCATAAAAAAGAACTCACAAAACTGCGAGTTCCTATTTTTTTCACTTGGTTATTTTTACTTGGCTCTTGAGAATTACTTGCTTTCTAAAGCTTTTACCAAAATCTGAAGATTAATTTCTTTGTTCAGCAAACCATTTTCCAGAGGAAGCTCAAATTTTAACCCGAAATCTTCTCTATTGATATCTGTTGGTTCACTTGCAATGCTTACATTTCCTTCTGCAACCGTTACATTTGCTTTAAACTGAACTGGTTTTGTGATGCCTTTAATCGTAAGATTTCCTTCTAAAAGCGTGTTATAATCTCCAGCTGCATTTTCGGTTACTTTGGTAATTTCATAAGAAGCGGTAGGAAATTTTTCTACCTCGAAGAAATCTCCACTTTTCAGATGACCTTCTAATTTAGCTTTCATTTCTTGGTCATCTTTTAAATCTATATTTTCTAGTGTGGTAATATCTGCCACAAATTTCCCTGATTGCAGTTTACCATCTTTTACGGTAACATCTCCACTTTCAAATTTTATAGAACCGAAATGTGTGGTTTGATCCGACTTTAGCACTTTATAACCTTTCCACTCTATTCTACTGTTCATGGTGTCTACTTTGTAGAGTACACCATCAGTTTCGGCTAAAACTTCATTGGCTTCGCTAGTTACAGGTTTATCTTTTCCACAAGAAATCACTAAAAAAGAGAGCGCTAAAATCCCCAAAACTCTATATAAATTCTTTTTCATTTTTAACTGTTTTTTATCATTTTACTTCTGCTAAAGTAAGAAATTTCTCTTCAAATTTTCAAAAATTCTTTTATTATGCTTATTTTTGTATATGCTTTTGAATGTTAGAAACTTATATTTCGGTTACAAACCCGGAACTTTACTTTTCAGAAATATCAATCTTTCTGTAGAAAAAGGTAAAATTATTGCTTTGGCTGGCGAATCTGGCTGTGGAAAATCTACTCTTCTTAATATTGTTTACGGATTGCTGAATTGGCAAAGCGGAGAAATTTATCTGGAAGAAGAAAGACTTTTCGGACCGAAAGGAAACATTGTCCCAGGCGAACTCGGCATGAAGTTGGTTTCTCAGAATTATGATTTAATGCCCTATCTTACTGTGGCCGAAAATATTGGGAAATTTATTTCTAACACCAATCTTTCAGAGAAAAAGCAAAAAATTCAGGAGCTTTTACAAGTAGTTGGACTAGAAGATTACGCGCATGTTTTGCCAAAAAATTTAAGTGGCGGTCAGCAACAGCGAGTTGCGATTGCGAGAGCGCTTTCTGTAATGCCAAAACTGCTTTTATTAGATGAACCTTTCAGTAATTTAGATTATTCCAGAAAAATGGAATTGAGAGAACGTTTGTTTAATTATGCTAAAGAACATGAACTTTCTGTGATGATTTCTACTCACGAAATTCAAGAAATTCTTCCTTGGACTGACCAAATCATTGTTTTACAAGAAGGAAGATTGATTCAAAATGACAATGCTGAAGAAACTTTCAGAAATCCTTATAATGCTTATGTAGCAAAACTTTTGGGCGAAGTAAACACCATTTCCGAAGAAGAAAAATCGGTACTCAACGTTTCTAAAAATTATTTCTTCCCGCATCAAGTAAAACTCACCGAAAATGGTTTAGATGCTCAAATTGTAGAGAGCAGATTTGCGGGAAACCATTATTGGAACAAGATTTTGGTTCATAATATTCCGCTTGTTATGTATTCAGAAAACAAATTGGAGGGAAATATTAAGATTGAGGTTAAGGATTAGGTAAAGGTAAAGGTAAAGGTAAAGGTAAAGGTAAAGGTTGAGTTTAAAATTCATCGTTTAGAACATCCAACTAAAATTTCATTTTATTTCTAGAAAATTTATTAATTTTGTCTTCCCTGAAAAACGTAAGGAAATTTTTGGTTAATTCTCTTTCTGCCTTGATGGACTGAAATTAGATTCGTTTCGTGCGAACAATCAAAGTCTTAGAAAAGAACCCTGCCAAATCTTTCCTTTTTTTTTTAGAAATTGTGCTAATTTCCTCGAATTATACAAATTTTGCCAAATCAGTAATTTGAGTAACTCGAGAAAATTTGTGCAAATTAAAAAGTACTTAAGCTTTTTTCACAAATTCAGACTTCAATGCCATTGCTCCGAAACCATCTATTTTACAATCGATATTGTGATCAGAACCTGGTCTTAATCTAATATTTTTCACCTTAGTTCCTGCTTTTACAGGTTTTGGTGCTCCTTTTACTGGCAAATCTTTAATAACTACCACAGAATCACCATTTTGCAATTCATTTCCGTTGCTATCGAAAATTTTATCTTCTGCACCTACTTCTGCAGGATCAAACTCATGGAAACATTGGCTGCAAACCAAAAGATTGTCTTGTTCGTAGGTAAATTCGCTTCCACATTTTGGGCAATGCATTAATTCACTCATTTTTTAATTTTTTGCAAATTTATGTTTTTCTCACAGAAAACACAGAATTGCACAGAAATTTGTTAATTTTAGTGAAAATTAAAATTATGAAATATTTATTTTGGCTTTTAGCTATTTTTACCATTATTTCTTGTGATCCAGGTTATGCTTATTATGTTAGTAATAATACAGAAAAAGATATTTATGTAATCACAAAACCTCCAATAAAAGTATATGATAAAAATATTTATTGTAGAGAACTAGATTCTGCTATTATTAAACCTAAAGAAACATTTAGAATATTTGGGAGTATTGGTTATGGTGGCGGTGAAGATAGTTTTCCTTTTCATCAAATAATTATTAATAAAGAGAATGATTCAATCGTTTTAAAAGATAAAAGTGAAATAAATAAAATATTTAATCAAAATAGAAAGAAAAAAATTTTTTCAGCTACCTATACTTTATATGTTAATTAAAACTATTTCTTCAAATAGATTTTTCACTTCGCTTTGCTAGGTTCAGAATGAAAGCGTTCCAAAAAACCTTTATAAAAACTACTATACTCATTTGTTTGAACTTCCAGCAAAAAATTCCGTATTTTTGCAGAAATTTTAGGTTTAAAATCTAAAATTCATAATTTAATATTCGTATGCAACTTATCCACAGAAATCTACTCATCGGTATTCACGATGCACTACAAGAAACTTTTTTCGAAAAAAATAAATACGCAGATAAAGTCATAGAAAGACTTTTGAAGGCTCATAAAAAATGGGGAAGCGAAGACAGAAAGGTAGTTTCTGAAATTTTCTACAACATTATCCGTTGGAAAAAACGCCTAGAATATTACATTGGAGAAGGCGCAAAACCTAATAACATTTACAGACTTATCCTAGCTTATTTGCTTTGGAGCGAAACAGAATATAAAAAATTCGAAGAGTTTCAAGGAATAAAAGTTGCGGATATTATTACCAAATTAAAGAAAGGAACCGTTCCTACTAAAGCTTTTGAACATTCTATCCCAGATTGGTTGGTAGAAACTTTAGAAAAAGAACTCGGTGAAAACTGGGAAAAAGAAATGATTGCGCTTAATGAACAAGCGCCAACTATTTTACGTGCCAATTCTTTGAAAACCTCAACAAAACACTTAATCGAAGAACTAAAACACGAAAATGTAGAAAGTTTTCAAGTTCCAGGCTTCGAAAACGCGGTACAGTTGGAAGAAAAGAAAAATGTGTTCTTAACTTCAGCTTTTAAAGATGGTCTTTTTGAAGTACAAGATGCTGGCTCACAGAAAATTGGAGAATTTCTAGATGTAAAACCTGGAATGCGTGTAGTAGATGCTTGTGCAGGAGCTGGAGGAAAAACGCTTCACCTTGCTGCTTTGATGGAAAACAAAGGTCAAATCATTGCCATGGATATTCACGGTTGGAAATTAGCCGAACTGAAACGTAGAGCAAAAAGAGCGGGAGCTCACAATATAGAAACCAGAGAAATTACAGATAATAAAGTCATCAAAAGATTACACGAAAAGGCAGACAGACTTTTGATAGACGCGCCATGTTCTGGTTTAGGCGTTTTAAAAAGAAACCCAGATTCTAAATGGAAAATTGACCAAGATTTTATCGATAGAATTAGAAAAGAGCAAGAAACCATTCTTCAAGATTATTCTAAAATCATTAAAAAAGGTGGAAAAATGGTTTACGCCACTTGTTCTATCTTGCCAAGTGAAAACAATGAACAGGTAGAAAATTTCTTGAAAAACAATCCTGATTTCAAATTAGTAAAAGAAGAAAAAGTAATGCCAAGTACAGGTTTTGACGGATTTTATATGGCTCTGATTGAAAGAGTTTAAATAAATTCACAATATAACTTTTAAAGCAACCGTGAATAAAGGTTGCTTTTTTTATTTTTTCAACTTAAAAAAATTCGCATCCTTGTTTCAAAACAATCGTTTAAATTAAAAATATTTCTAAAATAAAGTTAATTAGTTGAAATTATTAACCAATTTTAATCTTTTATTTTTATTTATAAACTTTAAATCTATTTTTGCATACGAAACATAAACATTTAATCAACTTTAAAATATTTATTTAAGATATGTGCGGAATTGTATGCTTGTTTGATGCGAAACAAAAAACAGACGCTCTGCGTCCTCAGATATTAGAAATGTCTAAAAAAATTAGACACCGCGGTCCAGATTGGAGCGGAATTTTCCAATCAGAAAAAACCGTTTTCTCTCACGAAAGACTAGCAATCGTAGACCCAACTTCTGGGAAACAACCTCTATTTACCAAAGACGGAAAAGTAGTTCTTGCTGTGAATGGCGAAATCTACAACCACCAAGAACTCAGAAAAGAATTCCCTGATTATGAATTCCTTACTCAGTCTGATTGTGAAGTTATCTTGGCACTTTATAGAAAATACGGCAAAGATTTCATCGAAAAACTCAACGGGATTTTTGCATTTTCACTTTATGACATTGAAAATGACATTTATTTAATCGCAAGAGATCACATGGGAATTTGTCCGCTTTATCAAGGTTGGGACAAACACGGAAACTATTATGTAGCTTCTGAACTGAAAGCTTTAGAAGGCGTTTGCAATAAAATTGAGACTTTTTTACCTGGGCATTTTGTATACAGCAAAGACGGTCAAGAACTTCAACAGTGGTACAAAAGAGATTGGGAAGATTTTGAAAACGTAAAAGATAACGAAACCAGCATTGCTGCCATTAGAAAAGGTTTAGAAGATGCGGTACACAGACAAATGATGAGTGATGTTCCTTATGGAGTTTTACTTTCTGGAGGTTTAGATTCTTCTATTATTTCTGCAATTGCAGCAAAATATGCAAAAAAAAGAATCGAAAGTGGAGACGAACAAGAAGCTTGGTACCCTAGATTACACAGTTTTGCAGTAGGTTTAGAAGGTTCACCAGATTTAGCGGCTGCTCAAAAAGCAGCAGAACATATTGGTTCTGTTCACCACGAAATTCACTTTACCGTTCAAGAAGGTTTAGACGCGGTAAAAGATGTAATTTATCACCTCGAAACATATGATGTAACCACAGTAAGAGCTTCTACACCGATGTATTTAATGGCGAGAGTGATTAAATCTATGGGAATTAAAATGGTACTTTCTGGTGAAGGAAGCGATGAACTTTTTGGAGGATATTTATATTTCCACAAAGCTCCCAATGCTAAAGAATTCCATGATGAAACGGTAAGAAAACTAGGGAAATTACACTTATACGATTGCTTGAGAGCCAACAAAGCATTAATGAGTTGGGGAATTGAAGGAAGAGTTCCTTTCTTGGACAAAGAATTTATGGATATTGCCATGACCGTAAATCCTGCAGATAAAATGGTTACTGCTCACGAACCAAAAATTGAAAAATGGTTATTGAGAAAAGCTTTTGAAGATTTGTTACCAGAATCGATTGCTTGGAGACAAAAAGAACAGTTTTCTGACGGAGTTGGTTACAGCTGGATTGACACTTTAAAAGAAATTGCCGAAAAAGAGGTGACTGATGAAATGATGGCAAATGCAAAATTCCGTTTTCCTCAAAACACTCCTCAAAACAAAGAAGAATACAGATACAGAACGATTTTTGAAGAGCATTTCCCTAGTGAAACCGCTGCTTTAACCGTTCCTTCCGTTCCATCAGTAGCTTGTTCTACGCCAATTGCTTTGGAATGGGACGAAGCTTTCAAAAAAATGAATGATCCGAGCGGAAGAGCCGTGATTTCCGTTCATGAAGATTCTTATTAGAAATTGTTATTCAAAATTTGATATGAAGAGAAGTCTGTCCAAATTTTTTGGGCAGACTTTTTTATGTGAAAAATTTACTAAATTTATAGAAAAATCAAAGCCATGAAAAAAACCTTTATTTTCAGTTTTCTATTATTGAATATTTTAACATTTTCTCAAATCAACAGATTTTATTATGAATTAAACTATAAACCAAACAAAGACTCTAGCAAAATTGAAAAACTTCTTACAGTTCTTGATATTAAAGATGGCAAATCACTTTATCTAAACCAAGAACTTGCTGTTCATGATTCAATTATTACTGCGTCAAACGAAAACCCTTCTAAATTCGAACTGTTTGATTGGAAAACCTTTTCCAATAATACACCTAAAAACTCTGTCAAAATTATTAAAGAAAATGGCATTGTAACACAAAAAGAAGTAATAGGAGAAGTTCAGAATTTTAATTATGTAGAAAAGATAAATTTTAATTGGATACTTAGCAACGAATTTCAAAAAATAGAAAATTATAACACTCAAAAAGCCACAACAGATTTTGGTGGACGAAAATGGAATGCTTGGTTTACTACCGAAATCCCCATCAATGATGGCCCTTATAAATTCTTTGGACTCCCAGGTTTAATTGTAAAAATTGAAGATTCAGAAAAAGAGTATTCATGGACATTGAAAGGAAATTATTTTTGCAAAGAAAATTGTTCTTTCCAACAAGAATCGCACAACGAAAAATACATTAAAACAATTAAAGTATCTAAAGAAAATTTTCTAAAACTTAAAACCAATTATAAAAAAGACCCTTTACAAGGCGCTGACGTGGCAAATCCAGAAATAAATCCAACTTTTATAAAAGAATACAAAGAAAGATTGCTAAAAAAAATAAATTATTACAACAACCCTATTGAAAGAGATTAATGAGCTTAAACAATAAAGAAAGTCTGTCAATAAAATTTGAACAGGCTTTTTTGTAATTTGTAAGACTAAAAACCACAATTTGATTAAGCATTAAAAAAATCATATTTTTGCATAGAATTTGTATCAAAATAGAAATTTAAAAATTCCAAAAAAATGTCAAAAGTAAAAGTAGGCACAGTGCAAATGACCTGTGTAAAAGATAAAGAAACCAACTTGCAAAAAGCCATCGAAAAAGTAAGAGAAGCCGCTGCAAAAGGTGCTCAAATTGTTTGTTTGCAAGAACTTTTCACGTCACTTTATTTTTGTGATGTAGAAGATTATGACAATTTTGATTTGGCAGAAGCCATTCCTGGCCCTTCTACCAATGCTTTGAGTGAAGTTGCCAAAGAATTAGGCGTGGTAATTATTGCTTCCCTTTTCGAGAAAAGAGCGCAAGGTTTGTACCACAACACCACTGCAATTTTAGATGCAGACGGAACTTATCTTGGAAAATACAGAAAAATGCACATTCCGGATGATCCTGCTTTTTACGAAAAATTCTATTTTACGCCTGGAGATTTAGGTTATAAAGTTTTTCAGACCAAATTTGCAAAAATTGGCGTTCTGATTTGTTGGGATCAGTGGTATCCAGAAGCTTCTAGAATCACTGCATTGATGGGAGCTGATATCCTCTTTTACCCTACCGCAATTGGTTGGGCAACAGACCAAGACGAAGAAACCAACGCAGACCAATACAACGCTTGGCAAACCATACAAAGAAGTCACGCTGTTGCAAATGGAGTCCCTGTTGTTTCTGTAAACCGAGTTGGCTTTGAGCAAGATGGCGCTATGAAATTCTGGGGCGGAAGTTTCGTTGCTAATGCACAAGGTAAATTATTGTATCTCGCATCTCACGACCAAGAAGAAGTGGTAGTTACTGAATTAGATTTATCTCAAACCGATTATTTCCGTAAACACTGGCCTTTCTTGAGAGACAGAAGAATAGATTCTTATCAACCTATTGTTAAAAGATTTATAGACGAGGAGTAAATGATAGATTTAAACAAAACCCCGAAATCACAAGGCTACGTTTTCCCAGCAGAATGGGAAGAACACGAAGCTACTTGGCTTTCTTGGCCTCACAAAGAAGAATCTTGGCCAGGTAAATTAGAAGAAATTTATCCTTATTACTGTCAATTTATCAAAATTCTTTCCGAAGACGAATTCGTAAGAATTAATGTAAAAGACGAAGAAATGAGAAAATTTGCCATGGATTGTATTATGCAAGCTGGTGCAAATCTCGAAAATATTGAATTCTATTTCCACGAAACCAACGATGCTTGGTGCAGAGATCACGGTCCCGCTTTTTTGATTAATAAAAATGGTGAAGAACCAGAAAAAGCAATCGTAGATTGGGGTTATAATGCTTGGGGAAATAAATATCCTCCGTTTGATTTAGATGATGTAATTCCTACAAAAATCGGAAAAGAATTCGATATTCCTGTTTTTCATCCCGGAATCGTAATGGAAGGTGGAAGCGTAGAATTTAACGGAAAAGGCACTATTTTGACATCAAAATCTTGTCTTTTGAATAAAAATAGAAATCCTCATCTTTCAAAAGAAGAAATTGAAGAATATCTTAAAAATTATTACGGACAAGAACAGATTCTTTGGGTAAGTGACGGAATTATTGGTGATGATACAGACGGACACATCGATGACACCGTTCGTTTTGTGAATGAAAACACTGTTTTAACCGTTGTAGAAGATAATCCTGAAGACGAAAACTACGAAATCTTGCAAACCAACCTCAGAGAATTGCAAGAAATGAAACTTTTAGATGGCTCTCCTTTAAATATTATTGAATTGCCAATGCCAGATCCTGTAATTTGGGAAGACCAAAGATTGCCAGCTTCTTATGCTAATTTTTACATCTCGAACAAGCACGTTATTGTGCCAACTTATAGATGTGATAAGGACGAAAAAGCATTAGAAATCATCCAAAAATGTTTCCCAGAAAGAAAAGTGGTAGGAATAGATTCCACAGAAATTATTTGGGGATTAGGCAGTTTTCATTGTTTAAGCCAACAAGAACCATTAGTATAAACTATCAAAACCTGCAAATTTGCAGGTTTTATTTTTTGTAAATTTGATGTAATGAAATCACAGATTGAAAATATAGAAACCACCAAAAAAATTCTTCCATTAATATTGGCTACTGCTATTTTCATGCAAATGCTAGATTCTACGATTCTCAATACTTCTCTACCATCCATTGCAAAAGATTTAAACGAGTCACCGCTCAATATGCAAAATGCTATTATCAGCTATGTTTTGACATTAGCTTTATTTATGCCTGTTAGCGGATTTTTGGCAGATAAATTCGGGACGAAAAAAGTATTTATTATTTCTTTAATCCTATTCAGTTTAGGTTCTCTTTTGTGTTCACTTTCCCCAAACTTAACTTTTTTGGTGATTGCGAGGGTAATACAAGGAATTGGAGGAAGTTTAATGACACCAGTTGGTAAATTAGCCCTTATCAAAACTTTTGACAAAAGTGAATTACTGAAAGCGATTAATTTTGCTATTATCCCTGCTTTAATTGGCCCAGTTCTCGGTCCATTAATTGGAGGTTATATGGTAGATTATCTTTCTTGGCATTGGATATTTTTAATAAATCTACCAATTGGGATTTTAGGAATTGTGCTGAGTTTAAAATATATGCCAAATTATTTTTCAAAAATCATAGATTTTGATTTTAAAGGTTTTCTATTTTTTGCAGCAGCATCTTTGTTGATTTCCATCTCACTAGAATGGATGGGAAACGCTAAAAATATAACTCCTGTTCTGTTGGTATTTTTAATGGGTTTTATTTTTATTTATCTCTATTACAGACACGCCAAAAAAGAAGAAAATCCTATTTTCCCCTTAGAATTATTCATGGTAAGAACCTTCAGAGTAGGTTTTTTAGGAAATCTAACTACTAGATTAGGCATTAGCTCAATTCCGTTATTGATTCCTTTGATGATTCAAATTGCTTACGGACAATCTGCAGTAGTTTCTGGATGGATTGTAGCACCGATGGCGATTACAGCGATGTTTGGAAAATCTGCCGTTATTAAAATTCTGAATCGTTTTGGCTACAGAAAAACATTGATGTTCAATACTTTTCTTATTGGCACACTCATTTGTTTAATGGCAATCCCGGGCATTAACACTTCTATTTATTGGTTTATACCTTTAATTTTGGTTTTAGGATTTTTCAATTCTATTCAATTTACCTCTATGAATACTATTTCTATTTCGGATTTGCGAGACAGTCACACCAGCAGTGGAAATTCTTTAATTTCTGTAAATCAACAAATTGCTATAGGATTTGGAATTGCATTTGGTTTAATCATTTTAAAACTTTTTGAAGGTGATACGCAACTTATCAAAGGAAACATCCACAATGCATTTCGATATACTTTTTTGGTGATGGGAATTCTCACTATTTTATCTGGTTTCGTCTTTAGAAGACTCCATTTCAGAGATGGCGATAATATGAAATCTTAAAATCTTTCTTTGAAATAACTTTCTGAAAACGCTAAAAAAACTATATTTGCTCAACTTAAAATCAAATCAATGAATCCAGTTTTTGTAGGAGTAATTTTATCCGTTTATTTTCTGGCGCTACTTGGCGTTTCTTACTACACTTCTAGAAATGCAAATAACCAAACATTTTTTATAGGAAATAAAAATTCTAACTGGCTTTTAGTAGCTTTTGGAATGATTGGCACTTCTCTTTCTGGAGTAACATTTGTGTCGGTTCCTGGAACGGTAGGAACAGGAGGTTTTACTTATTTTCAAGTAGTTTTAGGTTATTTTTTAGGATATTTTGTAGTGGCATTTGTCTTACTTCCTTTGTATTACAAACTGAAACTCACTTCTATTTACACTTACCTTAATGAAAGATTTGGGTTTAATTCTTACCAAACTGGCGCTATTTTTTTCATTATTTCTAGAACTTTAGGCGCCACTGCTCGTTTATATCTGGTTATCAATATTTTAGACTTACTCATTTTCCATAATGACATTACTAAAGCTACCAATATTTCATGGAGTTTTGTTGCCATTTCCGTTGCTATATTATTAATGATTTTAGCTTATACTTTTAAAGGTGGTGTAAAAACTATTGTTTGGACAGATACTTTGCAGACCGTTTTCATGTTAGGCGCATTGCTTATTACTGTAGGTTATATCCTTACCAAAATGAATTTAGGAATTGGCGAAACGTGGTCTCAATTTCAAGGTTTGGGTTATGATAATATGTTTGTTTTAGATATTAATTCTAAAGATTTCTTCTTAAAATCAATTCTCGGAGGAATGTTCATTACCATTTCTATGACAGGTCTTGACCAAGAAATGATGCAAAAAAATATTTCCATCGAAAAATTAGGAAATTCACAGAAAAACATGTTTACTTTTTCGGTGGTTATGGTGATTGTAAATTTCATTTTCCTTTTTATGGGCGGACTTCTTTACATGTACGCTGCTCAAATTGGTGTAGATGCAAAAGGAGACGATTTATATCCTATTTTAGCGTTCCAAAAAATGTCACCTCTCATTGGAGTGGTTTTCATTATTGGACTTATTTCTGCGCTATTTCCTTCTGCAGATGGTGCAATTACAGCACTTACTTCTTCTTTTTGTATTGATATTTTAGGCATCAATAGAAATCAAAAATCAGAAGTTGAAAATTCTAAAACCAGAAAAATAGTTCACCTAACGTTTACTTTAATTTTCTTGATTTTGGTTATTATTTTTAAAGTTATCAATGACAAATCCATCATTGGCTTAATTCTAAAAATCGCAGGATATACTTATGGTCCACTTCTTGGCTTATTCGCATTTGGAATTCTGACTAAACATCAGATTAAAGATAAATTGACACTTTGGGTTTGTTTAGCGGCGCCCATTATCACTTATGCACTCAGCACTTATCTAGAAAAAGCTGAATACGCCTACCAAATAGGAATAGAAGTCTTAATTATTAACGGACTCCTCACCTTTTTAGGACTTTGGCTCATCAGAAAGAAATAAATTTTAAAAAATTCGGTAAATCATTGCCGAATTTTTTTATTTCAAAAAGTAAGAAATCTTTTCATTTTTAATTCTTTCATGCCCCTTAAATTTAGTAAATTTGCAAAACTTATTTTATAAATCATGAGTAAATCTATTGAAGAGTTAAAAGCTCAGGCAACACAAATCAGAAGAGACATTTTAAGAATGGTTCATGCCGTAAATTCAGGACACCCAGGTGGAAGTCTTGGCTGTGTAGAATATTTCACAGCGCTTTATGGCAAAGTGATGAACTACAAACTCCCTTTCTCTATGGAAGGAAAAGATGAAGATCATTTCTACCTTTCTAACGGTCACATTTCTCCCGTTTTCTATTCTACATTAGCAAGAAACGGATTTTTCCCAATTTCTGAACTTTCTACTTTTAGAAAATTAAATTCTAGATTGCAAGGTCACCCAACTACACACGAACATTTAGAAGGCATCAGAATGAGTTCTGGTTCTCTTGGTCAAGGTTTATCTGTAGGAATAGGAGTAGCTTTAGCTAAAAAACTAGATGGAGATTCATCTTTAGTATATACCCTTCATGGAGATGGAGAATTACAAGAAGGACAAATCTGGGAAGCATTAATGTTTGCTGCTGCTAAAAAAGTAGACAACTTAATTTCTACAATAGATTATAACGGAAGACAAATTGATGGTGATACAGATGATGTATTATCTCTAGGAGATTTAAATGCTAAATTAAGAGCTTTCGGTTGGGAAGTTTTAGAAGAGAAAAACGGTAACGATTTAGAAGCAGTGATTGCAGTTTTAGAACATGCAAAATCTAAAACAGGAAACGGAAAACCAGTCGCCATCATTCTTCATACAGAAATGGGACAAGGTGTAGATTTTATGATGGGCTCTCACTCTTGGCACGGAAAAGCGCCAAGTGATGCACAGTTAGAAAGCGCACTTTCTCAACTTTATGTAGAAACCGAAGCAGATTATTAATTCTTCTAAATTTAATACACATGAAATTTACATACACAGAAAAAAAAGATACAAGAAGCGGTTTTGGAGCAGGTTTAGCTGAATTAGCAGACAAAAATCCAAATGTAGTAGCACTTTGTGCAGACTTAATCGGTTCTCTAAAAATGGAGAAATTCATAGAAAAAGCTCCAGAAAGATTTGTACAGACAGGTATTGCAGAAGCAAATATGATGGGTATTGCTGCTGGTTTAGCTACTGCTGGTAAAATTCCTTTCGCAGGAACATTTGCTAACTTTGCTACTTCTAGAGTTTTAGACCAAGTTCGTCAATCTATCGCTTACTCTAATAAAAATGTGAAAATCGCTGCTTCTCACGCTGGTTTAACTTTAGGAGAAGATGGTGCAACTCACCAAGTTTTAGAAGATATCGGTCAAATGAAAATGTTACCAGGAATGGTTGTAATTAATCCTTGTGACTATAACCAAACCAAACAAGCTACTCTAGCTGCGGCAGAATATGAAGGCCCTGTTTATTTAAGATTTGGTAGACCAGTAGTTCCAGTTTTCATTCCAGAAGATATGCCTTTCGAAATTGGTAAAGGAATTTTACTTCAAGAAGGAAAAGATGTTACGATTGTAGCAACTGGACATTTAGTTTGGGAATCTCTTCTAGCTGCTGAAGAATTAGAAAAAGAAGGAATTTCTTGTGAAGTAATTAACATTCACACCATCAAACCTTTAGATGAAGAAATCATTCTAAAATCCGTAGAAAAAACGGGTAAAATTGTTACTGCAGAAGAGCACAATTACTTAGGTGGTTTAGGTGAATCTGTAGCAGGAATGTTATCTAGAAAAAGACCAACTCCACAAGAATTTGTTGCCGTAAATGATACTTTCGGAGAAAGTGGAACTCCAGCTGAATTAATGCACAAATACGAAATAGATGCAGAAGCTGTAGTAAAAGCGGTAAAAAGAGTTTTAGCAAGATAATTTAACTTATCATACCATATAAAATAACCCTAGAAGTTTTTCTAGGGTTATTTTTTGAAAAAACAATTAAAGTGAATTTAATTTTGCAATTCTTTTTGCAACTCAATTGCTTTAGGAAACAGAATATTATTCTCTAAATGGATATGAGTATGTAAATTTTCTTCGAATTCCTGAAGCATTTTATAAGTAACCTGATGCGTGTTACAAGCATCTGAAGGTGGTGTATATTGATTTAAAAGTTGGGCAATTTTTTCGAAACGATCTCCTTCATTTTCATGTTCATGTTTCATCATCTCAATTGGATTTTCTACTGCGCCAAAATGTGGTTTTGGTAATTCTACTCCTCTTCTTTTTGCTTCTACCATGTTTCTAATGAATGGGAATAATACCAATTCTTCTTTTTTCATGTGAGCTCCTAAATCTTCGGCAGATTGTTTAAACAATTCGTGTACTTCAATTAACTCTGGATATCTATCGCCTTTTACTCTTCTTAATTTATCTAAAAACTGAAGCAAATAAATGGTTTTTTCTTCTACATAACGGTGGTGCGTTTTCTCGATATAATCAGACAATAAATCTAAATCCCAAGCTTTAAAATCGATATTCTGAGTTGCACTTTGCGTTACTCTTTCTAAATCTGCATAAATATCTTCTGGATTTTTCTTTTTCACTGCACAAACTTCTTCTATACTTCTATTTCCTTTGCAACAAAAATCGATTCCGTATTTTTTAAATACAGCAGCTGTTCTAAAATCTTCGGCTACAATTCCGCCTATTGTTTTGTCTTTTATTTCCATATTTTTTTCTTTTTTGACAAGACAAAAATACAAAAATATTTTAATAGGACAAATTTATCCGAATTAAATTTAAGAAATAAAAAAAAGAACTATTTCTAGTTCTTTAAGAAGGCAATGCCTTGTTCTGTTTTAAGCGCCATATCATAGACTGATATTTCACTGAGCGAATCTCTTAATTCTTCCCTTATTCCTTTGAATTTATCGTGAAAAGGACAAGGTTTCTCTGAAGTACATTTTTCTAAACCAAATGCACATCTCGTTAAAATATCTGGACCATCTGTTGCGAGTACAATTTCTATGAGTTTAATCTTATCAATCTTGTCTAATTCTACCGAAAACCCACCTTGTTTTCCTTTATTAGATATCAATATTCCCTTCTTAGAAAGAGGTTGTAAAATTTTTGCAACAAAAGCTTCTGGAGCATTTGTAGCTTCAGCGATTTGTTTTACATTGGTTTTTTTACCAGCAAGAGCTTCCTGTGCTATATAAATTACTGATTTTATAGCGTATTCACAAGCTTTAGAAAACATTTTTAATCATTTTAATCATCATTACGACATCAAAGTTAAACAATTTATTCGGATTTTTTTATCTTATTTGAAAAAATTCCATTTTGGTATGATTGCCAATAAACCTAATGCCACATAAGAAAACAGCGTAAACAAATCTGAATACAGCATGGTAGAAAGATAAAACTCATGCAAGTAAAAATGAAACAGAATTGCTACTGGGAACAAGATTACGCCTATTTTTCTATAAAAATAAATCCCCACAATTGATAAAAGTCCGATAATATCTACTGCGAAAATCAAATAAAAGTACCAAACTGGAATATTAATGTCTGTTTTCTGAGAATACTCGGTAAGATCTACTCCTATTCCTAAAAAAGATAATGCTACCATAAAGAAAATGGCAACATAAAAAAAAGTGGTTTTTTCAGGATTTTTGTCAAAATAATTATCTTCCATTCTTTCTAAATTTATAAAAAAAGCTTTTGAAAATTCAAAAGCTTTATACTTTGCGAAAATAATAAATTATTAAACAGAAATAGCATTAATCAATCTATTTTTATCACTTAGAAACTCTTCCATAGAAATCATAGATTCAGTTCTCATAACATCTTGAATGTCATCTATTTGATAAATAATTCTTTTAGCGTCTTCTGTATTTTTAGCTCTTACTTTGCAGAAGATGTTATACTTACCAGAAATTACGCTTGCTTCTACCACATTTGGAATAGACGCTAATTCTGTAAGAACTTCTTGAGTTTTGTTAGATTTGGTTAATAAAATTCCAATAAATGCAGTAAAATGATAATCTAATTTACCATAATCTATATTTAAAGAAGAACCCAGGATAATACCTGCATCTTCCATTTTCTTTACTCTTACGTGAATAGTACCTGCAGAAACATCCATCTGTTTAGCGATTTCAGTGAAAGGCATTCTTGTATTTTCTACTAAAAAATCTAAGATTTTTTTGTCTATTTCATCTAATTGATAATTCATACCAGTATTTTTAGATTATTAAATTTATAAAAATTGCTATCTTTTTTTGCAAATTTATGAAATTTAATTGAAATGATAAAATATTATTTTGACAAAAAAACATTGATTTTTATCAGAAAATTTCTAAAAATCTCTTACTTAGCAGAATCAATTTTAATGGTTTCGGGTTTATTTTTATTAGAATCCTTTAAGGAATCTTTCACTTTATTTTTCTTTTTGAAAAGATTATTAAAGCTTTTACTATACACTACACCGGCTCCATAAGTTTGGTTGGCCGTAGAATTTAGCGTAGTTCCTAAACCTAAGTTAGAAGGCTTAGAATAAGCTCTAAGGATTAACGAACCATCATTTTTCTTAGATACATCATATTCTATAATTCCTTCACCAGAAAGGTAATTTCCGTAGGTGTTTTCGGTTTTCGCAACAGGAATTCCAAAACCAGTTTTCAGTGTAACTCTTGGCGAAAGAATAAAATTACCACCAATATTGGCTCTATCTGCTGTATTAGAAGCTTGGTCACCTTTGATGTAATTCAAGTCGATTTGGAACTGCTCACTAATCGTATTAATTACGTTGCCCAATTGTTTTAAAACCAAATTATACCCCAAATCAGAACCTACATTCCCAATATTGATATTTCCAAATCCACCTGTATTAGAAGTATTAAAATTATTGAGAAGCAATACAGAACCGAATTGTAGCGTTTTTTCGTCGTTATTGCTCATTCTTACCGTCAAAGCTTCTTTTACCTGAGAAGAAACATCTGGAGCTTGAACATCAAACTCAATTTTAGGATTTCTAAGATTTTGGGTAATTTTCGTTTGAAGCATTACATTAATCGGTGGCAAATTACCAACTCCTAAATATTCTGTAGCATTAGAAACTGTTCTGTAATAATTTGCAGTAATATTCAATGCTGGATTAAATGGATCTCCATCCCAAGAAATGCTGCTAAATTTATCAATTTGGAAGGTTTTTTCTAGAATTGCTTTAGAAATATACGTTCCGTTTTCAACAGAATATGTTCCATCAAGAGAAATTCTTCCATTTGGTTTCATGACAAACTTTAATTTATCTGAATCTCCTCTCACCACAATATCTCCGATATCATCTCCCACCAAAACGCTTACGGTAGAACCTTTATCAACACTCAAAAGAAGGTTAATATCCATATTTACCCCTTTTTTCGTTCCTTCATCAATACTTACCACACCCGTTTTGTCTTCTTTTAAGAATCTGAGCATTTTAAATTCATCAACAGAAGAAGTGGTATTACTATTTAAGGTAAAAATACTGTTATTCAAAATTTGGAATGGCTCTGAATCTGTGGGTGTATCTTTACCCGCAGTAATACTGAGTTTCCCATTATCAAAACCTACATACAAGTCACCTTTTCCATAAATTTTACCCCAAAACAAATCAAAATCGCTTTGTTTAGTATCTAAAAGCATCAAATTATCCGAAGTAATTAAGACGTTGGCTCCAATATTAGAAAGATTACTCAAATTAATTTGCGCCAATGAAAGCGTTCCCGAAGAATTATTTCTTCCGTCCCTAATTTTTACAGGTTCAGTAACTAAGATGTTTCCGTTTTGCAATAAGACTGTAGCATCTGCAAAAGTATAATCTACTCCGTTAAAATTAACTTTCAGACCAAAATCCTTTAAAGCAATATCACCAACGTAATTAATATCATTCAGCGGGCCATTAATCGCTACAATTCCCGTTGCTTTCCCTCGGAAATTAGAGAAAATATTGGTCACAAAAGCCTGTACAAAACCTAGATTAAACTCTTGTAAATCTGCAGTCAAATCTAAAGTAGGAGAAGTGGTATTATTATCTACAGTTCCTTTTACTTCTAATTGATTTTTTCCTAAAAATTCAGAAGAAAGGATTTTTGCATTAATGTCAAAAATATTAGGTTGAGCACTATTTTTCGCAGAAATTACCATATCTCCCAATTGTTTTCCGCTTAAGAAAATATCTTTAACTTCTAAATCAACCAAAGGTTCGAAGCTGGTTTTGCTCATTTTCAACTGTATGTTTCCATTGGCAATTCCTTTTAGGTCAAGATTTCCTTTTTGGCTCGGTAATAAGTCTATAATTTTAGAAATTTCTACATTTTTCACATCTATATCTGCGGTGAAATCTTTGGCATCTTTAAAAGTCGCTTCCTTTACAAATAATTCGCTTTCCTCAGAATACAATCGAAGATTTTTAATGAGAAAATCTCCCGTTTTTTTACGATAAGTAATGCTATGATTGAGTTCTGAAGAAGTGTCTACATTCCAAGTAAAATTGTTCAGTTTCAGTTCTGTAGGCTCGAACCTTATTACGTAATCACCATTTGCATCAACTCCTTGATTGATGTTAATGGCATAAGATTTCAAGGTTTCCTTTTCTTCATCTTCTAATGTTCCCAGTTTGAAATTCGCAGCCAAATGAAGCAAGGTATCGTTTTCGTTTCTACCAGTAAGCGTAACGTCTCTCAATACATTTTTGCTGTATTCTACTCTACCAATATTGGCGAAAATTTGTTCAGAAGGATTTGCTGTATTGATTCTGATGACCACATTATTAATCATCGCAGAATCTTTGGTTACCTTGTTTTCGTCTAGTTTATATTCTGGATTTGCTTGCGCCAAAAGTCTATCTGCTTGAGAAATTTCTTGTTTTTTAGTCAAAATATATTTTAGTGAAGTCGAATTAAGATTCAGAACCAAATCATTGGTGTTTCCGTTATACGAACCGTCAATTTTCGCACCTTCAGGAATTTTTAAATTCGGCTCAAAATAATTCACTAGTTTTTGACTTACATCAAAATTGTAGGTAAACTGTTGACCTTTGTACAATCTTCTTAGTGGATTTCCGACCAAAATTTTATCAAAACCATTTTGGAACATTTTTCCTAAATCTCCCAAATTATATTTTCCAGAAATGTTTCCTTTTACCACATTCGGAATATCTGCATCTACAATTCTGTTTCCGTTTTCGAAGTAGGCTTTTACGCTACCATTCGGAACGTCTATTTTTTGGTCACCTGCATAGAAAATCACATTATTGAGTTGCGCATCAAGATTCATATCATTCAAATCCTTGAATGCTAATTTCCCATCAACATTTCCACTAAAAACTGATTTTCCGTTACCTTGAACTCCAAAATAACTTAAATTAAGATAATCGATATTTCCTTTGATATCCGCAAAAAGTCTTGGCGTAGAAAAGTCAATTTTTCCAGTTATTTTTCCTTTTGCTTCTTCATCATTAATGGTAATAATTCCGTTATATTGTTTTTGATCAAGCGTTCCGTCTAGATAGAGATTATTAATGGTTTTTCCTGTGATATCAATTTTAGAAATATTAGATTTGGTTCTTAAAGTCAACGTATTGACATCAAAACCTCTTCCATCTACATTAAATCTCCCCGAAATTAAACCTACCGCATTGTTTTTAGTAATCGCAGAAGTATTGAAATCTTTCACGTCTAAAACACCTACATATCGAGGATTTTGCTGGTCAATATCAGACAAAACAATATCTGCATTGGCTCTACCAATAGTTGTAATGGCATTTCCTTTGGCAATCACTCTTTTTGGCGTAACATCTACAGCTCCTTTATACTGAATTCTTCCAAAAGGATCTGCGAAATTCTTCATTTTATTGGCTACAAAACTCGGAACCATCGCTCGAAGCGCAGGATAAGTAAAATTGGTAGAAATGTTATTGGTTACAATATTGAAATTCCCTTTCAATAAATTTCTAAACTTAGTATTGGGTGTGTAAATATTTACATTTTCGCCAGTTAAAAGGAAATCATTGAGTCTGAAATTATTCAGCGGTCCGTTCATGTCTCCCGAAAGATTGATGGCGGTATAATTATCCCATTTAGTAGCAAAATAGGAAATATCATAGCCTGAAATAGCGCTTCCGCGCTTCATTTTCATTTCCCAATTCACTTTATTATTGAAATCTTGCCACTTGGTTTCTTTATCTAAATGAAAAGTAAGGTCGCCTTGTAAAAGCGAATGATCGGTATAAAGTGTTAAATCCTTTAAACTCAAAAATTCCTTAGACATCGAAAAATCAGTAGAAAATGTATCTAAAATGTGTACTTTTCCCCATCTTTTGGTCTTAAAACTAAGATTATTAATTCTAGCAGAAATATCTGGTCCAGAAATATTAAGATGTGGTGCAATAAGATTTACATTTTCTGCTTGCAACCATTTTCCTTCGTCTCCATCGTGATTTTGATTAATGATAGAAATTTTAGAATTTAAAATAACTACTCTAGAATTGAGTTTGAAAGGTGGTTTTTTAGGATCACTTGGTTTTCCACTATCAAATTTGGTAATAAATCTGTTAAAATTATCAATAGAATCACCTTTATAAGTCACCACTTTTACATCTGCCTCAGAAAGCGTCAATGTAGAAAAATCAAGTTGTCTAGATTTTCCAATTTTCAAGATTGATAACCAGTCAGAATCTGCTCTAAATTGCTTGGCAAAAATTAAATCATTATTTCTGTCGTCCTTTATTCTAAGACCATGAATGATAACATCTCCCAGAATGTTCACTTCTACTTTTTCTTTGGAAATTTTCACTCCAAAATCATCTTCCAAGAATCCTAAAGCTCTACTGGCTGCATAATCCTTAGTTGCAGGAAGATTGATAATAATTAAAAAGGTAAGAAATAAAAAAGACGCAATTGCAGCAAACCAAATGAACAATTTGGCCCACCAAGAAAACTTTTGTACATCTTCTACAGCCTGAGCTACAGTTTCTTTGGCCGCTTCTACAGGATGTTCTATGGTGTGTTTTACGCCTTCTGCAACATCAGTTATTTTTTCACCAACTTTTTCTGAAATTGGTTTGTTGTTTTCGGAGTTATTATTTTCTAAATTTGCCATTAATTATGAATGAACCAATTATTTTAGGAATAGAATCTTCTTGTGATGATACTTCTGCTGCCATTATTAACGGAAATAAAATCCTTTCTAATATAGCAGCGAATCAAACGGTACACCAAGAATATGGTGGCGTAGTTCCAGAATTGGCTTCTAGAGCCCACCAACAAAACATTATTCCCGTAGTGGAAAAATCCTTCACTAAAGCAAATATACAACAAAAAGATATTTCTGCCATAGGATTTACTCGCGGACCTGGACTTTTAGGCTCTCTGCTTGTAGGAACTTCTTTTGCCAAATCTTTGGCGATGAGTTTAGATGTTCCATTGATTGAAGTTAACCATCTTCAGGCGCATATTCTTTGTCACTTTATCGAAGATGCAAATCCGATGCCACCCAAATTTCCATTTCTATGCCTTACCGTTTCTGGAGGACACACCATGATTGTTTTGGTGAAAGATTATTTTGATATGGAAATCATCGGAAAAACCATTGATGATGCAGCTGGTGAAGCTTTTGACAAAATCGGAAAAATCATGGGATTAGATTATCCTGCAGGTCCAATAATCGATAAACTCGCTAAATTAGGAAATCCTGATGCTTTCACTTTTGGAAAACCAAAATTAGAAAATTACGATTATTCTTTTAGTGGAATTAAAACTTCGGTTTTATATTTTCTTCAAAAACAACTGAAAGAAAATCCAAATTTCATTCAAGAAAATGTAGAAAATCTTTGCGCTTCTGTTCAGAAAACCATCATCGATGTATTGATGAAAAAATTAGAAAAAGCTGCCAAAGATTACGATGTTAAAGAAGTAGCAATTGCTGGTGGTGTTTCCGCCAATTCTGGTTTGAGAGAAGCCATGCAAAAAAATGTAGAAAAATTAGGCTGGAACGTTTACATCCCGAAATTTGAATACACAACAGACAATGCAGCAATGATTGCCATGGTTGCAAAACTGAAATTCGAACGTGGAGAATTCACAGATTTAAGAACCAGCGCAACTGCAAGATATGATATGTAATGATGATGGATGATGGATGATGTAAATGATAATATCATAATTTTAAATTTTAAACAAACTCATAACTTATAACACTTAACTAAACACTTATGGCTTCAGGCTTTTTTGCAATTTTAGATGATATCGCTGCATTGATGGACGATGTAGCAGTTGCTAGTAAACTGGCAACTAAAAAAACCGCGGGAATTTTAGGAGACGACTTAGCTGTAAACGCCGAAAAAGCAACAGGTTTCCTTTCTTCCAGAGAATTACCTGTACTTTGGGCAATTACCAAAGGTTCATTTCTCAACAAATTGATTATTTTACCCATTATTTTTGGGTTAAATTGGTTATTTCCTGCAGCCATTAAAGTTATTTTAGTGATTGGTGGTTTATATCTGGCTTATGAAGGTGCCGAAAAAATTATAGAATTTTTCTTTCATAAGAATGACCACAAAACAGAACACGAAGAAGCTCTAGATGTGATGGATGATCCTATCGCTGCAGAAAAAGCAAAAGTAAAATCTGCTATTACTACCGATTTCATCCTATCTCTAGAAATTATAATTATTGCTTTAGGTTCTGTTTTAGATAAACCATTATTAAACCAAATCCTAACCGTTACAGTCGTTTCAATCATCGCTACAGTAGGTGTTTACGGAATTGTAGCTTTAATTGTAAGAATGGATGACGCTGGTTACAAACTGCAAAAAAAATCTAAAAAAGAAGGTGGAATTTTATTTAACATTGGTCAATTGCTTATCAATATGTTACCTTGGGTAATTAAAATTTTAGGAGTAGTAGGTACTATTGCTTTAATTTTAGTAGCTGGAGGAATTTTCCTACACAATGTAGAATATTTACATCATTCGGTTGAAAATTTACCTACTCCTGCTATTGTCAATGAATTTGGCGCTGGAATTATTGGCGGTGTCATCATGGTATTGGTGATTACTTTAGTAAAAAAAATTATTTCACTGTTTAAAAAGTAATGAACACTGATAACGCAGATTTTAAGGATTTTTGCTGAACATAAAGAAAATTAGGTACAAAGTACCGAAATCAATAGCAAAGTGTGGAGCACTTTGGCAAAAATAAGCCATACCAAAAAAGGTGCGAAGCACCGAAATCTAAAAAACTATTAAAATGGGACAATCTTTAGTAAAAAATTATATTCACATCACTTTTAGTACTAAAAATAGAAATAATTTAATTACTGAAGATATTGAAGAAGAACTCTACAATTATATAGGAGGAATTTGCAAAAATTTAAAATGTAATCCTCTAAAAATTGGTGGGTACAAAAACCACGTTCATATTTTGTGTTTATTACATAAAAACATGGCACTATCAAATTTAATTGAAGAAATAAAGTCTCATTCATCAAAATGGATTAAAACTAAAGGAGATAAATTTAAAATTTTCTATTGGCAAAATGGTTATGGAAGTTTTTCTGTAAATCCGAGAGAGGTTAATAAAGTAGTTGATTATATTAAGAATCAAAAAGAACATCATAGAACAAAAGGTTTTCAAGAAGAGTTTTTGCTATTTTTGAAAAATTATGAAATTGAGTTTGATGAAAAATATATTTGGGATTGATTTCGCCACTTCGTGGCTTCGCAAATCCAATTTTAATTTTACAAAGGGCTAAAGCCCTTTGCTAATGATATCGCCACTTCATGGCTTATTACAAGTACAAAACATTTCAAAAATATTTAAAATAAAATGAAACTTTTCTTTGGCGAAATTATTCCAGATGTAAAAATTAATGACGAAGAGCAACAGCACATTGTGAAAGTTCTTCGTATGAAAGAAGGCGAAGAAATCTTCGTGACAGACGGAAAAGGAAATCTCGCCAAAGGAAAACTCGTTTTTGAAGGGAAAAAAGTCAGTCTGAACGTTACCAAAATTCAAGAATATTTTCCGAATATTACCAGACAATTACATATTGCGATTGCTCCCACCAAAAACATCGACAGAATTGAATTTTTTGTTGAAAAGGCAACAGAAATGGGTATTTCTGAGATTACTATTCTAAATACTGAAAAAACAGAACGTAAAAACCTGAACATCGAAAAACTCAGAAAACAAGCTGTTGCAGCCTCTAAACAAAGTTTAAGATTCTTCTTTCCAAAAATTAATGATATTACAAAACTTTCAGATTTTATTAAACATGTAAATCCGGAAATGACTTTTGTGGCACATTGCGATATTGCTTTTGAACGCATCAACCTTAGCGAAATTCCCGAATTGCCCAATCCTACTTTCCTTATTGGTCCAGAAGGTGATTTTTCTGAAAAGGAAATTAAAATGTTAGCCGAAAAAGGCATTAAAGCTGTTTCACTGGGGCACCAAAGATTAAGAACTGAAACCGCAGGGATTTTCGTAGCTGCGTGGAATTATTTTAAGTCAATTTCTTAAGAGTTAATCGTGATTTTTTTTCAGAAAAGTAAATTTTAAAAATTTTCTCGCTGATTAGCAGATTTAGCAAATTCTCTTTAGCGGAAAATTATTTATATTTCATCAGCGTAGTCTGTGGAACTAACCTTTCAAAAACCTTTCCAAAAGTTCTTCGCCACTTCTTATAGAATTTACTGTCCATCTGATTTTCATTTCCAGTAATTTTTCTTTGGACAATTTATAATCAATTCCAGATTTCATGAGCTTTTGCTTCAATTCGTACATACAAATTGCGGCGGCAACCGAAACGTTAAAACTTTTGGTAAAACCATACATGGGAATTGCCAAAGTTTCATCTGCAAAATCTAAAATTTCATCAGAAACACCTTCCAATTCTGTCCCAAAAACCAATGCAATCGGTTCTTTTACTTCGTAATCAGGCAACATGGTTGCATTATTCTCTGGAGAAACCGCCAAAATTTTATAACCTCTGTTTTTAATTTCCTTCAAAGAATCTAAATTATTTGGCATTTTTTCAACTTTCACCCAAGTTTCTGCACCTTTCGTCACCTTCAAATTTGGGTTGAAAACATTTTCTTCTTCCAAAGCAACCACGTGATGAAAACCGCAAGCTTCCACACTTCTTACAATCGCTGCTGCATTACGGAACTGATACACATCTTCCATCACCGGAAGCACAAAATCTGAACTTTCCTGAGAAAAATGCTCTATTTTGCTCAATCTTTCATCAGTAAGAAATTGTTTTAGATAATCAAAAGTTTCTTGAAATCTGTTTTTAGGAATCATTTGGCAAAATTGCAAAATATTTTAGAAATTAACTTTAAATTTTTAACTTTAAAGTCTGAAAAATTCTACAAAAAAGAAAATTTTACATGAAAAGAAAAGTCCTCATCATATACACAGGCGGAACCATCGGAATGGAGAAAGATTATGAAACCAATAGTCTTCGCGCTTTTGATTTCAATCATATTTTCAATAAAATCCCAGAGATGAATCTGCTTGAATGCGAAGTAAGTGTTCATCAGTTTTCAGAACCTTTGGATTCATCAGATGTAGGACCTGAAGAATGGAAGGAAATCGCTCAATTGATTGAGGAAAATTATCACCTTTTTGATGGATTTTTGATTCTTCACGGAACAGATACGATGGCTTACACGGGTTCTGCACTGAGTTTCATGCTTAAAAATTTAAGAAAACCTGTGATTTTGACAGGTTCGCAATTACCAATCGGAGATTTAAGAACTGATGCCAAAGAAAATTTGCTCACCAGTCTTTATTATGCGAGTTTATATCAAAATGATGAAGCGGTGGTACAAGAAGTGGCGCTTTATTTCGAATATAAATTATTAAGAGGAAACCGTTGTTTAAAATATTCTGCCGAGAATTTCGATGCATTTATCAGTCCAAATTACCCTATTTTAGGAGAATCTGGTGTTCACTTAAAGGTTGAAGAAGCCATGCTATACAGAACGCCTCATCAAGAAGATTTTTCGGTGGATTTACATTTGAATGACAGCATTCTTTTGTGGAGAATTTTTCCTGGAATCAATTTAGAAAGTTTGCCTCAAATTCCTAAAATCAAGGTTTTAATTCTTCAAGTTTTCGGTTCTGGAACAATTTTTAGCAATAAAAAAACGGAAGAAGTGCTTCAAAAAATCAGAAATAACGGAACTGAAATCGTGGTGATTTCTCAATGTGTTTCTGGAGGAATAAGCATCGGAAAATATAATAACAGTAATATTTTCAAAAAGATAGGCGCAATAAGCGGTCATGACATCACTGCCGAAAGTGCTTTGGCAAAAGCTATGCATTTAATCGATAACCCGAATTATTCAGGAAATTTTGCAGAAAATTTTAAGAAAAATCTGCGCGGAGAAATTTCGGAAATTGAAGAATAAATTCTACCTTTGCCATCTGAAAAAGAAAGGTGTCCGAGTGGTTGAAGGAGCTACCCTGGAAAGGTAGTATACGGGTAACTGTATCGAGGGTTCGAATCCCTTCCTTTCTGCAAAAAATCCGCAAACTATTGCGGATTTTTTTATTGAAATCTTTTTAAATCTACTTCTGGATGTATTTCTTCGCCGTTTTCTAAATGATGGTAAAGGTTAATGGAGAAATAATTTCCATTTAGGATTCCTCTTGCTCCCAATCCATTAAACACATATAAATTACCAAATTCTGGATGATTTCCTATAATCGGTCTTCTATCTTTAACGGTAGGTCTAAATCCGAATTTCACTTCTTTTACTTCAAAATCATGAGGATAAAACTCTGCTAAAGCATTGGTAAGTTTTTCTACCGCAGCATCGTCAATTTTATGATGGATTTGTTCACGGTCATACGTTCCGCCATAGTAATAATTTCCGTTGTTCAATGGAAAAATAAAATGCTTCTTTTTAATGGTAAAATCATCTTCTAAAGGCACAGAAAGTTGAACTTCTAAATGATGGCCTTTATTCTGATGTACGGGAATTTCTGAGAAAAATGGGTTTTCTTTGACTGTGATTCCTTCGGCAAAGATTATTTTTTTAAACGAAATATCTTTGTAGGTAGAATCATTTGGTTTCAATAACTGATAATCAAATTTTTTTTTAACTAGATGATTTTGATTTTCTAAAAAGTTCATCATATCTGTGAAAAAACCACTTACATCTAAACGAGAAGATTGATTCACCACTCCACATTCAAATGGATTTTTGACAGAATTAAGTTTTACAAAATCTTTGGAAAGAAAAGGTTTCAAATTTTCGTCATCTGATTTTTTCAGCCATAATTCTTTTTCTTTTTCGTCATGAAAAACTCTTAGAATGGGTTTTTCTATCAAGTAATTTTGACCTGTATATTGTTTTATTTCGGTCATGGTATTTTTAAGAGAATCGATTTGTTCTTGCGCTAACCAAAAAGTGGTAAAACGTTTAAGAACCGCAGGATTTATCATTCCAGCAGAAACCATTGATGCGCTTTTTTTGCTTTCGGTAAAAAGTAAAAATGATTTATTATTTTTAATGAATTGATGCGCTAAAAACATTGCTGCATAACCATCTCCTACGATAATATATTCTACGGATTTCGTCATAAATTGTCAATAAAAAAACCTAAGCAAAGATACTTAGGTTTTTTGTTTATATAAGGATATTTGGATTAATAATTCCACATATCGTTCTCCATTTCTAGAATTTGATTTTTAATTCTGTCAGATTCTTCTAATTGTTCTTCGGCATCATTAGGAATATAATCTTTAATGATTCCTGTTCCTAAACCATTGTCTGATTTATAAATAATTGAAGAAAATCTTCTAGCATTAAGAATATCATCATAAGTTAAATCTGAAGATAAGTTTTTGCTATTGAAAACTACTGAGTTCGCAAGAACTTCTCTAGCATCTGGATAATACACCCAGAAAAGATCAATTAATTCATCTTTGTTACCTAAAGAAACACCATCAGCAGTTTTTTCTGCCATCATGGTAGGATCTGGTCCCATGGCAGCAATACCTAGAAGCCTGTATTTCATTTGACCATCTCTTCTGTCTACGTACCACATTCCTTTAACTTTAAGAAGTTTTACGCTTTCAGTTTTAGTTTCAATAACGTCTGTTCCAGCTTTGATATCTTCTGGAGTAAGTTTTTCTCCAGCATTTCTTTTATCAATTAACCAGTCAGATTCTTTAGTTACTGACAATCTTTGCTTAATTGCTTCAGGAGCAAGCTTGGTCATGAACATTTCATCATCATATACTTCTTTTATATCACCACTCATGATGTTGTCAATCAACAATTGATATAAAGATTTATTTTGAGAAACAATTCCGTCAGCATTATGATAAAATGGCTGATTGATTTTTTCATTCATATCAATAATTTCCCAAACCACCATACTTCTTAGCACGTCCTTTTCATCTATATAACCATAGCTAATAGGTTTATTTCTAGCAGAAATAACTGAATCACCTTTCTTAACAGTACCAATCTCTCTGTATACTCTGAAAGCTGCAGGAGATTTAGCATTTAATATAGATAATGAGTTAATAGGCTCTAAATCAGCTTCTGGTTGTGCTGTAGCTGTAACTTCAGTATTAACATTAGGAGAAACAGGAGCTGCTTCAACTGCGGGAGCTGGAGTTTCTTGTTTAGCAACTGTAGTTTTTTTAGCAGTTCTCTTCTTCGTAGTTCTTTTCTTTGTCTGCGCGTCTACAGAAAAAACACTTAATGCTAATAGTAAAATTAAAATCTTTTTCATTTTAATGATATGATATGTATATTCTTAATAACTAAATTATTGAACATTTATTACAACCGGACTGATTTTTTTAAGTGTTTGACCACCTAAACCAGTTGCAGTTGCTTGAATACCTGCAATGTAACAAATATCTCCTGATCTTAAGTTTTTAGTAAGACCTGCTACAGAGCTTAATGAATTACCATTTACAAACATCGCAGCTTTTCCTGGAACTTTAAATTTGAAGCCTGTTACTTGGAATGACACAGGGAAATCAAATTCTGGGATAGCAGCACCTACTGTTTGATTAGCAATAGAAGTTGCTGGCATTGTAACCTCGTTTTCACCTCTAATTTGTCCTTGAGGAGCTGGTACATTTTTAACTCTAAATTCAAATTTCTGAGAAATTGGTTGACCTTTTGGCCCTTTTCCTGAAATGGTTAATGTAGTAGTATTACCTGAACCTGGAGTAATGATCCAAGATCCACCACCTTTTTTAGTAACTGTTCCGCCAGTTGCAGTAAGTGTAGTTTGGCTATTATCAGCACCAAGGATAGAACCAGAAATTGGGTTCTGAACACCACGGTATAAAACGTTCATTTTATCAGCAGATAATAAAGCTCCACTTTCGAAGGCTACTTCTTTAGCACCTGGAACTACTCTATATGGATGAGAGAATTTGTATTCTAATTTTTTACCATTAGCATCATTAAATGAAACTACACCATTGAAAGTATATTCACCAGGAGTAGAAGAAACTAATGATTTATAACCAATTCCGTTTTCTGTTCTGTCTGCACCAGCAACACCAAATCCTGGTAAATTGCTATCATAAGTACCAATGAATACTTTAGCTTCAGCTGGCTCTCCTTGGATAATTACATCTGGAGCAGCAACTACAGCTTCGAAAGCATCAAACTTGATATCTGCATCTACTTTTTCTCTTAACATTAAAGAAAGAGCGTCTGACTGTAAGTTTCTAGCTTCTGACTGAATAACTTCTAAGTTAGAAAGCGCAGCAATTAAAGGCTGGTTATAAAACTTATACTGTAACCAGTTTTTACCTTGTTCTTTATAAAGAGCGTCATCTGTTGACAATCTATACTTAGCTCTAGTAACAACAGAAGATAAATCTTTATTGTTCCCAAAATTCTGAATGATGTAGCTTTGAAGCGCAGCCATTTTAGTTTTTAATTCCTCAGAATTTTTAGAAGGTAACTCTGCATCTCCTCCCTTAAAGAACTTTTTAGTTACAGCGTCTGTATTGTTTAGAGAAGAAAAATTATCTTCTACATTTTTGTCAGCATCAAATCCTGCTTCTGTTTTTAATTGTCCTTTTATTGTTTCAATAAAACCAACTAAGTCATCAGCTTTTGACTTCATTCCTTTGTATTGTTGACTTGCCAAACCAAAGGTTTCTGGTGAATTATCAGCTTTTTGTTTAAGGGTTAATTCAAAAATATCGTTCTTTTTCTCTGCTAATGTTCTAGAATCGGTAAGAGATTGATTGGTATCTTGAAATGATCTGATGATTTCTTGGTCTATCTGCATTGCAAGCATCGCAATGAAAACCAGATACATCAAGTTAATCATTTTCTGACGAGGTGTTTGTTTTCCTTTTGCCATTTTAATTCTTTTTTTTAAATTTTTATTGATTAAAATATTGAAAGAAAATTAAGCTTTCATTGCAGAAAGCATACCTCCGTAAACTCTATTAAGATTATTTAAATTAGATGTAAGACCTGCTAATTCATCATTAAATTTCTGAGATTGGTCTGCAGATTTTTGGATATCTTCTACATACTTTTTGCTCATTTCGCTTTGTGCTTTACCATGCTCTAATTGTAGTGCATATAATGCATTCATGCTTTCTAGGTGACTAGCAGCCAAAGTTAATTGGTCATTATATTTAGTAGTAGCTTGTGATACATCTACAGTAGAATTAATTTGTTCTACAGAAGTTGAGAATTTATCAATTCCTGTTTTTAGTCTTTCGAATAATTCTACATCTAGTTTAGCATCAGCTAACATTTTATCTAATTTATTTGACAAGGTAACGTCTAAGTCAGAAGTTTCTACCGTAGCTACTTTTCTAGCTTTTGGCTGAGCATCTGCATCTAATAATTCTGGATAAACATTTTCCCAAGCGTATGATGCTTCTTCTTTAGGTGCATCAAATGCGAAGATTAAGAAAATTAAAGCTTCTACACCTAAACCGATTGCTAGAATCCAAGTACCCGTTAATGGTCCAATATTCCAGTGATTTAACTTAAATAATGCTCCCAAAATTACAACAGCAGCACCTGCTGAATAAATAAAATTTAAAGTTGTGTCTTTAGTTTTAAACGGATTCCCAATCATACCTTTGATTTTTTAATAGTTTTTGATAATTTAATTTTTACTTTTTATTTGCTTGATCTTCTCAATCTAGCTGTTCCTGCAGGAACGTCTTGAATAGTTCTAAAACCAATATAACTTCTTGCAGAATCTTTTCTTTCCCAGTCTCTATAGCCTGTCATTAATAAGTAACCTACATCTTTCCAAGAACCACCTCTTACAGATTTTTTAAGTTCTCTGTAGGCTTGGTTTGATAAGTAAGGATTTAAAGTTGACGAGAATTGATAAGTAGAGTTGCTGTAAGGAGACTCCGTCCATTCTGCTACGTTTCCAGCCATGTCATATAATCCAAATCCATTTCTATGGAAACTTTTTACTCTTGCAGTATATGGATAAGTTCCTTTCTTTTCGTCTTCAATATAATTACCTCTTTTCGGCTTAAAGTTTGCTAAATAACAACCTCTATCATCTGTAAGATAAGGACCACCCCAAGGATAAGTTGCATTTTCTAGACCACCTCTTGCTGCGTATTCCCATTCTGCTTCTGTTGGAAGTCTAAATTTCATAGGATTGTCTCCTCTTTTTTTACCAGATTTCACATAGTCTCTTTTTGCTTTCGTTTTATAATCACAAAAAGCTCTTGCTTGATCCCAAGTTACTCCTACTACTGGATAATCTTTATAAGCTCTATGCCAAAAATATCTATCAAATAAAGGCTCGTTATATGCATAGTTGAAATCTTTAACCCAAACTGTAGTATCTGGATAAACTGCAATGCTTTCTTTTTTAAGATAGCTTGCACTTCTTGTTTTATCTTTTACCGCAGTTGCTATATCTTCCCACTCGTAAGAATATTTTAATTTCTGAGTATCAAGAAGTCTTTCGTTGTTAATTCTTTTAGCTGGCGGTAAGTAAAGAGATTCCATTACCTCTGCATATTTTTCGTCTGGATATTGACCAGTTTTCCAGTATAATGGCACTCTCCAATCTAATTTTCTAGAATCATTATACCCGTCTCTATCTCCTTGAGCTTCTAAATATTTTTGATATGCGTTTGCATCATCACCAGCTTTTTTAGCTAAAAAAGCATATCTCCCAATTCCATCTTCATTGGTATCATCACCTGCAGCTTCTGCTAATAATGTTCTCGCAATAGAGTCTCTTACATAGTTTACGAAGAGTCTGTATTCTGAATTGGTTACCTCTGTTTCGTCCATAAAAAATGAAGAAACAGTAACGGTTTTCAGAGGAGCTTTTTCTGGAGTTGCGGTAAAGTCTGCATCAGCCTGCCCCATTACGAAAGAACCACCAGGAATGGCCACCATACCGTAAGGTCTTTGAGCCTCGAAAGACTTTTTACTTTCTTTTGGCACCAATTCTCCTCTAGAGTCTGGTTTTCCAGAGCTTGCTCTTCCTCCACCTTTAGAACATGAAACCACAAAAGATGCTGCAAGCATCAAAAGAAACATTCTTTTCATTATACTATTATAGTTTAAAGCGGTAAATATATAATTAATTTTTTTTTTAACAAATCTTTAAGATTTTTTTTAAACGAAAATTAAAGTAAAATATTTTGTATCTGATTAAAAATTTATTCTACTGTTACAGATTTTGCAAGATTTCTTGGTTGGTCTACATTGGCACCTCTGTAAACAGCAATGTAGTAAGCTAATAATTGTAACGGAATAGATGCTACTATTGGCGAGAAACATTCTGAAGTTTCAGGAATTTCTATTACATAATCTGCCATTGAAGCTACTTGCTCATCTCCGTAATTTACTACAGCGATTACCTTACCTTTTCTTGCTTTAATTTCTTGAACGTTACTTACAATTTTATCATAATGACCTTTTTTAGGAGCAATGATTACAATTGGCATATTTTCGTCTATTAAAGCGATAGGACCGTGTTTCATTTCTGCCGCAGGATAACCTTCTGCATGGATATAAGAAATCTCTTTCAATTTAAGTGCTCCTTCTAATGCTGCAGGGAAATTAAATCCTCTACCTAAGTATAAAAAATTGGTAGAATTCACAAAATCATGCGCAATTTCTTTCACATAATCATGTGTAGATTTTAGCACCTCTTCTACTTTTTTAGGAATATTGTCTAACTCCGTGATGAGTCTCATGAACTCTGCATTACTTAGATTACCATTATGCTTACCTAATTTAAGGGCGATAAGTGATAAAATAGTTAATTGAGCTGTAAATGCTTTGGTAGAAGCCACTCCAATTTCTGGACCAGCATGAGTATAAGACCCTGCATCTGAAAATCTTGCAATGGATGAATCTACCACATTACAAATTCCATAGATGAATGCTCCTTTTTCTTTAGCCAATTTAATCGCTGCCATAGAGTCTGCAGTTTCTCCTGATTGAGAAATAGCTACAACGATATCTTTTTCAGTAATGATAGGATTTCTGTATCTAAATTCTGAAGCATATTCTACTTCTACAGGAATTCTTGCAAATTCTTCGATAAGATATTCTCCGATTAAACCAGCATGCCAAGAAGTACCACACGCAATGATGATGATTCTTTCTGCTTTATTAATTCTATCAAGGTGATCCCAAATTCCAGCCATTTTAATAATGCCTTCATTTACAAGTAATCTACCTCTTAATGTATCTTGAATAGATTTTGGCTGTTCGAAGATTTCTTTTAACATGAAATGCTCGTAGCCTCCTTTTTCTATTTGTTCTAATGATAATTTAAGTTCTTGGATAGCAGGTTCTATTTTTTCATTTTCTTTGATGCTTCTAATATCTACACCATTTTCTAATGAAATAGTAGCCATATGTCCATCTTCTAGATATACTGCTTCTTTTGTAAATTCTACAAATGGCGATGCATCTGAAGCAATAAAATACTCTTTATCTCCTAGACCAATTGCTAATGGTGAGCCTAATCTTCCTACAACTAAAACTCCTGGATAATCCTTGTGCATTACGGTAATTGCATACGCTCCATAAACTTCATTTAGAGCATATCTTACTGCTTCAGGAAAGGTGGTGTTTTGAGTATCTAGAATATATTGAATAAGGTTTACTAGAACCTCTGTATCTGTTTCAGAAGAAAACGTAAAACCTTTACCAATGAGCATGGTCTTAATTGTATCATAATTTTCGATAATACCATTATGTACCAATGCTATTTTACCATCGTTAGAAACATGTGGGTGAGAATTTCTATCACTAGGAACTCCGTGAGTTGCCCATCTTGTATGTCCCATCCCAATATGAGAAGTTCCTTTCAAGTTTTCTGAAATAGCAACTAAATCAGAAACTTTACCTTTGGTTTTCTTAACTTCAAAATTATTATTTTTATCTTCAAGTACAATTCCTGCACTGTCATAACCTCTATATTCTAATCTTCTCAAGCCGTTGATAACAATATCATAAGCATCTTGAAAACCTGTATAACCTACAATTCCGCACATAGTTATATTATTTTTTTGAGTAAATTACTTTTAATTGAGCATATTTGGTATTACTAGGATTCGGGTTAGCATCTAAGCTTGGATCCGTTCCTACTAGAACAATTCTTTGAGGAGCATATGCTTTAGTAGTATAATCTGTTCCTAATAATCCCCCTGTGGTAGATGAAGTTTGGAAACTACCAACATTGATAGTAATTGGTTTATTTGCTTCTTCTTTTTCTACAATATTTTTAATAAACTGAGTAATACCAATTTCATAGTAAGCAGGATTTTTATCTAAATCTACTGCGTTAACCATTTTGTAAACTCCAGAATAAGCAAAAATATCTCTATCTGGGAAAAACGAAAATGTAGTCGTATTATCTGTACCTATTGTTTTTACTAATGTAGCAAAGGTATCTGGCTTAGCATAAGAATTATTCCATAAAACTTCGTCTGAATACAATCTTATTTTAGCAGAAAGCAAACCTGCTTTTTCGTTTTTATATAAGTTTTTAAGCTTAGCAATAATGGCATCAGGAATAACTACTTCAGCACCTGGACCGCCCATTCCTTGTAAGAAAAGTTTAGCATCTCCACTTGCATTAGGAGTACTTGGTACGTGATTAACAAATGTATTGCTTCTGTTATACTGAATCTGATTAAAATGTACATTAGATGAACCTAAATCTAGTGTATAACTTCCTTGAGTTCTTGTAGTAGTATTATTTTCTGTCTTATCATATTTATAATAGATAATAGCAGATAATTCATTAGGGTTAAAACTAAAAATATAACCATCATTTTCTACTACAGAAAATTTCAAACCTCTGAAATGTCTGATAAAACTCGCCGCGTCTTTTAATTCAAAAGAACCTTTTTTATCAATAATTTTAGATTGGAAAAAATCTTTATCTAAAGAAATTCTTAAACCTGCATCTCTGCTGAATAATTCAGAATTATCAGAATCTTTGGTAATTTTAATAGATCTAATGAATCCGTCAAATGATTTGGTTCCTAATAAAGTTCCTGTATTGACTTGTTGATTCGAATAGAAGTTAGTTTCTGTAGAATATAAGAAATCGGTAACTTCATGTACATTAATCGTGAAATTACTTTTTGCTTTTCCGTATTTTTTAATAGGATAACTCGATACTACTTTTTTTGCAGCTATATTATCTGGGTGTATGTAATCTTCATAAGTTTTAGTCACTACTGAATCTGTAGCTATTTGATATAATGGCTTCATCTGTAAAACTACTGAATCCACTATTGCATTTGCACCAAAATCTGGATCATAAGAAGATAATCTTACTTGAGTAACATATGATGACTTTTGCATCCCGAAGTTTGCCTCATCAAAAGCACCTAAAGTAGCTTCTGATAGTCTGTCATTATCTGCTTCTAGCGCATCATTATTATAAACATTATAGGCTACTACATCGAAACTTTCTTCTGTTCCTTGAGCTGTTCCATTTTGGAAAAATTGCATTCCTAATTCGTCTGGCTCAGATTCACAAGCTACTGTAATAGCAGCTCCCGAAAATAAAATAAAAAATAGCCTAAAGATATTCTGAATTTCTTTTATCATTTAAGTAATTATATGTGATTTGTGATTAGTAAATTTCGCTTATAGAACCGCCGTCTACATATTCGTTTTTAGGTGTTTTAGATTCTTCAAAGGCTTTGTCTAGTTTTTCTTCTAAAAATTCATCTCCTTTTACAATAGTATCTACCAAATTCATGCTTTCTATTACAAAACTTTGGATGGTAGGCTCTTCTAATGCTTTAAGGTTTTCAATATTATCAAACTTTAATTTTTCAGTAATATTGTCACCTAGAGATAAATCTTTTTCATTGTACACAGAAAGTACAAGTTGAGTATCGTTAAAATAAGAATCTGTCTTATAGTAATTTTTAAGGTAAATCGGGATAAATGAAGCCATCCATCCGTTAAAATGGATAATATCTGGAACCCAATTTAGTTTTTTAATGGTTTCTATTACACCTCTTGCAAAGAAAATTGCTCGTTCATCATTATCTTCAAACGGTTGATTATCTTCATCCTGATAATATTGTTTTCTCTTGAAATATTCTTCATTATCTATGAAATAAACCTGCAATCTTTCTCCTGGCAAAGAAGCTACTTTTATGATTAACGGCTGGTCTAAATCATTGATAATAATGTTCATTCCAGATAATCTAATCACTTCATGCAACTGAAATTTTCTCTCGCTGATAAATCCAAATCTCGGCATAAAAACTCTTACGTCATTGCCTTCTTGGTGCATCTTCAGTGCCATCTTGTTCACCATCATCGCCATATTACTATCTTCCTGATATGGAAACATCTCTGTGGTGACGTATAAAATCTTTTGATTCGGCATAATATTTTTTTCTTCTCTATACAAAGACGGTTAATTATGCAAAAATACAAAAAAATAACCGAATTTCTTTTAATTAACAATTTTTTATAACTTTACCCTAAATACAATTTTTATGAAAGTTCTGAAAAGCAAAAAAACACTGATTGATTATGTTGAAAGACAGAGAGAAATGGGTAAAAAAATAGGATTTGCTCCTACTATGGGCGCACTTCACCAAGGTCACCTTTCTCTTTACAAAGCTGCTAAAAAAGAAAACGACGAAGTTATTTCTTCCATTTTTGTAAATCCTACCCAATTTAATAATCCAGATGATTTTCAAAAGTACCCGAAAACCTTAGAAAAAGACTTAGAACTTTTAGAAAAAGCAGGTGTAGACGCTGTTTACGTTCCTAATGTAGAAGAAATGTATCCAGATGGACTAAACAGTAAAAAATATGATTTTGACGGACTCGAAAACGAAATGGAAGGCAAATACAGACCTGGTCATTTTGACGGAGTAGGAACCATCGTAGAAGAACTTTTCAGACAAGTACAGCCACACAATGCTTACTTTGGCGAAAAAGATTACCAGCAATTAGCCATTATCAAAAAAATGGTAGAAAAAACAAAACTACCCGTAAAAATTCACGAAGTTCCTACTTTAAGAGAAGAAGATGGACTTGCCATGAGTTCTAGAAATGTAAGACTCACTGAAATCCAAAGAAAAGAAGCAACCATCATCTACGAAACACTTACAAAAGTAAAAGAATGGTTTAAAGTGATTTCTCTGGAAGAAATTAAACAAAAAGTGACTGATATATTTAGAAATTCTAATTTCGAATTAGAGTATTTTGTCATTGCAGATGAAGAAACGCTTAAAGAAGCAAATGCTATAGATGAAGATAAAGAATACAGAGCATTTATCGTAGCGTATGCTGATGAAGTAAGATTAATAGATAATATGCATTTAGGATAAAATAAATAAAAAGCCTTCAAGTTACCTTGAAGGCTTTTAAACACCAAATCACAAAATATTAATATGAAAAAAATTTACTTTCGTAAATTGTGACCTGGCTGGGATTCGAACCCAGGACCCATACATTAAAAGTGTATTGCTCTACCAGCTGAGCTACCAGGTCTTTGAAATTTATAAAAATTTCTAAGTTTTTATTTTTTGCTCTTCGTGCCTACGACTGGACTCGAACCAGCACATCCTTAGGAAACCACCCCCTCAAGATGGCGTGTCTACCAATTTCACCACGTAGGCAAAAAAAATCCGTAAAGGGTATACGGAATTTTGTTGTGACCTGGCTGGGATTCGAACCCAGGACCCATACATTAAAAGTGTATTGCTCTACCAGCTGAGCTACCAGGTCTCCTTAACATCTCTGTTAAAAAGTGGTGCAAAGATACGCCTTTTTTTAAATTCTCAAAATTTTTTAAGAACTTTGTGCAAAATAAAATTATGATAATTTCACTTGTAGGCTACATGGGAAGCGGTAAATCTCACATTTCCAAAATATTGGGAGAAAAAATAAATTTTAAAATTTTTGACCTCGACAAAGAAATTTCTAAGAAAAAAAACATGACTATACCCGAAATTTTTGAGAAAAAGGGTGAAATCTACTTTAGAAAGTCAGAAAAAGAAACTTTGGAAGAGCTACTTGCTACCCAGGAAAATTGTATTATTAGTCTAGGTGGTGGCACTCCTGTGTATTATAATAACATGGAAATTCTTAATAATAATTCTATCACCATTTATCTGAGAGCAAATATTGGCACACTGGTTCAAAGATTATCTAAACAAAAAGAAAAAAGACCTCTTATTGCGAGAATAAGTGACGAAGATTTACCAGAATTTATCGCCAAACACCTTTTTGAGAGAAACATTTTTTACAATAAAGCACAATACGTTGTAGATACCGACCATAAAACACCAGAAGAAATAGTAGAGGAAATCACTACTATTCTTCAGCTACATCCTTAAAGAAAGAATCCCAATCATCTTCTGTCATAGAAGTTTCATCATGGTCTGTTTCTAAGAAATCATCCATATCTCTTCTATCTTTTTTGGTTGGTCTTCCTTCTCCTTTGGTACGATAATAATCCTGAGACATTTTTCTGAGTTTTAGCAATTCATATTGCTCTTTCTCGGTCATGTCTGCTACATGAAGGGCAACTAATTTGGCTCCTATTCTACTTTTGGGAATTTGTAAAACCTTAATTTTATAGTCGATTTGATTTTTTCTTATCTTGATAATATCTCCTTCTTTTACTTCTTTGGAAGATTTTACAGTGTTTTCTCCTACAGAAACTCTATTTTTCTTAATTTCTTCAGCTGCTATATTTCTTGTTTTGTAAAACCTAATACTCCATAAAAATTTATCAATTCTCATAATTTATTTATACTTTTGCAGTTATTGAAAATATCGAGCAATTTAATTAAACAAATCTAAAGGATAAAAAACTTATGAAAAAAATATTTTTGTTTCTTGCTTTAGCTTCTCTAGCTATCACATCATGTAATAATGATGATGACAATAACAGCACTACAGAAGAAGTGAGTATAGAAACTCAGAATACATATGATGATGAGGCCATTCAAAAATTTTTAAAAGACAACTATTTTGATTCTAGAGGAAATATCGTAGCATTTAGCAGTACTTCTACCACAGATGATAATGAGAAACCTCTATCTGATTACAATCCCGTAAAACTAAATTCTGGAGTAATTTACATCAGCAGATACACTCCTACTAATGGAAAAGCCATCGTAGCTACTGATAAAATAAAGTTAATGCACAACACTTATACCTACGTAGCTGTAAAAGGTAGTGATAATGTAGTGAAATTTGACTCGAAATATCCTTTTAGAACCACTATTATTACTACTGGAACACCAGAAATAGACCCTGCTTATTTCCATGTAAGAACAAGTGTTCTGAACAAATACAACACAGACAACAGCACGACTAAAACCAGAGCATTCTATGAAATGGAAGGTTTCCAGGAGGCGATTAAAAATTTCCAAAGTTGTGAATTAAATGACACGGACAACTACAACTTACAAGGCGTAATTATAGTACCTTCTAGAGCTGCATTTGCAAGAGATGAACATTTTGCATATTCTGCTTTTAGTTTCAGAAATAGAACATTTGTTTTCAACTTCCAAGTGTTTAAAACAGAAACAAGAACATCAGCAGAAGACTAAAAAATATAACCGCCTAATTAGGCGGTTTTTTTATTCAAATACTTCTAAAATTACAGGTAAAGATTTAGGCGAATAAAATTCTGGAAAGTGCATTTTATAGTATTGTAAAATAGAATCTAATAAAGGCTTTCTGTATTTTTTTTCAATTATAAAATCTTCTTCTATCTCTTCGTCTAAAATTTTCTTCCAGAGGGAAGATAGTTCTTCATCTACTTCTTTTTGTGAAATCTCTTCTTGAAAAATCCCCTTTTCAATATTTAAAAATTTTTCTTCGGATACCAATGGAGAAATTCCAAAAAACTGAAGCATTCTAATCAGAAAAAAATAATGCGCATGCATCTTTTTATCTAAAATTTTCTGTTTGAAAAATTTAATTTCTTGATAAAGAGCAACTTGCTGACTTTCATTCTTCAAAATTTGATTAAGAAAATCAGAAAGAAAGAAAATCACCGCGTTCTGATGAACATTTACCTCATCAGGTAATTTCTCACTGAGTTCTACCTTTTTAATGGTAGGAAGATTGCCATGATGACTTGAAAAGGTAATTTCCAGCTCATTAAGCGGCGAAAGAAAAGCTTTCTTTTTGTTCTTAGCAGAATATATTCCTCTCATGAAAAACGACTGAAAACCGCTTTCTAACGTATAACAATGCAGAATGGCATCATAATCTCCGTATTTAATATATGAGAGTAAAAATCCTGTGTTTTTATCCATTAATTCACCACTGCAATTTTAGCGGTAGCTTTATCGGTTCCATCTTCATTGGTCATTAAGACAAAATAAATTCCCGAAGCTACTCTAATGCCTTTTTGATTATTGAGGTTCCATTCGTAATATCCGCCTCTTGCTACTGCTTGATGAACTACGTTTCCTGCTGCATCTGTAATTCTAATATTGGTTTTTTCGGCAAGTCCTGTAATTTTTACATTTCCTCTGTATTGACTTGTAACGACTGGATTTGGGTAAACCTTTATATCTGAAAAATCGCTAGAAATATTGATTACATCTCCTTGATACACCACAATTCCATCAAAAGTTACAAAATAAACCCTTCCTGTTTTGGGATCAACTTTTATATCGGTAACCACATCACTGGGTAATGGCGAATTCACTTTTGTAAAATGAGAAATGGTATTTTCACCATTAGAACTAAGATAAAAAACACCTCCACCTTCTACAGAAACCCATTTTTGATTCCCAGAGTCAACTTCAATTTGAAGAATGGGTAAATCCTTAAAAAGTTCTTCTGGAATTCCATTTTGGGTGATGACAATAGGCTCTACTATAGGAGTTTTTTCAACAGCTGAAGACCCCCCAGATAAAATTCTTAGCCCTTTATCAGTACCTATCCAAATATCTCCTGATTTATCGCCAGCAGAGCTCAAAGTTCCTGCGCCACTATCTGGCAATCCGCTTTTAACATCTAAAAGAAATATTTTATCATCTGATAAATTATCAATCGTCTTGTTATAATCAAACGCAACAAAATAATTTTGTCTTGGTGTAGATAACCAAATGTAACCATCAAAAAAAATAGGTTTCTGAGCTGCCGCAACAACATTTAAATCCTTGACTAAAAAACCATCAGTATTTTTATCATAAAATAGTAATGACGAAGCAACAGTACCTATTGTAAAAGCCATACTCCCAATTAAATTATTCTGATCATCATAGGTAAAACCTACTGGTCTGTTATAACTGAAATTTGTAGAAAGACTATAATATTTAACAAAATCAAAATCTTTTTTAGATTCATTATAAGTAAATTTATAAATACCTTGACCTGTTGTTTGATTATAGTTTGCGGTAAAAACTTCTTTGTAATTGACTGGGCTTGCAATAACATCTAAAGTATTAAAAATAATAGGATTATTTAAAAAATAAGAAGGATACACCCATTGTCTTCCATCATAGAAATAAAATCCTAAATCTGGCCTTGGACTTATAGGAGAATTATACCTTCCTTCTCTTCCCCCAGTTGATACCCATAATTTATCATCTTGAATTTGAATCTTATATGAAATATTAGAATACGGTCCATCTGGTTTATAGGAGGTTTTAGATTCATCATAAATCCCTGAAAGTTTAGTTCCTGTATAAACTTGATTGTTTACTACGAAAGCCGTATTTACTTCTTCTGCAATATCTATTGTTTTTTGCAATGTTCCTGTAAGTGTATACGCGTACACTTTGGTTTGGTCTGCAACAATAATTTGGGAATCCGTAATTTTGAGGTCTTTAATTTTGGTAAAACTTTGCGGAATAGAACTTAAACTTCCCACATTACCATAATACACCGTATTATTATTAGATAATACCAAAATTGCTTTAGAATCTATCTGTGTATAATTCCCTGGTACTGAATTCCAATTGCTGTACACCGAAAAAGTTACATCTATAGGATGATATTTAAGACTAGTTCCTGTAATCGCATAAACCGTATTGTCTTTTATGGTGGCTTCTAAAACTTTTTCGTAAGAAGTACCATTAAAAAAGAAACAAGTATCCCCAAATTCTTTTTTGGTGATGTTAAAAATAGAAACACCATAACCTACAGAAATCACGGCTTTGTCTCCATTGATAGAAATATTATTAATCGTTTTACTTCCGGTATAACTTTGAGAAAGCGGAATATCTACCACATACGTTACACCATCTGCAGTTACCACATCTAGATTACCAGATTTATAACCTATAATTGCTGTATTGGTAGCAGCGTCATAGTCAAAAGCCGAAATTTTCACTTCGTGCAAACCATTGGCTTTAGAAAGTTTGGTAATTTCACCTGAAATGGTGTTGTAATAAAAAACTCCGTTCTCGGTTGCTGCAATAATTTTCCCATCTTTTTCTTTGAAAGCCAAAACATTATTGTAAGAGAACAAATCGCTCCACTTACTATTGGTGTTTTGCGAAAACACTGAAAAATACAAAAAGAGCAGTAAAAAGACTAATATATTTTTTTTCATCATCAATTTTTAACCTAAAATGCTATCATCTATAACTTGATTATTCCATGAAATATTTTGTAAGCTCTTATTTTTGTCAAAATAAAAATCTATTCTTCCTAAAAGCAATCCAGCCCAACCTACTTGATTCACCAAAACGTTTTTGCCACTTTTATTGGTAAAAGATTGTGGTTCTGGTAAAAAAGTATGAGTGTGACCTCCTAAAATTAAATCAATATTATCCGTTTGAGCTGCTAATTTTTTGTCAGAAATTTTATCAGCATCATCTCTGTAATCAAAACCAATATGTGATAGACAAATTACCAAATCACAACCTTTTTCTTTTCTCAGAAAATCTGCATAATGCTGTGCGATTTCTACTGGGTTTAAATACTTAGTTTCCTGATATTGTTTCTTGCCCACCAATCCATCTAACTCTATTCCCACTCCGAAAAGTCCTACTTTAATTCCATCTTTTTTGAAGATTTTATATTTTTCGGTTTTTCCATCAAGAATGGTATTGCTGAAATCATAATTAGAAGTGATAAAAGGGAATTTAGCATTTGGTAAAGCCTTCAAGAAGCCCTCTAAACCATTATCGAAATCATGATTTCCCATAGTTGCAGCATCATAACCCATCATAGACATTAATTTAAATTCTAGTTCGCCTCCATAAAAATTAAAATATGGTGTTCCTTGAAAAATGTCACCTGCATCTAACAAAAGAACATTTTTTTCTTGGCTTCTAATCTGCTGAATTAAAGTAGCACGTCTTGCAAAACCTCCTTGATTAGGATTTCTAGAATAACTAGAATCAAAAGGTTCTATTCTACTGTGTTGGTCATTGGTATGTAAAACGGTCAATTTATAAGCCGCATTTTTATCAAGAATACTTTTTTGACTGGCAAAAACTAAATTAGGCGCTAAAGAAAGTGCTAATGTTCCGCCTCCTACTGTTCTTAAAAATTCTTTTCTGTTCATTAGTTTTTCCCTTTAAAATTTAAACGAATATCTGTATTAGCTTTTACTTCTGGATTTTTCTTGAAATATTCTAAAAATAAATCTCTTAATTTAATTCCTGTAGAAATCAATTCTCCTTTGCTGAAAAACTTCATATTATCACCACCCAAAGCAAGATAATCAGACGTAGCAATGTAATACACCTTTTCATCTTCTACATTTTCGCCATCGATTAAGGCTTGATTGATTTTACCGTTTTCTGTTTCGATGTAAAGATGAGAAACAGGGTTATTTTTCTGTGTTTCTAGATAATATTGAAATAAACCTCTTAAATCACTCCCTTTCATTTTTACGATTACCACTTCGTTTTCAAAAGGCATTACTTCAAAAACATGTTTGGTCAAAATATCTCCTGCTCCAATCGTAGAACGAATTCCACCGATGTTAATTACCGCAGCATCTACATCAATATCATTTTTTTCGCCCCATTCTTCTGCTCCTTCATAAGTGAAATCTGCCAAAAGGTTCCCTAAATTAGAATTGTCTCCCGATTTATTAAGGTCTACAGAAGTGTAAGAAATTTTAGAATTCATTTTTTTCTCCAACTCTACTTTGTAAGGAGCAATAACGGAAACAAAATTCTGATTTTCTGCAATTTCAGAAGTGATAGAAGTATTTTTCTGCGGTTGAACTTGAGCCACTTGAAGCGGAGCTCTGCATGCAGAAGCAGTAAGCGCAACGATGGCCAACAACCAAATTTTATTTTTCATGATTTTATAAAAATTGTAATGCAAATATAATTGATTATCTGTTATTATGAATAGATTTTTTGGCGGGCGTGAACCGAAGAAATTTGCGTAAAAAATAGCCCCGATTGCCTCTTTGTTTCTTTATATTTTTAAAGGAATCGGCTAAACTCTTGCCTCGTTTTGAAGCGGAAATCCTTTTAAAATTTTCAGGTTTTTTCATTTTATGAAACCTGAGTGAAAAAATTTTAAAAGGTTGCAGCGAAAAGCGGGACCAAAAGTGATGAGAATTAGTAAACTTCTTGCTCCTGAAAAAAAAATTTTCACTAATTTTGAACAAATTAATTTTTATAACACAATTTAACAATGAGTAACTTAAAAGGAGTAGGTGTAGCATTAGTAACACCTTTCAACGAAGATTTATCAGTAGATTTTGATTCGCTAACGAGATTAGTAGAATACAACATCGAAAATGGCACCAATTATTTAGTAGTTCTAGGAACCACAGCAGAAGCTGCTACTCTTTCTGCAGCAGAAAAACAAGAAGTTATAAAACACGTTATAAAGATTAATAATAAACGTTTACCATTGGTTTTAGGAATCGGTGGAAACAATACTCTAGAAGTTAAAAAACAAATTGAAGAAGCAGATTTAACTGATTTCGATGCGGTTCTATCAGTATCTCCTTACTATAACAAACCCAACCAAGAAGGACTTTATCAGCATTATAAAATGCTAGCTTCTACAGGAAAACAAATCATTATTTACAACGTTCCAGGAAGAACTGGTCAAAACATAGAAGCTTCTACCACATTGCGTTTAGCAAATGAATTCCCTAATCTTTTTATGATTAAAGAAGCTGCACCAAACATCTTACAATATTTTGACATTTTAAGAAAAAAACCTGCAAATTTCTCTTTAGTTTCTGGAGATGATGAATATACGCTTCCAGTAACTTTAGCTGGTGGAGACGGTGTAATTTCTGTAATTGGACAAGGTTATCCTAAGGAATTTTCTACGATGGTACAACTTGCTTTCGAAGGAAAAGTAAAAGAAGCTTATGAAATTCATAACAAATTAGTAGAAATCACCAGACTTATTTTTGCTGAAGGAAATCCTTGCGGAATTAAAACCGTTTTAGCAGAGAAAGGAATCATCAAAAACTACTTAAGATTGCCTCTAGTTGTTGCTTCTGAAGGTTTACAAGCCAAAATAAAAGCAGAAATGGCAAAAATTTAATATTATAAATTTTAAATTTCAATATTAAGAACTTACCTTTGTGTAAGTTCTTTTTTTATGATTACAAAAGCCACAATAAAAGACATTCCTTTAATTCAAGATTTAGCAGAAAAATCTTGGAGAAGTCACTATCCGGGAATTATTTCTCCTGAACAAATAGATTTCATGCTGGATTTAATGTATTCGGAAGAAGAAATCACCAGTCAATTTAATAATCCCAATTATCATTATTGTCTTTTGGGTGATGCAGAAAATTTCTATGGAATTATGGGCTTCGAAAATCATTATGAACAAAACACTACTAAACTCCATAGAATCTACATTACCGAAGATGGAAAAGGAAAAGGTCTAGGAAAAGAAGCCATTCAGTTTCTTAAAAATCAAATTCTAGAAGTGGGCGACCAAAGAATTATCCTTGCCGTAAATAAGCAAAATCCATCTTATCATTTTTATCTTTCTCAAGGCTTCAAAGTCTATGAAGAAGGTGTTTTTGACATTGGAAATGGCTTCGTGATGGATGATTACTTGATGGAATGGAATGCATAAATTATCATATCTTTAACACTTCATATACATTCTCTATTAATTTTTTCACTAACTTTGTGAAATATTCAGATGAAAAGACATTTTTCAATATTTATCTTAACAATTTACCTCTTTAGTTTTACAGAGGTAAAAGAAGTATTGAAAATTCCTGCATTAATCGAACATTATCAGGAACATAAATCTGAAAATAAAAACATCAGTATTATTGGGTTTATCGCGCTTCATTATTTAAGCGGTAGCCAAAAAGACAGTGATTATGAAAAAGATATGAAACTGCCTTTTAAAGCCCATGAAATTTCTTCAGTCAGCTTTGCTATCCAAGACTTACCTAAATCTTTTGAGTTAAATTTAGCTCAAACTAAAAAGTTTTTTGAAGAAAAAAACCAGAACTTTCATTACACTGAAAGTTTTATCAATCCACATTTACTTTCATTTTTTCAACCGCCAGAGCTGATTTAATTTATTGGTATAGAAAACTCATTACTATTTGGTTTTGAGACGTTTCACTCTATAAATTAAATTAAAATGCTTAACAAAATCATAGAATTTTCCATCAAGAATAAACTGATTATCGCTTTATTCACGCTTGGATTAATCATTTATGGAATATTTGAGGTAAGAAAATTACCTATAGATGCTGTTCCTGATATTACAGACAATCAGGTACAGATTATTACCGTTTCCCCAAGTTTGGGAGCACCAGATGTAGAAAGATTCATCACTTTTCCGCTAGAACAAGCCAATAATAACATTGCAGGAATTAAACAAATGCGTAGTTTTTCGCGTTTCGGACTTTCTGTAATTACTATCGTTTTTAAAGATGAAGTAGATTTACATTGGGCACGTCAACAAGTTGCAGAAAGACTTCAGCAAGTTTCTAAAGATATTCCTACCAGTTTAGGAACACCTTCTATGGCACCCATTTCTACAGGTTTAGGAGAAATTTATCAATATGTAGTTCGTCCGAAAAAAGGTTATGAACACCGTTACAATGCGATGCAACTCAGAACTATTCAAGATTGGATTGTTCGCAGACAATTATTAGGAACGGAAGGAGTTGCAGATGTAGCGAGTTTTGGTGGAGATTTAAAGCAATATGAAGTTGCCGTAAATCCTTCTCAACTGAAATCTATGGGTGTAACCATGACCGAAGTTTTTGATGCATTACAAAAAAACAATCAAAATACTGGAGGCGCTTATATAGAAAAAGGTCCGAGTGTTCTTTTTATCAGAACCGAAGGATTAATGGGAAAAATTACAGATATTGAGAACACTGTAGTTAAAAATTTAGAAGACGGAACACCAATTTTGATTAAAAATATTGGAACCGTACAATACGGAAAAGCCATCAGATACGGCGCAATGACTTACAACGGACAAGGAGAAGTTGCAGGAGCTGTGGTGATGATGATGAAAGGAGAAAACTCAAACGAAGTCATTAAAAAAGTAAAAACAAGAATAGAAGAAATCCAAAAAACTTTACCAGAAGGCGTAAAAATAGATGCATTCTTAGACCGAACCAAAATGGTAAATAATGCCATCGGAACAGTTGAGAAAAACCTTTTAGAAGGTGCACTAATTGTAGTTTTCGTATTGGTATTATTCCTCGGAAATCTGCGTGCTGGATTTTTGGTCGCTTCTGTTATTCCGCTCTCCATGCTTTTTGCCATCATTATGATGAATATTTTTGGAGTTTCAGGGAATTTAATGAGTTTAGGCGCATTAGATTTCGGATTAATTGTAGATGGAGCCGTCATTATTGTAGAAGCGGTTTTGCATAGATTACAACACTTGAAAATCTATCAAAATCAAAGCATTTCTCAAACCATGATGGATGACGAAGTCTATACTTCTTCTAGCAAAATGATGAATTCTGCGGTGTTTGGACAAATCATTATCCTAATCGTTTACTTACCAATTCTCACTTTAGAAGGTGTAGAAGGTAAAATGTTTATTCCGATGGCGCAAACTGTAATTTTTGCATTATTGGGAGCATTTATTCTTTCTTTAACTTATATCCCGATGATGAGCTCTCTTGTTTTGTCTAAAAAAATTGACAATAAGAAGACCATTTCGGATAAAATGATTGAAAAAATTGAGAAAAACTACGATAAATCATTAGAAAGAGTTTTAAAAGTTCCTAACTTAATATTCTTCGGGATTGTTGGTGTATTTTTCTTTGCCGTTTTTATAATGACCAGATTAGGTGGAGAATTTATTCCAAGTCTTCCTGAAGGAGATTTCGCAGTAGACACCAGAGTTCTACCAGGCAGTAATCTGAAAACTTCTACAGATGCTGTTCAAAAGTCATCACAGATTTTAATGAAAAAATTCCCGGAAATTGAAAAAATTGTAGGGAAAACAGGAAGCTCCGAAATCCCAACCGATCCTATGCCAATTGATGCTAGTGATATGATGATTATCTTAAAACCTCGTGCTGAATGGACTTCTGCAACAACTTATGATGAACTCTCAGAAAAAATGTCTGCAGAATTGAAGAAAAATATGATTGGCGTTACCTACTCTTTCCAATATCCTGTTGCAATGCGTTTTAACGAATTAATGACAGGAGCAAGACAAGATGTAGTTTGTAAAATTTTTGGAGAAAATCTTGACACCTTAAAAGTTTATGCTGAAAAATTAGGTCAAATTTCTAAAAAAATACAAGGCGCACAAAATATTTATGTAGAACCCGTTTCAGGAATGCCACAGATTGTAATTACTTACAAACGTGAAGCCATGTCACAATTTGGACTCAATGTAAGTGATGTAAATAATATCGTGAATACCGCTTTTGCAGGACAAGCTACAGGCTCTGTATTCGAAGGAGAAAAGAAATTTGATTTGGTGGTTCGTTTAGATGGAAACCAAAGAAAAAATGTAGACGATGTCAATAATCTACTCATCTCTACTCCTTCTGGAATCGAAATTCCACTCAGTACAGTTGCAAATGTGGAATTAAAGGAAAGCATTAACCAAATTCAGCGTGAAAATGCTCAGCGAAGAATCATCGTTGGATTTAATGTAAGAAACCGAGATATACAATCTACGGTAGAAGATTTACAACAAAATGTAGAAAAACAACTGAAACTTCCTGCTGGTTATTCTATAAAATATGGTGGAACTTTTGAAAATCTTCAACAAGCAAAATCACGTTTAGCAATAGCCGTTCCGGTGAGTTTATTTTTAATTTTATTGATGCTGTATTTTGCATTTAATTCAGTAAAATACGGATTGCTCATCTTCTCTGCAATTCCACTTTCCGCGATTGGAGGAATCCTCTCACTCTGGTTAAGAGACATGAATTTCAGTATTTCTGCGGGAGTTGGTTTCATCGCATTATTTGGGGTTGCGGTTTTAAATGGCATTGTTCTTATTTCGGAATTTAACCGCCAAAAAACAATACAACCAGATTTAAAAACTGCAGTAATTATAGGTGGTAGAACCAGATTAAGACCTGTTTTAATGACTGCCTTTGTAGCATCTCTAGGATTTTTGCCAATGGCAATTTCTACAGGTGAAGGTGCAGAAGTTCAGCGACCACTCGCTACAGTTGTAATTGGTGGTTTATTGTTGGCCACTTATCTTACGCTTTATCTTTTGCCAGTAATGTACATTTGGTTTGAGGCACATTTCCCTGAAAAAAATAGAAAATTGCAAGAAATAGAAGATACTGAAGATGGATACCAACTATAAATCTAAACACAGAGACACAAAGAATTTCACGGAGAACACCGTGAACTCTAATAATTTCTCTGTGACCTCTGTGGTAAAAAATAAATCAAATAAAATGAAAGAAAAATTTTTAAAAATATTCACTTTTCTAATTTTTGGAATAGGATTTTCACAAACTCCTATTTCGTTAGAAAGTGCTATCAATAAAGCTTTGGATAATAATTTAGCCATCAAGGACGGAACATTAAGGGTACAATATCAAGAAAAAATGCAACGTTCTGCTACAGTTATTGATCCATTGATGATTTCGGGAGAAATCGGACAAATGAATTCAGCTTATGTTGACAATAAATTTTCGGTTTCTCAAACAATTAGATTGCCAAAATTTTACAACAGTCAGAAGAAAGTTTTAGCAGAAGAATATAAAAATTCTATGTTACAATTGGATGTTCATAAATGGCAACTCAAAAAAGAAATCTCTTTGATTTACAATGAGTTAAAATATCTAGACGAGAAGAAAAAACTGCTCAAAAAAGCAGACAGCATCTTTTCTCAATATTACAAAAGAGCTGAACTTAGACTGAAAAAAGGAGAAAGCAATCTCTTAGAAAAAGCGACTGCCGAAAACTTGAGAAGTCAAGCAGAACTGCAACTCAACGCACTCGAAAAAGACAGAGAAATTGCTTTGCAGAAATTTAATTTCCTCATCAATGATGGAACTTTTTACCAAAATGATAAAGAAAAATATACTGTTTTAGATATTAACAATCTTGGTGAAAATTTCTCAGGAAATCCAATTATTTTAAAACAATTGGAACAAGAAAAAAACATTCAAAACGCTAAACTTTTGGCTGAAAAATCTAAGCTTACTCCTAGTTTTAACATTGGGTACAACAATATGTCTATGTACGGAACGGGTGCAGATGATAAATTTTATGAACGTTCGGCAAGATTTCACTCTGGTATGGTAGGAATAGGTTTACCTGTTTTTAATTCAGCACAGAAATCAGTGATTGAAGCTCAGAAAATCAACCAACAAATCGCTGAAAATAATTATCAGCTAGGTTCATTACAACTGAAAAATCAATACACACAGAACTTTAATCTTTATCAAAAACTAACGGACGAGATTTCTTACTATCAGAAAACAGGTTTGGCAAACAGCGAAAGCATCTTAAAAACCGCCAATAACCAATATTATAACGGAGAAATCAATTATTTAGAATGGACTCTTTTAGTGAATCAAGCATTTGAAATTGAAAACAAATACACGGATCGATTAAAAGAACTCAATGACATTATTATAGAAATCAACGCGCTGAAAAGCGATAATTAATTAAAAGATGAAAAAATTTACCGCAACACATAGAATTATACATTGGGTTATCGCAATTTCAATGTTCGTATTATTAGCCACTGGATTTTTAAGAATGTATTGGATGGGCAGAAAAACCATTTCTGCTGCTATCAATAACGAACTTGCCGCTAAAGGTTTAGCATTACCAGAAGAAAGCGTTCGTGCTATTGCAAAATCTATCATCAATCCAATGTTTGAGTGGCACGTTAACTTTGCTTATGTATTGGTTTTTGCTTTTGTTTTAAGGATAGTTTATATGCTGGTAAAAGGCATTAAATTCCCTAATCCTTTTTCTAAAACGGCTTCTGGAAAAGAAAAATTCCAAGGGACTATTTATTTTATTTTCTACTTTTTAGTGGTGGTAGAAGCTGCAACAGGTATGATGCTAAAATTTGAATTAGCAGGAGAAAATATTTTAGAAAAAGCCGAAGAAATTCACAAACTAGCCATTTATTGGATGCCAGGATTCATCGTCCTTCACTTTGTAGGAATTACCGTTGCCGAATTGACCAACAAAAAAGGAATTGTTTCTAAAATGATTGGAGGAGAATAATCCTTAATCAAATGAAAATTTTAATTTTTTTAAGCAAAAAATGAATCAAAAATGAAAAAAATAATTTCAATTATAACGATAACTCTTCTACTCTTTTCTTGTGGCAAAAAAGAAGAAACTGCCAAAGAAGAATTTGAAGTATTAGCCGCTGAAAACCAAATTACGCTGAACGATAACCAAATCAAAAATGCGGGTATAGAAATAGGAAATTTAGATTACGAAGATATTTCAGCAAAAATAATCCTCAACGGATCTGTAGATGTTCCGCCACAGAATTTAGCAAGCGTTTCTGCACCAAGTGGTGGTTATGTGCGTTTTATTCGTCATATGCCAGGAATGCACGTAGATAAAGGCGAAACCTTAGCTGTTTTAGAGGATCCACAGATTGTTCAGTTGCAGCAAGATTATCTTTTGGCAAAGTCTAATTTAGGTTACGCACAAAAAGATTATGCTAGACAAAGTGAATTAAATCAAAGCAAAGCTGCATCAGATAAAGCGATGCAACTCGCCCAAACTGAAGCTCAAAATCAAAATATTTTGATGAGAGGAATGGCCGAAAAATTGAGAGCTCTTGGAATAAATCCGAATAATCTGAACGCTGGAAACATCAAAAGAAGTGTGGCGGTTACATCTCCTGTTTCTGGTTATATCTCTAGTGTGAATGTAAAAATGGGACAATATGTTTCACCTACAGAAAGACTTTTTGATGTAGTAAACACAGGAGATATTCATCTTGCACTAAAGGTTTTTGAAAAAGATTTGAATAAAATTGCTTTGAACCAAAGAGTCTTTGCCTATACCAACCAAAATCCACAGAAAAAATACGCTGCAAATGTTATTTTAATTGGCAGAGATTTTCAGCCAGATAAATCTGTAATTATTCTCTGTCATTTTATGGAATATGACAAGAGTTTAATCCCTGGAACATATATGAATGCAGAAGTAGAAACTAAAACTGAAACAGGAAATACCGTTCCTGATGATGCCGTGGTAACTTGGGAAGGCAAACAATATATTTTTGAAGAAATACAACCAAAAACCTATAAAATGTTTCCTGTAACCATAGGAAATTCGGAAAATGGGAGAACAGAAATTTTGAACCTTGACGAAAAGGCTAAAAACAAGAAATTTGTAACGAAAGGAGCTTATTATCTATTGATGGGACTTAAAAATGTAGAAGAATAACACCACAAAACACCCACAAAATGAACTTAAAAAACATCCAAACCGAAGTAGATGCTTCTTTTCTGTACGGTTTATTAGCAGAGAAAGAAGAAGACCAAAATGTAAAAGAAATTTTTTTACAAATGTCTGCCATCGAAAAATCTCACGCAGTAGCATTTTTACAGAAAGTAGGACTCACGGAAAAAGACATGCCGAAACCTTCTACAAGAGCAAAAATTCTTAAAAAAATTGGAGGAATTTTAGGTTATGATTATGTTTTAGGGGTTTTAATGGATACCGAAAAATCATTGTCTAGCTCTATCGGAAAAGCCAGAGTTAATACAAAAACTCAAGCATCTATTTCTGATACAGCTCACGTGAAAATTTTAGAAAATATTCTTCAAAACAATCCTAAAATTGGAGGAAATGCTCTTTCTCGTTTTGAAAAAAGACATCGTTCTGTTGGCGGAAACGCACTTAGAGCAGCTGTTTTAGGAGGAAATGACGGTTTAATTTCCAACTTTTCATTAATTATGGGAGTTGCAGGAGCAAGTAGCGGACAAAAAGAAGTACTGCTCGCAGGTTTAGCTGGGCTTTTAGCAGGTTCATTGTCTATGGCATTAGGAGAATGGATTTCGGTACAGAGTTCCAAAGAATTATACGAAAACCAGATGTCTCTGGAAATGGATGAATTAGAAGTAAATCCCGAAGGAGAATTAAAAGAAATAGAATTGATTTACAGAGCGAAAGGAATTCCTGTGGAACAAGCAGCACAAATGGCAACAGAACTCATGAATGACAAAGATTCTGCACATCAATTTTTGGTAAAAGAAGAATTAGGAATCAACTCCGAAGAACTGAAAGGTTCTGCCATGGAAGCCGCAATTTCTTCATTCGTATTATTTGCAATTGGAGCCATTTTACCACTTTTCCCGTTTTTCTTTTTAGGAGGAACTCCAGCAATTATTGCCAGTGCTATTTCTAGTTCCGTTGGTTTGTTTTTAATAGGTTCTGCCATTACTCTTTTCACAGGAAAGAGCATTTGGTATTCAGGTTTCAGACAAGTTATTTTCGGATTATTGGCTGCAGCAATCACTTTCGGAATCGGTAAATTAATTGGCGTTTCTGTGATAGGATAAAATTTTAAAACATTTCAACTCAATTTTTAAAAATGCCGTGACAAAATTCATGGCATTTTTTTTCAAAAAACCACTCTTATAGTTCTTCAATAAAGGATTTTTTGTAAATTAGTCCTATGAAAAAACTAATAATCACTGCCCTAATTTTATTGAGCTATCAAGTTGAAGCTCAAATCAAAGCTGTAACTGACGAAGGAAAAGAAGTGGTTCTATTTGATAATGGAACTTGGAAATTTGCTAACGATAGTGATGCAAAAGTTCTAGAAACCATCACTACCAATGAAACTCCATTTAATAAAGATAAAGCTTCCACATTTTTATACCGAAGCAAAAAAGTAAATGCGGGAGTTTATGTAAATCCTAAAATCTGGAAAATTACCGATGCTTTTAAAACTCCAGTTTTAGAATATGCTTTTGTAAACAGTTTAAATCCTAATACTTTTGGATTGTTAGTCTCTGAAAATATAGAAGTAGGAAGTTTGAAAAATCTGAAAGATCTCATCATTATCAATACCCAAAATAGAGCAGATTATTTTAAATTAAAAGAATCTGAATACAGAACTGTAAATGGTTTAAAAGTTCTTTACCTAAGATACATTGCGAATACTAAAGGTCTTGATTTTGAATATCAAATGTATGCTTTTCTTACAGACAATGGATATTGCTCTTTAACCAGTTATGCTTTTGCTAAAAATTTCGACCAAAATAAAGCAGAATTAGACCGATTCTTAAATGGTTTGGTAGAAACAAAAAAAGCAGAAGGCACTCAAACAGTAGAAGTATATACATCACCACCTCCAGCAAAAATTAAGAGTAAAAATTAAGAGATTTTCCCCCATTTATTTTTGCCTTTGTACTGCTTAACGTAGTAATTTCTAAGGCTTTGATGCTCTGGAAGCTGTAGATTTCCGTCTATTTTTAGCAAATGTTCTACGGTTTCTTTTGCTGCTTTTATGATATTTCCATCATTTACCAAATCCAGGCGTTTAAAATCTACCATTCCGCTTTGTTGAGTTCCCAGAATATCTCCAGGACCGCGCAATTGCATGTCTACTTCAGAAATTTTAAAACCGTCATTGGTTTCGCACATGGTTTTGATGCGTTTTCTAGATTCTGTGGAGAGTTTATCACCCGTCATCAGAATACAATAGCTTTGTTCAGCTCCTCTTCCTACTCTACCACGAAGCTGGTGCAACTGTGAAAGCCCAAATCTTTCGGCACTTTCTATCACCATTACTGAAGCATTCGGAACATTTACACCCACTTCTATTACGGTAGTTGCGACCATAATATCTGCTTTTCCTTTGGCAAAATAATTCATGGCTGCATCTTTTTCATCGGGTTTCATTTTCCCGTGAAGCATGGTGGTATTATAATCTGGAAGCGGAAAAATTTCTGAAATATGCTCAAAACCTTCCATTAAATTTTTATAATCCAGCGTTTCAGATTCCTCGATTAATGGATATACAAAATACACTTGTCTGCCTTTGGCAATTTCTTCTTTGGCAAAACCATAAACAGAATTTCTATCTTTTTCTCTTCGGTGAGCTGTGATAATGGGTTTTCTACCAACAGGCATTTCATCAATTACCGAAACATCTAAATCAGAATAATAGCTCATTGCCAAAGTTCTAGGAATAGGTGTAGCCGTCATTACCAAAATATGCGGTGCAATTTTATTTTTAGCCCAAAGTTTTGCTCTTTGCGCTACTCCAAATCTATGCTGTTCATCAATGATGGCTAATCCTAAATTTTTGAACCGAACAATATCTTCTAAAACCGCATGAGTTCCTACTAAAATCGAAAGTTCACCATTTAAAAGTTCTTCATGAATCATTTTTCTTTCGGCGGTTTTGGTAGAACCGGTGAGTAATCTTACTTTAACATCTGTTTCCTTCAATAAATCTGCAATCGAATTAAAATGTTGAGTTGCCAAAATTTCTGTAGGCGCCATCATACAACTTTGGAAACCATTATCCATCGCCAAAAGCATCGCCAAAAGGGCCACCATCGTTTTACCAGAACCTACATCTCCTTGCAATAATCGGTTCATTTGGATAGGTTTTTTCAAATCATTTCTGATTTCTTTCAGCACTCTTTTTTGGGCATTGGTTAATTCAAAAGGAAGGAAATTTTCATAGAAATTGTTGAAATTTTCGCCTACTATCGGAAAAGGATTTCCAATGGTAAAACTTTTGTTGTAATTTTTTTTCAAACCGTAACCCAACTGAAAAAAGAAGGCTTCTTCAAATTTTAATCTTCTGTCTGCATGTTTTGCAAAATCTGCATTTTGTGGAAAATGAATGTTGAGATATGCTTGTTGACGACTCATCAATTTCAGAGATTTCATGAGGGAAACTGGCAAATTTTCTTCGATTAACTGAGGAATCTGCGAAATGATGTTGGCTTGAACCGTTTGAAAAAATTTCTGGTTTAGTCCACGTTTCGTCAATTTTTCTGAACTTGGATAAATAGGTCTGAGTCTTTCTTCTGCCGATTTCTTGTCTTCTAATTCAATTTCTGGATGCGGCATAGAAAAACTATGGTTAAACTCTTGAATTCTCCCAAAAATATAGATTTCTCGGTTTACGGGAATCTGTTCTTTCATCCAATTAGAATACTGAAACCAAACTACATCTAGTGTTCCTGTTCCGTCTGTAAATTTCCCAGAAAGTCGTTTTTTTCCTTTGGCATAAGTGATTTCCTGCAATTCTGTAATCCTACCTTTGAGTTGAATTTCCAAATTATCTTCCTTGATGTCTGCAATTTTATAAACTTTCGATTTATCCAAATATCTTATCGGAAAAAAATGCAGAAAATCTTCCACCGTTCTAATATCTAAGACATTAGCAATCAACTTGGCACGTTCTGTACCAATTCCTTTTATAAATTCTATGGAAGTGTCTAGATTCAAAATTACAATTTAGGATTTTCGGAATGTGAAATTAAGGAAATTCTTAAAAAAATTAGAATTATTTTTTAATTTTGGAAGTATAAATAAATAAAAACAATAAAACATGTCAGAAAGAGATGATTTCTCTGAAGCTACAAAAAAAATAATCGCTTCTCGAGCTGGATACTTATGCAGTTTTTTAGGTTGTGGTCAACTCACTTTAGGTCCAAGTAATGAAAGTTCTACAAGTATATCAAAAAATGGGATGGCTTGCCATATAAATGCAGCTTCCCCTGGAAGAGGCTCTAGAAGATATAATTTTGAAATGAGTATAGAAGAAAGAACACACGCAAATAATGGAATTTGGATGTGTTATGATCATGGAAAATTAATTGACGATGATGAATCAAGATTTACAACAGATATACTTTTAAAATGGAAAGAAATTGCTGAACAAACAGCAAAAATTATGCAGGAAAGAAAATGTACATATGAAGATGCTATCTCAATTTACAACTTTTCAAATCTTATTACTGATAAAATATCATTTAATAATTTAGGTCATGAAACAGAAATAATAGGAAACACTTTAAAAGATTGCTGCACCGAAATTTCTTGGGGTAAAAAATCAGAAAATATAACTCGAGACTATTTGATTGAATTAGCAAGAAATGCATTTATTCATGGATCTGCAACAGAAATTGAACTTGAAATTCTTGAAGATAAAATTATTTTAATCGATAATGGGAATGAATTTAATCCAAAAAAATTATTAGAATCTAAAAAAATAAGAGGTGGATTTATTGCTGCAGAAACATTTCAAAATAACGATTGTAATCTAGTAACAACTTACAAAAGAGATTATAATAAAAATATTTATTCAATCTCAAAAATAAGAAAAGCTGAAGATGTTGAGTCGCTTACGCCTTGTAATTTAAGAATAACTTATGACGATTTTAGAAAAGGAACTTTAGATTTTTCAATTTTTGAACACTGCAATGAAATTTTTGTGATTCTTCCAAATTTTTTAACTCCAAGTGATATTGGATTAATAATTAATCTACGTGATGAGTTATTAAAATTAGAAAAGCAAATAAACATAGTTTACTACGATATCTCAGAGCATTTAGTAAAATGGATTATTGATGAAAATCCTTATTGGAGAATTATTAAAATATAAGTTATCAAAAAAATCAAATAGATTATTTGGTATTTTAATTCACTATACTTTTAATGAAAAAAGTCTTCTAATCATGAAAGTCTTTTTTATTCTGTTTTGGCTAAAGCCAAATTGATTTTTATGATTTCTAAAACGGACTAAAGTCCGTTCCTATTGATAAAAATATTCATAAATCCTGTGGATTGCTTCTTTATTTAATTCTTCGCAAAGATTTTTCAAAAACCATAACTCAAATTACTCTTTAATCTTAGATTTAAACTTCTTCTGATAGTTTTCCCATTGTTCACGGGTTTTGATATTTTTATATTCGCCTTTAGAAAATAGAGTGATATAAGGTTCTAATTCTTTGGCAGAGAAATATCCCATCAAATTGGTAATCGGTTGAGCATTTTCGTCTAAAAATACCAAAGCTGGATAGCCATTGACATTCATAAACTTCGCGAACTGGTGCATTGCATTTTTGCTTTTTGCCTTGGTAGCAAAATCAGGATTGGTAAAAACTCTGTCGTAAAAATTAACCGTCTGATTGCCTTCTGCATTGAATTTTACAGCATAAAAATTTTCATTGATGTATTTCGAAATAATAGGATGTGAATAGGTTTGTTTATCCATCAATTTACACGGTCCACACCAATCTGCATAAAAATCGATGAGAATCTTTTTTGGATTGGCTTTTTGAGCAGTTAACGCTTGTTCCATCGTCATCCAATTCACTTGTGAAAAGGAAAAACTGAACACCCAAAGAAATAACATCGATAAAGTAGCTTTCATACAGTAGTTTTTATGTGGTTAATGAACCTCTTGCATTAATTTTTTCACAAAAGGAGATATCAAAATCAGTACCAAACCAGCCACTAAAGCATAGATTCCTAAATCTTTATATCCTTCTGTGTAAGTAATTAATTTTTCATAGTTGGTTGCCCCTTCCTTTGCTGAAGCCATATTTGCACCAATAATTCCTGCGACATATTGTCCGTAAGCTGAAGCCAAAAACCAAGTTCCCATCATTACACCTTGTAGTTTTTCGGAAGAAAGCTTCGTCATAATAGACAAACCAATTGGCGATAAGCATAGTTCACCAAAGGTAATAACCAATAAAGCAATTGTGAAAATATTCAGAGAAGTTATCCCTTGAAGAGTGGCAAAAAATTTAGTCGCAAAAAGCACATAATATCCTAATCCTAAAAAGATAAATCCTAAACCAAATTTAATGATTGTATTAGGCTCCATCTTTCTTTTGCTTAACCAAAGCCAAATAAAACTGAAAACAAATGCAAAAATAATCACAAAAAATGCACCTCCAGAATTATTAATACCATTAGGATCAGCATTAAAAAAAAGCAATTTTTTATCGAGATGTTCCGCCGCAAAAATACTCAAAGAACCGCCACTCTGCTCATAAATTCCCCAAAAAAGAATAGAGAAAACAATAAAAACCAAAGCTGCCCACAATTTATTTCTTTCAGCAGGAGTGACTTTGGACATTTCATAGAAAAGATAGAGCAAAGTTAATGGACCAATCGTCCACATAAAATAATCTGTATATTCTGGAACAGAAACCATTTTCATGATTACCGGAACTAGAACTAATGTCAATATATAGGTTCCGTATTCTTTCCATTTTTCTAGAGGCTGATAAATACCATCAGAATTTAATTTTTGAGGTTGTAAACCAATAGGTCCTAAACTTCTTTGAGTAAAAATAAAATTAACTAAACTTATTATCATTACCAAAGCTGCAAAACCAAAAGCAAAATTCCATCTTTTATCTTCTGGAATAAAGCTAGAAAACATATCGCCTTTTCCTACAGCAATACAAATATATCCACCAATAAAAGCTCCTATATTAATACCTGCATAAAACAATGAAAAACCAGCGTCTGTTCTATTATCATTAGATTTATACAATTGTCCAACCATGGAAGAAATGTTAGGTTTAAAAAAACCTGTTCCTACAACGGTAAAAGAAATACCCAAAAAGAAAAACTGATGAGGATCTATTGCTAAAATTAAACTCCCAACTATCATCAGTAAACCTCCCCAAAATAGAGATTTCCTGAAACCAAGGATTTTATCCGCAAAAAGTCCGCCCACGAAAGTAAATGCGTATACAAAAGCTTGAGTAGCTCCATATTGCAGTTGTGCATCATCTTTTTTCATTAATAATTCGTAAACCATAAAAAAAGTGAGCATTCCGCGCATTCCGTAGAAGCAGAAACGTTCCCACATTTCAGAGAAAAAGAGTGACCAAATCTGGCGAGGATATTTACCTTTAAAATCTTGAATTTGTTCGAGAGTTAAATTCATTTTAATTGTATTTCTTGTTAAAAACTTTGGCAAAGATTTTTAAACTTTGGCAAAGTAGTACGAAAATAAAAAAAACCACCGATGTTTCGATGGTTTTTATAAGATATTTTAATGAATTATTTAACACCGTGCATCATTGCAACCAATTTTTTATTTAGTAATACGAGCCCTAAACCACAAATGATAACAAAAATTGACACATACAAGAAAATATTACCAGCTCCCATACTTTCAACATATGATGCCAAATAACCTCCAATTACATTAGCAAAGAAAGATGCTAATAACCAAACACCCATTAGCAATGAAGCTAATTTTGGAGGAGATAATTTTGTAACAACAGATAAACCAACTGGTGACAAACATAATTCACCTATCGTATGTAATAAATACGTAAATACTAACCATAGTAAACTCGCTTTAATAGTATCATCAGCAATATTACCACCTCTTTCAGCAACTGCTCCTAACATAAAGAAGAAACCAACTCCTAATAAAATCATACCTAATCCCATCTTAATAGGTGTAGATAATTTTTTACCAGCTTCTGAACTCCAAAACACACTAAACAATGGTGCTAAAAGAACAATAAACAATGGATTAACTGATTGAAACCATGAAGTTGGAATTGTAAATCCAAAAACATTTCTATCAATAAATTTATCAGTGTACAATGATAAAGAAGATCCTGCTTGTTCAAAACCAGCAAAGAAGAAAATTGCAAACAAGAAATAAACAAATATAACCGCAATCCTTTGTTTTTCTGCCTTTGTTAATGGTTTATTTGGATCAGCTACTTCTCCAGTATCTGCATTAGGAGTAGAATTTAAACTACCTGGCTTTTTACCTAAATCTCCTAAATACTTTTGAGCCAACATATTAAAAGCAATTTGTCCTAAAAACATACCAATTGCTGCCGCTAAAAATCCGTAACGGTAACCATAAGAGATAATATTATTACCTGTTTCGTCTTTTACTGCAAATATATTATCTGTTAAAAAACCTATTACTAATGGAGCTAAGAAAGCACCTAAATTAATACCCATGTAAAATATAGAAAACGCTGAATCTCTTCTCTCATCTCCATCTTTATAAAGTCCACCAACTAATGTTGAAATATTAGGTTTGAAAAATCCATTTCCAATAATCAACAAAAACAACCCAAGATACAACCCAGTATGAGATCCTATTGAAAACAATATCAACTGCCCCACCATCATTGTAAGACCACCAATAGTAATTGATAATCTTTGACCTAAGTATTTGTCGGCTAGCCAACCACCAATAAGTGGTGTAAAATATACAAATCCTGTAAACCAACCATAAATTAAACTAGCTGTCCCTTCATCAAAAGCAAGTCCCCCTTCTAAAAAGGTTTTAGTAAGATATAGGATCAAAATCCCTCTCATACCATAATAAGAAAAACGTTCCCACATTTCTGTGAAAAATAAAAGGTATAGTCCTTTAGGATGTCCTTTTTGTTGTGCTGTATCCATATTTTTATTGTTAATTTTTTGTTAAGACTAGCAAATATAGTTTTTTTTTGGTTTAGTCAATAAAAAAGTCAGCACTAAAAGTACTGACTTATATCTTCTTAATTAGTGACCTTGGTCTTTCATAATTTTATTCAAACGCTTTAGCATAGCTACTCCTAGTAAAGTAGCAAAAATGAGTAAAGCAAAATTTACCAAGAAATAATTCATCTTATTGTCATAGCTGTACCAAGTACTTGCTAAAATTCCTGAAAGTTTATTTCCTACGGAATTGGCCAAGAAGAAACCACCCATCATTAATGCGGTGATTCTCGCTGGAGAAAGTTTTGAAACGAAAGAAAGTCCCATCGGTGATAGACATAATTCCCCAACTGTAATCACTCCATAACTTGCAACTAACCACCACGGTGAAACTTTTACGGCTCCATTATCACCAGCGTAAACCGCAAGAACCATCACCAAACAAGAAAGTGCTGAGATAAATAATCCCAAAACAATTTTAGTTGGCGTTAAAGGTTCTTTTCCTTTTCGTCTGAGCATGGCCCAGAATGCTACAATTACTGGCGTTAACGCAATTACCCAAAATGGATTAATGGATTGGAATAATTCTGTATTGTATAGAAACACTTTTTGGGAAGGATTTTGCTCTAATTGTGCTTTTTGTTCAGGTTTAATATTTCTGAAATAAATATCTTTTCCTTGAGTTTTTAGAGTTTTTCCTTCTTCATCTTTTTGCGTTTGGTATTGGTCATCATACACAGAAACTTCTTTGTCTTTGAAATCTTTTCCGTCAACCATATAAATATCTTCCAAAGGTTTTTCTACACTTGCAGGAACACTTCTATCGGTATAATAGTTTGCCCAACGAGTTAAAGCCGTTCCGTTTTGCTTGAAAACCGCCCAGAAAAACATCGAAATTAAAAAGATAGACAACAATGCGCCAATCGCAGGTTTTTCTTTCTGATTCGCTTTGAAATAAAGAGAAACATAAAAATAAATAACAGGAATACACGCAAAAATAAACGCATCTGTACTATCACTTCCGAAGATTTCTCCCGGTAAGAACCAACCGATTGCTCCCGCGATAATTGCAGGTAAGAATACTTTAACCAAAATTTCAGAAAGTTTGGTATCTCCTTCCTGTACTGGCTTCATTTCTGCAGCTTGTCTGTAATGTTTCATTCCTACTGTGAAAACTACTAAACTAACCAACATCCCGATTCCAGCGGTGATAAATGCTTCTCCCCAACCGAATTTATTACGCATAAATGCTGCAATAATATTACAGATGAATGCTCCGATATTAATTCCCATGTAGAAAATGTTATAACCAGAATCTTTATTGGCTTTATATTTTTCGTCTGAATAAAGATTTCCTAAAAGTGTAGAAATAGTAGGCTTAAAGAAACCATTTCCCACAATAATTAATCCTAAAGAAGTATAAAAAAGTGGTAAATCTTTGAAAACGCCCATCCCAATGTAACCCGCAGCCATCAAAATACCACCCAAATAAATAGATTTCACGTATCCTAGAACTCTATCTGCCAAGAAACCACCAATAAATGGAGTAAGATAAGTAAGGGCAATGTAAGTCCCGAAGATATCATCTGCCATTTTATCAGGAAGACCTAATCCTCCTCTCATTCCTTCTGGCTCAATAAGATATAATACAAAAATTCCTAAAATTAAATAATACCCGAATCTTTCCCACATTTCTGTGAAGAACAAATACGGTAAACCTTTTGGATGTTTATTGTTCATAAAAATTATTTTTCCCAAAAATAAGTTTTTTAAATGGAATGAAAAATTTTTCTAACTTTGATAAAAATAAATTCTAAAAAAATGGAAATCACAATAAAAGATTTAGAAAAAAATCTAAAGACACTTCCCAAAGAACTTTTAGGGAATGTGAATGACTATATTGATTTCTTGAAGGAGAAATACTTAGATAAAGATTGGGCAAATCAACTATCTGATAGCCAAAAAGAATCCATCAAAAAAGGAATTTCAGATATAGAAAATGGGAACATCATTTCGCATGAAGAAGCCAAACAAAAAATTAGAAATTACCTTCAATCAAAAGCCATTTAAATGAAAATTATTTGGTCTAAAGAAACTCTAGAAAACTATTTAAAAGTTTTAGATTATTTACTAGAAAACTGGACAATAAAAGAAATCGAAAGATTTGAAAATAATTTTGACGAACTGATTGAAAGGTTAAAATCACACAAAGAAATTTGTCCAAAATCTAAACTTCTAAATTTCAGAAAATGCAAAATAGACGAAAATAATTCTTTAATTTATCAAGAAGTAAATCATACAATTTTCCTTATCACAATTATAGATAATAGAAGCTTTCATAGCTACTAAAAATTCGAAAATTTAATAAGTTTTAGCTAAAGCTAATGGAATTTTCATAAAAAAAGCGGACTAAAGTCCGCTTAATATTGAGTTTTTGACTATTTCAAAGATTTTCTAAAATAAAATCTTTCATTTTACAAATTGTCAAAAAACTTAAAAATCTAATTATAAATCTTTTTTCTAAACTCTTTAAGCAAATGATCATAAGTGTCATAGAGCTGTTTAAGAGGAGTTGTTGTAATTCCAGTACTGAAATTTTTCTTATAATCAGAAATAGCTTCTTTAGAATATACAATTTTTCCTTGTTTTAAATCGACAATTTGTAATACTGTATGATAAACTCTAGTTTTTGAAACATCATCTATTTTTACTTTTATGATTTTATTGTCAAGATCATCTTTGTTTTCGGGTTTTCTCATAAATCTTAAGATTACTAAATAATCGAACTCCTCAGAATAATTTTCTTTCATAATATCAATGAAACCATCAGTAACCCTAACAAACCTATCATTATCAAATTCTAGTAAAGAATTTTTTACATACAGATTTTCACCAAAAATATTTTTGAAATCATTATCAACAGTTTTAATGAATGACAAATCATTTGTATGAAGATTATTCTTAATAAATAAATATTTTTTACTTTTATTCAAAATAAATTCATCTTTATAGCTTGATGATAAAGACATTTTTGTATTTGCAATACAAGAAGTTAATAAAACTATCAAAAATAAATAGGCAAATATTTTTCTCATAATTTCAATAATTTTTTCTTACAAATTTTCCAAAATAAAATCCGTCATTTTTTTATACAATTGAGGTCTGGTTTGTCCACCATAAATACCGTGATTTTTGTCTGGGTATGCCATAAACTCAAACTGCTTATTATTTTGAATTAATGCTTCAGAAAATTCCATAGAATTTTGGAAATGTACGTTATCATCTGCTGTTCCGTGAATGAGAAGGAATTTACCTTTTAGTAATTTTGCAAAAGTAGTCGGCGAATTTTGGTCATAACCTTCAGGATTTTCTTGTGGCGTTTGCAAGAATCTTTCGGTGTAAATGCTGTCATAATATCTCCAATTGGTAACTGGCGCTACCGCAATTCCTGCTTTGAAAACATCTGCACCTTTTGTCATGGCTAAACTTGCCATATAACCACCATAACTCCACCCAAAAATACCAATTCTAGACTTGTCAATGTAAGATTGATTTCCTAACCATTTTGCAGCAGCAATTTGGTCTTCTATTTCGTATTTTCCTAGATTTTTATAGGTTACTTTTTTGTATTTTGTTCCTCTATAACCTGTTCCACGACCATCTACACAAACTACGATATATCCTTTTTGAACCAAATGATTGAACCAAAGTCCGTTTCCTCCGTCCCAAGAATTAGAAACTTGCTGAGAACCCGGTCCTGAATATTGAAACATGAAAAGTGGATATTTTTTATTCGGGTCAAAATCCTTAGGTTTCATGATGTAAGCATTCATTTGGTCTCCTGCTTCATTCGGAATAATCATAAATTCTTTGGTAACCAAATTATCTGCATTTAATTTGCTTAAAAGCGCATCATTATTCTGCAATTCTTTCACAAATTTCCCGTTTCCATCTTTTAAAGTATAAGTGAATGGTTTTTTAGCAGTAGAATTAGTCTCAATAAAATATTGGAAATTTTTAGAAAAATCTGCTCTATTATTTCCTTCCGCTTGAGAAAGCAATACAGATTTCCCTGATGAAATATTAAATTTAGAAACTACTTTATTGATGCTTCCTTTCTCGGTTGTTTGTAAGAAAACTTCTTTCGTTTTAGGGTTAAAACCATAATAATCAGTAATTTCCCAGTTTCCTTTGGTTACTTGTTTGTTCAGTTTTCCTTTCGCATCATACCAATACAAATGTCTGAAACCACTTCTCTCGGAAGCCCATAAAAATGAATTATCTTCTAAAAATTCTAACGTAAGATTATCCGTATCAATCCAAGCTTGGTCTGTTTCGGTTAATAATTTAGAAACGGCTCCAGAAGCGGTATTAATTTTTAAAATCTCTACTTTATTCTGATGTCTATTCGAGGTCGCAATCGCTACCTCATCATTTTTAGCCGTACTAAAAACTTGTGGAATATAATAATTCTCAAAACCTGCCAAGTCTAAATGGATGGTTTTACCAGAATTGACTTGATATAAATGAGCAGAAACTTCTGAGTTTTTCTCTCCAGCTTTTGGATATTTAAAACGGTAATCTGTAGGATAAAGCGATTTATTATACATCTGCATATTCATCTCTGGAACTTGCGATTCATCAAATCTTACAAAAATGATGGCATCACTTCCTTTGTTCCATTGATAGAAATCTGCATGCCCGAATTCTTCTTCATAAACCCAATCTCCCAATCCATTAATCACTGAATTTTTCTTACCGTCATTGGTAATTTGGGTGATTTTTCCAGATTCTAAATCTTGATAAAATAAATTATTGTCTGAAATAAAAGCCACCAATTTTCCATTAGGCGAAAATTTAGGCTCTTGAACGAAATTTCCGTTGTTCAGACTGATTATTTTTCCTGAAGTAAGGTCTTTAACATCAAATTTCCCTAAAAATGAATGTCTATAAATAGGCTCAGATTCTTTTTGCAAAAGAATTTTTGATTCATCATCAGAAAAAATATAACTCTCAAAACTTCCGTCTACAATATTGCCTACTTTTTCCGTGGTTTTGTAAGAATATTTTGCAATACCGCCTCTTTCGATTACGGCATAGTTTTCTCCATTTTTAAGAGAAGCGATTCCCGCAATGTTTTTGCCACGGTAGTAACCCGAATAGATTTTTTCTAGAGTAATTTCTTGAGCAAAGCCAAAATGTATCATTCCCAAGAAACCTAATGTTAAAAACAATTTCTTCATTCCTTAATTTTTAAATTTTTCTAAATGTTATTATTCAGAAAAAGCTCCATAATATGCCGCTCCATATAATGCTGTTTTGCTATTTAGGTTTAAATAAATAGGAATTCCAGCTAAAAGCGGTTCCATTTCGTCACATTTTAAGAAGCTTTCTTCTATTTTATCTTTGTTGATAAAGTTATAAATTCTTGGCGGAATTCCACCTGCTAAAATTAACCCACCCGTTGCTTTGTAATTCAGCACCATATTATTGGCTCTTCTCGCCATAAAATCTACCAGCATTTCCATTGCCAAAACGCAAGTGGTACATAATCCAGACATTGCAGTTTCACTGATTACGGCAGATTTATCTTTAGCTTCTGCTAATTTCTGGGTAAGCCAAGCTTGTTCTTCGTAGCCTTTTACATCTCTCAAAAATTCGTATATTTTGTAAATAGCTGGTCCAGAAACCAATCTTTCCCAAACGATGATTTCGCCATAGGTTTTTTGTAAAAATTTCACCAATTCAAATTCTACATCTGTTCTCGGCGCAAATTCACTGTGACCACCTTCAGAAGGCATTGGTCTTAAATATTTTCCGTCCCAGAAAAGACAAGCTTCACCTAAACCAGTTCCTGGAGCCAAGATAGCAATATGACCACCAATAGAAGGATTTCCATTTCTCATGGTCACCATAAATTCATCATCTACCTCTGTCATTCCAAAAGCAGTAGCTTCTAAATCATTAATAAGATAGACTTTTTCTATTTGTAGATCTCTACTAAGTTCTGTTACATCTATTTTAAATTTTATATTGGTAGTGTGACAAGTTCCGTTTACTACAGGACCTGCAGCACCAATAGAAATTCTGCCTGGCTTCTCAAAATTATTTTTTTTGATAAAATCAAGAATAATTTCTGTCAAAGAATTATGATGATTGGTGGTATACGTTTCTTCTAACTTAAGAACCATTTTGCCATTTTGCGAAACAAATTGTGCAATATTAGTTTTGGTTCCACCTACATCTGCTGCTAGAATTGAAAGGTTATTGTTTGCTGGATTTTCGATTTGTGGTAAATAAAGCGGAAATTTCATAGTGTGAAAATTTTAAATAATGTGTTGTTTAATTTTAATAAAATTGCTTTGAAAAAAATTCCCCTAAAAGTACGGATTTTCAGCAATTTAAACCTCATAGAAAACGCCCTAAAAACATGATTTTAGTCTTGTTATTTCATGAAAATTCGCAACCTCTCCTTCCAGAATTGCAGACGAATGAAAGCTCTTGGCATGTGTGAATTTTTTAATCTCAACAAGGTTAGAAGAACGCAAACCTCCACCGCATAAAATGTCTATTCTTCCCGCTGAAATTCCCACCAATTTTTGGAGCATTTCTTTGCCTTCATCTACATTAGATTTTCCACCAGACGTCAAAACGGTAGAAAAACCACAATTAATAAGCTTTTCCAGTGATTTTTCTAGATTTTCTGTTCTATCAAAAGCACGATGAAAAGTACATGGTTTTCCTTTTGCAAATTGGATAAGTTCCTTGCATTGCTCTTCGTTTACCTCATCATTTTGGTCTAAAATCCCAAAAACAAAACCATCTGCACCTGCGTTATAAAAATTTTGCAATTGGTGTTTCATCAAGCTAAAACCTTCATCTGAATAGAAAAAATTTCCACCTCTCGGACGAATCATCACGTAAATAGGTACATCTATTTCCTTTTTTAAATTTTTGAAATCTTCTAAATCAGGAGTGGTTCCGCCCAAATGAAAATCTGCACAAAACTCTATTCTATCTGCACCAGCTTTCGTAGCGATAACAGCAGATTCTTTATTAAAACAAGCTATTTCTAACATTTTACAATTTGTTTACGATTCTGTGAATTCCATCTTTTAATAACTGAGTTTTAAAATTGATTAATAATCCCAATTTTAAACCTGTAAATTTCAAATAAGTATTGGTTTGCGCAAAATGAATAGGATGTAATTCTAATACTGATTTCACTTCTACAATCACTTTTTCTTCAACTAAAATATCAATTCTATAAGCATTGTCTATTTCAATTTCTTTATAATTAAGAGCAAGTGCGTATTGTTGCTTTACCTTTAAACCTAATTTTTGAAGTTCATACACAAGTGCAGTTTCATAAGCACTTTCTAATAGTCCAACTCCGAGGTTTTTGTGCACTTCTAATGCTGCGCCAATTATTTTATAGGAAATTTCATTTTCTGTCATAGGTGTTATTAGTTTTTTATTTTTTAAACGCAAAGTCTTACGAAATTTATTTAAATATTAAGTGAGCAAAGTTTTTATCAACTAGTTGATTTTATCAAGCTCCTTCATAGATTCTCATCTTAAATATAAAAAATATTTTCAAGCTCTTTCAATTCGCTTGCGAATAAAACTTTGCTTGCTTAAAAAGTTTTAGACATTAAAAAAACCTTTGCGTTTAAAAATTAAATAAACTTAAATGTAAGGTTTTACGAAATTATTTAAATATTAAGTGAGCAAAGTTCTTATCAACGAGTTGATTTTATTAAGTTCCTGCATAGATTCTCATCTTAAATATAAAAAATATTTTCAAGCTCTTTCAATTCGCTTGCGAATAAAACTTTGCTTGCTTAAAAAGTTTTAGATGTTAAAAAAACCTTTGCGTTTAAAAAATTAAATAAACTTTAAATGTAAGGTTTTACGAAATTTATTTAAATATTAAGTGAGCAAAATTCTTATCAACGAGTTGATTTTATTAAGTTCCTGAATAGATTCTCATCTTAAATATAAAAAATATTTTCAAGCTCTTTCAATTCGCTTGCGAATAAAACTTTGCTTGCTTAAAAAGTTTTAGACATTAAAAAAACCTTTGCGTTTAAAAAATTAAATAAACTTTAAATGTAAGGTTTTACGAAATTTATTTAAATATTAAGTGAGCAAAGTTTTTATCAACGAGTTGATTTTATTAAGTTCCTGCATAGATTCTCATCTTAAATATAAAAAAATATTTTCAAGCTCTTTCAATTCGCTTGCGAATAAAACTTTGCTTGCTTAAAAAGTTTTAGATATTAAAAAAAACTTTGCGTTTAATCAATTTTAAATTAAGCTTTTGGCATCAATTAAAACATTGTTTTCTTGAGTGTGAACCGCGTAATTGAACCCTTTTTGCAAACAAAACGCTCCTGTTTCACCAAATTTATTGATGGCAATAAAACCAATCTGAGTGTCTTTTACATTACGGTTTTGATTCACAAAATTCTTATAAATTCTCTTCACTGCTTCTTCACACGCTTGTTGAGGAGATTTTCCTTGTCGCATTAATTCTACCACCAAATGCGAACCGCAAGTTCTAATCACTTCTTCGCCATGACCAGTTGCAGTTGCTGCGCCTACTTCATTATCTACAAAAAGTCCGGCTCCAATTATTGGAGAATCTCCCACTCTGCCATGCATTTTAAACGCCATTCCAGAAGTAGTACACGCTCCAGAAAGATTTCCGTGTTCATCAAGCGCAATCATGCCAATTGTGTCATGGTTTTCTATATTTACCACAGGTTTATATTCTGATGTTTTGAGCCAATCTTTCCATTCTTTTTCGGATTCTGGTGTAAGCAAATTTATTTTTTCAAAACCTTGAGAAACCGCAAATTGCAAAGCTCCATCACCAACTAACATGACGTGAGGCGTTTTTTCCATTACAGCTCTGGCTACAGAAATTGGATTTTTGATATGTTCTAAAGACGCTACCGAACCAATATTTGCTTTTTCATCCATAATACAAGCATCTAGCGTAACTCTTCCATCTCTGTCTGGTCTTCCTCCGTAACCTACACTCCTTTCATTCGGGTCGTCTTCTACCAATCTCACGCCTTTTTCTACAGCATCCAGAGCTTTTCCTCCTTGAGAAAGAACTTTCCACGCTTCTTCATTGGATTGAATCCCAAATCTCCAAGTCGAAAGCACGACTGGTTTTCTGATTTTTTTATTTTTCGGAAGAATTTCTTCGGCTTTTAAAGGATTCAAAGCCAAGATTGTAGATAAAATTCCTGCATTTTTCAAAAATTTTCTTCTGGTAGCCATTTATTTTAGGTTTTTATAAATTGATCACACTAACTACAAATGAAAATACATACGTTGATAAGGTCAGTTTATGAAAACTGAATTTATTGTCACAAGATAAATTATTTTTTCTATTACTAAATGATTATAGTACTAAAAAATCTGGGGCGCTTCCTTTGTAAGCGCCCCAGACGTAAAAAATATTAATATATGGATTAATTATTATACATAATTTTGTAATATTCATCAGCCATTCTATCAGAATTGAATTGACCTTTTACATCATCCATTGCATTTTTCACTACTTGTCTCCATTCATCTGGTCTTTCGTAGTACATTGGTAAGATTTGGTTTTCTAAGATGTCATACAATTGGTTCATATCATAATTGTCTACATCGAAAACGCTCATATTCGCATAATCTGCTTGTGGAACCACAAAAGAGTTCACGCCATTTTTTGCAAATTCTGGAATCCAACCATCATCTGTAGAAAGGTTTACTGAAGCGTTCATAGAAGCCGTCATACCAGAAGTACCAGAAGCTTCTCTAGGAACTCTTGGATTGTTTAACCAAACATCAGAACCTTGTTTTAGAGATTTACTTAATGACAATTCATAACCTGTAAGAACCGCCATGTTTTTATGATTTTTACTTTCTTCTACCAAATTATTGAAAGTAGAAATCGCTGCATAATCTACTGGATAAGGCTTTCCTGCAAAGATAATTTGCACTGGATATTTTTTGTTTTCCAATAATTTTCTGAATCTTTCTTTGTCTTGTAACAATAAATCTGCTCTTTTGTATCCTGCAAATCTTCTAGCCCAAACCATTGTGAATACTTTAGAATCAAACAATTTACCACATTGGTCTGCTACAATTCTGAAAGTTCTCTTTTTAAGATATTTTTTTCTGAAATCGAATTCTTCGTCTTCTCTTTCTTCTCTAGCGTTATACAATGGTTTATCTGCCCAATATTTGAAATCTTGTGCATTGGTAATGGCTTTAATTTCGCAGATTCCTGGATATTTACCCCACATTTCGTTAGAAACTACACCGTGTAACTGAGAAACTCCATTCGCAATTTTTGCCATTCTCAAAGCGCACAATGAGTGGTTAAATTGGTCGTTATCTTGTCCTTCAATTTTCTTTACTTCTTCTAAGCTTAAGCCAGAGAAATAAGACATTTGGTGACAATTGTGTACATTGTGTTTTTCGTTTCCTGCTTCTTCTGGAGTGTGCGTAGTGAAAACCAATCTTTCTTTTACTTTTTCTAAATCTCCACCGAATTTTTTCAACAAATAGAATGCTGCTGGTAAACCGTGCGCTTCGTTTAAGTGATATACTTCTCTTTCTAGGTTTAATTCGTCTAAAAGTTTAGCTCCTCCTTTTCCTAGAAGGATGTATTGTGCCAATTTTGTAGATTCATTAGCATCATATAATCTGTGGCAGATGGTTTTAGAAACGTGGTCATTTTCTGGCACATCTGTAGAAAGTAAAAAGATAGGTGCAGTTTTAAACGTTTCTGGGTTCAGGTACATTACTTTTACCCAAACTGGTGCATCATGAATGTCAATTTGGAATTTAATTCCTGTATCTTCTAAGAAGCTGTACATTTTCTTAGTCCAAACTGGATTAAGCGTTTGATCGTGATTTCTAGCTTGGTCATAATAACCAAATTTCCACAAAATACCGATTCCGACGGTGTCTTGCTTCAGATTATAAACACTTCTCATGTGAGAACCTGCCAAAAATCCTAAACCTCCACTGTATATTTTCAATGCTTGATCAATGGCAAATTCCATCGAAAAATACGCAACTTTCTTGCTGTAATTCGGGTTGATGCTATAAGGCATCTGATAATTTTTAAAATCCATTATTCTCGTTTCTTTAAAATCAGGTGCAAAGGTATTATTTTTTTAGAAAACTGAAGCGGAATGTATGTTAAGAATAGAAAATTTGATAAAAATCATAAATTCTTTTATAAAATCAGCAATCTTGCATGATGTAAATCATCTCAAAATAGGTGTCATAAAACACAGTTTTTAATAATTTTACCAACTGAAAATCATGCTTGTAAAAATTATGGAAAGAACAATGAATAAACCCCTAGCCCAAACTTTAGAAGACTTAAAAAATGTCTCGGCAGACTTTAATACCGTTGTAGAAAACCTATTCGAATTCAGTTTCGAAGAATACAACCAAGTTTTCAAAATCAACGAACTAGATATTCCTGCCAAAACGTATAAAAGATTCCCTGTTTTTAACAATGAAAACGCCGTAGCAATTCTCATGTTATGGGGCGCAGAAAATAAAACAGCGATTCATGACCACAAAAACTACGAGGGAAAAATAAAAGTCCTAAAAGGTGAATTAACCGAAGTATATTACAAAGAAACCAAAGATTTCATAGAATATGAAGGCGCTGGTGTAGCGATAGAAGGCATTTCTTTCGCCGAAGAAATGGGCGGAATTCACAGCATTCTGAACAATAAACCTACGCTATCGGTAAGTTTACATATTTACAAAACCAACCAACTGAACCTAAGTGGAGTTAGAATTTTCGACTTAGAAAATAAAAAATGGGCGATTCTTAATGACAAAGCACCATCATGCACTTGGAATTTACCAGAAGAAGCTTTTGAAAAAATTTATCAACTATAAACACAAAACCATATAAACTCAAACTATCTTTCCAAAAATCCACAAGTTCTAGAATTTGTGGATTTTTTATGTTTTAAAGCCTCATTTCATCGAAAAATTTGCCCCAAAAACCACTTTTGTTCGAATCATGTTCGAATCAAGCTCGAATCAGCTTCGGAAAACGGGTACTTTTTCCGAACAAAACTCGAACTTGACTCGACTTTGATTCGACTTTGACTGCCACTAAATTCATAAAGTTTATAGTTTTCAGATTTTGAATGAAAAACATTTCCAAGAAATTTTTCTTTTCCCCAATCCTAAAGGTTGGAAAAATATCTTGAAAATTTATCAAAATTACACCTTTTAGGGACGGGGAGATTAATTTTGATAAAATTTCTTCTCAACCTCTGTTCAGTTCATTCTAAATATTTTTTCCGTAAATTTGCATCCAATTTATTATGGAAAATTTCACTAAAAAAACCGCTGCTTTTCACACGCTGGGTTGCAAACTGAACTTTGCGGAAACCTCTACTATCGCCAGACAATTGACTGGTGCAGGTTACCAAAAAGTAAGTTTTGACGATGCTGCGAATGTTTATATCATCAATACCTGTTCTGTAACTGATAATGCCGACAAGGAATGTAAACTTCATGTAAAACGCGCGATGAAAGCCAATCCTGATGGTTTGGTGGTGATTGTGGGTTGTTATGCTCAACTAAAACCCGAAGAAATTTCTGCCATTGAAGGCGTAGATTTGGTTTTAGGAGCCAAAGAAAAATTCAATATTCTGAGTTACCTCGAAGATTTAGAAAAAACAGAACATCACGCCCAAGTTCACTCTTGCGAAATAGAAGAAACCGACTTTTTCATCGGAAGTTATTCTATTGGCGACAGAACCAGAGCTTTTTTGAAGGTTCAAGACGGTTGCGATTATAAATGTACCTATTGCACGATTCCTTTGGCTAGAGGAATTTCTAGAAGTGACACCGTAGAAAACGTAGTGAAAAATGCCAAAGAAATTGCCGAAAAAGACATCAAAGAAATTGTTTTGACAGGTGTAAACATTGGCGATTACGGAAAAGGTGAATTTGGCAATAAAAAACACGAACATACTTTCCTAGATTTGGTGAAAGAACTCAATAAAGTAGAGGGAATTGAAAGAATTAGAATTTCTTCTATCGAACCGAATTTACTGAAAGACGAAACCATAGATTTGGTGGCAGAAAGCAAGAGTTTTGTGCCGCATTTCCATATTCCGTTGCAAAGTGGAAGCGATGATTTGCTCAAAAAAATGAAGCGAAGATACCTCACCAAATTGTACAGCGACAGAGTTTCTAAAATTAGAGAAGTAATGCCCGATGCTGCGATTGGCGTAGATGTAATTGTAGGATTTCCGGGAGAAACTGAAGAGAAGTTTTTAGAAACCTACAACTTTATCAACGAACTGCCGATTACGTATTTACACGTTTTCACGTATTCTGAAAGAGAAAATACCGAAGCCGTAGAAATGGAAGGTGTAGTACCGATTGCAGAACGTAAAAAACGCAACAAAATGCTCAGAATTCTTTCTGAGAAAAAGAAAATGGCATTTTACCAAACGCAATTAGGAAAAACCTTGCCTGTACTTTGGGAACATGAAGAAAAAGACGGAAAAATGTTTGGCTTCACCGAAAATTATGTGCGTGTTCAGAAACCTTTTGATGCGAGTTCTATCAACCAAATAGAAATGGTGAAATTAGATAAAATTCAACCAGACGGAACGGTTTCTATCTCTCCTATTTTCGAGGAGTTTTTGGCGAAAGTGTAAGGAATTTTCATTTCCTCTTATCCTAAAGGATGTGAAAATTCTAAAATAGAAATTCTAAAATCGTTGCAGTGATGTGACGATTTTTTTTGTGGGTTCCCCTCTTTCAGAGGGGTGTCAAAATCTTTGATTTTGACGGGGTGTTTAGAAATGTTCTGATGATTTTTAGCAATTTCAATCAATTTTCTGACTTCGCCTAATTCTATTTCATAATTTTTTTTTATTTCAAGCCTCTTTCTTTATAGATTTCATCAAATATTTTTTTGTTTCTTTTATATACAGATATGAAAGCTATAATAGAATCTGTATTCGTATCAACTCTATCATTTTTTGGCGAACGTTTAAGATTAGATGTTAAATCTGTATTCTCATAATAAAAATTAATATATTTTTTTAACCAATTCCATAACTGAAAATAGTCATTCAATTTTAATAAATTAGACTCATTTATAGCTTTAGAGCATATTTCTGCGATTTTTGACGTTCTAATGCTTCTTTCATTTAATTCGTAAGAATAAGAAGCAAATGTTTCGCGATGAAATGGTTTATTATAATTGTATATATAAGCAAAATAATTTAAAATTGTATTTTCTTCAAATCGAAGTATCTCCATTATTTTATTTTCGTTTCCTTTCAAAATATCCCAATTTAAATGATGTGATATCTTGCAAAAAGTTTCTATGTCCCAATCAATATCATTCCTTTTTAAGATTTCAGAATAATCCCATTTTTCTGCATACAAAACTAATATCTCTTTACTTATATGAAGGTCAGTATTTTTACTTAGCACTTCCCAAGAAAGAAAATCTTTAAAATTAGAAAGATGTTCAGGTGTTAGATTGGAATTATTACTAAAACAATGCCACTCCATACTTTCATCACGACCTGACCAACTTGAACAACCCACCCCCCATTTAGTGGCCATTTCAGATAAAGTTTGAACAGAAATACTCAAATGACGCTGTTGAGAAATTATTGAGGGACAATAGGTTTCATTATCTCTACCAATTTTTTTCCACCTACCATTCCAGGTAAATTTGTTTTTATTATTTTCAATAAACTGAGCAGAAAATTCTATCCTAGAAATTTTAATAATTTCATCAAAATCTATTCTCTCAATAAACTCTTCAATACTATCTATATCCCAACAATTATTTCCTCTTCTTGAAAGACGTTTAAAGTCCCATCTTTCAGAATATTTTTTCATTAATTCATTTGATATTGGAACACTGTAATTTTCACTAAGAATATTAAAATTCAAAAAATCTTTAAAACTGTCAATTAAGTCACTGTTCCAATCAACATTTTTTGATTTCGATAAAATATCAAAATTAATATGACTTGAAAATTCTTTTATTAGTTCCGTGTTCCAGTAGAGGTCGTTGGACTCTTGAATTATAGCAAACATATTTTTATCGATTTGATTTATGTACTTACGTATTATATCAAAATTAATTTCAATTGTTTTATTTAAAATTACATTTCCAAGCCAACTACTATATGAATTAGGATAAGAAAAAATCGTGTCGAAATCCCACTTTACGTTTGTAATTTTTGAAAAATAACTAAGATATAGTTTTTGATTTTCAAATTCTATATTTTGAAGTGCTGTATTTAATAGTTTAGTATCCCAAAATATTTCCGAATAATCAATCAGACAATTTATATATAAAAAAGAATAATATTTTGTTATTAAATGTTCGTCCCACTTAATTCCTGGATTTGAACTTAAATTTAACCAATCAAGATTTTTCCCTTTTTCCTTTGGTAAATATTTATCAATAAGGAATTGATCCCAAGGAATAGAAGGGTTTTTTAGAATTGACGGCCAATGCAAATAATTTTTGTACTTATCAATTAACGATTCAGTCCAATTAATTTTAGTATTTTGAGAAAACAAACACCCTTTTTCAATACCATTTTTTGTTAATACTCCAGTACTAAGCTCTTCAAAAAACTCTTCTATTAGTTCTTCTGTTAAAGGGAGGTCTAAACTTACCTTATTCCAATTTATTTTTCTTCTATACTCCTTGAGTATATTAGTATCTAAACTCAAATCAAAAAAAAATGAATTTAATTTAACACCCTCATATGAATTATAATTCTCATATTTATGACTTAAAAAGTCATACAAATCAAAATTTGTATTAATTGTTTCAATTAAATTATTTATTCTCATAAATCTATTCTTTTTACACTGAAATTGTTATAATTAGTCTATGTTAAATTACACATTAACGAATCTTCTATGTTTTAATTAAATAATATTAAACCACGGATTTTAAACCACCAGCAAAAGTATTAACTAATATATAAAAAGACTTTCGTTTACAAAAATATATTTGAACCAATAGATAGTAAATAGTACGTTTTCAAATAAATATAGACATTTTGAAGTAAATCCTTAAGAAGAATTTCAGATTTTAAATTTATAAATTTATGTTCAAAATATAACATTAAAAAACTTCTTTCTTACTAATGATTTTTGGACAGAAAGAACGTAAATGATTTAGTGCTTTTAACATTCTTGTTTCAAAATCGACTTCTCCCGCTCTTCGAAGTCTCCGACTTCGAAATATTAATTTCTTTTCTATGTAGAGATTCCTACGGAAATCGAAGATTCGACGAAGTCAATGACAAACTACGTGTGAAAAATTTATATTTCCAAAAATTTAACCTTCCCAAAAAAATCCCATCAAAGAGCTAAAACCAGCTTATGAAAATTTTAAAATTTCTACCTCTTTTAGTGTTACTTCCGTTTTTGAGTTGCAGCAGTACTGAAGATGAACCAACGCCAACTCCCACAGAAACCATGTATTTTCCTAATAATACAGACAATAATTGGGAAACCAAATCTATCGCCAGTCTCGGTTGGAACCAAAGCGCAGTGCAACCGCTTAAAGATTTTTTGGCAGAAAAACATTCTAAATCTTTTATGATTCTCGTAAACGGTAGAATTGTAATGGAAGAATATTTCAACGGGCATTCTGCTACCGCAACTTGGCCATGGAACAGCGCCGGAAAAACGCTGGTTTCTACCACTACAGGAATTGCGCAACAAGAAGGTTTACTGAACATCAACAATAAAGTTTCTCAATATTTAGGAAACGGGTGGACTAGCGAACCTCTGGAAAAAGAAAACCTCATCACGCCTAGACATTTACTTACTATGACTTCGGGCTTAAATGACGAAAGCAATTGGGTGATAAAATCTAACCTCACGTATTTGGCAGATGCTGGAACGAGATGGTCTTACAGCAATGTTTTTCAGAAATTAATAGATGTAGTTGCCACTTCAAGCAACCAAACTTTTGAGAATTATTTTAATGCTAAACTGAAAAATAAAATCGGGATGGATGGTTTCTGGAATTTCGGGACTATTTTCACCATTTATCATAGCAATACCAGAAGTATGGCGAGATTTGGACTGCTTTTCCTGAACAAAGGAAAATGGAAAAACGAACAAATCATCAATGAAACTTATCTGAACGAAGCCATTTCTACTTCTCAAAATATCAATCCTTCTTACGGTTATCTTTGGTGGCTCAATGGAAAATCTAAATATATGGTTCCGGGTTCGCAAACGGTTTATCCCACTGCTTTAGTTCCTAATGCTCCTACAGATATGTATGCAGCGATGGGTGCCGAAGATCAAAGAATTTATGTAATTCCGAGTAAAAATATGGTGGTCATCAGAATGGGCGATGCTTCGGATCCGCAGAATCCTAATTTTGCATTGTCTGGTTTTGATGCTGCACTTTGGGATAAAATTAATGCGGTGGTTAGATAGATTTTTTCACGCAATGTCGCAAAGGTTTTTCGCAATGAGCGCAAAGATTTTTAACAAATTTTTCATGCTTTAAGCGAGCAAAGTTGACGAATAAATTCGTTTTTAAGCTTTCGCTTTTTCAATTCGCTTGCGAATTTTAGCTTTGCTCCCTCAAATTTTTATTTTTTATTATTCAGAATCTTTGCGTTTTAAAAACATTAAGCATTAACGATTTTAGAAAATTCACCTAAAATATTTGATAAAAAAAATCAAAATTTACTTTCTTTGAATAGAGGAAAATAAATTTTGAATTTTTAGTTTATGCGACCTTTTGAGATGCTCACATCTCATGTCTTGTATCTAATATCTAGAATCTAATGCTCAAACCAAATATCTTGGTATTTCACACCTGCTTCGATTGGTAATTGCAACCAGTTATTTTGAGGAACAATTGGGCAACTGTAATCGGTAGCGTTATAAGCACATAACGGATGATACGCTTTATTGAAATCAATAATCAATTCATCATTTTGAGGAATTCTTAAATCCAAATATCTTCCACCACCATAAGTATCTTTTCCGTTGGTCTCATCTTTGAAAGGCAAGAATAAGTAATCCTGATATTCTGGGTCATCTAACAAAGCTAAACTTTGATAAACCGTTAACACTTGTTCTACTCCATTCAGCGTAAAATATGCTTTCCCGAATTCTCTGTATTTTTTAGTTCTTCCAGACGAAGTAGGAATTTCAAAAGGAACCGCGTTTTCTGTTTTTACCAATTTCGCTTTTACTCGATAGTTTAAATCAATAGGAAAAAATGGATGAGACTTGAATTTCTTGAAATTAGAGCCACGCAAAGGTGTTTCTTCTTCTGTTTTGTATTCTCGATTGAGTTCTTTTTGGAAGGTTTCGATTTCTAGAATTTCGGCAGGAAATTGTTTTTTATCGGTTTTATTTTTAAGACCTTGACCAAAGGCAAAACTTGAAACTAGGAGTAAAAGTAGGTAAATCTTCTTCATTTAAATTAATTTTATAGTATAAACATCGCTTTCATTTCTATCAATATCAGTCACCAGAAAACCTCCTTCTTGCGGAATTTCTTCTACAAAATCAAAGAGTTTGCAATCCTTAGGCAATCCAGAAAAAATAAGGGTAAACCAATATTCTTTCACAGGCGGAACTTCCGTCCAATAAGGAAACATCGAGATATTTTCCCAGAATAAAAGTTGGCTTCTATGTCCCGTGAATTTATCCACCAAGAATGTGGTGCGCCAAATTCTTACGAGATTTCCAATCAAATAATTATTCTGAAAACCACAGTGCACGATAACTTGTTTCTCTTCCTCGAATTTAGTATCGAGTTGTGAGAGCAATTCTGGAGCAATATTGGGTTTGATAATGGTAGCCATTGATAAAAATTCAACGGCACAAGTTAAGAATTTTTAGAAAATAAATAGAGGTTATCTTCCTCAAAATTTCATTAACATTCTGCCACGTTCACGGCTACTGCTAAACCACCTTCAGAAGTTTCTTTGTACTTAGAATTCATGTCTAGCGCAGTTTCCCACATGGATTTAATGACATCATCCAAAGAAACTCTGGCTTTAGAAGGATCGCTTTCTAGCGCGATATGACAAGCGGTAATCGCTTTCATAGCACCCATAGAATTTCTCTCAATACATGGAATCTGCACCAATCCACCAATTGGGTCGCAAGTGAGACCAAGGTGATGTTCCATCGCAATTTCTGCTGCCATCATTACTTGAGCTGGAGTTCCGCCCGAAATTTCCGTCAAACCAGCTGCAGCCATCGCTGAAGAAACGCCAATTTCTGCTTGGCAACCTCCCATTGCTGCAGAAATGGTTGCATTTTTCTTGAAAAGCGTTCCGATTTCTCCCGCCACTAAAATAAATCTGATGATATCTTCTTCTGAGTTGAATTCTGTAAAAGTTTGAGAATACATGAGCACCGCAGGAATTACACCACTCGCTCCGTTAGTTGGTGCTGTAATAATTCTACCAAAACTGGCATTTTCTTCGTTTACAGCCAATGCAAAACACGAAATCCAACGGGTAATTTGATTGAAATCTTTAGGTGAATTTTTTACCGCAGCAAACCATTCGTTTATGTTTTTGTAAATAACGTCCTCGCCTAATAATTTTCGATTGAAATCTGCAGCTCTTCTCGTTACATTAAGTCCACCCGGTAAAACCCCTTCTTTATTAACGCCTTTATAAATGCATTCTTTAATCTGTTGCCAAATGTAAAGCGCTTCACTTCTCGTTTCTTCTTTCGTTCTCCAAGCTTCTTCATTGATGTACACCAAATCAGAAAGTCTTGCAACGCCTAATTTATCGCAATATTTTGAAATATCTTCGCCTTTATGACAAGGATAAGGTGTTCTGATACAGTGACTTTCTATAGAATTATCTTCTTGCGTCGCCACAAAACCGCCACCAACAGAATAGTAGTCTTTTTCTAAAATTTCGCCGTTGTTAAAAACCGCTTTGAAAATCATTCCATTTGGGTGAAAATCTAAAGATTTTTGCATATTCAGCACCAAATGTTTTCCATAAATAAATGGAATTTCTTTTTCAGCTCCTAAAATCAATTTTCCAGAATTTTTGATTTCGGCAATTTTAGCATCTATTTTATCGGTATCTATTTTTTTAAAATTTTCTCCGCTTAAACCCAGCATTCCGGCAATATCTGTTCCGTGACCGATTCCTGTTTTGGCAAGCGAACCAAAAAACTCTACATACACTTCTGCCACCTCTGAAATCTGGTGATTTCTTCTGATTTCGCTCAGAAACATTTCCGCTGCATTCCAAGGTCCCATCGTATGAGACGAAGACGGCCCAATTCCTACTTTTATGATTTCAAAAACCGAAATACTCTCCATATTGATTATTGATAAATGATTTTTTACAAAGATAAAATTATTAGGCAAACCATAAAATATTATTCATCCTTAAAATTTTGAAAATACCCCTTCAAATTTTGTAACAGATAAGCCACTTATTCTCAATTAATTTGCTCTTGAAAAAACAACTCATTTCCTATGAATATCATTCCCGAAAATCTAAAAAAATACAAGAAATTTATTTCTTTGGTACTCAAATATAGAAACAGCGATATTTTATCGGCTGCTTCAGACAAAGCGCTTGATGAATTGGCAGAAGATCAAGAACTTTCTGAAGAATCTAATCGCTACACTTCGCCAGAAGAATTGGTAGAAGACCTTAAAAATATGGGGCCGACTTATGTAAAAATCGGGCAAACTCTTTCTACAAGACCAGATTTATTGCCAGAACCTTATTTATTGGCATTGGCAACTTTACAAGATAATGTAGAGGAAATTCCGTATTCTGAAATCCAAAAAATAGTGGAAGGGGAATTAGGAACGAAGATTTCCAAAGCTTTTTTAAGTTTTGAAACCCAAACTTTGGCTTCGGCAAGTATTGGACAAGTTCACAAAGCGGTTTTGCGTTCCGGAAAAGAAGTAGCTGTGAAAATTCAAAGACCGGGAATTCGTAAAAATTTCATCGAAGATTTAGACACCCTGAAAGAATTATCAGACTTTGCTGTAAAACATTCTAAAACTGCCAAAAAATACGGAATAGACGATGTTCTAGACGAGATGAGACACATTCTCATTCACGAGTTGGATTACAGCAGAGAAGCTCAAAATCTGATTGCTCTGGGTAAAAATCTAGAAAAATTTGAGCATATTGTAATTCCTCAACCTGTTTTAGACTACTCTACTTCTAAAATTCTGACGATGGATTTTGTAGAAGGTCAAAAAATTACTTCTGTTCATGGAATTCAAAAAACGGAAATCGATTTTTCGGTGCTTATTGATGGATTGGTAGAAGCTTATCTTCAACAGATTATTTATGATGGTTTTGCACATGCAGATCCGCATCCTGGAAATGTACACCTGACCAAAGACCGAAAAATTGCTTTAATGGATTTAGGAATGGTGGCGAAATTCAGTCCGAATTTGCAGGAACAAATCTTGAAATTGCTCATTGCCATCAGCAAATACAATGGCGAAGAAGTTTCTAAAGTGCTTCTAGAAATCAGTCAAGATGATAAAAACGCAGATATTATCGGTTTCAAAAAAGAAATCAACCGACTTGTGCTGGATTCTCAGAACAGAAATGCCGCAGAAATGCAAACGGGAAAAATGCTCATCAGAATGAATAAAATTGCCGCAGAAAAAGGAATCAGAATTGCGGTAGAACTGAATATTCTTGGGAAAATATTATTGAATTTAGACCAAATTGTAGCGGTTCTCGCTCCACAATATGATTTGGCTGAAAATATGAAACAGATTTTGGAGAAAATGATGGTCAAAAAAATGGCTCACGAAGCCCAACCTGAAAATTTCTTTGCTCAATTGATAGAAACCAAAAAATTAGCCGAAAATCTTCCGGAAAGACTTAATAAAATCACCGAAAATTTGGCTCAGAACCAGTTTCAGCTCAAAATAGATGCGATAGATGAAGAACGATTTACAGATGCCTTCCAGAAAGTAGCCAATAGAATTTCCATCGCACTTATTATTGCTGCATTAATTATTGGCTCATCTCTATTGATGAGAGTTCCTAATTTTCAAATTTTTGGAATTTCTATAGCGATGTTTTTCTTCATCATTGCATCGGTTTTCGGATTATGGCTCGCTTATAAAATGGTTATGAAAGACGAAGATTTTAAAAGAAAAAAATAATCACCAAAAAAACAAGTCGCAAAATAAAAAGTTTTCCGCTGTCATAAAAAATGACTGCGGTTTTTTTTTGTTATCAAATAATTAACAGGAATTTTAAGGATAAATCAAAAAATTTCAGTAAATTTGATAGAAGCTTAAATGTTTATTATGAAAGTTTTTTATCAAATAGTACAATCTTTAAAAAACTTCATCGTAGAGATAGGCGAAATGAGCTATTTCAGCATAAGATTTTTAAAAGAATTTTATAAAAAGCCTTATGAATTTCAAGAATTCCTGAAACAATGTTACAGCATTGGTAACCGCTCACTTTTTCTAGTTTCTGTTACGGGATTTATCATCGGTTTGGTTTTCACTTTACAAACCCGTCCTACCTTAATGGAATTTGGTGCTGTTTCTTGGATGCCTTCGATGGTGAGTATTTCCATTATTAGAGAAATCGGGCCGATTATTACTGGGCTGATTTGTGCAGGAAAAATAGGCTCTGGAATAGGTGCAGAAATAGGTTCTATGCGCGTAACCGAACAAATAGACGCTATGGAAGTTTCGGGAACCAATCCTTTTAAATATTTGGTGGTGACTAGAATTCTTGCGACGACTGCTATGTTACCTATTTTGGTTTTTTACAGTGATTTTATCGCAATTTTCGGGTCTTATTTGGTAGAAAATCTGAAAGGTGATGTTTCTTTTTTACAATATTTTAATCAAGTTTTTGACAATATAGAATTTAGTGATTTGCTTCCTGCAACCATCAAGACTTTTTTCTTTGGTTTTGCCATAGGAATGGTAGGTTGTTTCAAAGGATATCAATGTAAATCAGGAACACGAGGTGTAGGAATTGCCGCCAATTCTGCGGTGGTTTACTCCTCCATGTTATTGTTTGTTATCGATTTTATCGCTGTATTGATTACCAATATTTTTATAGAATAAAATGAATCCGAATGCTGCACATGAACCGATCATCAAAATTGAAAATCTCTATAAAAAATATGGAGACAATGTAGTTTTGGACGGATTTAACCTAAATCTTTATCAAGGAGAAAATTTGGTGATTATGGGAAAATCTGGTTCTGGAAAATCGGTGATGATAAAATGTTTGATTGGTTTAGAAATTCCAGACAGCGGAACGATTGAAATTATGAGCCAAAAATTAGAGCATCTTTCTCTGAAAGATTTAGATGAAATAAGAGCAGACATTGGATTTTTATTTCAAGGAAGTGCGCTCTATGATTCTATGACGGTGAGAGAAAATCTAGAGTTTCCGCTCAGAAGACATATTTCAAAGTTTGGAAATGTAAAAGACACTTTGCCTTTGGTAGAAGAAGCGCTACAAAATGTAGGACTCAAAAATGTAATTGATTTAATGCCGAATGAACTTTCTGGCGGTATGAAAAGAAGAGTTGCTCTTGCCAGAACGCTTATTCTGAAACCCAAAATCATCATTTATGATGAACCAACCACCGGTTTAGACCCGATTACTTCTAAAGAAATTATCTTGCTCATGAAATCGGTGCAAGAAAAATATAAAACCTCATCGATCATCATTACGCATGATGTAGACTGTGCTAGAGTTATTGCTAATAGAATGATTTTACTGATTGACGGAAAAAATTATGCAGAAGGAACATTTGCCGAACTTTCCACTTCACAAGACCCAAAAGTAAAAGCATTTTTTAAATAAGTTTTTTAAAAACATGGAAAAATCAGTTGCTCAAAAATTAAGACTCGGAATATTTGTTATCCTCGGAACCATCATTTTTATTATGGCTGTTTATTTTATTGGAAACAGACAGCAATTTTTTGGTGAAACAGAAACCTTAAAAGCGCATTTCGAAAATGTAAATGGCTTACAAGAAGGGAATAACGTCCGTTTTTCTGGAATTAATGTGGGCTATGTTAAGAAAATAGAAATCATCAACGATACGCTCATTAATGTAGAAATGAATATCGACAAAAGTGCGATGCAATTCATCAAAAAGAATGCAGTGGCAAGTATTGCTTCTGATGGTTTAGTTGGAAATATGATTGTCAATATCACACCTAGTTCTGAAAATGCTTCGTTTGCAAAATCTGGAGATACTCTAAAAGCCGAAGAAAGGCTTACTACGGAAGATTTACTCAAAACCCTCAATAAAACCAATAACAATGCTGAACAAATTACGGCTAATATTCTAGAAGTTTCTGAAAAAATAAATAACGGAACAGGAACGCTTAGTATGTTGCTGAATGACAAAACGCTAAGTCAAGATGTGAAATATGGAATCTCTGACCTTAAAAACAGCATTGCCAACATTAAGAAAACCAGCTACGAAACGACTAAAACTATTAATGAAGTAAATAAAATTCTTGCAGGAATTAATGATAAAGAAAACATCGTTGCGGTGCTTAAAGATTCTGCTGTGGCCAATAAAATGCGAAGAGCACTTACTCATCTCGATGAATCTTCTCAAAACATCAATAAAACCGTAGAAAATCTAAACGAAACCATCAGCAATGCTAAAAATGGGAAAGGCGCCATCAATTACCTTTCTAACGATGCCAATTTGGTGAAAAATATAGATTCTACGATGAATAATCTTAACCAGGCAAGTGTTTTACTGAACCAAAATCTGGAAGCCCTGAAACATAATATTTTCTTCAGAGGTTATTTTAAAAAATTGGAAAAGGAAAAACAAAAAGCTCAGAAAAACCAAAAATAATCACTCACTGAAAACTTCTTCTAAAATTTTAGAAACTTCTTTGGCTTTAGTCACAGGGAAAAGGTGTGTTCCGCCTTTTATGACATAATTAGGCTTAGAATTTTTTACTGGAAAAACAATGTCCTTATCTGCTAAAATCTGGATAACGTTTGAATCTTCTTCATGTTTCCATTCTAAGATTTTATTGATACTCCATTTCAAATATGTAGGATTTTGCATCTTGAAATATTGCCAAAGTTTAGGATTATTCGGGTCAAATAATTTTCTGAAAAAAGCATAAGATTTGATGGTTTTTTCGGAGAAATAACTTTCGGGAAGTTTCGCAAAAATTCTAGAACTTTTTGCCAAATGAAAGGTGATAGACATTTCTTTATCAGACTTTATACTTCCCAGAATTACTACTTTTTCTGCGGGTTTCAGTTTGTGAATTTCTTGCACCATAATTCCTCCAAAAGAATAACCCAATAAACAGAATTTTTCGCTGACATCTACTTTTTCGGCCATTCTATTGACATAGTTTTCAAAACTTTCATTGTAATTAGGGATTAACCAATCGATGTAGATAATTTCGGTAAACTTTTTAGGAAACTGAATGTATTCAAAAATACTTCCATCTGCTCCCAATCCACTGATGACATATAATTTCATACGATTATTAGCTTAGTAATTCTGTATAAATTTACAGATTAAAAACAAAAAATCCTAAAGAAAATTTCTTTAGGATTATCTAAAAACACAATTGAAAAAAACTATTTCGCTGTTAGTTTAACAACCAAATCTATATCGTCTTTTACTACTACATCTTGCATAGTAGATTTATAAGCTATGTCCCATTTCTGTCTGTCGATAGTAAATTTATCAGATTCTAAAGTTACTACACCGTTTTTAACTGAAATTTTAGCTGGGAAAGAAACTGCATTAGTTTTTCCTTTAGCTGTAAGATTTCCTGTAACGATGCTTTTACCATTAGCTCCTTTTTTCACAGAAGTGATTTTGAAAGTAGCAGTAGGATATTTATCAACCTCGAAGAAATCGCCATTTTTAAGGTGACCGTTTAATTTTTGTTGATATTCACCTTGTAAATCAGTAGCGTTAATAGAAGTCATATCTAATACAAAAGTACCACCAACAAGAGCGTTTTTCTTTAAAACTACAGTTCCGTTTTTCACGTTTACAGTTCCATCGTGAGAAGAAGCTTCAGTTTTAGCTAACTTATAACCCCACCAGTGAACGTCAGAAGAAACTACTTTTTTAGCTTGTCCAAAAGCTAGTCCAGATACTAGTACTAATGATAATGCAATTTTTTTAATCATAATCTTTTTATTTTTTTAATGAGACAAAAGTAGTCTTATTTCTGATACTAAGTCATTGATGTATGTTAAGAAATTTCAATTTCTATATTTAATTTCTTCTATCAATAAAAAACTTCGCTTGAATGGCTCAAGCGAAGTCTAACATAAAAACTTAAAAATTATGAAAATAGTTATAAAATTGAGGTTTCAAAGAAAATCCTCAATATTTTATAAGTTATTATCTTTCATTTCATAAAGTTACAGTTTTTATCTGAAATATTCAAATAATAAACATCTGAGTTTTATCACTAAAAAGCTCCCGAAAGTCAAAATAACATCTCGAGAGCTAAAAAATTAAATAATTGAGAAAACTGATTTATGTTGAAACTATATTGTTATAGTGTAGATTTTACTTGCGGTTTAGATTTCTTGTTCAAAAATCTATTCATCAAATAATTAATAGCAATCGGAGCTACATAAGCTAAAATCGCAGTGAATATTTTTGATCTTACATTTTTCATAATTTTGTTTTTATATTTTATGACTGTTGCTTTTTGTTGATACAAAGATTCTACAAATCCATAAAAAATATTTTATAGAATTTCCATAAAAATTTATAGAATTTCACAAAAAAAACCGACTTTATAAAAAGTCGGTTTGGTATTTTATATGGTCTAAAGATTAACTTAATCCAGTAATAACGCCTTCTTTGTCTATATTCATTCCTTCTGCTGCTGGAATACTTGGCAAACCTGGCATTCTCATCATATCTCCTAAAATTGGGATAATGAATCCTGCTCCTGCTGCAAACTCAAATTCACGAACGGTAACTTTGAAACCAGTTGGTCTTCCTATTTTTTTCTCATCATCCGATAAAGATTTTTGAGTTTTTGCCATACAAATCGGTAGCTTATCCAGTCCAAGTTCATAAATGGACTTTAACTGATTTTTAGCTTTCTGAGAAAATACAGCGCTGTCAGCACCATAAACTTCTTTGGCAATTGTTTCGATTTTGTGCTCCACAGAATCTTCCACACTGTATAAAGGTTTAAAATTATTACCGCAGTTAAAAGCACAACTCGCTACTTCTTCTGCAAGTGCTTTCATGCCTTCTCCACCCATCGTAAATTCATCTGCGAGAATGGCTTTCACTCCTAATTTTTCGCATTCTGCTTTTACAAAATTGATTTCTTCTTCGGAATCTGTAGCAAAATGATTAATCGCTACAATTGGTTTTAATTGCCATTTAAAGCCGTTTTCGATATGTTTTTTAAGATTTTCAATGCCTTTTTCTACTGCTGCAAGATTCGGTTTTTCGTATTCGCCTTTTTTAGCACCACCGTGATATCTTAAAGCTCTGATGGTAGCCACCAAAACATAAGCATCTGGTTTTAAATTTCCATAATATCCTTTGATGTGCATGAATTTTTCTGCGCCCAAATCTGCTCCGAAACCTGCTTCTGTTACCACAAAATCTGCTAGAGAAAGTCCCATTTTAGTAGCGATAATCGTATTGGTTCCTTGCGCAATATTCGCGAAAGGCCCACCATGAAGAATCGCAGGATTTCCTTCTAAAGTTTGTACTAAATTCGGACGAATGGCATCTTTTAATAAAATCGCCATCGCTCCTTGAGCATTTAAATCTCTGGCGTAAATTGGTTTTTTATCAAAAGTATAGCCTACGAAAATATTTCCTAATCTGTTTTTTAGATCCTCAAAATCTTTAGAAAGACAAAGAATTGCCATCACTTCTGATGCGGGTGTAATATTGAAACCTTCTTCACGCGTAATTCCGTTATTAGAACCGCCTAAACCTACTACAATATGACGAAGACTTCTATCATTCATATCCATTACACGTTTCCAAACGATGGTTCTAGGATCTATATTGAGGCTTCTTTTTTTATCTTGAAGATTATTATCAATGAGTGCAGAAAGTAAATTATTGGCTTTTTCTACCGCCGAAAAATCCCCTGTAAAATGCAGATTAATATCTACCATAGGAATTACTTGTGCGTAACCACCACCTGCTGCTCCACCTTTTATCCCGAAAACTGGACCTAAACTTGGCTCACGCAAAACTGCGATGGCTTTTTTACCGATTTTGTTCAATCCGTCACATAAACCAACAGAAACAGTGGTTTTACCTTCACCAGCTGGAGTGGGATTAATCGCTGAAACCAAAATCAGTTTAGATTTTTTAATATTTTCTTCGTTGATGTATTTTAAAGGGATTTTCGCTTTGTATTTCCCGTAATACTCTAAATCTTCTCGGTCTATACCGATTTTATCTGCAATTTCTCTAATATGTTTAATATCTGCCGATTGCGCTATTTCTAAGTCTGTAGGAAAGCTCATATTTTTTAATTTGTTTATTCTCAAAAATACAAGAATTTGACTAAACCATGAAAATTTTACACTTGAGATTTATCAGCCACCAAAAAATGAGAATATTTTTTAGGTTTTGAGAGATTTAACTAAATAATATCAATACAATCTAAATAAAAATGACAATCTATGAATACACTCCGAAAAACATTTTTAGATTTTTCTAAAAAATTCATCAAAAAATCACACAAAAGTGTAATTGAATCACAAAAAGGATACCCCTATTTTTGAACATCTAAAAAGTAAAAATATGAGAACTATAAAACTACGATTTAAAAAATTTCTCCATAGACTTTTAGAATATTATAGAGTGAAGGAAACGTAATAAAAAAACTCCCGCAAAATTGCGAGAGTTTCTATTTTTATGCTTGTTCTGTTGGTTGTTCTCCTTCTGGTTTTGGAGCGTCTCCTTCAGTTCTAGGCTTTTGTTCTGGTCTAGGTGGTCTTGGTAAAAGAACTTTTCTAGAAAGTCTCATTTTCTTACGATCATCGTAGCCCATAAATTTCACTTCTACTTCATCACCTTCTGCATACGGAACTTTATCTAGTCTTCTCCATTCAATTTCTGAGATGTGTAGTAAACCTTCGGTTCCTTTAGCAATCGCTACGAAAGCACCAAAATCCATTACTTTTACTACTTTACCTTTATACACTGTTCCTACCACTGGCACGAAAGTAATTTCGTTAATTCTAGCAATAGCAGCATTGATTTTCTCACGGTCAGTTCCAGAGATTTCAATTCTACCAATTTCGCCCATTTCTTCAATAGAGATTACAGTATCCGTATCTTTCTGAAGCTGTTGGATAATTTTACCACCAGGTCCAATTACCGCACCGATGAAATCTTTAGAAATTTCTAAAATTTCCATTTTCGGAGCGTGAGGTTTCACATCTGCTCTTGGTTTATCGATGGTTTTCAGGATTTCTCCTAAAATATGTAATCTACCTTCTCTTGCTTGGTTCAATGCGGTTTCCATGATATCCATGGTTAAACCTTGGATTTTGATATCCATTTGACAAGCGGTAATTCCGTCTGCAGAACCTGTTACTTTGAAGTCCATATCACCTAAGTGATCTTCGTCTCCTAAAATATCAGAAAGTACAGTGAATTTACCAGATTTCGGGTCAGTAATTAATCCCATTGCAATACCAGAAACTGGTTTTGTAATTTGTACACCAGCATCCATTAATGCAAGAGTTCCTGCACAAACAGTAGCCATAGAAGAAGAACCGTTAGATTCTAAAATATCTGAAACTACTCTGATGGTATAAGGATTTTCGTGAGGAATCATTCCTGCTAAAGCTCTTTGAGCTAAGTTTCCGTGACCAACTTCTCTTCTTGAAGTTCCTCTTAGAGGTCTTGCTTCACCTGTTGAGAATGGTGGGAAATTATAGTGTAGGAAGAATTTTTCGTCATAATTGATAGCAACAGAATCTACCATGTTGGCATCTTTCACAGAACCTAAAGTTACCGCTGTAAGAGATTGAGTTTCACCTCTGGTAAAAATTGCAGAACCGTGAGCTCCTGGTAAATAATCGATTTCTGACCAAATCGGACGAATCGTTTTAGGATCTCTACCATCTAATCTGATTCCTTCGTTTAGAATCATTTGACGCATTGCTTCTTTTTCTACATCGTGGTAGTAAATTTTAGCAAATGGTTCTACGTCTGCTCTTTCTTCTTCTGAATATTGAGAAAGGAATTCTTCTAAAACTGCAGCAAATTTTTCGTGTCTTTCTTCTTTTGTAGAAGGAGTTTTTGCTACGTTGTAAACTTTATCATAACATTCTGCCCAAACTTTCTCACGAATTTCTTCGTTGTGTGTTTCGTGGCAGTATTCTCTTTTGGTTTGAGATGTAGGAATTCTCGCTGCTAATCTTTCTTGTGCTTCAATTTGAACTTTAATTTCTTCGTGAGCGTATTTAATCGCTTCTAGCATTTCTGCTTCCGAAATTTCTTTCATTTCACCTTCTACCATTACGATAGAATCTTTGGTAGCACCTACCATAATATCTAAATCTGCTTTTTTAAGATTTTCGATACTTGGGTTGATAGAAAGTTGCCCGTCAATTCTTACCACTCTTACTTCAGACATTGGCCCGTTGAAAGGAATATCTGTAATCGCAATAGCAGCTGAAGCGGCTAAACCAGCTAAAGCTTCTGGCATTACTTCTTTGTCGTAAGAAATTAGGGAAATCATTACTTGAACTTCTGCGTGGAAATCTTCTGGGAAAAGTGGACGAAGTACTCTGTCTACTAATCTCATGGTAAGAACCTCATCATCAGAAGGTTTTGTTTCTCTTCTAAAGAAATTTCCTGGAATTTTACCACCTGCGTAGAATTTTTCTCTGTAATCTACCGTTAGAGGCAAGAAATCTACCCCTGGATTTGCGTCTTTATTGGCTACAACTGTTGCAAGGAGCATTGTTCCGCCACATTTTACTACTACAGAACCATTAGCTTGTTTTGCTAATCTTCCTGTTTCAATGGAGACTTCTCTCCCGTCTTTAAATTGAAATTTTTCAATAATTGCTTCTGGAGCATTCATAAAATTTACTGTCTTGTGCAATCCGTATTGATTGCGTTAATATTTAAACTTTTTAAATTTTCGATGGCAAAGATACGGAATTTAAAAAAGTTATAACAAAAAAGCAACTCAAAATTGAATTGCATGTTACATTTTCTCTTCTGGATTTCTACTGGTATGAAAAATGGAATAAATAATTATTTCCTCATGATGAATTTCAAATAAGATTATAAAAGGAAACTTTACGATGTATGCTTCTCTTATTTCATTAAATCTACATGAAAAATGTTTTGGATTTTGCTCTATTTTATCAAAATATTTTTGCAGAACAAGGAGAAATTTCTTTCCTAAATCTTTAGATTTAGATTCATAATATTCATAAGCATCTTCCATTTCAAAAACTGCTTTATCTCTGAATATTAATTTATATTTCATGAGATTATTTGGTTTTCTCTTGGATTCTTTTTTTTACCTCATCAAAACTAAAGTATTTTCCTTCTCCGCTTAAATATTCTGATCTTCTTTCTGCCACAATACCATATTGTTCCTGAGAAATATAACCCTGTTCCTCGTTTTTGAAAGCTTCTCTCACCTTTTTTAAAACAGATTCACTTTCTGTCTGTAAAAGCAATTTCATGAGCTCTAGTTTTTCTAAACGAATGTCCATTTTTTTATAATTTAATATTCAAATATAAATAAAAAAGCAACTCAAAATTGAGTTGCTTCTAAAATTTTCTTGTATCTGATTATTTTCTGATTCCTAGTTCAGCAATAATTGCTCTATAACGAGAAATTTCAGTTTTCTTAAGATAATCTAACAATCTTTTTCTTTTACCTACTAATTTAACTAGAGATTTCTCAGTAGCATAATCTTTGTGGTTTTTCTTTAAGTGACCAGACAAATGGTTAATTCTGAATGTGAATAAAGCGATTTGCCCTTCTGCAGAACCTGTGTTTGCAGCGTTTCCTCCGTGTTTAGCGAAGATTTCTGATTTTTTTTCTGATGTTAAGTACATGCCAATATTATTTAATGATTATTATGTAACGAGGTGCAAAAGTACAACTTTATTTTTAAACCGAAAAATTTATTCTTAGATTCTAAAGACATTCCCGCAATAATGTTAACAAATTCTTAAATTTTATAAATAACTTACTGAAATTCTGCGTAAATTTGCATCATCTTTTTGATATGAAAAAAATTCTATTCTGTGGTTTAGCGGCAAGCCTTATCATCATAAGTTGCAAAAATTTAGGAAGCACCTTGGTGAAGCTTAACCATTCTATTAAGCTAAAACACGTAGATAGAATTGTCTATTTCGACCCAGAAGTTTATCCTAATTTCGAAGAAATAAAAGAACCCACCAATAATGTTATTTATAGTGCCGTTTCTGACGAATTGAAAAATTACGGCAATTACAAAATCATGCACATCAATAATGCTAACATTAAATATGACAGCGTAGATGTGAATATGATTAAAGAATCTTGCCTAAATAACGGTGCAGAAATCGCCTTAGTTCCGAAGGTAAAATATTTTAAAGTTGGTCTTGGGAAATATGTTTTTTCTAACCAAGTCATCGTGAGTATGAAAATGTACAATAATGACGGCGAACTGGTGATAGAAAATTCTTATGATACTTATAAAGGAAGCGGTAGATTACTCGGCAGTGCAGAAAATTCTATAAAAATAGGCACCGCAAATGTCATCAAAAACATGATTACTGAACTAAGAAACAGGAATATGACTACTCCTGCTTCTGAATAATTTTCTATTTATAGAATTTTATAAAATCTTTGCCAATTCAGCACACAACCATTCTAGTAATTCTCTATCTTCGTCTGTAAAAGGGTCTTTTTTGTGAGAATCTATATCTATTTGACCAATATTCACACCATCTTTAATGATAGGAACTACAATTTCTGCTTTGGTTTCTAGCGAACAAGCCAAATAATTATCTTGCTCCCAAACATCTGGCACTACAAAAGTTTCGTTTGACACGGCAACTTGTCCACAAATCCCTTTACCAAAAGGAATTACAGTATGATCTGTAGCTGCACCAACATAAGGTCCTAAAACCAATTCTTCTTTATCGCCATTTCTAAAATAAAAACCAGTCCAATTAAAATAATCAAACTCTTGGTCTAGAAGATGACAGATTTTCTCTAATTTTTCGGTGGTATTGTGACTTGGGCTTTCAATAATAGATGAAAGTCTTTTTTTAATTTCCATAATTTTTAAATTTTTAATATTCTTCGAATGTAATATCTTCTTTGTAACCGAACATTCCTCTTTCTTTAATCATTGCTGCTACTCCATCTGGCAATTGCTCTTCCCAGCCTGATTCACTATTCGAAATTTTCTGCAAAATTTCTCTAGAATAAATTTCAGAATGCTCTGGATTATAATCCTTAATATCTACAATTCTTCTGTTATGTTTAAAATATTTATACAATTCTTTAAGATTGTCATTCACTTTTAAGTTTTCTGATGTGAGCAATTCGTGTGTTTTAGGATCTTTATAAGGATACAGATATACTCTCATATCTTTTTTGAAGAACTTACCGAATGCTTCTAAGATTCCACCAGAAAGATGTTTGTAATAATCTTCATCAAAAACCATCAATAAATTATTTACGCCCATCGCAATTCCGGTATACCTTACATTATAAGAAGTGAAATAATCTACCAACCTATAATATTCTGAGAAATTAGAAATCATAACGGTATAACCCAGTTTCGCCAAAACGTCTACTCTATCTAAGAAATCTCTTTCGTCTAAGTTTCCGGAAGCTTTGAGGTTAGAAACCGTAATTTCGAAAAGAATAACGGTATCTTCTGGTTTTCCTTCTGTTTCATTGAGGAACATTTTTAGACCGTTTTCGAACATATCTACATTCACCAAAGTTACTGGTCTGAAACTTCCTCTTACTGCAAAAACATCTTTTCTATACAACAAATCTGCTGGAAGCATGTTTTTCCCTTCAGAATTGAAGATTACCGCTTCCGTCATAGAATTTTTAATCAACTGAAGACTCATCAATCGATTATCCACATAAGGAAAAGCAGGTCCTTGAAAATCAATCATGTCTATTTCAATTTTATCAATTGAAATATCATCATACAAACTTTTGATTAATCTTCTAGGATTGTCATACAAATGAAATGCTCCATAAACCAAGTTTACGCCAAGATTTCCCAGCGTTTCTTGCTGAAGCGTAGCATCATTTTCTTTAAATTTTACATGCAAAACAATTTCGCTGTACTCTTGACCAGGTTGCGCCTGAAACATAATTCCTACCCAACCGTGACCTAAAAAGGTTTTTTGATAATTAATGGTAGTAACTGTATTCGCAAAAGAGAAAAATTTACGATGTGAATTTTCTTCGTTATCTAAGCGCTCTTGAATAAGACCCACTTCATGACGAAGCATTTTTTTCAGTCTATTTTGGGTTACATATCTATTTTTATCTTCTTTACCATAAATAGCATCACTGTAATCCTTATCATAAGCAGACATTGCTTTTGCAATCGTTTGAGAAGCAGCTCCCGCTCTAAAGAAATGACGAACCGTTTCTTGTCCCGCACCAATTTCTGCAAAAGTACCATATATATTAGGGTCTAAATTGATGGCTAAAGCCTTTTGCTTGGGAGTAAGATATTGCTTAATTACAGACATGAATAAAATTTTGCGTAAATTTACCAAAATCTCACAAAAACCCAAAAATGAAGTTAAAATTTCTAGGAACTGGCACTTCACAAGGCATTCCCGTGATTGGATCTACTCATCCTGTTTGTTTATCTACTAATCCTAAAGACAAAAGACTGAGGTCATCTGTTATGATTACGGATGATGAAGGGAAAAAGATTCTCATTGATTGTGGTCCAGATTTTCGTCAACAAATGCTCACCAACCAAGAAAGCAATGTAGACGCCTTATTAATTACGCATGAACATAATGACCATGTTATTGGACTAGATGATTTACGCCCAATTATTTTCCAAAAAAGAAAAGATATTTCTATTTATTGCTTACCAAGAGTAGGAAAAGAAATTCAAAATAGGTTTCCGTATGCTTTTACAGAAGACAAATATCCTGGCGCTCCGAGTTTTGAAATCACAGAAATAGGAAATGAACCATTTATTATAGAGAACACAGAAATCACACCTATTCAAGTGATACATTATAAACTTCCGATTTTAGGTTATAAGTTCAAAAACCTTGCTTATATTACAGATGCCAGTTTCATTTCTGAAGAAGAGCAAGAAAAATTAAAAAATTTAGATGTTCTTATTATTAACTGCTTAAGAAAAGACGAACCACATGTTGCTCATTATATATTACCCGAAATTCTAGAATTGGTAGAAAAACTACAACCCAAAACTACATATCTTACTCATATCAGTAATAGATTTGGCTTCCATGATGAAATAGAAGCTATGACACTAGCGAACATTCATCCTGCACATGATGGGCTAGAAATAGAATTTTAAGAAAATATTTTCTTAAAATTTTCTTTTTTTACATTAAAATTATTTTATATTTGCACCACCAATTTTTAATGCCCAGTTGGCGGAATTGGTAGACGCGCTAGACTCAAACTCTAGTATCGAAAGATGTGCCGGTTCGATTCCGGCACTGGGCACAAAAAGAGAACTCTTCAACAGAGTTCTCTTTTTTTTGGCAATAATTCAGTATTTATTGGTAATTTTCAAATAATCCTTAAAGGTCTTTTAGTTTCTTTATAAATTTAACATTCAATAATACTTAACATCATGACAACAATCAGTCTTATAGCTAATTTTATTATGAAATTCAGAAAAATTATAAGAATTGATTTTTTGATTGAGATACGCTCTCTTCAAAAAATCAATTTTCTTTTATAGATAATTCTAAAATATTGGATTTAATTCTGATAATGTTGAAATATTCCTTTATCAGAAGCCGTCCAAAACGCTGCTTTTTGCCCCGAAATTTTCAGAGCTTCATTCGTCCAGGTATTGCAGGTAAATAAGAAACTATAACTGCCTTTTGCTTCATAAAAGGAATCATTTTTACCGTAAACCGCTTTGGTTTTGATGTTGATATATTTTCCTTCAGCATTTTTATCCATAGCATCATCAATAAACTTTATCAATTTCTGATATTGCGCTGAAGTCATCTCTAATTTCTTACAATCCTCTCCTAGTTTCATTTCTTTATAAAAAGTAGTATGAATCGCACTATTCCCCAACCAAAAAGCTGCTTTGAAAGCCGTAGAAAATTTTAAATCTGCCCAAGTTGGCGTATCCAGATAAAATCCTTTATCTCCCCAACCAATAGCGATGTATCTCAAAGTAGAATCTTTGGCAACCGTATCTTCATAAGGAAATTTCTGACTCCAGTCTATTTCTTTTGATTTCACAGGGAAAACCAAATCGGTATGAACTCCATTGGTCAAAATATATGCTTCTACATTTTTGGGTTCATTGGTTTTTTCCGCAGGAATTTCTATAAAAGGCAATAAATAAGCGCTCAACAAATACAAAGCCACCAATCCAACAATAGAAACAACGGTTTTCAATAAAATTTTAAAGAATTTCTTCATGATATTTTTTTCTCGAAGATAAAGGTAAGCGAAAAATTAAAATTGTAAATGCTCCGAAAAAGCTTTGTAAAATATCAATTCTAATTTTACAAAACTCACAAAGAATGATCATTCAATAAGTTAATATTACGCATCAATCCAGAAAACTTAGTTCTTTTGACCGCAGATTTTTTAAAAATTTCAGAAAAGAGTTCTTGAGTAAGTTCCTTCCATTCGTTTTTTCTAAAATTCAATTTTTGGAAATTAGGCGCAAATTTCTCTTGTAAAGTAGGTGCAGAAAATCGGTTCCACGGACAAACGTCTTGGCAAACATCACAGCCAAACATCCAATCATCCATTTTTCCGTTAAAATAATCTGGAATTTCGTTTTTCAACTCAATCGTAGCGTAAGAAATACACTTGCTGCCATCTACAATTCTATCCGAAACAATGGCTTGAGTAGGACAAGCATCTATACACGCTCTGCAACTTCCGCAATGATCTGTAACCGCCAAATCATACTCTAAATCTAAATCACAAATAATTTCGGCTAAAAAATAGAAAGAACCATGCTTTTTGGTAATCAAATTCGCATTTTTCCCAACCCAACCTAAACCAGATTTTCTAGCCCATGCTTTTTCTAGAACAGGAGCTGAATCTACAAAAACCCTGAAACCAAACTCACCAATTTCTTCCTGCAGTTCAGTCACCATTCCTTTTAAAATATCTTTTATGACTTCATGGTAATCTTCTCCGTAAGCATATTTAGAAATTTTGAAATTATTGATTTCATCTATTTTCACTTTAGGAAAATAATTATAAGAAAGCGAAATGACAGATTTTGCACCATCTACCAAAAGTGTGGGATTCAACCTTTTGTCGAAATGATTTTCCATGTATTTCATTTCGCCGTGATAGCCTTTATTAAGCCAAGTTTCAAGACGTGGCGCTTCTTCTTCCAAAAATTCTGCTTTAGAAATTCCACAAGATTGAAACTCGAATTTCTCGGCTTTTTGCTTAATCAGTTGAGAATAATTCATTAATTTTTAACGCAAAGGCGCAAATATATTTTTTTATTTTTACGTTTTTAAGACGCAAAGTTTTAACAAACTTCGTTTGTTTTATTTTGGAAAATCTATGATTTTCTAGCGCCTTAAAAAGATTTTATTTTTATAAATTTTTCTAGCGACTTTGCGTTTTTATTCAATTATTTTGGTATGATTTTTAGTCTGTAACATAAATTACAGTGCGAAGTTAAGTTTTTTTCTATTTTTGCCCTGTAAAAATGAATGAATAATAATTAAAAAAATAAAAAATGACTTTTGAAGAAATTTTAAATTCAGGTGAATATCACTTAATCGACGTAAGACAACCAGAAGAATTACAGATGGACGGCGCAATAGAAGGCGCTGTAAATATACCTTTAGCAACTGTTCCTTTAAGACTAGACGAAATCAAGGAAATGAAAGGCCCAAAAATCATTTTCTGTAGAAGTGGAGGAAGAAGCGGACAAGCTTGCCAATTTCTAGCCCAAAATGGCTTAGAGAACATCTATAACGGTGGTGGTTTTATGCAATTACATGCTGCATTAGAGCATTATAAAAAATAATAAATCAGAGTTTTCATATTTTTTTGTACAAACAGCGCTCCCAAATTGGGAGCGCTGGCTTTGTTTTAACGAACGCTTTTAGGGTTTAAAACCCTGAAAGCGTTTTTTGTTTCTACCAAAATTTTAAAATTTAGAAAATTCAGCCTCCTCAAACTCTTTCAATAATTTTTGAAAAACTTGTTCTACCGTTAAAATCTCATCGATTAAAGCAGAAGATTGTCCAATTTCCAATTCGCCTTCTTCTAAATCTCCTTCGAACATTCCACGTTTTGCTCTTCGCTTCCCAAGTTTTTCCTGTAAAGCTTCAATATCTTTTCCTTCTTTGTAAATTTCTTCTAATTCATAGAAAAATTTATTCTTTACGAGACGAACTGGCGCCAATTCTTTTAAAGTCAATTGCGTATCTCCTTCCTGAGTTTCTACAATTTTTTGCTTCCAATTTTCATGAGCGCTTGCTTCTACGGTTGCGGCAAATCTAGAACCAATTTGAACTCCATCAGCTCCCAAAATCATCGCAGCTTTCATTTGGCTACCTACTGCAATTCCACCAGCTGCAATGAGCGGAATTTTTATATTTCTACGAACGTTAGGAATTAGAGAAAGTGTAGTGGTTTCTTCTCTTCCGTTGTGTCCGCCTGCTTCAAATCCTTCTGCTACAACTGCGTCTACCCCTGCTTCTTGACATTTTTTTGCAAATTTCACAGAAGATACTACATGCGCAACTTTTCTTCCTTCTTTTTTTAGAATTTCAGTATACGTTTTCGGATTTCCCGCCGATGTAAAAACAATAGGTACTTTTTCTTCTAAAATTATCTGAATAATCTCTTCAATATTAGGGTACAACATCGGAACATTTACGCCAAAAGGTTTATCCGTAGCGAGTTTACATTTCTGAATATGCTCTCTTAAAACATCTGGATACATGCTTCCTGCGCCAATTAAACCCAATCCACCAGCATTAGAAACCGCAGCAGCCAATTTGTAGCCAGAATGCCAAATCATTCCTCCTTGAATAATGGGATATTTAATATTAAAAAGTTGAGTAATTCTGTTCATGAATTTTTTTTGTTTAAAGATAATCATTTTAAAACACCCCGTCAAAATCAAAGATTTTGACACCCCTCTAAAAGAGGGGAATAAAAAAATCCCGAAAAGTTTCGGGATTGATATAGTGGGAAATTTTTAAAATTATTTTACGATTGCCGCTTTGTTCCAATCGGTTTTGAACTGGCAATCTTTGTAACGATTGTCTAATGAGATAAAAGTATCTGCTAGATTTTCTTTAACCCATTTTTCTAAAGTTTCTCTTTTCTTTTTATCAAGAGCAAAACTTTTAATTCTTTCAAAATCAGTAGCGATATCTAGAGAATGTTCAGGAATTATGTCATTCACTTTCATTAATACTACGGCTTTTTTCTGATTGAGTTCATCCATGAAAACTTCTGTTAAATCTCCTTTATTTACCCCTGCAATTTGATAAGCAACAGTTGCTGGAAGATTAATTTTTTCTTGTCTGTCAGAACCGTCTTCCGCTGGAATTACCCCTGCATTAAACTTGGTGTTTTTATCATCAGAATGTTTGTAAGCAGCATCTTTAAAAGTAGTTTTTCCTTCAAGGATATCTTTTCTAATTTGTTCCATTTCTGCTTTTGCAGTGGCAATTTCTTCAGCATTTGGTTCTGCTTTTAAAAGAATATGTCTTGCATCGTACAATTTACCTGATTTTTTCACCAATTGAATGATATGGAAACCAAATTCAGATTCTACAGGATCAGAAATTTCTCCTTCTTGAAGATTAAGCGCAGTAGCTTCGAAGATTTTCACCATTTTCCCTCTTCCGATGTTGGTATACAAACCACCATTTGCAGCTGAACCTGGGTCATCAGAATAGATTCTTGCTTTATTTTCGAAAGTTTCTCCGTTTAAGATATCTTGTTTGATTTTTTTAAGTTTATCGATGATTTCTTGTTTGTGCGCATCTGTAAGTTTAGGAAACATTACAATTTTAGAAAGCACTACCTCATCTTTTACTTGTGGCAATTGGTATTTGAAAGCGTTGTAAAAATCGGTCACTTCATTAGGCGTAATGTTTACTTTATCTGTGATTAACGCATATTTAGATTGGCCATAATAGTTATCAATATCCATTTTCTCAATCACGTTTTTCAATTCGTAAGAAGAACGGAATTTATAAGAATCTAACATGGCTCTTTCAGATGGAAACTGAGATAAAATCTGATTGTATTTATCACCAGCTTGTGCTCTAATCGCAGCCGTTCTGTCTTGAATAAGAGTATCTTTTTTCGCTTTATAAATTAAAAGTTTATTGCTCAAAATCTGCTCCATAAATTCGCATTTATTGGTTTGTGCAGCACCTTGTTGAATAGCGTAATTTTGTTGTTCTAAAATATCTGATTCTAATACGATTTCGTCTCCTACCACTGCAGAAATTCCATCTACTAAATCTCCTTTTTTCACTTGTGCATTTGCATTAAAAGAAATGAGCGTTACCAAAAAACTCAATGCAAATAAATATTTCATGTTTTTAATCATTGTTAAATTTTTAACTGATTTGCAAAATTATGATTCTCTGCGAGATTTCCTATAATTTTTATTATAATTATTTCTTAAAATTCTTCTCAAGTTCAGCATTAAAACTTGGTTCTATTACAATTTTTGTTTTTTGGCGTTGTTCTGCAATCGTTTTTGCTAAAATGTCTTCTCTCACATCTGCTCTTAATTCCTCCATGGCTTCTTCTTTGGTCATGGGTGAACTCGGTAAAATTCCATCAATAGCGATGATGAGTAATCTCTCTCCCAGTTTCACTTTTTGAATCCCTTTTTCGAAAGGAACTTTATTCACTTGGAAAACTTCTGCATTTTCAGACATTTCTCCTTTCTCGAAATGCACCATGAGTTGCTGCTTATCATTCAGTTTTCCGTAATATTTTTTATTGAGAGCATCCCAATTTTTAGCATCTTTAATTTCTTTGGCGATGTCTTTTTCTATGCTTAAATCGGTTAAAATTGCCACTCTTGCATCAGCTCTTTTTTCCCAAATATATTTTTGTTGATTTTTTTTGAAATAATCATCCAATAATTCTGGTTTGTTGGTTAGTTCCTTTTCAATCCACTCACTGAAAAGAAAATCTGCCAATAAGTTTTGTTGAGTTTTTAACAATTGTTCTTTAATTTCTGGTTTTTTGACAAAATCTCTAGAATAAACGGCAAAAACATCATTTCCTCTTTTAGAATCAAGGAAAGCAGACCATTGTTCTTTCGTTAATTTATCTGCATTTTTAAAATTTTCAGACAACAGCGTTTTCAAATCACCAAAAGTGAACGCATCTTTATTGAATTGATACAAAACCGCTTTATCATTTTTAAAAGCCAAATAATCCTGATATGATTTCTTAATTTTTTTGAAATCTGGGAATTCTTTGTAATCTGTAGATTTAACCAAAGATTCTATCAATTTATTATACGCTACATCAGCAAAAGGCGAATCCATCATATCTCTGATGAACATAGGATTGTATTTTTCTGAACTTTGATAAGGAACCACCGAATACAAATTGAACACAAAATATTTTTCGCCGATTAAAATAGGTTCGGTGTATTCTCCCTGCTTTTTATTTTTGAAGGCTTCATAAACTACGTCTGGCAAAACCGGAGAACCCATAACTACGCCTGCATTTTTCTTTTCACTATCGGTAGAACCGTATAATTGAGCTACTTCCTCGAATTTTTTTCCAGATTTCAGCGCTTCAAAAATTTGAGATTTCATTTTTTCTGATTCCTCATTTTTAGGATAAGAAATCATTCCAAAAATAATATAACCTAATGATGGTCTTCTGTCTACCAACTTCGCAAAAGCCGCAACTGTAGCGCTATTGACCAATTGCGTAAACTGACCAGGCTGCAAAAGTTCTAGTTGCTTGTTCAGTTCTACATCTACATTGCCAGATTTTACAAAAAATGGTTCTGGTTTCTGCTTGGTGTAATCTATAATCGCTTTTTCTAAGGTAATTTTACCCGATTTTACGTCATTGTAAATTTGATTGTAATCATTTTTATCGTCAGCTGTTTTTTCTACATAGAAAACCTGAATTTTCTTCTCAATCAAGTTGGATGAAAAATATTGCTGAAGTGAAGACTGCATGATTTCTTTAGGATAAAAACGCTCTTCTCTAAGTTGTTGCTCTTTTTCGGCCATTGTTTTTTTGAAATAGCCTAAAGTATCTGCTCTTTTTTCTAAAGCAAAATTCTGGAGCAACTTAAAATCTACATACGTTTTCACGGTATTTTCTATGCCAGAATTTTCTAAACCATATTTATTTTCGGTTTTAAATTTATCTACAGAAATACTGTCTTTTCCTATAATAAGATACTGTGATTGATAGCTTACAAAAGCTAAAAAGAGGACTAAACTTAACGTTTTTTTCATGTTTTCTTCAATTTTCATTTGCTTTTGGAAATCCTAACATTCATCTTTCCAAAAATTTACAGCCTCAAAGCTAAAAAAAATCCCTTTCAAATAAAATTTAAAAGGGAGTTAATTATTTCTTAAAATTATTTTGCAATCTAAATTTTATGCAACGCAAAGATTTTATTAATCCTATGAACAATTTTAGTGAGCAAAGAATACGAATAAATTCGTTTTAAGCGTTCGCTTTATCAATTCGCTAGCGAATCTAACTTTGCTCTCTTGATATTTTATTTCAATTTTATAAACTTTGCGTTTAATAAAAGTTGAAAATTCATGGTAATCTGCGTTTTCAAAACGTTTTTAAAGTTTCACTTCGAAAGTGGTAAGTTCTTTAAATTGTTTTATTCTGCTAATCATTTCGGCTTCGGTAACTTCTTCTAAACGCTGAGTTCCGAATTTTTCTACCGTAAAACTTGCCATTGCAGAACCTACAATTAATGCAGATTTCATTTCTTCGAAAGTAAATTCTTGGTTTTTAGTCAAATACGCTGCAAAACCACCTGCGAAAGTATCTCCAGCTCCAGTTGGATCAAAAACTTCTTCTAACGGCAATGCTGGAATTGCGAAGATTTTACCATCATTAAATAACAATGCTCCGTGTTCTCCTTTTTTGATAATCACGAATTCTGGTCCCATTTCGTGGATTTTTTGCGCTGCTTTCACCAGTGAATATTCTCCTGAAAGCTGACGTGCTTCTTCATCATTAATGGTAATAACGTCTGTTTTAGCAATTACTTCCAATAATAAATCCCAAGTAAGATCCATCCAGAAATTCATGGTATCTAAAATCACCAATTGTGGACGTTTTTCCATTCTATCTAACACGGCTAATTGTACAGCAGGATGCAGATTTCCTAAAAGTAAAACTTCGGCATCTTTTGCAGATTCTGGAATTTTCGGGTCGAAATTCTCTAGAACATTCAGTTCTGTAGCTAAAGTATCTCTAGAATTAAGGTCGTTATGATATTTCCCACTCCAGAAAAATGTTTTCCCGTCCTTAATCATTTCTACTCCATCGATATTGATTCCTTTAGAAGTCATCATATCTAAATAGTGCTGTGGAAAATCTCCACCAATCACCGAAACCAAACTCACGTCTGTTTTCATTACAGAAGCGGCTAAACCTATGTAAGTTGCTGCTCCTCCTAAAATTTTATCAGTTTTACCAAAAGGCGTTTCTATGGCATCAAATGCTACAGTTCCTACTGCTAATAATTTCATATGTAGATATTATTTATTGTTTTTATATATTATTTTTTTCTCTCCAACTCTACCACTCTCCAACTCCCCCATTCTCCAACTCTCCCATTCTCCAACTCTCCCACTCTCCCACTCTCCCACTCAAACTACTTCCACTGGAAAGTATCAATCATGTGCAGCAAGTCTTTTTTAATATAATCTACTGCTGGTGCGAGTGAATCTGGTTTTGGTCTTGTATTAAAATATAAATTCGCGGTTACAAAATGTCTGGTGCTATCTGTGATAAAAATCTGAATATTAGAAGCACTTTCTCCTTTTAATTCATACACATTTCCATACACTTTTTTCTCTGGATAAGAAAAAGACTTGGTTTCGATAGCTGAAGCTTTAATGGTATGTCCGTAAACCATTTTTTCTACTTCTTTTACGTGCGCATCAAAATCATTTTTCACCGGAAAATACGTAATGAAAACATTGGCTTTCATTTTGGGATAACGCAAATTATACCAACATGCTTGTTTAGCATCTGCTATTGCTGCAAAATCTGAATATTCAAAACTATAAGCACATGGATTAGTAAATGCTTGATAATGAGGCTGTGGATATTCTAGACGCAATTCACCTTTGGGTTTAGGCTTTGTTTCTTCGCTACACGCCAATGCAGAAAATGCTAACAAAATGACTGCTAATTTTTTAAACATTCTGCAAAAGTAAGAATTTTTTGTGGAAGAATTTTCTCGAAAATCAAGTTTAAAGATTTAATTTTCAAACGTTTTCTTCAAATAATTTTCTAAAGGTTTCGGAAAAGACTTCTGATGAGAATTTTCGTAATCTGTAATCTGCAATTGATGCTTCTGAGCGTAGTTTTTAAAAACTTTTTCATCCTGCAAAATCACTTTAGAAATACTGATTTCCAGATTCTTATGCGTGAGTTTATGATGCACTGTTTTTTCCTCCACTATATAATCTTCCAATTCCTGAGAAATACTTTCTGGAAAATCATATAATTTCTTCCAAATAAAGGAATCATCTCGTTGTTTGATGAGGAATTTATCTTCATACATTATATAATAATAGTGTAGTTTTAAATCTACCGCTTTTACTTTTTTAGATTTCACAGGGAAATCCAGCACTTTTCCTGTTTCGTAGGCCAGACAATTTTCTTGAACCGGGCAGCTTTCACACTGTGGATTTTTAGGTTTACAGACTTCTGAACCCAAATCCATAATGGCTTGGTTAAAGTTACCCGGATTTTTATCAGGCATTATTAATAAAGCCAATTCATAGAAATAAGCATACGCTTTCGGTGAGGAAACATCAAAATCATCGGCAAAGACTCTACTTAGCACTCGGTAGAAATTCCCATCAATGGCAGGAACTTTTTCATCAAAACAAATGCTGGAAACCGCAGCTGCAGTATATTTTCCTACGCCTTTTAGTTTTAAAATTTCAGAAAAGGAGTCTGGAAAAGCTCCTCCGAAATCTTCCATTACTTGTTGTGCTGCTTTGTGCAGATTAATCGCTCGGGAATAGTAGCCTAAACCTTTCCAATAGAGTAAAACTTCGTCTATTTCTGCTTTGGCTAGAGACTTTACTGTAGGAAATCTTTCTACAAAATTCAGGTAATGATTCTTGCCTTGCTCTACTCTAGTCTGCTGTAAAACGATTTCGCAGACCCAAATGTGATAAGGATTCTTGGTTTTTCGCCAAGGTAAATCTCTCGCATTCAAATCATACCATTTCAAGAGTTTTAAACCAATGTTTAGAAAATCAGTATTTTTGTTCTTCTTTTTCAAAAAATATTTTTTATATTTGCACACCAAAAATAAAAACAAAAAAGGAAATGACAAAGGCAGAATTGGTAAACACCATCTCAAGCAAATTAGGAATAGAAAAAAATGATACACAAAAAGTTATCGAAGCTTTTATGCAAGAAATCAGAACTTCTATGTATAATGGAGATAACGTATATTTAAGAGGTTTCGGTTCTTTTGTAATCAAAACCAGAGCAGCAAAAACAGGTAGAAATATTTCTAAAAATACAGCTATCAACATTCCTGCTCACAACATCCCAGCTTTCAAACCTTCTAAAACTTTCGTAGAAAAAGTTAAAACTAAGGTTGCTGTAAAATAATTTATAATTTAGGTTCAAAAAAAAATTCAAATATTAACTTTTAAAAATTTCTAACTATGCCAAGCGGAAAGAAAAGAAAAAGACACAAGGTGGCTACCCACAAAAGAAAGAAAAGAAGAAGAGCAAACAGACATAAGAAAAAATAATCTTTTCTGTTTAGATACAATATAATATAGTTGGTGTTTTTATCTTTAATAATGAGCACTAACTATATTTTTGTTTTAATTAAAAACTTTAAAAAGAAATTTTAGAAAATGAAGAAAGAATTAATAATCTCTTATGAAGATGATGCTTCTAAAATTGCCCTTATTGAAGACGGTAGATTATTCGAGCTCCACGAGATACAGCAGAATACAGATTTTGTAGTAGGCGATATCTTTGTGGGAAAAATTAAAAAATTAGCTCCTAATCTCAATGCTGCTTTCGTAAATATAGGTTACGAGAAAGATGCTTTTTTGCATTATCAGGATCTCGGTCCGCAGTATCTTACCTATCGCAAGTTTTTACAGGATACGGTATCCAAAAGACAACAAACTTCTTCGCTTAAAAACTTCCAAATTCAGCCAGAAATAGACAAGCACGGCACTGTAGACAAAGTCATTGCTGCTCAAGACGAAGTTTTATTGCAAATTACCAAGGAACCTATTTCTACTAAAGGGCCCAGAATTTCTACCCAGATTTCTTTAACGGGTAGATTTCTAGTACTCATCCCTTTTGATAATAAGGTTTCTATCTCTAAAAAAGTTAAAAGCACCGAAGAAAAAGCAAGGCTCAAAACGCTTATCGAAAGCATAAAGCCTGAAGGTTTCGGTGTAATCATCAGAACAGTAGCAGAAGGAAAAAAAGTAGCAGAACTTCATAACGACATGAACCAACTGGTTGATAAATGGAACGTTTGCTTCAAAAATATCCAAAAAAATAAAACTCCTGCCAAAGTTCTTAGTGAAGAAGACAAAGCTTCGGCTATTTTGAGAGACAATTTCAATCAAGATTTCGTTTCTATCATTTGTGACGATGAACAAATGGTAAACGATATGAAAAATTATCTTGAAGTCATTGCTCCAGAACGAAAAAACATTGTACAATTTTATGATTCTCACATTCCTCTTCTGGAATATTACAATGTAGAAAAACAGCTGAAACAATCTTTTGGAAAACACGTAAACATCCCAAGTTCTAAAGGTGCTTACCTCGTGATAGAACACACAGAAGCACTGCACGTAGTAGACGTGAACTCTGGGAACAACATTTCTTCTGGCACTGCCAATAAAGAACACGCCCTAAACGTGAACAAAATGGCAGCTACAGAAATTGCAAGACAACTCAGACTGCGAGATATGGGAGGAATTATTGTGGTAGATTTTATAGACATGCCAAATCCTGACCACAGAAAAGACCTCTACGAACACTTGCGCGAAGAAATGAAACGCGACAAAGCAAAGCACAAAATCCTACCGCCGAGTAAATTTGGTTTGATACAAATCACCAGACAACGTGTAAGACCAGAAAAACAAATAGACACCAAAGAAGAAAACCCGAATAAAGACGGCGAAATCTTGGCTCCTATTTTTGTGGTAGAACGCATGGAAGAAACCATCAAAGATTTCTTTACCAAAAACAAGGGCAAATTATACCTACACACGCATCCGTTTGTAGAAGCATATCTTACAAAAGGATTGATGAGCCAACAAATGAAATGGTTTATCAAATACAAAAAATGGGTAACCATTATCCCAAGAGATTCTTTTAAATATCTGGAGTACAGACTCTATGATGCAGACAAAAAAGAACTCGTAAGCTACTCGAATTAATGAGTAATAACAAATGAAATTTTCGGTGCTCTCCTTGAGGAGAGTTAGAGAGGAAGAAAATTTCTAAAAATTATAAAATCGTTGCAGTAATGCAGCGATTTTTTTGTTTATATTTGTTAAAACTAATAAGCAAGAAACTCAGATAAGGAACTCAAATAAACCTTTATAATAAATTATAAAATTTTTGCAATTAAACTACATCTAATTTAGACTGATATATTGATCTAAAATTTTATCTTTGAAATTAAAATATAATTATAATTTTTAAAATGTTTGATGAAAATAGAAATAGCGAAAGTTTTTTAGTAAAAGAACCTCAATTAGAGATTTTATATTATCCAAAAAAAACTAAAGAAAATAAAAAAGACACATTAAATGTTCTTTCTCTATTTTCGGGTTGTGGTGGTATGGATTTAGGTTTTGAGGGGGGATTTTCTGTTTTAAAATCTTCTGTCAACGAAACTTTAAATCCTAATTTCATTGAAAAAAATCTAAAAAATGGTTTTGTCAAATTAAGAAAAACAAAGTTTAAAACTGTTTTTGCAAACGATATTTTACCAGATGCAAGAAATGCATGGGTAAATTTTTTTACAAAACGTGGACATAATGCTGAAGACTTTTATCAAGATAGCATTGTTGATTTAGTAAAAATGTATAGAAGCGGAACGAATGTTTTTCCTGATGATGTTGATGTTGTAACAGGAGGATTTCCTTGTCAAGATTTTAGTCTTGCAGGAAAAAGAAACGGCTTTAACTCACACAAAAACCACAAAGGTGAAATAATTAATGATAAAACCGCATCCGTGGAAACTCGTGGACAACTTTATATGTGGATGAAAGAAGTTATTGAGATTACACAACCAAAAATTTTTATTGCAGAAAATGTAAAAGGATTGGTAAATCTTGGTGATGTAAAATCTATTATTCAAAGTGACTTTTCTTCCGCAAATGGTAACGGATACATTGTACTTGACCCGCAAGTTTTACATTCTGCAGATTACGGAGTTCCGCAATCTAGAGAAAGAGTAATTTTTATTGGAATAAAAAAATCTGCTTTAACAGAAACTGCTTTATATGAATTGCAAAAAAAAGTAATTTCCGACAAATACAATCCTTATCCGCAACCAACTCACGCTTATAGTAGTGCAGGAGAAAATCTAAAGCCTTTTGTCCAATTAAAAGAAGTTTTCAAATGTTTAGAAGAACCTGAAAATTCAAATGATCTTTCTCAAAAAGCATATTCAAAAGCAAAGTTTATGGGTAAACATTGCCAAGGTCAAACTGAAATAAAACTATCAAATATTTCTCCAACAATCCGTGCAGAACACCACGGAAACATTGAATTCAGAAGGCTTTCAAAAGAAAACGGAGGTTTGCACGAGGAGGAACTAAAAAAAGGTTTAAAAGAAAGAAGACTAACTGTAAGAGAATGCGCATTAATCCAAACTTTTCCGCCCGATTACGAATTTGTAATTGAAAATAAAAACGGCAGAAAAGGTTCTTTTTTAGTAAGTCCATCGCAAGCATATAAAATAATTGGAAACGCAGTTCCACCACTTCTAAGCTATAATTTGGCAACAAGAATAGAGGAAGTTTGGGATTTATATTTTAGAAAAGAATATGATAATATCAGTTAATTCAGACCCAAACCGAAATGAATTTGATTTGTTATTAAGCTCAACAATAACTGAATTAAATGTTCATGCAAAAAATTCTTCAAAGAAAGTAGCAACACTTTTAGGAAGAAATTTAGAACCATTCGTAAAAGATATAATGTCAGAAATTGCTGTCGGAACTCCATTTGAAAATTCTATTGAATTAATTGGTGGACAAAAATTTCCTGATATTGTTGCAAATAAATATTACGGAATTGAAGTTAAAACAACTACTCAAAATCACTGGAAAACAACTGGAAACAGCGTTTTAGAAAGTACAAGAGTTAATGATGTGGAAAGAATTTTCATGCTTTTTGCAAAATTGGCAAGTCCTATAGAGTTTCGTTGCCGGCCTTACGAAGAAGTTTTGTCGGAAGTAGTAGTAACGCATTCCCCCAGATATTTGATAGACATGAATTTGGAAAAAGGCAAAACTATCTTTGACAAAATAAAAATGCCTTATGACACTTTGCGAAAAAAAGAAAATCCAATTAAACCACTTGTAAATTATTATAAAAGTAAACTAAAAGCTGGAGAAGAACTTTGGTGGATGGATAGTGAGAATGGTAATGATTCAAGTAATATTGTAATTAGAATTTGGAATAATTTACCACAAAATGAAAAGCAAGAACTAAAAAATAGCTCAATGATATTTTTTCCTGAACTTTTTGGAAATCGTAGTGACAAATTTAACAGAGTTGCAATTTGGCTTGCAACAAGAAAGTCAATTGTTTGTCCTAACATTCGTGATTTATTTACTGCAGGTGGGAAAGTTGATATAATTATTGGCACAAAAAAATATGATAGAGTTCCTAGAATTTTTTTAAACTTATTCCAAAATCTCCCACAAATTTTGGAAAATATTGTAAAAATTTCACCGATTGAATTGTCAGAATATTGGGAAATAAAAACATCGGAAAAAAATAAAATTTTTGATTGGATAGATTTAGTTTCGGAAAGTGCAAAATCCATAAGAGATGCACAACATTTAAACATTAAAGAAATTTTGACTGAACAAATTTACCTCTAAAAAGAAAGTATTACATAATTAAAGTAAATCTACCAAATTTCACAATCCTCTAACCCCGATCTCGCGGATTTATAATCCGTGAGTCTCACTTATCCAATAAAAATTAGTACTCAAAACCCAATCACCCGTTCTCGCGGGTTTATAATCCGTGAGTCTCACTTATCCAATAAAAATTAAAACTCAATAACAAGTCTCACACAAGAACATAATGCAAGCAACACAATCGCTAGAATATAGCATGACACTTGCAGGATAAAGGCAGGATAGTTGCTCTCCACTTATAACTGCTTTTATTTTTACAACCCAAAAACCTCTGCTTTCGCAGAGGTTTTTCTATGAAATAACTTCTACTCAATTTCGGGTAAAAGAGCAGTCAAGTTTGAGGTTTGTTCGTGGTTCCTTCGTGTTTCCTTCGAATCAGCCTCGGAAAAGTACCCTAAATCACGAACAAACCACGAACAAATGTAAAAGGAAACTCAACTCAGACCCTAACTTGAGTTGTAAAAAATCTTATCAACATTTAACAATCCTTTAAAACAAGCTCTGCTAAAAATTCCCTATTTTTGAGCAATGCAAAATTCTTTAGAAATACTATTACAGCAGTTGCAAGATGCAGAGTTGGGTGGTTTTGATGCGCAAAAAGATTATGCGCCACCATATCGTTCTCTGCTCACGCAAGAAGAAATTTTGGCCAAAAATCCTAAATACGCCGCCGTCAATATTTTACTCTATCCCAAAAACGGAGAATGGCACTTTCCGCTCATCCACAGAACGCACAATGAGAACGACAGACATTCTGGGCAGATTTCGCTTCCTGGTGGTAAAAAAGATGACACCGATGCAGATTTTGCAGAAACCGCCATCCGTGAAACTTGGGAAGAAATAGGCGTTACCACTTCCCAAATCAAAATCGTGAGAGAACTCTCTCCTATTTATATCCCGCCAAGTAATTTTTTCGTGTATGCTTTTCTGTCTTACACCGAAAATTGGCCAGATTTTAATCACCAACAAACCGAAGTTCAAGAAATTTTAGAAGTTCCACTTTCTGTGATACGAGATTTGCCAAAACCACCTTTAACCATGGAATTGCCAAGAACCAATGGATATAAAGTTCCTTATTTTGATTTCCAAAACCACAAAATTTGGGGCGCCACTTCTATGATTTTGAGTGAATTGAACGAGTTGCTAAAAAATGTTTAAATTTGCAATCTGCATTTTGATGTTTAATTCATTATCAAAAAATTTTTAAACCACAAAAGCCACAAAAGAAAAGCTTGAAAATAAGTCTTTCAAAAGAAGAAAAAGTATTGCTTAATCTTTTTCATTTTAGGAAACTTTAAAACAAATATAGCTTTTGTCACTTTTTCGGTTAAAAATTAATAGCGCAGAAAAATCATTTGTGTTTAATAAAAATCGAGCTTAATAGCTGCTTGAAAAATGGCGAAGAAAAGCATTTTTACAGATTCTTTCGGGAATATTTACTTTTTAAAGAGATTTATCATCTTCATCTTGGGAATGATTTCCTACAGAAGATTTAATGGGTTCAACAAACTGAAAATCACAGGAACCGAGCATTTGGTAAACCTCCCGAAAAACAATGTGTTATTCGTATCTAACCACCAAACGTATTTTGCTGATGTAGCAGCAATGTACCACGTTTTCTGTGCCGTGAATAATGGATATATGAACACCATCAAAAATCCTGTTTACCTGTTGAATCCAAAAGTAGATTTCTACTATGTAGCCGCAGAAGAAACCATGAATAAAGGAATTTTGGCAAGAATTTTTAAATTGGCAGGAGCAGTTACCGTGAAGAGAACTTGGCGCGCCGAAGGAAAAAATGTAAACAGAATGGTAGATTTAAAAGAAGTAGAAAATATTCTGAAAGCGCTAGATAATGGTTGGGTAATTTCTTTTCCACAAGGAACTACTTCTGCTTTTGCACAAGGTAGAAAAGGAACTGCTAAACTCGTTCAGCAACAACGTTCTATCGTTATTCCTATTAAAATCAATGGTTTCCGTAGAGCTTTTGACAAAAAGGGATTGAGAGTAAAAGTGACAGGTGTAGAACCTACCATGCAATTTAAAGCGCCACTAGATATAGATTACGACAACGAAAAAGCAGAAGATATTCTTAACAAAATTATGCACGCCATCGAGCAAACACCTGAACATAACGTGTTACACGATTACGACAAAGAATATCAGGAGCGCAAAAAACAAGAGAAAAAAGACGAGTAAACTTATTTTATTAAATTTTACTTGATTCTTTTTACTTGGCTCTTTTTAATTTTAATTAAAACATGAACATTCATTTCATTGCAATTGGCGGTGCTGCGATGCACAATCTTGCCATAGCTCTCAAAAATAAAGGTTACCAAATCACAGGTTCAGATGATGCTATTTTTGAACCTTCTCTTTCTCAATTGCAAAAAAACGGACTTCTTCCTGAAAGTTTAGGTTGGTTTCCTGAAAAAATATCTGAAAATTTAGACGCAGTCATTTTAGGAATGCACGCCAAAAAAGAGAATCCAGAACTCTTGAAAGCTCAAGAACTGGGCATTAAAATCTATTCTTATCCAGAATTTCTATACGAACAGAGCAAAGAAAAAACCAGAGTGGTGATTGCAGGTTCTCACGGGAAAACTACCATTACTTCGATGGTTCTTCATGCGTTGCAATACCATCATTTCGATACAGATTTTATGGTGGGTGCGCCGTTAGAAGGTTTTGGCTGCATGGTTAAACTTTCTTCGGAAAATGATTTCATTATCTTAGAAGGAGACGAATATCTTTCTTCGCCGATAGATTCTCGTCCGAAATTCTTACATTATCATCCGAATATTGCTTTGATTTCTGGGATTTCTTGGGATCACATTAATGTTTTTAAAACGGAAGAAGAATATGTAGAAGCTTTCAGAAATTTTATTAAAAAAATTACTTCTGGTGGAATTTTAGTGTACAATGAAGAAGATGAAACCGTAGTAAAACTGGTAGACGAAGCGGAGAATTATTTCAGAAAAATGCCTTACAAAACGCCCAACTACGAAACCAAAAACGGTAAAACTTCCGTAGAGACAGAAATGGGGCAAATTCCGCTTAAAATTTTCGGAAAGCACAATTTACTGAATTTAGAAGGAGCAAGGCTTATTTGTAATCAAATGGGCATTCTAGACGAAGATTTCTACGAAGCCATGATGAGTTTCTCTGGCGCATCAAAACGTTTAGAAAAGGTAAAAAGAAATGATGATGTGATTTTGTACAGAGATTTTGCTCACGCTCCAAGTAAAGTAAAAGCATCCGTAGAAGCTTTTGCAGAACAATTTCCCGCTATGAATAAAGTAGGTTTTCTAGAACTTCACACCTACTCTTCTCTAAATCCCGAATTTTTGCCTCAATACAAAAATACTTTAGCCCATCTCGATGAAGCGGTGGTTTTCTATGATTTGGAAGCTTTGAAAATTAAAAATATGACTCCCATTTCGCCTGAATTGATTAAAGAATCTTTCGGGAAGGAAAATTTACAGGTTTTTACCAATGCGGATGATTTGAAAAATTTTTGGCAAAATCTAGAAAAATCAAATGCTGCTTTCCTGATGATGAGCAGCGGAAATCTTGGCGGAATTTCCTTGACTTAAATAAAAATCAATCGTTCATCCTTTTAAAACGCAAAGTTTTTAAAACTTTAAAGTAAAAAAATTAAGCAAGCAAAGGTAAAATTCGCTAGCGAATTGGATTAAGCCTATGCTTAAAAAACGAATTGATTTGTATACTTTCCTCACTTAAAATAGCAAATAAATCATTAAAACATCTTTGTGTTTTACAAAAAGATTACACAAGCTATGTACATCGCAATAGCAGATAAGTTTCCATCATTTTAAGTACTTTCTAGCAAAACATTTTCTCAAAAATTTTAGATTTTTTTTCGCTAACTATTTCATATTCAAAATATTTTATTAATTTTAGAAACACACTAAAACCACATGAATATGAGAACCATAAAACACATTCTTGATAGAAAATCAAGAGAACTCGCCATCATCGAACCTGAAAAAACTGTTTTCGAAGCTTTAAAATTAATGGCAGACAAAAACATAGGCTCTGTTATTGTAATGGATGGAACACGATATCTCGGCATTCTTTCGGAGAGAAATTACGCACGCCAAGTTGTTCTCCTCAACAAAAGTTCTAAGCAACTTCCGGTAAGAGAAATTATGAGAACAGACCTCCCAAAACTTTCTAAAAATGACCCCGTCGAAAAATGTATGGAAATCATGACTCAACTCAATGTGAGATATTTGCCTGTGGTAGAAAATGAAACACTCATCGGTCTAATTTCTGTAAAAGACCTTCTAGACGAAGTTTTATTGCACCAAAAAGACGTCATCGAAAATCTTACCCACTATATCAACACTTAAATTTTTCGACTGAACTAATACCATTTCTCCTCCCGAAATCCATCGGGAGTTTTTTATGGAGTGAGATTTCTAAATTTTATTATATTTGGGAAAATCAGAACACCAGTAGAAATGAGATACACCACATTAGGAAAAATTCCGCAAAAAAGGCATACCATTTTTAAATCCGAAGAAGGGAACTTCTATTACGAACAGCTTTTTGGGACTGAAGGTTTTCACGGAATCTCTTCGTTACTGTATCATATTCACAGACCTACACAGATTAAATCTATTGGAACGCCAAAAGATGTTACTCCCAAAATTGCAGTAGACCGAAACATCACGCCGCGAATGTTTAAAGGTGTACAAATCACTCCCGAAAATGATTATTTAGAAAGTAGAAAAGTTTTGTTGTTAAACAACGATTTAAAAATGGGCTTGGCAAAGCCTAAAAAATCTACTGATTATTTTTACAAAAATGCAGAATGTGACGAACTGCTTTTCGTACATGAAGGAAAAGGCACGCTGAAAACCTTTGTAGGGAATTTAGATTTCGAAAAAGGTGATTACCTTATCATTCCAAGAGGAACGATTTATCAAGTGGAGTTAGAAACTACAGAAAATGTCTTCTTCTTTTTAGAAGCACACTCCCCGATTTATACGCCAAAAAGATACAGAAATGAGTTCGGGCAATTGCTGGAACATTCCCCTTTTTGCGAAAGAGATATTATCGCTCCCACTTTTGTAGAACCCAAAGACGAAAAAGGAGAATTTCTCATCAAAGTAAAAAAAGAAAACTTGATTTGGGATTTTATTTACGCTACGCATCCTTTTGATGTGGTAGGCTGGGACGGTTATTTCTACCCTTATAAATTCAACATCAAAAATTTTGAACCGATTACTGGAAGAGTACATTTACCACCACCCATTCATCAGAATTTTGAAGCGCATAATTTTGTGATTTGTTCTTTTGTGGCAAGAATGTATGATTATCATCCTCAAGCCATTCCTGCACCTTATAATCATTCTAATATAGATTCAGACGAGGTTCTTTTCTACACTGAAGGAGATTTTATGAGCAGAAATCACATTGACTTAATGGATTTTACCCTTCATCCTGGCGGAATTGTTCACGGACCTCATCCTGGTGCGATGGAAAGAAGTATTGGCAAAAAATTCACCGAAGAATATGCGGTAATGATAGATCCTTTCAGACCACTGAAAATCACAGAAGAAGCGATGAAAGTGGAAGATAAAACCTACGCTACCAGTTGGTTAGACACCGAAGAAAATTATTTACACGACAGAAGTCAAGAATAAAATCCCGAATAAATATTTAAAAATTTTATGGGTTAAAAATTCTTATTTTTATGCACTTTAGCACAAAAACAAGTCAATATTATCAAAAAATCAGAACTTTATTTGATAAATCTCATCTTGTACATTCTTCATAAAAATGTAACTTTGGGAAACAGAGAAAATTGAAAAGTTTAGAAACATAAAAACGATTATATTATGTATAATTACGTCACGGCAGAAGAAGCCTTATCACTAGTCCAGAGCAACCAAAGAATATTTTTTCACGGGAGTGCTTGTACTCCTAATTATTTGATTTCGGAATTAGCAAAGCAAGCCCAGAGATTAAGAGATGTAGAAGTGGTTTCCATCACCGTTCAAGGTGAAGTAGAAATCGCAAAACCAGAATATAGAGACAGTTTTTACATCAACTCTCTTTTTGTTTCGGCACCAGTAAGAGAAGCGGTAAACAGTGACAGAGGAGATTTTGTTCCCGTTTTTTTGAGTGAAATTCCTATTTTATTTAAAAATAATATTCTTCCATTAGATGTAGCTATTATTCAGGTTTCACCACCAGATCAGCACGGTTATTGTTCCCTTGGAACTTCTGTAGACGTAGCGAGAAGTGCCGTAGATTCTGCAAAATATGTGATTGCACAGGTAAATCCTAAAATGCCAAGAACGCTAGGAGATTCTATGCTTCATGTGAAAAGAATTGATAAAATGGTGTGGCATGAAACCGATTTATTAACGGTAGATTATGCTGCGAAAGTTTCTGATGATGAAAGAACCATCGGAAAATATATTGCCGAAATGGTAGAAGATAAATCTACGCTTCAAATGGGAATTGGTACGATTCCAGATGCGGTTCTAAGTTCACTACATAATCACAAGGATTTAGGTGTACACACCGAAATGATTAGTGATGGAATCATCGATTTAGTTGCGAATGACGTAGTAAATAATAAATATAAAGGAACACACCTCAATAAAACCATTACTGCGTTTTGTTTTGGGACAAAAAAATTATACGATTTCATAGACAACAATCCTTCATTCCAGTTTATGGATGTGACTCACGTTAATAATCCATCCATCATTAGAAGAAACAAAAAATTAGTAGCCATCAATTCTGCTATAGAAGTAGATTTAACAGGTCAAGTTTGTGCAGATTCTATAGGAACGTATCAATATTCAGGAATTGGCGGACAAATGGATTTTATTCGTGGAGCTGCACTTTCTGAAGGTGGAAAACCTATTATTGCCCTTACTTCTAGAACCAAAAAAGGAGTTCCTAGAATTGTTCCTTACTTAAAAGAGGGAGCTGGTGTAGTAACAACCAGAGGTCATATTCACTATGTGGTAACAGAATATGGAGTAGCTTATCTATACGGAAAAAACATGAGACAGCGCGCAAAACTTCTCATAGACATTGCCCATCCTGATGACAGAGAAATGCTCGATAAATTTTGCTTCGAACGATTTAAATCACACGCATTATAAAATCATAAAACCTATCAAAAAGATAGGTTTTGTTGATTTTTTTTTGTGCGCATCACACAATATTTGTAATTTGGCACATAACAAACTCCAAATAAAAAGAGAAAAATGAGCACACTTACTTTTGCCGAAAAAATAGCGCAGGCAGAGAATTTTCTTCCAATAAATGGAACAGATTATATAGAATTTTATGTAGGAAACGCTAAGCAAGCAGCCCATTATTATAAAACTGCTTTCGGTTTTCAGAGCGTAGCTTATGCAGGACCAGAAACTGGCGTAAGAGATAGAGCTTCTTATGTAGTGCAACAAGGTAAAATAAGATTGGTTCTTACCTCTGGTTTATCTTCGGATTCACCAATTTGTGAACACCAAAGAAAACATGGTGATGGAGTAAAAATTCTTGCACTTTGGGTAGATGATGCCTATAAAGCATTCGAAGAAACCACAAATCGTGGTGCAAAACCTTACTTGGAGCCCAAAACGCTAAAAGATGAATTCGGTGAGGTAAAAATGTCTGGAATTTATACTTACGGCGAAACCGTTCATATGTTCATCGAAAGAAAAAATTACGACGGACCATTTATGCCAGGATACGAAAAATGGGAATCAGATTATAACCCTTCGGATTGTGGATTGCTTTATGTAGACCATTCTGTGGGAAATGTAGGTTGGGACAGAATGATTCCTGTGGTAAAATGGTATGAAGAAGTAATGGGATTTGTGAATATTTTAAGTTTTGACGATAAGCAAATTAACACCGAATATTCTGCACTCATGTCAAAAGTAATGAGCAACGGAAATGGATTTGCAAAATTCCCTATTAATGAACCAGCAGAAGGGAAGAAAAAATCTCAAGTAGAAGAATATTTAGATTTCTACGAAGGAGAAGGAGTTCAGCACATTGCAGTAGCGACCAAAGACATTATAAAAACAGTAACAGAATTGAAAGCGAGAGGAGTAGAATTCCTTTCAGCACCACCAGAAGCCTACTACGAAATGGTTCCAGAAAGAGTGGGAACAATTGATGAAGACATTAAAAAACTTCAAGATTTAGGAATTCTAATCGACTGTGACGAAGAAGGTTATCTTTTACAAATTTTTACAAAACCTGTAGAAGACCGCCCTACTCTTTTCTACGAAATTATAGAAAGACATGGTGCGCAAAGCTTCGGAGCTGGTAATTTCAAAGCATTATTTGAAGCCTTAGAAAGAGAACAAGCCAGAAGAGGCAACCTATAAAAAAATATTAAATGTCTAACCATGAAAAAAATAATTTTATTTTTCACCATCTTTTCATTCGCTTTTTCATTCGCTCAAAAAACGAATACTAGAGATTACGAAGACATTAATGCAAAACTAGACCGACTTTTACGCGAAAGAGAAGTAGAAAAAAGAGTACTGAATGTAAATTTAGAAGGCAAAACCTTTGTCCTGATTCAAAATAAAGGAACTTTGGTATACAAATACGTTGTGAGTTTTTTAGCTGATAAAAACATCAACATTATAGAGCTCATCAACGATACTTCTGCTCAGAGCAAAACAACAAAACTGTATTCTGGAGATTTCATTAGAAATAACAATTACATTTCTGCAAGAGCAGACGTTTTAGAAGGTCAAAAAATTGGCATTCCGCTTACGTACAATTTCATGATTCAAGAAAGAGACGGTATTCTTTTCTTAATCAATATAAACAACAATGAAAAGTGGATTGACACTGCTTTGGTAAAATAAAAAAACAATGAAATATTGCCCGAAATTCTTTTGTTTTCGGGCTTTTTTATATCTTTAAAACAAATTTTAAGACATGAAATCTTTTATAAATTATCCACAAAACTCAGATTTTTCTATTCATAATATTCCTTTTGGTGTAGCGGTTTTTAACAGAGAATACATCGCTTGTTGTACCAGAATTGGCGATTTGGTGATAGACCTCGCTACTTTATACGATTATGGATTTTTTGACGAAATAGAAGGGCTAAATGAAAACGTTTTCGAAGCATACACGCTCAATGAATTTATAGAACTCGGAAAACCGGTAACCAATGCTGTTCGTTTAAAAATTCAGGAACTTTTATTAGAAGGTTCATCGCTTTCTCATGACGAAAAAACCATAGAAGAATGTTTCTATGATTTAGATAAAGTACAAATGATGATGCCACTTCACGTACAGAATTACACAGATTTTTACAGCAGCATAGAACACGCTACCAATGTGGGAAAAATGTTTCGTGACCCTGCAAATGCATTGCTCCCGAATTGGAAACATTTACCGGTAGGTTATCACGGTCGTGCTTCGTCTATCGTGGTTTCGGGAATTAATTTTCACAGACCAAAAGGTCAAATGAAACTTGCAGATGCAGAAAAACCGATTTTCGGTGCTTCAAAACAATTGGATTTTGAGTTAGAAATGGCTTTTGTATTGAATAAAAATACAGAAATTGGCGAAAGCATTTCTACCCAAGAAGCCGAAGATGTAATATTTGGAATGGTGATTTTCAACGATTGGAGTGCTAGAGACATTCAGAGTTGGGAATATGTTCCTCTTGGTCCGTTTTTAGGGAAAAATTTCTGTTCGTCTATTTCACCTTGGGTGGTGACTTTAGAAGCATTAGAACCATTTAGAACTGCATCACCAAAGCAAGAACCTGAAGTTCTAGATTATCTGAAATTTGAAGGAGATAAAAATTTCGATATTAACCTAGAAGTGTATTTGCAACCAGAAAACGGCGAAGAAAACCTAATTTGCCAAAGCAATTACAAATACATGTACTGGAATATGACGCAACAATTGGCACATCACACCATCAATGGTTGTAATGTGGAAGTTGGCGATTTATATGCTTCTGGAACTATTTCTGGAAGTGAACCGAATAGTTTTGGTTCTATGCTAGAATTGACTTGGCGCGGACAAAACCCGCTAAAACTTTCAGATGGAACTGAAAGAAAATTTATAGAAGACCACGACACCATCATTATGAGAGGTTTCTCTGAAAAAGACGGAATAAGAGTAGGTTTCGGAGAAGTAAGAGGGAAAGTTTTGCCAGCTAAGTAAAGTTTTCTAACACATAAGTCACATTAGTTTAAGATAAATAATTGAGAATATGTAGAACACATTAAGCTTTGGAAGCTACATTTTCAAAATGAAAAAATAAATGATTTACATTTAAATGTCATTAACAAAGTGAAAAATTTAACACATAAGTCACATCAGATTAAGAAAAATGATTGAAAATAATTAGAACACATAAAGCTTTAAAAGCTATATTTTCAAAGTGAAAAAATAAATGATTTACATTTAAATGTCATTAACAAAGTGAAAAATTTAACACATAAGTCACATCAGATATACATAAATAATTGAGAATATGTAGAACACATGAGGCTTTGAAAACGATATTTTCAAAATGAAAAAATAAATGATTTACATTTAAATGTCATTAACAAAGTGAAAAATTTAACACATAAGTCACATCAGATTAAGAAAAATGATTGAAAATAATTAGAACACATAAGGCTTTGAAAGCTATATTTTCAAAGTGAAAAACTAAACTAAAATGCTAATAACCCAAAAAATAATAAATGAACTCACCTATAACATTATTGGTGCTTGTATAGAAGTTCACAAATTAGTAGGCCCCGGTTTGTATGAAGCAGTATACCATAAATGCCTTGAAAAAGAATTTACTTTAAGAAATATAAGTTTCAAATCAGAGTTAGAAATTCCTTTTAATTATAAAGGAGAACAAATTGATTGCAAGGTGAAATGTGACTTTTTAATTGAAAATTTAATTGTATTAGAATTAAAATCCGTGAATGACATTCATAATATTCATAAGGCACAAACCATGAATTATATGAACTTATTACAAGTTCCTAAAGCAATATTAGTTAATTTTAATGTTTACAATTTATATAACGAAGGAACGGAAACTTTTGTTAGTAGAAATTTTGAAAATTTACCTAAATGAAAATCTTTGATTTTCAACTCATGTGTTCTAAATATTTTCAAAAAAGCTAAACTCTCGTATGACTAATGTGTTAAAATAGAAATTAATAGAAATGAAAACAATCAATCCATCAGAACTGTCGCCTATGCAAGTGCAAATGATTTTGCAAACGGCTGTTTCTCCGAGACCTATTGCACTGGCTTCTACCATAGACAAAAACGGAAATGTAAACCTTTCACCGTTTAGTTTTTTTAATTTATTCAGTTCTAATCCGCCAATTTTAATTTTTTCTCCAGCCAGAAGAGTTCGAGATAATTCTACAAAAGACACGCTTCATAATGTGCTAGAAGTTCCAGAAGTGGTGATCGGAAACGTGAATTTTGACATGGTTCAGCAAGTTTCTCTTTCATCTACAGAATATGAAACAGGTGTAGATGAATTTGTTAAATCTGGATTAACTAAAAAACCAGCAGAATTGGTAAAACCACCACTCATTGCAGAATCACCAGTGAATTTTGAATGCAAAGTCATCGAAGTAAAACCACTTGGAAACGAAGGTGGCGCTGGAAATTTAGTCATCTGTGAGGTTTTAAAAATTCATATTAAAGAAGAGTTTTTAAATGAAGAAGGAAACCTAGATCAGAAAAAACTAGATTTGGTTTCTAGACTAGGCGGAAATTGGTACGGAAGAACAACTGCAGAAACACTATTCGAAGTTCCAAAACCATTGGTAACCAAAGGAATTGGCTTTGATCAATTGCCTTCAGAAATTAAAAATTCTAGTGTTTTTACAGGAAATGATTTAGGAATGCTAGCAAACGTAGAGCAACTACCTGAAGGAAATTTCACAGCAGATGAAAATTTACATCTAGAAGCGCAAAAACTGCTTTTAGAAGGCAAAATAAAGGAAGCTTGGAAGATTTTGAATATTTAATATTCTTTTCCTTGATGAAAAGAATCAAAAATCAAGACTTCACTTTCTTCGGCTAAAAAAGAATTTAAAATTCTAAAATCCCTGAAACTCTCTCGTCATTCTGACGAGTTCAAACAATAGGAATTTTTAAACGAATTTTGAATTCTTTTTTTTAACGCCTCCGAAACTGAGGTCATTTAAAAAAATCTTCGATTTTTAAAATAAAGTATTTCCTTTGTCATTCTGTAAGAATCTAACCCTTGGAAGTTTATGACTCTATTTACTTTTTCAAAAATTTAATACAATCATTCACTACAGCATTCAGCAAAGTAGGTAATTTAAAATCTAACCACGGTTCTTTGGCTCCAAAAGTATGATTGCCTTTTTTCACCAGAATTAAATCTGAGTTTCCTGCCAAAGAATGTAAATTTTCGGCAGCAGAATACGGAACTGCTTCATCTTCTGAACCGTGAATAATTAAGAAATTTCCTTTAAAATTTTTAACAGCATTTTCTACAGAAAATCTATCTTCGTTTGCTAAGTAATCTTCTAAAAACTGAATATCATGAGGCATTTGTTGCTTGGTTCGGCTGTTGTAATTATAGTTAACACCTTGATTTTTCCATTCTTCTAATTTTTCACCAACAGGAAATCTATTCAGCGTGTCTACACTTGCTAATGTGATGAGGCTTTTGATTTTAGAATTTTCAGTAGCAGAAACAATGGAAATACCGCCACCTCTAGAATGCCCGATTAAGGTAATATTTTCCGCATCTACTCGATTATCTTTGCTAAAATATTCTATTACGAAATTTAAATCACTCAATTCCTTAGAATAATTATTTTGTGCGAAACTTTCTAAATCTGCAAAATCACTTGGATTCTCAAGCGAAGTTCCATTGTGCGAGAAATTAAATTTCACGAAATAAAATCCGTTTTTAGCAAACTTTTCCGCCATCAAATTCCAAGCACCCCAATCTTTATAACCTTTGTAACCATGAGCAAAAATTACGAGTGGTAATTTCTCTTCTTTTTCTGGAACAAAAGCATCAGCCAAAAAAGGTTTGGTTGTAGGATTTTCTAAAACGATATTTTTTTCTGTAGTAAATTTCATAGTTGTAAATTTATAAAAATATGAAGCAACACCCCGTCAAAATTTTGTCAAATTTTGCCAACCTCTCTAAAAGAGGGGAATAAAAAAACCACCGAAATTTCGGTGGTTTGATGATTTGTATTGATTACCAGATTTTAATTCTGTCTTCTGGTTTTTTGTAATGTTTGTCGCCTTCTTTTACACCAAATGCTTTATACCAAGCTTCTGTGTTTACTAGCGGACCAACTGCTCTGTACATTCCTGGAGAGTGCGGGTCTGTTTTCACTTGGTTGATGTAGAATTTCTCGGTTCCTTTGGTTCTCCAAACGGTTGCCCAGCTTAAGAAAAATCTTTGATTTTGGTCGAATCCACTGATTTTACCTGGATTTCCTTTGTCTTTAAGGTACATTTGAAGTGCATCAAAAGCGATATTTACACCACCTAAATCTGCAATATTTTCGCCCATGGTAAATTTACCGTTTACAAAACTACCTTTTACCGGTTCGTAAGCAGAATATTGAGCATCTAACTTCGCTGTAGCTGCTTCAAATTTCTTTCTGTCTTCGTCTGTCCACCAATTGTTAAGGTTTCCATCTCCGTCAAATCTAGAACCACCATCGTCAAATCCGTGAGAAATTTCGTGACCGATTACCGCTCCAATTCCTCCAAAATTTACCGCAGGATCTGCTTTGAAATCAAAGAAAGGCGCTTGTAAAATTCCAGCAGGGAAAACAATTTCGTTATTAGAAGCACTGTAATATGCGTTTACGGTTTGAGGAGTCATTCCCCATTTTGTTTTATCTACTTTTTTACCAATTTTTTCTAAATTTTTCTCATAATTCCAAGTCGTGATGTTTTGTCTGTTTTGGAAATATGAATCTGGACTTACCGTTAATTTAGAATAGTCTTCCCACTTATCTGGATAAGCGATTTTCACTTTGAATTTTGATAATTTATCCAATGCTTTCACTTTAGTCTCATCACTCATCCAATCAAGGTTTGAGATATGGTCATGGTATGCTTTTTTAAGATAATCTACCATAGTTACCATTTCTTCTTTGGCTTCTGCAGGGAAATATTTTTCTACATATAATTTACCGAAAGCTTCACCCAAAATACCATTTACTACTTCTAGTCCACGCTTGTTCATAGCACGTTGTTCTTTTTGACCTTGAAGGAATTTTCCGTAGAAATCAAAACGCATATCGTCTAGTTTTTTGTCTAAAACTCCTGCGTTTCCAGAAAGCATGTGGTATTTCATGTAATCTTTTAACAGAGGAAGATTCGCTTCGTTTACGAAAGCATCAAAGTTTTTAAAATATCCTAGTTCTCCTAGAATTACTCTATCAGTTTTTACGCCAACTTGATTTAGGTATCCTGCTAAATCTACATTTTTAACCAAACCAGAAAGTTCTGAAACAGTTTTAGGATTGTAACGCTTATTAGCATCTCTTCCTTCTTCGTTGGTTAATAAAGTTTTTGCTAATCTCTTTTCTAAATCTACAATTTTTGTGGCAGTCTCATTTGCATTTTGATACCCCAAAACTGTCAACATGCTCGAAACATACTTGGTGTATTCTGCAAGGGTTTTTGCATTGGCTTCGTTTTCTTTTTGATAGTAATCTTTTCCTAAACCTAAAGCTGGACCGCCAAGATAAATCGCATTATCATTAGACGCTTTAAGGTCTGCTCCTACTCTCCACATATAGAAAATATTATCGCCATTTGGAGTAGCTTCTACCAAATATTTTTGTAAATCTGCTACCGTTTTAATAGCATCAATTTTCGCTAAATCTGCTTTTATTGGGTTAATTCCGTCTGCATTTCTCTTGTCCCAATTCATGAAAGAAGAATACAAATCTTGAATTTTTTTGCCTTCAGTTCCTTCTGCATATTTCTCCGTCAAAATATTATTCAAAATGGCTAAAGAGTTTTCATCTGTTTTCTCACGAAGTTCATTAAAACTTCCCCAACTTGCTTTGTCCGAAGGAATTTCTACTGTTTTTACCCAGTTTCCGTTTACATAAGTGAAGAAATCATCTTGTGGACGAACTGAAGTATCCATAAATTGAAGAGCAATTCCGTTTTCTGGTAATTGTTTTTGTGATGCACATGAACTTACTGTAAGTACAGCAGCTGCAGCCATCACTAGAAAAGGTACCTTTTTCATATGAAGTTATTTATTATTTTTTTTAGGTCATATGCAATCGCTGAACATTCTTTGATGTTTGTATTTTTCAACATGGCGATTTCATATATAGTTCATTATTAATTGTTCAAATTTAATAAAATCATCAGTTTTATTATGATTAGTTGATAAAAATTTGAATTTGTTTCAATAGACTTCATAAATAATAAAAAACCACAGAAAATTCTGTGGTTATAAGGTTTTTTATGTTGAGAAAAATTTGGTTTCTTACCAGATTTTAATTCTTTCTTCTGGTTTTTTATAATGTTGGTCGCCTTCTTTCACTTCGAAAGCGTTGTAGAATGCTTCTACATTTACCAACGGACCAAAAGCTCTGTATAAACCTGGTGAATGCGGATCTGTTTTCACCTGATTAATCATGTATTTTTCTGTAGATTTAGTTCTCCAGATGGTTCCCCAACTTAAGAAAAATCTTTGATCTTGGTTGTAACCACTGATTAATCCTGGATTTCCTTTGTCTTTAAGATACATTTGCAATGCGTCATAAGCAATGGCAACTCCACCTAAATCTGCAATATTTTCGCCATTGGTAAATAATCCGTTTACGAAAGTTCCTTTTACTGGTTCATATTTGCTGTATTGTTCTGCTAATTTTTTAGTCGCTTCTTCGAAGTTCTTTTTATCAGCATCAGTCCACCAATTTTTAAGGTTTCCGTCTCCATCGAACATTGCTCCTGAATCATCAAATCCGTGAGAAATTTCGTGGCCAATTACCGCTCCGATTCCTCCAAAATTCACTGCAGGATCAGCTTTGAAATCAAAAAAAGGCGCTTGTAAAATCGCAGCCGGGAAAACGATTTCGTTATTTACTGGATTGTAGTAAGCATTTACCGTTTGAGGAGTCATTCCCCACTCTTTTTTGTCGACTTTCTTGCCTACTTTATCTAATTCTTTTTGATAAGCCCAATCTGCTACGTTTTTAAGATTTCCGTATAATGTTCCACCTTCATTTTTAGAAAGTACTTGTAATTTAGAATAGTCTTTCCACTCATCTGGATAACCTACTTTTACCGTGAATTTTGATAATTTATCTAAAGCTTTCGTTTTGGTTTCATCACTCATCCAAGAAAGATTAGAAATATGCTGAACGTAAGATTTTTTAAGATAATCAATTAAAGTTACCATTTCTGCTTTTGCTTCGGCAGAGAAATATTTATCTACATATAATTTCCCGAAAGCTTCACCAAGAACACCATTAATGGTAGAAAGTGCACGTTTGTTCATCGCGCGTTGTTCTTTTTGTCCACTCAAAGTTCTTCCGTAGAAATCAAACTGCAAATCGTCTAATTTTTGGTCTAAAACAGAAGCGCTTCCGTTTAATAATTTCACTTTTAAGAAATCTTTGATAAAAGGTAAATTTTTAGCATTCAAAAATTTATCTAAATTTTTATAATACTCCAATTCACCAATGATTACTCTGTCTGTATTTACACCAGCGTTTTTAAGATAAGATGGTAAATCTATATTTTTCACTAAAGATTTTAACTCTGACAATGTCTTCGGATTGTATTGAAGATTAGAATCTCTAATTTTTTCATTAGGGATTAAAGTTTGAGCGGCAGTTTTCTCAAAGTCAACTACTTTTTGAGCTGCAACTTCTGGATTTTTATAACCTAAAACCGTGTATAATTTGGTTAAATAATCTTTGTATTGACCGATGGTTTTGGTGTTTTCTTCATTATCTTTTTGATAATAATCTCTTCCTAAACCAAGGTTTACATCTCCCATGTAAACTGCATTATCCGTAGAATTTTTAAGGTCTGCATAAACTCCCCATCCATAAAATGGATTATCTCCAGTTTTGGTAGCTTCTACTAAATATTTTTGTAAATCTGCCATCGTTTTAATGGCATCAATTTTCGCTAAATCACCTTTAATAGGAGCAATTCCGTCTGCATTACGCTTATCCATATCCATGTAAGTAGCGTAAATATCCTGAATTTTTTGACCTTCAGTTCCTTTAGCATAAGTTTCTTTCAATAAATTGTCTAAAATTTTAAGAGAATTTAAGTCTGTTTTTTCTCTTAATTCATTGAAACTTCCCCAGCTTGCTTTATCCGCAGGAATCTGAGCCGTTTTCATCCAAGTTCCATTTACGTAGTTGTAAAAATCGTCTTGCGGACGAACAGATTTGTCCATCAGTTCAATGGCAATTCCGTTTTCTGGAAGTTCTGCTGGTTTTAATTCTTCGATTGGAGCAGGTGTAGGTTCTGTAGTTGCTTGTTTCTGAGTGCCACAAGAATCTAAAATGAGCATTCCTGAAAAAGCCAACACAGCGATTGATATTTTTTTCATTTCTGTATGATTAATTAATGATGAATAAGTACAAATTTATAAGAAATTGTTACGTTTTAAAATCAAAAAAGCCAAAGTTTAAAACTCTGGCTTCGATTTGTTTATTTGAAAGTGATCTTTCCGCCTAAAACATTTTTGGTATTTCTGTCTTTGGGAGAACCATAGACGTCTATATTTCCGCCTGCTCTAGTTGTGGCATTAAGGATTTTAGAGGCATATACTTCTGCAAATCCACCTGCATTAGCAGTGATGGTAACGGTTTCTGAGTCTAAATCTCTTCCGTAAAATTGTGCACCAGAATTCACCAAAACATCTTGAATTTCTGCGGTTCCAGACACATTAATGATACCACCAGAATTGGCTTTAGAATTCAATAAATTCACATCTACTTGTAAATTTAGCGTAGAACCTTCGTTGGAAGTAATGCTGAGCATTTTGCTATCTATTGCTCCATCAGAAGTAATTTTAGAACCTTGACTGGCTTGAATTTCGTTAATATCTTCATAGAAAACAGTCACTTCAGCTTTGTCACCTTGCATAAGCTTAGTAGGAATCATTCTGATTTTGAGTTCCCCATTTTTATTGACAATTTCCACATCTGGATCATCACCTTTTACCTGAATTTTATTTTCACTGGATTTTACAAGGGTTACATTAATTCTATCATAAACCTTTACTGCGCTGAAATCTCCAAAATTTTTGGAAGTTTGAGAATAAGCTACCTGAACCAAAAGAACTAGGAAACTAAAAATTATTTTTTTCATAAATAGATATTTTTTTTAAAGGTCTTATGGAATCGCTGTACATTCATTGATGTTTGAACTTTTTCATCATGGCGATTTCATTCTACATTATTTTAAAGATATAACAACTGTTTGCGCCATTTTATTACATGAGAAAGGCGATTTTTAAAGATTTTCTTGAATTAAAATCTGAATTAAATCCTGCAAAACTTTCTGCGAAACAAAATTCATGAAATCTTTACGCTCTAAATGAGGAAGATACAATCTGAAAGTTTTTTCGAAATCTTTTACTCTAATCGAATAAAAAACAGTGCCAATTTCTGAATTAAATTCATCTGAATTAGGTCCTGCAACTCCAGTGGTAGAAAGTGCAACATCCGTTTTAAATAATTTCTGGCAACCCAAACTCATCGCTTCCGCAACTTCTGCTGAAACCACTGTCTTCTCTTTGATTAAATCTTCTGAAACACCTAAAATCTCCGTTTTTTTCTCCGTTTTATAGGTGCAAATTCCACCTAAAAAGTAATTAGAACTTCCAGAAACACTTGTTATTAAATGTGATAATTCTCCACCAGTACAACTTTCAGCAGTAGAAATCGACAAATTTCTAGAAATTAAAAAATCATGTAAAATTTCTTCTATTTTATCACCATTTTCAGAAATAATGTGCGCTTTCAGCAATGGTCTAATTTTAGAAATTTCTTCTTCTAATTGAATTTCTAAAGCGTCTAAATCCTTTCCTGAAGCCGTTAATTTCAACTTCACTCTATTGGCGATTGGCAAATACGAAAGTGAAAAATTTTTAGGCAAATTCAGTTCCCAGTCTTCTAAAGCATCAGACAATAAACTTTCTGGATAATTCACCACAGAAACGGTTCTAATTTTCAAAAAATTAGATTCAAATTCTTTTTGTAGATAAGGAATAATTTGGTCTTTAACTAGAGGTTTCACTTCATAAGGAACACCAGGAAGACAAATCGCTATTTTGCCGTTATCTTCTACCATTAAACTCGGTGCAGTTCCGTTGTGATTTTGGAAAACTTTAGATTTAGAAAGAATCATGGCTTGTTCTCTGTTTCTTTCGATGATTTCTAACCTTCCGATGCGTTCTAATCTGGTTTTCAGATGCTGAAAAGTTTCTTCGTCATAAACGATTTCATCATTGAAAAATTCACAAAAAGCTTTCTTGGTTTTATCATCTTTGGTCGGGCCAAGTCCGCCTGTTGTCATCACCAAATCAGTCAATTGAAAGGCAGATTGTAATGTATTTTTAATAATTTCTATTTCATCTGAAATGGTAAAAATCTGCGAAACAGAAATCCCAATTTTTGATAATTCTTTTGCAATAAAATTAGAGTTGGTATCTACCGTAGTTCCAGACAGAACCTCGTTTCCTATCGTAATAAGGACAGCGTTTTTCATTGGATAAAATTATTGAAAATTCTTTAACCTAAAAAGAAAAACTCGCAATGAAGCGAGTTATTATATTAATTTACAATTATTTTTAAAAATTTTGGTTCATCACTAATTAATGCAGATTTATAATTGGGCGGAATTCCAAAAAATTTTCTTTTGTTGTTTGAAAATCCTGTATTTATTGGGATTCCTAAAAAATTCTTATCTATTTTGGAATTGTTATCTGTGTCTTGAAAGCAAGCAACTGCAAATTCGCCTCTTGGAAAAACATACAACATTTTTCGATTTACTTTGTTTTTTACTGGCAAAATTCCACTTATAAAACCTTTATAATTTTTGAAATTATCTTCTCCTTTTGCTATTGTGAACCAGATATTTCCACTCAATTTTTTTGTTACAAACTCAATCAACAAATCAGAATATTTGTTTTTAAAAATTTCATCAACTCTAATTTCATTTGGATTCATTTGATGTACATTCGCCTTTTCAATATCAAATTCAATATTCATCATTTTCGCCGTTTCAATTAACAGTTTTTTGTTGTCTTCTAATGTATAAGGCTGAAAATTAATTTTATTGGCGTTTATAGGACTAAACTCTGCAATTGAATTTTTATCAAAATTAAAATCTTTCAGCGACACCTTTTTAATGCTTGAATTATCGACGGATTTGAAATAAAATTCCAAATGATCAATATCATAAACAATACTCCAAAAAGATTTATAATTTGGTCTATCTTCCCTTACCAAATCTAATTTTTCAAAAGAATCCTGAATATCCAAACTCTTTATATTAAGATTGTTTCTTAAAATACAATATCTATCAAAATGGGTTCTGGAATTGGGATTTATATCTTTACTAAAATCATAATATTTTTTAGAATCTTCTGAAGTTTCGTTGGTAATTACCTGAAATTTATCTTGCTTTCTATCAATCTTTACATCGCCATTTACAAAATCTATTACTGCGGAAACACCATTCTTATCGGCCAAAAAATAATGAATTCTTGCAATTGGCTTTATGGTTAAACTATTAATATTTTCAATAACTTCATCAACTTTTTCATAATTATCTAACTGATATTGAATCCATTCTAATTCAGAAATAGTTTTATTGTTATTTTCTTGATATTCTGTATTTCCCAACCAAAGTTGTTCTACGACAAGACCTTTCTCATTGATGCCACCATAAGGAAATTCTTTGCCATTTTGGTTAAATGTGATTGATCCAAATTTAGAAATCCAACCTGCAACATTATTTCCTCGAAAACCATACGAGTATTTTTGTTGTCCACGAATATTTTTAATTAAATAGCCTTGCCCAAATCCCCAATCAAAATTTTTTGCAAGAATTTTGTTTTCACCATTATAGTAAAATGCAGAACAAGCAATTGAAATTTGATAAATAAAAATACTGATTAATAAAATTGTTTTTTTCATTTTGTAAAACTAAAAACAATTCAACTGATTTTTATGTCACATTTGTGACAAAATTCTAGAACGAATTCTACTTAAAGATTGCCTCTCAATTCCGAGATAGGATGCAAGATGAGATAATGATATTCTGTTTAGTATAGATTTGTTTTCATCAATAAACCGCAAATACCTTTCTTCTGCTGTTTCATAAAGAAAACTTTCATATTTTTTTGTCCTGTTTTCCAAGGCCCATTCCGCAATTTTTCTTCCAAAATTCGCAAAATTTTTATACTTATCATAAGCAGTTTCTACAGTTTCAAAAGGGATAGAAATCAAAGTGCAATCTTCCAAACATTCAAAAGTATATTTAGTTTTTTGCTGTTTTATAAACGAAAGATAATCAGTAACAAATTCATTCTCTGAAAAGAATGCATTGTTAATTTCCTTTCCATTTTCGTTTATAAAATAAGATCGAATCAATCCTGAATAGATAAAAGCAATTGAGTCTTGAATTTCATTTTCGTGAATGAGAATTTGCTTTTTTTTGAGTTTTAAAATTGAGATAGTTGGTTTTACAAACTCAAGCTCTTCATCCGTTAATTCTGGATTTATTTTTTTATACGAATTGAGATATAGCTGTATTGCAATTTCCAATTTTACTAAGTTTTAAAAGTATCTTCTATTAATGAATATGCTTTTCTGCGTGATAAGAACTTCTAACCAAAGGTGAACTTTCTACATGACGGAAACCTAACTGTTCCGCAAAAATTCTATATTCTTCAAACTCTTCCAATTCTACAAAACGTTTTACAGGAAGGTGATTTTTGGTTGGCTGTAGATATTGCCCAATCGTAATTACATCTACATTCGCATTTCTCACATCCTGAATGGTTTCAAAAACTTCTTCTTTGGTTTCGCCCAAACCGAGCATAATTCCTGTTTTGGTACGGTTTTGTCCTGCTTCTTTTAAATACCTTAACACTTCTAAAGAACGCTCGTACTTCGCTTGAATTCTCACTTCTCTGGTTAGTCTTTTTACGGTTTCCATGTTGTGAGAAATCACTTCTGGTGCCACTTCTACCAATCTATCGATATGTTTATGAATCCCTTGAAAATCTGGAATCAACGTTTCCATAGTCGTTCCCGGAGAAATTCTGCGCACCGCATTTACGGTTTCTGCCCAAATTATAGAACCCATGTCTTTCAAATCATCTCGGTCAACAGAAGTTAAAACGGCGTGCTTGATTTTCATTAATTTAATAGAGCGTGCTACTTTTTCGGGCTCGTCCCAGTTTACATCAAGAGGTTTTCCTGTTTTTACGCCACAAAATCCGCAACTTCTGGTGCAGATATTTCCTAAAATCATAAAAGTGGCGGTTCCTTCTCCCCAACATTCTCCCATGTTCGGACAAGAACCACTTTGACAAATAGTGTTCAGTTTATATTTATCAACCAAAGTTCTGAGTTCTCTGTAATTTTTTCCTGTAGGAAGTTTTACACGAATCCATTTTGGTTTATTGGTAGTGGTATCTTGAATTTGATTTTCCATAAATATCTAAAATTTTTCTCACAGATTTAGCTGATTCGGCTGATTTTCATCTGCTCAATCTGTATAATCAGCGAGAGATTTTACTCGTTTTCGTTTAACAATTCTGCCAAAACTTTTTTGGCTCTCATAATTCTCACTTTAGTATTGGCAACAGAAAGATTGAGTTCTTCTGCAATTTCTTTGATGCTTTTTTCTTCAAAAAATCTCAAATGGATAATTTTTTGATAATTATGGTCCATTTTGGCAACCGCATCGATGATTTTTTTCTCTTCCTGCACAGAAATCATGATTTCTTCAGGAGATTTTTCGAATTGATTTTTAAAATCCTGAAAACCGTCCATTGTTTCTTCGGTTTCTCGATTTTTTTTGCGCCAATAATCTATTACTGTATTTTGAGCGATGGTAAGAACCCAAGTTTTAAACTGGAAATTCTCATCATACAAATCTAATTTTGCCAATACTTTAGAAAAAACAGAAACCGTCAATTCATCTGCTGCGTTTTCGTCGTGTACTTTTTTCATCACGAAAGAAAAAACGTCTGTCCAAAATTGATTAATCAGTTTCGTTTGCGCTTTCTGATTCTTCTCTTTGGCCAAAAAGATGAGCTGTAAAAGTTCTGGTTTTTCCATTGCAAATGCAAAGATAAGGATTTTGTGAGAGCCAAGTAAAAAGAGCCAAGTAAAAAATGATAAGATTTTGTCTATAAGATTTATGGCGCGAGCATTTCGACAAGCTCAATATAAACTTCACGAGCGTCGATTGTTTTCAAATTAATTAAACCTTCAAGGATTTAAAATCCTTGAAGGTTTGAATAAACAAACTTTAAGAAAAGTGAATAGAATTGCTTTTTCTATTGACTCTTTTTACTTTTTACTTGGCTCTTTTTTCTTATCTTTGCCATTCAAAATTTTTAAGAAAATGAACGCTTTTATTGAAGAACTAAAATGGCGCGGTTTGTACGCTGATATGATGCCAGGAACTGATGAACAACTGAATAAGGAAATGACGACTGCTTATATTGGTTTTGATCCTACCGCAGATTCGCTTCATATCGGAAGTTTGATTCAGATAAAAATTTTGGCACATTTTCAGCAGCACGGTCATAAACCAATTGCTCTAGTTGGTGGTGCAACTGGTATGATTGGTGATCCTTCTGGTAAATCTTCAGAGAGAAATTTATTAGACGAGGCTACGCTTAACCATTATGTAGATTGCATAAAAGGTCAACTTTCTAGATTTCTAAATTTTGAAGGCAACGAACCGAATAAAGCGGAATTGGTGAACAATTACGATTGGATGAAAACGTTTACGTTTCTGGATTTCGTGCGTGATATTGGGAAGCACCTTACCGTAAATTATATGATGGCAAAAGATTCTGTGAAAAAACGTTTCTCTGGCGAAGCTGGAGTTGACGGAATGAGTTTTACAGAATTTACCTACCAATTATTACAAGGTTACGACTTCTTACATTTATACAAAAATAACGGAGTAAAATTACAAATGGGTGGTTCTGACCAATGGGGAAACATCACCACAGGTACAGAATTAATCCGTAGAAAAGCACAAGGCGAAGCTTTTGCATTAACCGTACCATTAATCACGAAAGCTGATGGTTCTAAATTCGGGAAATCTGAAGCGGGAGAAAATTATTGGTTAGATACCAAAAGAACTTCTCCGTATAAATTTTACCAATTTTGGTTAAATGCAACAGATGTAGATGCTGAAAGATTCATTAAATACTATACTTTTTTACCAAAAGAAGAAATAGAATCTTTGGTTGAAGAGCACCAAACTGCTCCACACGAAAGAAAATTGCAGAAAAAATTAGCTGAAGAAGTTACGATTTGGGTTCATGGAAAAGCAGAATACGAAAAGGCATTAAAAGCCTCTGAAATTCTTTTCGGCAGAAGTACAGCAGAAGATTTAGTAAGTTTAGACGAAGAATTATTCTTACAGATTTTTGATGGAGTTCCACAAGCTGAAGTAGCTAAATCAGACGTTTTAGGAAGTAACATTATTGATTTATTATCAGAAAAATCTGGTTTTCTAAAATCTAAAGGTGAAGCAAAACGCGAATTACAAGGAAACGCTATTTCTGTAAACAAAGAAAAAGTAAAAGACGATTTCGTAGCTGCTGAAAAAGATTTGATTGACGGCAAATTTTTACTCCTGCAAAAAGGTAAAAAACAATATTTTATTGTAAAAGCGGTCTAAAATAAAATTTACAACGCTTTGCATAGTTAAATAAATTATAAAAACACGCTCTAGAGCGTGTTTTTTGTTATCATTCATTTTTCAATTGTCTACCTTTGTCACTTTATAAATTCTTATTAATGGTTATTATTATTTTCATCATCGTCCTATGGTATTCAGGACTATTTTTTCAAACTTTTTTCCTTCATCGTTACGCAGCACATCAAACTTACACTATGTCTAAATTTGGTGAAAAATTGTGTTTTATTCTTACTTGGATTACCCAAGGTTCTAATTATCTTTCAGCGTATGGTTATGGTGTAATGCACAGAATGCATCACGCTTTTGCTGATACAGAAAAAGACCCGCATTCTCCAAAATACGACCCTAATCCACTGGCAATGATGTGGAGAACGAAAAATGTTTACCAACAAATCAATAAGCAAAAAATTGCCATCGAAGAAAAATTCACCAAAAACGTTCCTCAATGGAAATCATTCGATAAGTTTGCCAGTTCATGGTACTCAAGAATTGGTTGGGGAGCATTCTACACTGTTTTCTTTATTATTTTTTCTGAATATTGGTGGCATTGGTTATTATTACCTGTGGCTATTTTAATGGCTCCAATTCACGGAATGATTATCAATTGGTTTGGTCATATTTACGGATACGTAAATTTCAAAGTGAATGACACTTCTAAAAATTTGTTCCGTTTTGATTGGTTAATGCTTGGCGAAGGTTATCACAACAATCATCACAAGTTCGGAGGAAGAGCTAATTTCGGTGGCGTAAGATGGCACGAAATAGATGTTACGTACATGATTATGTTACTCTTAGAAAAATTAGGTTGGATTAAAATGAACCGAGTGATGGCCACTCCAAAAAGAGAAATCTAAAATTTACAAAATAGAAAACACGCAGATTTGCGTGTTTTTTTTATCTAACCAAACCTTCAAGGATTTTGAATCCTTGAAGGTTTTTCTACACCTCAATCGTAGTAGTATTTTTCACTTCGGCAATCATAAAAGAACTGTGTGTGGAACCAATGTGTTGTAAAGTAGTGAGTTTGGTCACCATAAAACTTCTGTATTCTTCCATATTTTTCACACAAATTTTTAAAATATAATCATAATCGCCACTTACGTGGAAACATTCCGTTACCTCTGGTAAAGTCATAATCTCTTTTTCAAATTGCAAGACATATTCTTTTTTGTGTTGAGTTAATTTCACGTGGCAAAGAACGATAAAATTCCTCTCCACTTTTTGTCTATTAATAATGGCAACATATTTAGAAATCACACTTTGTTTTTCTAATTTTTTGATGCGTTCATAAACCGCTGTCACAGACAAATCTAACTTGTGAGACAATTCTTTAGTCGTTTGTTTGCTATCTTCCTGAAGAAAATAGAGCAATTTTTTATCAATTGAGTCGAGTTCCATAGATTATTTTTTGGAAAAAGTTTACAAAAATCAAATATAATCATAAATTTTTCTATTAATTTTAAATTTAACAGATTTATTTTCTATAATTAAAAATATTCATTGTAAAAAAGTTGGAATTTTTAGAATTTTATTACCAGAAATTTTATTTTCCTCAATCCTAAAGGACGGAAAATTTCTTACATTAAAATTCAATATTATGGAAAATTTCGATGCAGCAAATGCAATTCAAGACTTACAATATTTTGGGGAATTCGGCGGTGTAAATCCTTCAATTTCTGACAGTTCAACTTATACTTTTTTATCTGCAAAAACCATGTTCGATACTTTCGAAGGCAATGCAGAAGGTTGTTATTTGTACTCCAGACATTCATCTCCGATGAATTTATATTTAGCTCAAGCGTTAGCAAAAATGGAAGGAACAGAAGCAGCGAATGTTACCGCATCTGGAATGGGCGCGATTACTTCTACCTTACTTCAAATCTGTAAAAGTGGCGACCACATTGTTTCAGCCAGAACAATTTATGGTGGAACTTACGCATTCTTAAAAAACTTTCTGCCTCCTTTTAACATTGATACAAGCTTTGTAGACATTAATAATTTTGAAGCAATAGAAAACGCCATCAAACCTAATACGAAGGTGATTTATTGCGAAAGCGTGAGCAATCCTTTATTGGAAGTAGCAGACCTAAGAAAACTATCTGAAATTTGTAAAAAACATAATTTAAAACTGATTGTTGACAATACGTTTTCTCCACTTCAGATTTCGCCTATTCAATTAGGTGCAGATATTGTGATTCACAGTTTAACGAAATTCATCAACGGAAGCAGCGATACAGTTGGCGGCGTTTATTGCGCATCTCAACAATTTATAGACGACACCAAAAATGTAAATAACGGAAGTTGTATGCTTCTCGGTCCAACTATGGATAGTTTTCGTTCCGCAAGTATTTTGAAAAACCTAAGAACTTTACACATCAGAATGAAAAAACACAGCGAAAACGCAATGTATCTCGCTGAAAAATTCGAAAAAGATGGTCTGAAAATAAATTATCCTGGTTTAAAATCTCACAGAAATCATGAACTCATGAAATCTATGATGCATCAAGAATATGGTTTTGGTGGTTTATTAACTTTAGATGCTGGAACCGTAGACAAAGCCAATGAATTAATGGAAATGATGCAACAGGAAAACTTAGGTTACCTTGCCGTAAGTTTAGGTTTCTACAAAACATTATTCTCTTGCAGCGGAAGTTCTACCTCATCTGAAATTCCTGAAGAAGAAAGAATTTCCATGGGACTTTCTGACGGTTTAATTAGATTTTCAATTGGTTTAGACCATGACATTGAAAGAACTTATCAAAAGATGAAAGCTTGTATGGTGAAAGTGGGGATTTTGATGTGATAATTTGATGATGCGATAATTTGGTGATTTGATAATGTGATAATGTGATAATTTGATGATGTGGTGATTTTTCGTTCCGTAGGAACGCAATGTGTGTAGAAATTAATAATAACGCTATCAAAGGCGTTCCGTAGGAACGCAATGTCAATCTTCATTCATTTTTCAAAAAAAAAAATAATTTTGATAATTTATAAAACTGACCATGTGTCAGTTTTTTTTATTTGGCAAAATATTGGTAAAGTGAAAAGAAACGGAAGCCAATTTATAGCCCAGATTGCAGCGGAAATCCTTTTTTTTTGAAAAAAGATTGCAGCGGAAAGCTGGTCTGCGGTTGAAAGAATTTACAAAACGTCTTGCTCCTTATCAAATTTTAAAAAATTATCTTTGCAATATGGATTTACAATTTATCGTAAGAGAACCCGAAAATATTACCCCACATACTCAACTTTTGGTGATGATTCATGGTTATGGAAGTAATGAAGAAGATTTATTTTCTTTTCGTCATGATTTGCCAGAAGATTGGATTATCGTGAGTTATAGAGCTCCAAAAATGACCGACTACAATGGTTTTTCTTGGTACGACATTGATTTTAACGATGCTGAAAAATTTATAGATGTAGAACAGGCGGTAGATTCTATGAAAGCGATTATGAAATCTATTGACAACCTAAAACATCATTATCAGTTAGAAGGGAAAACCAATATGATGGGATTTTCGCAAGGTGGAATTCTTACGTTTGCTATGACGCTTACTTACCCGGAATATTTTCAGAAAATCGCTTGTTTAAGTGCTTATCCAGAACCTAAAATCCTTAAAAATATTAAAGGCAAAAAAGAAATTCAGCATCTTAGATTTTTTATTTCTCATGGAACTGAAGATGCCGTAATTCCATTAGAATGGGGAAGAAAAGCAGCAGACTTTTTGTATGAATTGGGCGCATTTTTCACTTTCAGAGAATACATGAACGGACATGGCGTGAATCAAAAAAATTACATGGATTTAATTAACTTCTTTAAATCATAAAAAAGGTGTTTCTGATTCAGAAACACCTTTTTATTATTTAAGAATTCATCAATTCTTCTATTTCTTCTACTTCAATCGGAATGTTTTTCATCAGATTAAAAGCAGGCCCAGAATTCTGAATCACCATATCATCTTCTATTCTCACCCCGAAACCTTCTGCAGGAAGATAAATTCCCGGTTCTACAGTAAACACCATATTTTCCACAAATTTATCTTTTAGAATTCCGTAATCATGGGTATCAAGACCTAAATGGTGAGACGTTCCGTGCATCATGTATTTTTTGTAAGCTGGCCAATTTTTATCTTGGTTCTGAACATCTGCTTTATCTAGAAGTCCTAATTCTAAGAATTTAGACGTGTAGAATTCTCCGCATTCTTTATGATAATCATACCAATTATTTCCAGGAACTAAAAGGGAAGTCGCAAAGTTTTTCATGTCTAAAACCGCATTATAAATCTCTTTTTGTCTCGCTGTAAATTTACCATTCACAGGAATCATTCTGGTAAGGTCAGATGAATAATTAGCATATTCTGCGCCTACATCTAGTAAAATCACATCTCCATCTTTACATTGCATATTATTGGCAATATAGTGCAGTACATTTGCGTTTTCGCCACTTGCAATAATTGGTGTATACGCAAAACCTTTACTTCTATTTCTCAAAAATTCGTGCATCAATTCTGCTTCAATTTCGTACTCCCAAACTCCAGGTTTCACGAAAGAAAGCAATCTTCTCACGCCTTTTTCGGTGATGTTACATGCTTTTTGTAATAATTCTAGTTCTTCTGGTTCTTTGATACTTCTCAAATGCTGAAGAATAGGATTACTTCTTAAAATTTCATGAAGCGGAAACTCTCTTTTTACTCTTTCGATGAATCTATCTTCACGAGTTTGCACTTCTAAAACCGCTCTATAATGCTCATTTCTATTGAGATAAATATTTTCGGCTTCGTTCATCAAATTGTAGAAAATTCTATCAAAATCTGATAACCAAAGTACTGTTTTCACTCCAGAAACTTCAGTTGCTTTTTCTTTGGTCAATTTTTCGCCTTCCCAAACAGCGATATGTTCATTGGTTTCTCTTAAAAAAAGAATTTCACGGTGTTCTTCATTATAAGCATCAGGAAAAATCAACAAAATGCTCTCCTCTTGGTCTACTCCGCTCAGATAAAAAATATCTCTATGCTGCGCAAAAGGCATTGTAGAGTCTGAACTTACTGGATAAATATCATTAGAATTAAAAATAGCCAAAGAATTAGGCTGCATTTTTTCTACAAACTTTTTACGATTTTTGATAAAAAGTGAACTAGAAATTTGTTCGTATTTAGTTGTCATTGTATGAAAATTAGAAAGTTTGGTAAAGTTAATGAATTTTGAAAAAAGCGATAAGGCTTTAGCATCATTAATTTCCGTTAATTTTTATGTTAATTTTTCCGTTAATTTTTTAAATTGTTTTTCGGCATCTTTTCCTTCGTATAAAATACTGAAAACTGTGTTGATGATTGGCGTTTTCAATTTCTTTTCGTAAGCAATTTCATAAATTCCACGAGTTGCGTAATATCCTTCTGCAACCATGCTCATAGATTGCACCGCAGATTTCACGGTATAACCTTTACCGATAAGATTTCCTAAATTTCTATTTCTAGAAAAAAGTGAATAAGCAGTTACCAATAAATCTCCTAAATATGCACTATCATTCACTTCTCTGTGCTCTGGATAGATTGCATCTAAAAACAATTCCATTTCTCTAATTGCATTAGAAACCAAAACCGCATTAAAGTTATCACCATAACCTAATCCACTTGCAATTCCTGCTGCAATAGCATAAATATTTTTAAGAATAGCACTGTATTCATTGCCTAAAATATCTTTGGAACAGCTTACTTTGATATAATCCGAAGTAAAAAGTTCTCTAAGTGAATCAATATGTTCTTTTTCTGCTGCTGCAATGGTAAGATAAGACAATCTTTCCATCGCCACTTCTTCTGCGTGACAAGGCCCTGCAATTACCGCCTGACTTCTGAAACCAATTTTAAAAACATCTCTTAAATAATGCGCTACCACATCATTATGTTTAGGAACAATCCCTTTGATTGCAGAAACGAATAATTTTCCTTCGTAATCGCAAGTCATTTTTTCTATTGCATCTACAAGATAGATAGAAGGAGTTGCTAAAACTACGATATCACAAGCAGAAACCAACTCATTAATATCTGTAGTGATTTTTAGTTTTTTTACATCAAAAGTAACCGAAGTAAGGTAGTTAGGATTATGACCGCGCAATTCTAGAGCTCCTTTTACAAACTCATTTCTTACGCACCAATGCACCAATTTCGCATTTTCTAATAGCATTTTTACAATTGCCGTAGCGAAACTGCCGCTTCCTACAACCCCAATAGTTGGCAATGTTTTGCCTTTCTTTTTAGCCATTTTAAAAAATTTGGTAGAAAAACAAAGATACAAATTATAGTGAGAAGCTAAACCTTAAAAAAATCATATTAACAAAAATAGATTTCACAGATTGACTTTATCTGCTGAGTTTCAAGTATAATAAAAGCAATAATAATCCATTATTTTTTAACAAATTTATACTTTTATTAACAATACTTTGGCATAATTTTTATCATAATTCATCGTTTTTGGATGAGCAAAAACATTGATTTAAAATATTTTAATTAATTTTGGCGTCGCTAAAAATTGAAAAACTGAGAAAAAAGTAATGAAGAAATTTTTTATAAAAAAGAAGAATGTTCAGCTATTCATGGGCGCTCTTCTTTTCGTAATCCTTCTGCAAAGTTTTGTTATTGCAAAATTATATTCAGAAAAAGATGACAAAAACTATCAAGTCAATTTAGTAAAAATTAACACCCAAAAAGACAGCTTAGATTTCTTTAAATTAAAAAATGATTTAGCTGCTGTAGACAATACAGTAAGAACAATCAACAATTATTTAAAGGCAAAAAACGCTTCTAATCTAAGTATAGAAGCTCTATCTAGAGACAGCTTATCTAGTTCGGTTTATCTGTCTAATCAGAGTTCTAGATATTCTGAATATCTCGTAGAATTAGAAAAACGTTTACAACAAGTTCCAGTAGGGCATCCTATAAACAATGGCTTTCTATCTTCTAATTTCGGAATGAGAAAAAATCCTATTCCGTCTAAGAAAATCCTACTCGCTTCTGCAAGACCTCTTGCTATTTCATCTGAAAAAATAGAAAAAGACAGCGCTGGAAATGTAATCAACAAAAGCAACGTTAACGTAGCATCAAAAAACGCTGCTCCTGCTGAAAAAGACCAAATGCAATTCCACAAAGGAATAGATTATGGCGTAAGTTATGGTAGCGATGTAATGTGTACCGCTACTGGAAAAGTGATTTTTGCAGGTCAAAAAAGTGGTTACGGAAACTGTGTAATCATCAGTCATGGCAATGGTTTAGCAACACTTTATGCTCACCTTTCTAAAATTAATGTAAAAGCAAACCAAAGTGTAAAAGCGGGAGAAGTAATCGCACAATCTGGCAATTCAGGAAGAAGTACTGGTCCACATTTACATTACGAAGTTCATAAGAACAACACGCCTGTAAACCCTAAATTATTTCTGAATTTATAAAATTGAAATATAAAATTTGAAGAAAGCATCCACTTGATTGGATGCTTTTTTTATTTAACTTGACCCGTCCTAAAATAAGTTTACACCCAATAGACTTATTATGGAAAATCGAGAGAAGACAGTAGAAAAGCGTACACAACAAGATTACACAATGGCTTTTAAATTAGGTATTGTAAGCCGTGTAGAAAAGGGCGAATTCACTTACAAACAGGCACAACAACATTACGGTATCCAAGGTAGAAGCACCGTTTTGGTTTGGCTCAGAAAATATGGTAATTTAGATTGGAGCAAACCCACCATTCATACCATGTTACAATCCAAAGAAACACCCGCCGAAAAGATTAAAAGATTAGAGAAAGAATTAGCTGATGAGAAACTGAAAACCAAAGTTCTCAATATGATGATTGATATCTCCGACAAGCAATACGGCACACAGATCCGAAAAAAGTTTACGCCCAAACAGTCAGACAACTCCAAGAAAAAGGATTGAGTTTATCCAAAATCTGCAGATTGTTTGGGATAAGCAGACAAGCCATTTACCAGCAGCGCCAAAGATTATGTGTTCGGGAAAAAGAATTGGAGAAAGTTAAACAATTCGTTGAGGAGATTCGTTTAGAACAGCCCAGAATAGGAACAAGAAAACTTTATTATTTGCTTAAAAATAAGTTCAAGCTTGAAAAGATAAAAATAGGCAGAGATGCGCTGTTCAATTATTTACGAAGAGAAAACCTGCTTATTTATCCTAAGAAAAGATATACAAGAACAACTTTCTCCAAACACTGGCTCAGAAAACACCCCAACCTTTTGAAAACGACTTGCCTAAAAAGAAAAGAACAGGTATTTGTAAGCGATATCACTTATATAAAAACCAAAACGAATGTCTGTTATTTATCTTTGGTTACGGATGCTTACAGCAGAAAAATAATGGGTTACGAATTAAGTGAAAATATGAATGCTGAAAATGTAGTCAAAGCTCTGAAAATGGCCGTTAAAAACAGAACAACACATCTTCCGCTTATTCATCACTCAGACAGGGGATTGCAATATTGCTCAGAAGTGTATCAGAAAGTACTTGTTGAAAACAAAATAAAACCCTCAATGACAGATGGCTATGATTGTTATCAAAATGCTTTGGCAGAAAGAATAAACGGAATATTGAAGCAGGAATTTTTAATTTATAAATGCAAAAACATTCAGGATTTAAAACAAATGGTTAAAGAAAGTATTTATATTTACAACAACAAAAGACCACATCTTAGTCTGAAGATGAAAACCCCGGAAACAATCCACAAAAAATCCGGAAAATCAATATCTTCCGGATTGGTATTTTAATGTAAAACTTGTAAACCTATTTTAGGATTAGTCAACTTTAGTGAAAATTTTGGGTCATGAAAAAAGACAAAGTTCCTAAAAAAGACAAACAGAAGTCTACAAAAAAGAATTCCAAGGAAAAGAAGGAAATCATTATCAATGAAAATTCTTCGCCAGTTTGCTTTGCAAAAAGTAAAGAAATAAGAGACGAATACCAATAAAAAAAACTGACTCTAATGAGTCAGTTTCAAAATATTTAATGGATTAATAAGCCGCTGTAAATCTTTGTTTCACAAACTGATTATTTTCTAATTCGTCTACCAAAGCTACCGCTACATCTTCTACAGAAAGTACACTTCTTCCCTCTTCATCAAAAACAGGATTTTCTAGCGCCGTTCTGTAAGTTCCTTTTCTTACACCCGCTGTTCCTTGGTGCATTTCTATGGCTGGAGAAAAGAAAGTCCAATCTAGATTCTCATTCTTTTTAATAATTTCTAAATATTGTCTGGCTGCTTCTGCGCCTGGTTTAATCTCCGCTGGAAATTCTGGAGTATCTATTAATTGAAGGTTTTCAGCAATATATAAACTTCCTGCTCCACCAACGGTAATAAATCTTTTTACACCAGATTCTTCTACCGCTTTTTCGATGCTAGTAGCACCTTTCAAGAAATCTTCAAAAATATTAGGATTCGTCCAACCTGGATTAAATGCACTAATCACCGCATCATTTCCCTTTAATATTTCTGATAATTCAGTTGTATTGTAAATATCTGCAGTTACTGCTTTTACATTTTCTGATTCTTCGATTTTAGAAGTATTTCTAGCCAAAGCATTTACAAAATATCCTCTATTTGCTAATTCTTTTACTACTTGAGTGCCTACAAAACCTGTAGCGCCTATTACTGCTATTTTTTTCATTTTTATATAATTTAAATTGTAATAATTTTTGTTACATTTATGCTTAAAAAATTTTATTTGAACTGTTCTATAAAATTTTTCAATGATTTTTCTTTTAAGAAATTCATCACTACCTCATCTGTTTCAGAAAAAAGAAGATCCAAATGCTGATTAATCACCTTCCCCACTTCACATTGAGGATTAGGATGTTGATTTTTTTTACCTAAAACCTCTGAGTTTTTTACGGCATTGTAAATTTCGGCAATTGTAATTTGGTTGAGGTTTTTCCCTAATCTAGTGCCGCCTTCTTTACCCTTTTTGCTTTCTACCAAACCTACTTCTCTCAGTACAGAAATTTCTTTTCTAACGACTACTGGATTTACATTGATGCTCCCAGCTAACCAATCAGAAGTATGCCATTCTTCTGGTTTAGAACCAAGAATAGTCATAATATGAAGCGCTGTGGAAAATCGAGTATTGTTCATTTCTGATGCAAATATATAAAAATTTTTAATTGTAACAAATTTTATTACATTACATTAAAAACTTTAAAAAAAGACCTCAATTACTGAGGTCAAAACTATTTATATGAAAAGTTAAAATCAGTTTTTAGATTTTAAATCTGAAAACTCTTTTTTTGCTTTAAAAACAGGTTGTACTTTTTTAACAATAATATCTTTGTTCAACTGAAATTCTGCACTTTGTTTTATATCCAAAGAAGATGCTCCAATAGAAATTTTATACGTTCCAGCTTCGGCAATCCAAGAAGATTGCAATGTAACGAAAGAAGCCAAATCTTCTGGTTTTAATTCCATTGTAACAATTTCGCTTTCGCCAGGTTTTAACTCTTTTGTTTTGGCAAAAGCCTTAAGTTCTGCATTCGGTTTATCTACCAATTTATGAGGTGCAAAAAGGTATAATTCTACAATTTCTTTTCCTGAAACTTTTTTTTTGGAATAATTATTTTATTAATATTTAACAAATTAATTAAAAGATTGTTTATATTCCAAAGGCGTTAAATTAGTTTTTTTCTTAAATAATTTATTAAATGATTGTGGAAATTCAAAACCTAATTGATATGCAATTTCACTAACAGACAGATTTGAAGTTGATAATAATTCTTTTGCTTTTTCAATTAGTTTTTCGTGTATATGCTGTTGTGCAGTAAGTCCAGTTAAATTTTTTAATAAATCACTTAAATAAATTGGTGATAAATTAAGTTGGTCAGAAATATATTGTACTGTTGGTAATTGTGTTTGTTCTATTTCAAAATAATTGTTCAATATTTCCTCCATTTTAGACAAAGTATCGTTACTTATTTTTTTTCGCGTGAGGAATTGTCGGTTATAATATCTGTCAATATGTACTAATAGCAATTCAATATTTGCAATTAAAACATCTTGACTAAATTTATCTGTATTGTTAGCGCATTCTTGTTCAATTGATTTGAAAAGGTTTAAAACAATTTCTTCTTCTTTATCAGAAAGAAACAATGCTTTATTAGTTGAATAAGAAAAAAAACTGTAGTTATGGATAGTTTTAGCTAAAGGATAACCTTGAAGAAAATCTGGATGAAAAATCAATTTCCGTCCTATTAATTTTATGTTTTCAATTTTTTCAATACTAATAATTTGTTTAGGAGCTGTTGTTACTAATACACCATCGTCAAAATCAAAATCAGTTTGCCCATATTTTAACTTAGATGTCATTCCTCTTTTTATAGAAATACCATACAAATTATTACTATAGTGTTTCCAGAAGTTTGCATTCAATAAAAAATCAGTTTCTTCTAGTCTTGTTACACTTATTAAAGGATGTGATGGCCTTTGTAATCCACACAACTGATGATATTGGGATACTGTTTTTATTTTATTAATATCTTTACTTTCACTCATATTTTTCATATTTTTAAAGCTAATCAGTGATGTGATTGTTGTTATATTTAACAGGTCTTACAAGCCGTGAAAAAGTAAGTGAAGCCATTTTCCATTTTCCTTTGGTTTTTATATAAACTTCTGTCACCATCAAAGGATTTATAACTTCATTCCCGCCAACAACAGCTATTAAATCTATATCATTTAGCAAGATAGCGGTATTTCCAAATATGTTTATAGTTACATTGTAAATTTCTACTTTTTTGTACCAAATATTTTCACTTTCTATGGTTGTTAACTCTTCAGATTTTCCCCAAGTTCCGCCCATATGAATAAACATTGATTTATCATCAAACAATTTCTCCAATAAATCTACATTTTTTTCTGCCATCCACTGCCATTTTTGTTTTGATAGATTAATAATTTTTTCTTGTTTTAAAGAATATTTAACATTCTGTTGTGCAAAAGTGACTATTGTACCTACAAATATTAAAAATAATCCTATTATAAACGCTTTCATTTTGATTAATATTTGGTTTATTATTTGAATTTTATTTTTTCAAAGGTGCTTCCACGCCTGACATAGCTTGTACAAAAGGTGGAAATCTTTCTCCAAAAACTTGAATGGTATTTAATTCTTCATTAAACGCTTTCCATTCTGTTGAAGACAATTTTACATTTTCGCCACCTATATTACCCATCAAATGTGACATTTGTGTAGTGCCTGGAATAGGAACAATCCAAGGTTTTTGAGCCAATAACCAAGCCAAAGAAATTTGTGCAGGTGTTACATTTTTTGCCTCACTCCATTTTTTTACAAGATTTATTAAAGGTATATTCTTAGCAATATTCTCAGTAGTAAAACGAGTAGTCATACTTCTGAAATCGCCTTGTGCAAAATGTGTATTTTCATCAATAGCTCCTGTCAAAAATCCTACACCAAGTGGACTCCAAGGAACAAAACCAATCCCTAATTCTTCACACATTGGAATAATGGATTTTTCTGCACCACGCCATAATAATGAATATTCGTTTTGTATGGCTGTGACAGGATGTTCTTTATGTGCTCTTCTAATGGTGTTTTCGCCTGCTTCCGAAAGTCCATAATGCAAAACTTTTCCTTCTTTTATTAAATCTTTTATTGCTCCAACCACATCTTCAATCGGTACATTTGGGTCAACTCTGTGTTGGTATAACAAATCAATTCTGTCGGTTTTTAGTCGTTTCAACATAGCTTCCACAACGCTTTTTATATGTTCGGGTTGGCTGTTTAGTCCGCCAGTTCGCTTTCCATCTCCACCAATATCAAATCCAAATTTTGTTTCTATTACAATTTTATCTCGAAAAGAAGTAGTGGCTTCACCTAATATTTTTTCACTTTCAAAAGGTCCATAAGCTTCGGCTGTATCGAATAAAGTTACGCCATTATCAAATGCTTTGTGAATGATGTTACGCATCTCTTTTCTACTTGGTATTGTAGTTTGGTAAGTTCTTGGCATATTTTGAACACCCAAACCAATGGCGGAAACCTCTAATTTTCCTAGTTTTCTTTTACCTGATAAAATAGGTTGAACATTATCACTTTTAGATTTTTTATTTTGTGCAAAAGTGTCAAATGGTATCAATGCAGTTCCTACAATTGCCAAACCTGTGGTTTTTAATATATCTCTTCTGTTCATATTTAATTATTTTAATTTTCGTTCGCTTATCCATTTTACCATATTTGGATCTCTATGGTCAAAAAATAAACTGGTTTTATTGTCTAATGTAGTGATGGTTTGCATTTCGGTTTCTGATAATTCAAAAGTGAAGACATCAAAATTTTCTTTCATCCTTTCTTTACGAACTGATTTTGGAATGGCAATAATTCCTCTTTGTGTCAACCAACGCAGAATAATCTGTGCAACCGATTTATTGTATTTTACGGCAATAGTTTTTAGCGTTTCATTGTTGAAAATATCATTTTTCCCTTCTGCAAAAGGCCCCCAAGATTGAATTTGAACATTGTTGTCTGTCAAAAATTGATGCGTTTCAATTTGCTGATGAAAAGGATGCGTTTCAATTTGATTAACAGCAGGTGTAAACCCACTATTAATAATTAAATCAATTACTCTATCTGGATGAAAATTTGCAACACCAATAGCTTTTATTTTTCCTTCGTGATACAACTCTTGCATTGCCTTCCAAGAGCCAAAAACGTCGCCATAAGGTTGATGAATAAGATATAAATCAAGATAATCTAATTGCAATTTATCTATAGATTTTTGAAAAGCTAATTTTGTATTTTCGTAGCCCATATCAGAAGCCCAAAGTTTGGTGGTGATGAAAAGTTCATTTCTTGGAACTTCACTTTTTTTGATAGCATTACCAACTGCGGTTTCATTTTGATAAGAAGCTGCCGTATCAATTAAGCGATAGCCTGTTTTAATAGCGTCAATAACCGCTTGTTCGCATTCACTCTCATTAGGAATTTGAAAAACTCCAAAACCTAATATTGGCATTTCAATTCCGTTGTTTAATGTTACGTTTTGCATTTAATAATTTGTTTTAAAATTGATAATGCAAATGTCTAACAACTTTACTTTTAAAAGGTATCCAAAATTGAGAATATTGTATCCAAAATATACAACTATCTACTTTTGTAATTTAAATAGTCTATAATTTAGGTTTTTAGAAAGTAATTTATTTGAATAATAATGGTAAAAAATCATTAAGGTAAGTTCTCCAATTGTTCCAAGTATGTCCACCTGCAGATTCTACGTATTGGTATTTGAAGTTCATTCCGTCTAATTTTTGTCTAAAATCTGCCACATTTTTGTACAAGAAATCATCTTTACCAATTCCTATCCAATAAAGTTTGAATTGATTATTCGATTGTGCTTTTAACTTTTCGTCTAAATTTTTATAAATCTCAGAAGTAGCATTTTGAGGAGGCATCACTGCTGGAGAAAACAAACCTACATAACCGAAAGTTTTAGGATAATTAGCAGAAATATAAAGCGAATGAAAACCACCCATCGATAAACCTGCAATAGCTCTGCTGTTGACATCCGTTTTTACTCTGTAATTGCTTTCTGTAAAATCTATAATTTCTTTAAAATAAGTTTCCATATCTGCATTGAAAACATCTGGAGTCATCATCACTGGTTTGTAAAAACCTTTGGCACTTTCTCCGGGAGCTGCTGCATTGCTGGTGTGTCCGTTGGTCATTACCACAATCATAGGTTTTGCTTTTCCTTGCGCAATGAGATTATCTAAAATTTGAGAAGCTCTACCAAGTGTCATCCAAGCTTCCTCGTCACCGCCAACTCCGTGTAAAAGATATAAAACGGGCAATTTTTCTTTAGAATTTTCGTAACCAGCTGGTGTATAAATGGTGATTCTTCTGTCGGTTTTCAATCCTTTTGAAGGATACCATCTTTTAGAAACTGTTCCGTGTGGTACATTTTGAACTTTATAATTTTCAGATTTTGGTCCGTCTATATAAACCATATTCATCACATTGGCAATGTCTCTCACCAAATATACATTATTAGGATCATCTACTTTTACACCATCTACAATAAATGAATAAGTGTACAAATCTGGCAGAAGATTATCTTGAGTAATTTCCCAAACTCCGCCTTCTTTTTTTTGTAAATCAACAGTTCCTGGTTCCCAACCTTTTGGCGGAAGCCAATTTCCCATCAATTTTACAGATTTTGCTTCGGGAGCTTTTAACCGAAAAGTGATGCTATTGCCTTTAACTTCTGGAGAAACGAGTTCTTTTTTACCAGAAAAATCTAAACTCTCTTGTGCATTAACTACAGCAAAACTCAGAATTAGAGCCACTGTAATGGTTTTTAATATTTTCATTGGACTAAAGTTTTACATTTTCATTGCTTCAATTAGAAGCATTACGATATTACATTGATTTTCTGAACCTTCAAAGAAAAAATTGAAAAATTTTAATTTGATTTATTTTATGATTTAATATTACATTTGTAAAGAGAAACGAACTATGGATTTTAAAGAAATCATCATCAATAATTCTAAGAAAGCGTATGAAATGTATGTTCCGCATATTTCTGTGGATACAGTAATATTTGGCTTTAACGGAGATCAACTGAAAGTTTTACTTCTGAAAATGAAGTTTAACCAACAATGGTTTTTACCAGGCGGTTATATGAAAAAGGAAGAAAATTTAGAATCTGCAGCTATTAGAATTTTGCGAGAAAGAACTCAATTGGATAAAATTTTTCTTCAAGAATTTGCAGTTTTTAGTGAGTTGAATAGAAGCGAAGAAGCCTTCAAAGATTTTTCAGACGATTTGTGGCACAAAAAAAGATTTATTTCTGTAGGCTATTATGCACTGGTAAATCATAAAGATGTTTCGCCAATTGGTGATGAATTAAGTGAATCTTGTGATTGGATTTTTCTAGACCAATTAGCAACCACCAACATCACCATGGATCATAAAAAAATTATAGAAAAAGCACTCAATACACTCAGAGAACAAATTTCTTATAAACCCATCGGATTGAATTTGTTACCCGAAAAATTCACACTTTCAGAACTTCAAAAATTGTATGAAGCCATTCTTGGAAGAACCTTGAATCGTGGAAATTTTTACAGAAAAATTAAAAATATAGGAATTCTAAAAAAACTAGACGAAAAAAGAAAAGGTGGTGCCCATAAAGCTCCTGATTTGTATATTTTTGATCAAGAAAATTATTTCAAAATACTAGAAAACGGTATTAATAATTGGTAAAAAGACAACTCAATTGATAAAAAAACAAAATCCTCAGAAATTCTGAGGATTTTGTGGCCCAGCTTGGGCTCGAACCAAGGACTTGCTGATTATGAGTCAGCTACTCTAACCAACTGAGTTACAAGGCCAAATATTTATAATAAAATATCTTTATTTCAATTGGGTGTGCAAATGTAAGATTTTTTCGGAAAATTCAAAAAAAAATTAAGGTTTTTCTTGGCACAATTCCACCAAAACTCCATTTGTAGATTTAGGATGCAAGAAAACCACCAACTTATTGTCTGCGCCATCTTTTGGCTCTTCGGAAATAAAAACAAATCCTTCTGCTTTTAATCTTTCTATTTCTGCTCTTATATCTTCTACTCCGAAAGCAATATGGTGAATCCCTTCTCCTTTTTTGTCGATAAATTTAGCAATTGGACTTTCTGGATTGGTGGCTTCCAAAAGTTCTATTTTGCTTTCTCCTAATTGATAAAAAGAAGTAGTAACACCTTCCCTTTCTACCGATTCTTGTTTGTAGTTGCTCTTTCCCAATAATCTTGCAAAAAGATTGTCTGATGTTTCTAAACTTTTAATGGCGATTCCTAAGTGTTCTATTTTCATGATGATGTGGTAATTTTTTACTTAATTTCTATTAAAATCTTAGTTTGCGTGAGGGAGTAGGCGGAACTCTTTTTCTAAATTTTTATTGCAAAGGCATAGGTTTTGATAAAAAATTTAGAAAAAAGTGGGAGCCGAATACCGACCTTTTCTTTTTATGGTCAAGACCTTGCGATTGGCAAAAAGAAAAGGACACGCCCAAAATCTCAAACAAAAATACTAAATTTGCAACATGAATGAAAGTAACAGACAAAGAAAAGTAGCACAGATTATTCAAGAAGATTTTGCTGAACTTTTTAGAAAACTCGCTTCAGAGAGCAAACAAAATTTTCTAATCACCGTTTCTGATGTAAAGGTAACGGCTGATTTAAGCATTGCTAAAATTTATTTGAGCATCTTTCCGCAAGAATTTAGAACGCCAATTATGAAGGAGATAGACGAAAACAAGTCTTTCTACAGAAATTTTATTGGTCAGAAAATGGCAAAACAAGTGCGAATTATTCCTGAACTTAATTTCTATTTAGACACTACATTAGATGATGTAGAACGTATAGAAAAAGAACTAAAAGGTCTGGGAGACAATCCTATTTTATAAAAAATGGCCAAAGGAAATACCGCTTTTTATATCGCGAGAAGATATCTCATTGCTAAAAAAGGAAGCCAGGCTGTAAGTTTTATTACAGGATTGGCTGCTTTTGCTATGATGGTAGCGGTAGCCGCTATGTTTATTATTATTTCGGTTTTCTCTGGATTAGAAGACCTCAACAAAGATTTTATTTCTAACCTTCATGCCGATCTTACGCTGAAAAGCACTCAAGGAAAAGTTATACCTAATATTCAAAAAGTAACTTCTACCCTGAAATCTGAAAACGAAATCAGTCATTTTTCTAAAATGATTGAAGAAAAAGTGTACATAGACTATAACAATACGGGCGAAATAGCTTACATAAGAGGCGTAGACTCGGCTTATGTAAAAGTAAACCCGATAGACAAAAACATTTTCTACGGAAGTTATCCTTCATTTAAATTTATGAATGAAGTGATTATGGAAGCTCAACTGAACAACAGATTGGCAATTCCCGTAGCTAATGATGTAAATGTAGCAACTCTTTTCATGCCAAAACCTGGCAAAGGAATCATTAATAAAGAAGAAGATATTTTCAATAAAAGAGATATTTACATTACTGGAATTTTTCCTGGAAATGACCAGTTGAACAATTATATTATCGCTCCGCTGGAACTGACCTCGGAGTTACTGAACTTGCCTAAAAATTCTGCTTACGAGATTGCCATAAAACTAAAAAATCCTGAAAAAGCAGACGCTGTAAAAGAAAATTTACAAAATAAACTCGGCAATCAAGTTACCATAAAAACGAAAGCAGAAGAAAACGCTGCCTTCTGGAAAATGATTAACACCGAAAAACTGATGATTTACCTCATCTTTGCTTTGGTAATTTTTATTACTACGTTTAACCTTGCTGGTGCTATTATTATTCTTCAACTCGACAAAAAAGATCAAGCTAAATCTCTGATTTCTTTAGGCTTTACAATTAGCGATTTAAGGAAGACTTATTTCAACACCGGTTTACTTATTGTACTGTTTGGAGTGATCTCGGGCTTGATTTTGGGGACGATTATTTGTGTCGTGCAAATACAAACTGGCGTTTTCAAAGCTACTGAAACATTACCTTTCCCTGTAAAAATTTTCTGGCCTAATTATTTCTATGTTGCTTTAATTGGACTTTTCTTTGGAATTTCTGTTTCTTGGATTTTTTCTAAAATTAATAAAGAGAACATAATTGAAAATAATTAATTATCTTATTGATAATTATGTTAACTTTGTGTCCCTTTTTATTACTTTAATATTATGAAGATTAAAACTTTACTAATTGTAGGACTACTATTTTCTGTAGCAAATATCTTTGCTCAAATTCCTACTGGTTACTATGATGGAACAGCTGGTCTATCAGGTTCAGCTCTTAAAACTAAATTAAGCTCTATTATTTCTAGTGGTCACCAAACCAAATCATATGATGCTTTAGATGATGAATATCCAAATTCAGATAAAGATAGTTATTATGAAAAAGATGGTACTGTTTTAGATATTTATTCTGAAAACCCTACTGAAACTGACCCTTATGTTTACCAATTTGGTGTAAAAAAGTGTGGAAATTACAAAATAGAAGGAGATTGCTATAATAAAGAACATATCTTTCCTCAAGGTTATTTTAACAAAGCATCACCTATGGTATCTGACATACACCATATTGTACCAACAGATGGAAAAGTAAACGGAATGAGAAGTAATTTTCCCTTCGGAAATGTAGGAAGTTCTGTTTCTTATACTTCTAAAAATGGTTCTAAATTAGGTACAAGCAATTCTGTAAACTATAGTGGAAAAGTTTTTGAACCAATAAATGAATTTAAAGGAGATGTTGCAAGAATGATATTTTATTTCGCTACAAGATATGAAGCAAAATTAAAAGATTTTGATGCAAATGATATATTAACTAATACTTCATTTCCTGGAATACAGTCTTGGGAATTAGAAGTTCTTAAACAATGGCACACACAAGATCCTGTATCTCAAAGAGAAATTGATAGAAATAATGCTGCATACACATACCAAGGAAACAGAAACCCTTTTATTGACCATCAAGAATATGTAGCACAAATTTGGGGAACAACAACTCCAGATACAGAAAATCCTTCTACACCAACTAACCTAATAGTTACAGGAAGCACCTCTAGTACAATATCTTTATCTTGGACCGCTTCTACAGATAACATTATGGTAGCTACTTATGACATATATTTAGACGGAACGCTTAAAACTTCATCAGCCACTAATAGTGCAACCGTGACTGGTCTTAATCCGTCTACAACATATACATTTTATATAAAAGCCAAAGACGCTGCAGGAAACATATCTAGTCAAAGCAATACTGTTACAGGAACCACCACAGAAAATACTGGCGGCGGCGGAAATAACAATAATACCACTTGTGGCACAGAAAATTTCGAGGGAATTAGCGGAACTCCTAATACTTATGAAACCATAAATTGGACCAGCACTGGAATCACATGGACAGCAACGGATTCTATATCCGACCAAACAATTAATAATAAAGCAATTACGGTAAGAAATGGCAAATTAAGTTCTTCACCTATTTCAGGAGGAATCGGAAATTTAACTGTAACGACACAACTTAAATTCTCTGGAACAAATGGAAGTTTTAAATTATTTATTAATGGTGTTGAAAAAGGAACAATCCCATACTCAGACACTGTAACTACCACTACCATTTCAAACATCAATGTTTCGGGGAATGTAACGATTAGCATACAAAATAATAGCACAACCTCTAACAGAGTGGCTTTTGATGATTTAAGTTGGACTTGCTATAACGATTTAGCTACCTCAGAAATAAAATCTAACAAATTCAGCATTTATCCGAATCCTGTTAAGAATAACACACTTTTCGTTAACGGAAAAAACATTGAAAAAATTAATAGACTAGAAATTTATAATATGAATGGAATTTTAGTTCAAGTGGCAGAAAAACCCTTTTTGAATAAAAATTACTTAGTTCTTAAAAATTTACCTAAAGGAATGTATTTACTAAAATTTGACAATAACTCTTTCAAATTTTTAGTAGAATAAACTTGATACAAATCATTGCAAGGCTGGAAAAATTTCCAGCCTTTTTTATTACCTTTGAATTATGGAAAAATCAGTAAAATTAGGTTTGGTAGGAAGAAATATTTCCTACTCGTTTTCAAAAAAATATTTCGAACAGAAATTTCAAAAACTTTTCTTGAAAAACCATTCCTATGAAGTATTTGACATCGAAAATCTTCAGAATATTCCTGAAATTTTTCAGACCGAAAATCTTGTAGGACTTAATGTGACTATTCCATACAAAGAACAAATCATTCCTTATCTAGACGAACTGAGCGAAGAAGCCCAAGAAATAGGCGCCATCAACTGTATTTCCATCAAAAACGGGAAAACAAAAGGGTTTAATACTGATGCATTTGGCTTTGAAAAAACACTTCTTCTGCACAAAAAACCACACCAAAAATCTGCCATTGTTTTAGGAAATGGCGGTGCTGCAAAAGCCATTCAATTTGTGTTAAAAAAGAATAATATTCCGTTTATTACCGTTTCTAGAACTACAGAAATCAATTATCAGAATCTCACTGAAAATCAAGTTTTAGAAAACCTCATCATCATACAATGCACACCTGTAGGAACTTTTCCTAATGTAGAAGAAACGCTTCATTTCCCATTTGAAAATATTACAGAAAATCATCTCGTTATCGATTTAATTTACAACCCTACTCTTTCTAAATTTCTAAAAAACGCTGCCGAAAAAGGTGCAAAAACCATTAACGGTTATTTCATGCTAGAACAACAAGCCGAAAAAGCTTGGGAAATTTGGAATGAAGAACTGTAAACACTTCTGAGCCATCAAAGATTTAGACTGATGTATTTTTTTAAAAGTGAGCACAATTATCGCTTTCAAAAAAATTGCATATTTCATAAAAAACCCTTAATTTAGTGCCGAAATGCGTTCAAACATTCAAAAAAAAGTGTTTGAAAAAGCATATTACTTTTAAAATTAATTTGCTATGATTACAGATAACCCTAATTCTGAAGCTCAAGAGAACATTGTAAATCCAAACGAAGAAACTGCTAATCAATCTGTTGCTCCTCAAGAAAGCCATGATTCAGAAGTTCATGAAGAAGAAACTCATGATATGGTAGAACACCACGAACATGAAAAAATGACTTCGGGAGAATTAATGACTAAGTTAGAAGCACTGATTAATGCAGAAGATGCAGGAGCTAATCATAAAAAATTTAATGCAGTAAAAGAAATGCTTCTTCACAAAATAAACCTAGAAAGTGAAGACCAAAAAGAAGCAGATGCACATTATGAACACCCTCTTCAATCAAAAGTTTCTGCACTGAGCAATATTTTCAAAGAAAAATATGATGTTTTCCACAGAAAACAAGAATCTGAGCAAAAAGACAATCTCGAAAAGAGAATCTCAATCATAGAAAAATTAAAAAATCTTTACACGCATTCTGAACCAAACACCAATCTTTTCCGCGCCATCAGAGAAATTAAAGAAGAATGGAGCAACGCTGGACAAGTAGCAAAATCAGAATTCAAAAATCTTAACAATAATTATTTCTACCATTTGAATAATTTCTATCAAATGTTAGACTTAAATAAAGAATACAGAGAGCAAGAATACGCTCATAATCTAGAAAAAAGACAGCATATTATTGCCAGAGCCAAAGAATTACAAAACGAACCTGTAGTACAAAAAGCATTAAACGAATTACAGTTTTTGCACAAACTTTGGAAAGAAGAAGCAGAACCAGTTGCTGAAGAATTCCGTGATAAAACTTGGGAAGAATTCAAAGAAATTTCTAACAAAATCCACGAAAGAAAATCAGAATTATTAGCCGTAATAGAAGGTGAACAACAAGCAAATCTTGAGAAGAAAAATCAAATCATCGAAACAATTAAAAAACTGACTTCTCCAGATAAAGCTCCGAATCATAATTATTGGCAAAACGCCATCAACACAGTAGAAAGTCTAAGAGCAGACTTCTTAAAATTAGGAAGCGTTCCTAGAAAAATTTCTAACCAGAACTGGAACGAATTTAAACTAGCACTTAGAGCTTTCAATGCGAAGAAAAATGAATTCTACAAAGGCCTTAAAAACTCTCAGCATACCAATTTAGAGGAAAAACTGAAGCTTATACAAACCGCTCAGGATAATATGAATTCTGAAGATTGGGAAATTGCAGTTCCATTGTTCAAAAAATTACAAGAAGACTGGAAAAAAATAGGTCACGTTCCTAGAAGTATGACCAATAAAGTTTGGGATGATTTCCGTGAAGCTTGCAACACGTTTTTCAACAATTACAGAACTAAAAACAATGCTGTAACAGACGACTGGAAAGAAAATTACAGACAAAAACGTGCGCTTTTAGATGAATTAAAAGAAATTGGCGACGAAGAAGGAAGCGTAGAAAAAATTGAAAACATTAAAACTGCTTGGAACAACATCGGAAAAGTACCAAGAGATAAAATGGCTATCAATACAGAGTTTAATAAAACGATGAGAGAGAAATTAAGACTGAACAAAATCAATGAATTTGATTTGAAAGAAGAAGGTCTTACTGAATCTCAATTAACTGATAAAGCTAGAAAAATCAAGAATCAAGTAGCTGATTTAGAAGCAGAAATTGTAAAATTAGAAAACAACTTAGGCTTCTTTGGCAAAGTATCTCGTGATAATCCTTTATTGAAAGATACTTTTGATAAAATTGATGACAAGAAAGCTCAGTTAGAAATGTTAAAACAAAGCCTTCACCACATTATTTCTGGAGAATAAGATGATGCGTAAACTGTTTTCGATAGTTGTACTTTTACTATTTTCGGGGATTTTTTATTCACAAAACACCGAAGACTTAATTGGTGTGCCAGAACTTACCTTTAACGAAAGTAAATATGTATTGGCTTCTGCTCAGCAAAAATCTAAAGTCCAATTTGTACAAGAATACATTTTAGAAGACGAAAGGATTGAAGATGCTTCAGCGGTAATTACCATTTATTTTTTCAATAAAAATATAGACGCTAAAGAAGCTACTTATCAAAAAACAGAAGAACTCGACCGAAGAGCCGAAACTGACAAGTATTGCACTTACAATGTTACCGAAAACCCTAATGGAACCGAATTCGTAGTAGATTTTATCACCACCAATGTTCCAAAAGATAAAAAAGCGGAAGCACCAGAACAAGAATTTGCGGATTATAACATCTATAGATTTAGAAACACTCTATTAGGCGAAGAAAGCACTTTTATGATTATTGCCTACAAAGAAAAATCTACTGGCGATGCTAAAGGTTTTGAAAAATCAATCGGCAAAAAAAGAAATAAACTTTTAGAAGGAATCATCACCATGACCATTCCTTCTGTAACTCTAAAAACAAACTAATTCCGGAATTTCTTTCGGAATTTTTTTTCAAATAAAATGAATCACGAAATTTACATAAAACGCTGCATAGAACTTGCCAAAAAAGCTACTGGAAAAACATACCCAAATCCTTTAGTCGGCGCAGTAATTGTTCATAACGATGTCATCATTGGCGAAGGTTTTCACCAAAAAGCGGGTGAACCTCATGCAGAAATAAACGCCATCAATTCTGTACAAAATCCAGAACTTTTACCCGAGTCTACCATTTATGTTTCTCTAGAACCTTGTGCGCATTTCGGGAAAACACCGCCTTGTTCATTGAAATTAAAAGAAATTGGTTTTAAGAAAGTGGTGATTGGCGCAATGGACAGCCATGATAAAGTAAACGGAAAAGGCAAAAAAATCCTTATGGATGCAGGAATAGAAACCGTCTCGGGAATTTTGGAAGATGAATGTAGAGATTTAAACAAAAGATTTTTCACTTTCCATGAGAAAAAGCGTCCTTATTTGATTTTGAAATGGGCAGAAAGTAAAGACGGTTTTATCGACCAAGATTTCAAACCTACAAAAATATCTAATGAATTAGCTTCTCAATTTGTACATCAAATCAGAAGTGAGGAACATGCTATTTTGGTGGGAACTCAAACTGCATTGAATGACAATCCTAGTTTAACTACTCGATTAGTGGAAGGTAGAAATCCTGTGAGAATTTTGATTGATTTTGATTTAAAAGTTCCTAGAAATTTTAAAATTTATAATGATGAAGCGCCTACTTTGGTTTTCAATCAAGAAAAAGAGACAGAAGAAGAAAATGTAAAATTCATTAAAATTTCTAAAGAAAATTTCATGGAAGAATTGATGCAAAAACTTTACGAAAATCAGATTCAATCGGTTTTAGTAGAAGGAGGAAGCAGAACTTTACAAACTTTTATTGACCAAAATCTTTGGGATGAAATCATTATCATTAAAAACGAAAATCTCCTATTAGAAAATGGCACAAAAGCTCCTAAATTTAATGGAAAATCGACTGAAGAAAAGACAATGAGAGATAATGTAGTTTCTTTTTTTTCATAATTTAATATTGAGAAAAAACTATTAATTACCTATTTCAACAACTGTATTGTTAATCTCTTTACAAGCTCTAATAGAAACGGAATCTACACTAATATTTCAAAATTAATAATAGAATTAACATTATTTTTAAAAAACTTTAATAAAAATGAGTTATTTTTGTTGAGTAACCAAAAACTTTTTTACACATGAAAAAAATTCTATTATTTTTTGTATTTGTATTTTTCAGCAGTACAACTACCGCAAAAGCACAAATGGAGCCCTATATCGGGCAAATTACCATTTTCCCTTACAACTTTGAACCTAGAGGTTGGGCTTTATGCGATGGAAGACTATTACCCATCGCTCAGAACACTGCATTATTTTCACTTTTAGGTACAACCTATGGTGGTGATGGAAGAACTACTTTTGCTTTACCAGATTTAAGAGGAAGAATAGTAGTAGGAATTGGTAATGGACCTGGTTTAACCCCTAAAACTTTAGGAGAAATGGGTGGTACAGAAACAAATACGTTATTAATTTCTAATCTACCTCCTCACAATCATGCCATTAAAGCTGTTACTTCTGAAGGAAATCAAAGTTCGCCAACCAACAATCTTCCTGCAGATACTAAAACATTAGACAAAGAATATTCTAGTGCTACCGCAAACACTACAATGAACCCAACAATGGTAGGTAACACAGGAAACGGCACTCCTGTAAATAATATGCAACCTTATCTATCAATAGGCTATTACATTGCTTTAGAAGGCATTTATCCATCAAGAAATTAATTGAGTATGAAAAAGTTATTATTTTTACTTTTTTTTACATCGTTAGCTTATTCACAAACGATAACATTTTCGGGTTGTACTAACTTATTTGAAACCCAAACTTATGTTTTCAATAAAATAAGCACTGATGTTTACGGGCGAAACGTTTACCAAACCACTCCAATAGATGGTGCACAGGAATGTGGCGGGTTAGGAACTTGCGAATTCCAAATTTCTTGGAACAACAATGATAACAGATGGGAATTTTTAGCGGATACTGGAAATGGAGATTTTATTAATCCATATCTCATTTATCATAATACTTCTGCTTCTATACCCAATCCACCAAATTTAACATTAGGAGTTTGGACAGAAAACACCGCTGTTACAGAAGGAAATTGTGGAGGGAATCTCACTTCAGGAAACGGAACACTTACCGGAGCAGTACAAAGCACCAATCTGAGCATAGAAGAATTATCAAAAAATAAACTTTTACTGACTTCTAATCCGGTAAAAAATTCTCTTGATATTCTTTCTCCTCTTAATCAAGATGCTGAGTTATTTGATTCTCAAGGAAAATTAGTTAAAAAGTTTAACCTTAAAAAAGGACAAAACAACTTTGATGTTTCTAATCTTAACACCGGAATTTATTTACTAAAAACCAACTCAGAAACATTAAAATTGATTAAAAACTAAAATTAAATTTTATAAAACAAAAAACATCTCATACTTTTGAGGTGTTTTTTTATGCAATACAATTACACCACCATAAAATCTGAAGTTCGAGATATTTTGCTCAAAGAAAAAGGGAGCAAATTTATCGGCTTTGCATTTCCTGTCAATAACGAAAAGGAACTCAAAACTGCTCTGGATAATTTGAAAGAAGAACATCCAAAAGCTACACATCATTGTTATGCTTTCAGAATAGGAATTAATGGTGAAAATTACCGCGCAAATGATGACGGAGAACCTTCAGGAAGTGCTGGTTTACCTATTTACAATCAACTTCTCGCTCACAATCTCACCAATGTTTTAGTGGTAATCATTCGTTATTATGGTGGAACCAAATTAGGCGTTTCTGGTTTAGTAAAAACATATAAAGAAAGCACCAAATATACTTTGGAACACGCAGAAATTATCACCAAAGAATTAGAAACCGAACTAGAAATTCAATTCAAATTTTCTCAACAAAACATCATTTTTTCTCTTCTCAATAAATTTGATGCAAAAGTCATGAATTTCGATGCACAAGAAGATTGTATGATAACAGCAAGGCTCAATTTGTCCGAAAAAGAAAAAATCTCGGAACTTTTGTCCGAGATTCAATATGTAAATTTTAAATTTTTAGAATAAGATTACTCTCTTCTTCCTCCGAAAAGCATTGACGCCCAATAAAGCAATTGTGCTAATGAACCTAGCGCTGCTACTACATAAGTTCTCGCCGCCCATTTTAGAGAATCTTCAGCCGCAGCATGCTCTTCTCTACCTAAAGTTCCAGAATTTTCTAACCAAGCTAGCGCTCTTTTACTCGCATCGTACTCTACTGGTAAAGTGATGAACGCAAAAAGTGTAGTTACTGCAAAAAGTAAAACACCAATCGCCAAAACTGTAGTATTTCCTTGTGGATTCTGAATACTTCTAGAAGCAATCATTACAGAAATCCCTGCAAAAATCACAAACTGAGAAAGCGTAGAACTAATATTTACCAACGGAACCAATTTAGACCGAAGTTGTAACATAGAGTAACCAACTGCATGTTGTACAGCGTGACCACATTCATGAGCGGCAACCGCTGCTGCAGCTGCATTTCTCTGCATGTAAACTCCTTCAGAAAGATTTACTGTTTTATTTACTGGATTATAATGATCCGTTAATTGACCAGGAACCGAAATCACTTGAACATCATGAATTCCATTATCTCGAAGCATTTTTTCGGCAATTTCTTTCCCAGACATTCCATTTCTGAGATGGACTTTGGAATAATGTTGAAATTTCGACTTCAATCTAGCCGAAACCAACCAACTCACGAGCATTAGCGCTCCTAAAATTAAATAATAACCTGTCATATTTTTATTTTCTTTTTTATATTTATTTACCCTTTTTGAAGTAAAAACTGTGCCAAACTTGGGCATTGTCATCTTTTACGCTATCTTTGTTTTTCTAATTTTTATCAACATGTCTGAAGTAAAAATCATTCAAGTTACTACCGAAAAACAATTATCAGATTTTATCAAATTTCCGATGAATCTGTACAAAAATAATCAAAATTATGTACCATCTTTAATCAAAGATGAGAAAAGCATTTGGAATAAAGAAGAAAACCCCGCTCTTGCCTATTCCGAAGCTAAGCAATTTTTGGCTTATAAAGATGATGAAATCGTAGGAAGAATTGCCGTGATGATTAATCACAAAGAAGCCCAAGAACTCGGCATAGAAAAAGTAAGATTCGGGTGGTTAGATTTTATAGATGATGAAGCCGTTTCTAAAGCTCTCATTGACACTGCTATTACTTACGCCAAAGAAAAAAATATCAAAAAAATAGAAGGACCGATGGGTTTTACCAATCTAGACAAGGCAGGAATGCTCACTTTCGGGTTTGACAGATTGGCAACGATGATTGGAATTTACAATTTCAGTTATTATCCAAAACATTTAGAAAAATTGGGATTGGTGAAAGAAAAAGAATGGGTAGAATTTGAAATTATGTTTCCTGATGTTTTACCAGATAAAGTTGAAAAATTCAGCCAACTCATCGCAGAAAAATATCAACTAAAAACCATAAAATTCAATTCTAAAGAAGAAATTCTTCCTTTAGTAGAACCGATGTTTAAGTTACTAGACGAAACATACAAAAATCTTTCTACTTACACTCCAATTACTGATGAGCAAATCCTGCATTACAAAGAAAAATACTTCGGTTTTATAGATAAAGACTACATTATCTGCATAACTGATAAGGATGACAAGTTAATTTCTTTTGCGATTACCATGCCTTCATATTCCAGAGCTTTGCAAAAAGCCAATGGTAGTTTATTACCATTCGGATGGTATCATTTACTAAACGCTGGCAGAAAAAACGAAAGAGCTAACTTTTATTTGATAGGAATTCATCCAGAATACCAAAGAAGAGGAGTTACCGCTATTATTTTTAAAGAAATCTGGAAAACTTTTAAGAAAAAAGGGGTGAAATTTTTAGAGACCAATCCAGAGCTTGAAGAGAACAAAAACATACAGTTACTTTGGCAAGACTATAATCCGGTAAACCACAAGAGACGAAGAACTTACTCTTTAGAATTTTAAAAATTTAGAAATGAAAACTCAACTTTATTATTACATTGGCATTATCATCATGTATGTGATGTACAATCAGTTTTTCCAAGTAAAAGATGAGAAAACTAACGCTATTATTAATATTTTGTTTGCGAGTTTTCTTTTTGGGTACATTGCATTCATTGCTTTTAAGGTTTTAAAAAACCTCAAGAACAAGTAGTTATTTTTATTAATTCTAAATTAGAGAAAACCCTTTTTTAGAAAGAAAAGTGTTTAAAAATACTTCTCGTTTCTATTTATATTTCGTAAATTTGCCAGTTAGAAATACTTAATAGAGATGAATTTACCTGATAATTATATCCCTGTTCTTATTCAGGCGGCAGTAGGCTTAGGTTTTGTGTTATTTACTTTATACGCATCACACAATTGGGGTCCTAAAAGACACACTTCTGGAGCTACTAAAGATGACACTTTCGAGTGTGGAATTGAAGTAGAAGGAAATGCAAGAACTCCGTTTTCTGTAAAATATTTTCTTACCGCTATTTTATTCGTTTTATTCGACATAGAAATTGTTTTTTTCTATCCTTACGCTGTAAATTTTAAAGAATTAGGATTTGAAGGATTCCTTGCTGTAACTACGTTTATAGCAATCTTCTTCATAGGATTTTTCTATGTACTAAAACGTGGAGCTTTAGATTGGAATAAGTAAATTTATACCGCTAAAGTGTTTTACACATTAGAGTAAGATTTTTCAAAAAAACTTTAAAAAAATTAAAAATGTCAGATAATAAACCTGTAATCAATACTAATGCACCTGCGCCTCCAGGAATAGAAGGTGAAGGTTTTTTCGCAGGAAAATTAAGCGATATTATCGGTATGGCTCGTAAGTTTTCGCTTTGGCCATTACCATTTGCTACTTCTTGTTGTGGTATCGAATTTATGGCAACTATGGCTCCTAACTATGATTTATCTAGATTCGGGGCAGAGAGAATGAGTTTCTCGCCAAGACAAGCAGATATCCTACTGGTTTGTGGTACTATTTCTAAAAAATTAGCTCCAGTTCTTAAACAAGTTTATACACAGATGGCAGAACCAAGATGGGTAGTTGCTGTAGGTGCTTGTGCAAGTAGTGGTGGTATTTTTGATACTTATTCTGTTTTACAAGGAATTGATAAAATTATTCCTGTAGATGTATATGTTCCAGGATGCCCACCAAGACCAGAACAAATTCTTGAAGGTTACATGCAAGTACAAGCTTTGGCAGAAAACGAAAGCTTAAGAAGAAGAGATTTACCAGAATACAAAGCTTTATTAGAAAGCTACGGAATTAAGTAATTTGAAAATGTAAAGATTTGAATTTCAAGTCTTACGTTTATCAAAAATAAATTTGAAACAATAATAGAAACAAATTTTTGAAGGCGATGTAATTTACCTCGATTTCAAATTTTCAAATTAATAATATGACAAGCGAATTTGTTTTAGAAGCCATCAATAGAGAATTTCCAGAAGCAGTGATTTCTTCGTCTGAACCTTATGGATTTCTTACTGTAGAAGTAAAAAAAGAAGAGCTTAAAAAAGTGATTCATCACCTTAAAGAGTCTTCTCTTAATTTTATGTTCCTTACAGATATTTGTGGTATTCATTATCCAGACCATAAGGAGAAGGAACTTGGAGTAATCTATCACCTTCATAATTTACAAGAAAATTTTAGAATAAGAATCAAAAGCTTTTTCCCAAAAGATAATGCCGAGGTAGATTCTATCACAGACTTGTATTCAGGAGCCAATTGGATGGAAAGAGAAACATATGATTTCTACGGAATTACGTTTAAAGGTCACCCAGATTTAAGAGTTATTCTAAATATGGAAGAACTAGGGTATCACCCTCTTCTAAAAGAATATGCACTAGAAGATGGAACCAGAACTGACAAAGACGACTCTATGTTCGGTAGATAAAAATTCTGAAATCTAAATTATTATGAAAGACAATCAATTATCAAATATACTTAGCCAATACGATGCTCAAGAGCAAGTAGACGGTCAATTATATACACTGAACCTCGGTCCTACTCACCCTGCTACACACGGAATTTTCCAAAATGTGTTAACCATGGATGGTGAGAGAATTCTTCATTCTGAACAAACCGTAGGTTATATTCACAGAGCTTTTGAAAAAATTGCTGAACGTAGAAATTTCACACAAATTACCACTCTTACAGACCGTTTAAATTATTGCTCTGCACCTATCAATAACATTGGTTGGCACATGACAGTAGAAAAACTTCTAGGGATTGAAATGCCAAAAAGAGTAGATTACATGCGTGTTATCATGATGGAATTGGCTCGTATTGCAGACCACTTGGTTTGTAACTCCGTAATTGCTGTAGATACAGGAGCTTTAACTGGTTTCACCTACGTTTTCCAAGACAGAGAAAAAATTTACGATATCTACGAACAAGTTTGTGGCGCTAGAATGACTACAAACATGGGTAGAATTGGTGGCTTCGAGAGAGATTTCACTCCTAAATTCCACGAATTATTAAAAGATTTCTTAAAAACTTTCCCTGCAAGATTCCAAGAATTTTCAAATTTAGTAGAAAGAAACAGAATCTTCATGGACAGAACCATCGGTGCTGGTCCTATTAGTGCAGAACGTGCATTAAATTACAGTTTTGTAGGTCCTAACTTAAGAGCTGCTGGTGTAGATTATGACGTGAGAGTAGCAAGTCCTTATTCATCATATCAAGATTTTGATTTCAATATTCCTATTGGTACTGGTGGAGATACTTATGATAGATTCATGGTTCGTCAACAGGAAATTTGGGAAAGTTTGAAAATCATTAACCAAGCTTATAACAATTTACCGGAAGGAGATTTCCATGCAGATGTACCAGAATTTTTCTTACCAGAAAAAGCAGAAGTATACAATAACATGGAAGCATTAATCTATCACTTCAAAATCGTGATGGGTGAAACTGATATTCCTGCCGGCGAAGTTTATCATTCTGTAGAAGGTGGAAACGGTGAACTTGGTTTCTATTTAGTAAGTGATGGCGGTAGAACTCCATACAGATTGCACTTTAGAAGACCTTGTTTTATCTATTATCAAGCGTATCCAGAAATGATTAAAGGTGCCGTAATTTCTGATGCAATCGTTACGATGAGTAGCATGAACGTGATTGCTGGAGAATTAGACGGATAAAAAGATATAAATTTTAGATTATAAATTTTAAATTACTAATCTAAAAAATCCATAGTTAATTATTTGAATTAAAGATATTTAAAATCTAAAATTCAGAATTTAAAATTTAAAATTTTAAAGAAGTGAGCGAAACAATTGCTTTTAAACCAGAAACTTTAGAAAAAGTAAAACAAATCATTGCAAGATATCCAGAAGGAAAACAAAAATCTGCATTAATTCCTGTGCTTCACTTAGCGCAGAAGGAATTTGGCGGTTGGTTAGACGTTCCTGTGATGGATTATGTAGCAAGTGTTTTAGAAATTACTCCAATAGAAGTGTATGAAGTAGCTACTTTCTACACCATGTTTAATATGCAACCTGTAGGAAAATACGTATTAGAAGTTTGCGTTACAGGACCTTGTATGTTAAGAGGAAGTGATGATATCGTAAATTATATCAAAGAAAAATTAGGCATCAAAGCTGGCGAAACTACTGCAGATGGTTTATTTACTCTAAAACCTGCAGAATGTCTTGGAGCTTGCGGTTATGCACCAATGATGCAACTTGGAAAATTCTATCACGAAAATTTAACTAAAGAAAAAGTAGACGAAATCCTTGAGCTTTGCAGACAAGGACAAATCGCTCTTGATTAATAAATAACAGTTATGAGTAAAAAACTTTTACTTAAAAACGCACACATAGAAGGTATCAGACATTTTGATACTTACAGAGAACATGGAGGTTACCAGTCTGTAGAAAAAGCATTAAAAATGACTCCAGACCAAATTGTAGAAGAAGTAAAAACTTCAGGTCTTAGAGGTCGTGGTGGTGCTGGTTTCCCTACAGGAATGAAATGGAGCTTCCTAGCAAAACCAGAAGGTGTGCCTAGATATTTGGTTGTAAATGCAGACGAATCTGAACCTGGAACTTTCAAAGACAGATATTTGATGGAGTTTCTTCCTCATCTTTTGATTGAAGGAATGATTATCGCATCTTATGCATTAGGTTCTAACACTTCTTACATCTACATCAGAGGAGAATATGCATGGATTCCAGATATTTTAGAACAAGCAATTGACGAAGCTAAAAAAGCAGGTTTCCTAGGTAAAAATATTTTAGGCAGTGGTTTCGATTTAGAAATTTATGTTCAAAGAGGAGCTGGTGCTTACATCTGTGGAGAAGAAACTGCACTTTTAGAATCACTAGAAGGAAAACGCGGAAATCCTAGATTAAAACCACCTTTCCCTGCGGTAAAAGGTCTTTGGCAATGTCCAACTGTGGTAAATAACGTAGAAACCATCGCTGCAGTAGTTCCAATTATAGATATTACAGGAGCAGAATACGCTAAAATTGGTGTAGGACGTTCTACAGGTACTAAATTAATTTCCGCTTGCGGAAACATCAATAAACCAGGAGTTTACGAAATAGATATGACCATCACTGTAGAAGAATTTATCTACTCTGATGAATATTGTGGAGGAATTCCGAATGGTAAAAAATTAAAAGCATGTATTCCTGGAGGTTCTTCAGTTCCAATTGTTCCAGCAAATTTATTGCTTAAAACAGCTTCTGGCGAACCAAGATACATGAACTACGAATCTCTTTCTGATGGCGGTTTCGCTACAGGAACTATGATGGGTTCTGGTGGTTTCATTGTTTTAGATGAAGACCAATGTGTGGTAAAACACACCATGACCTTAGCACATTTCTACAACCACGAAAGTTGCGGACAATGTACACCTTGTCGTGAAGGAACTGGATGGATGTATAAAATTCTAAAAAAAATAGAATCAGGACAAGGCGAAATGAAAGACATCGACTTGCTATGGGATATTCAGAGAAAAATTGAAGGAAACACCATTTGTCCATTAGGAGATGCAGCAGCTTGGCCTGTAGCAGCAGCAATTCGTCATTTTAGAGATGAATTCGAATGGCATATCAATAATCCAGAATGCTTAACCAGAAATTATGGAATTGCACATTATGCAGATCCACTTCCGGTAGTTGAAAAACAATAATATTAGACATTAATAAAGCTAAAGCTTAATTCATAATACTTAGAAATGAGCGAAGAAATTAAAAAATTTAAAGTAACCATTGATGGGCAAACTACGGAAGTAGAACCAGGTACTACCATTCTAAACGCAGCGCGCCAGATTGGTGGAAAATCTGTTCCTCCAGCAATGTGTTATTACAGCAAATTAGAAAACAGTGGCGGTAGATGCAGAACTTGCTTAGTAGAAGTTTCTAAAGGCTCTGAAGCAGATCCTCGTCCTATGCCAAAATTGGTAGCAAGCTGTAGAACTACAGTAATGGACGGTATGGAAGTGAAAAACCTTACTTCTGAAAAAACGCAAGAAGCAAGAAAAGCCGTTACCGAATTCCTTTTACTCAATCACCCACTAGATTGCCCTATTTGTGACCAAGCTGGTGAATGTCACCTTCAAGATTTAGGTTACGAACATGGTCTTCAGCAAACCAGAAATGATTTTGAAAAAAATACGTATGACGCTGATGATTTAGGACCAAACATTAAGCTAAACATGAACAGATGTATCTTGTGTGCAAGATGCGTTTTGGTAGCTAACCAATTGACGAATACTCGTGAGCACGGAATTCTTTTCAGAGGTGAGCACGCAGAAATCTCTACTTATCTTAACAAAGCTTTAGATAATGACTTTATTGGAAACGTAATAGACGTTTGTCCAGTTGGAGCATTAACAGATAGAACAGCAAGATTTGCAAGCAGAGTTTGGTTTACAAAACCGGTTGATGCTACTTGTACTTGTTCTAAATGTTCTGGTAAAGCAGTTCTTTGGATGAAAGGAGACGAAATCGTAAGAGTAACTGCCAGAAAAGATCAATACGGAGAAGTAGAAGAATTTATCTGCAACGAATGTAGATTCGAGAAAAAAGATGTAAAACACTGGAACATAGAAGGACCAAGACACATCAGCAGACATTCTGTAATTTCTCTTAACCACTATCAGAAACCAGAAGATGCTGAAGTGGAAAAATTAGAATATGAAAACGCTAAAGAAATTAGCAAAAAAGATAATTTAGAATAATTTGGAGAAAGATGAATGGTTAAAGATTCTCAAAATCTAAAATCTAAAATCTAAAATCTAAAATCTCATAAAGAAATGGATTTAATACTTTTCAAAACAATACTTGTAGTATCACTTTTCGCCCTATCTATGGCTGTAGCAGCCTACTCTACTTGGGCCGAGAGAAAAGTGGCTGCCATTATGCAAGACAGAATTGGTCCCAACAGAAGCTGGAAATTCGGTTTACTTCAACCATTAGCTGACGGTGGAAAATTCTTCTTCAAGGAAGACTTTATCCCAGAAAAAGCAGAAAAATTCTTATTTTTCTTCGGGCCTGGTTTAGTAATGTTTATTTCACTAATTACAGGAGCCGTAATTCCTTGGGGAAAATCTCTGAATATTGGCGGACAATCTTTTGATTTACAAGTAGCCAATCTAGATGTAGGCGTTCTCTACTTAATGGGAATGGTTTCTATCGGTGTTTACGGAATTATGATTGGAGGCTGGGCTTCTAACAATAAATATTCATTAATCGGAGCAATTAGAGCTTCATCTCAAATGATTTCTTACGAATTAGCAATGGGGCTATCTCTATTGGCTATTATCATGATGAACAGTTCTCTAGACCTTAAGGTAATTGCAGAATCTCAAAGTGGATGGTATGGTATGAAATGGAATATCTTCTTCCAACCATTAGCATTTATCATCTTCTTTGTAGCAGCATTAGCAGAAACCAATAGAGCTCCATTTGATTTACCAGAATGTGAAACAGAATTAGTAGGAGGTTTCCACACAGAATATTCTGCGATGAAACTAGGACTTTTCTTATTCGGTGAATATGTAAACTTATTTATTTCTTCAGCATTAATCACTACCCTTTTCTTAGGAAGTTACAATTTCCCAGGATTAGCTTGGATTGGTGAAAACTGGGGAGAAAACGCAGCTGGAATTGCAAGTATTTTAGCATTCTTGGCTAAAACCATTGCCGTAATCCTTACCTTTATGTGGATTAGATGGACTTTACCAAGATTTAGATATGACCAATTAATGCACCTTGGCTGGAAATCATTAATTCCGCTTGCATTAGTAAACTTGTTGGTAACTGGAGCTTTAGTTCTTTTGAACCAACATTATCAATGGATTTAATCATTTGAAATTGATTATTTGAAATTTGAAATTATAAAAAAATTAAAAATTTAAGATAAAGTTTGAGTAGAGAAAAACCTCACATCTCAAATCTCACATCTCAAATCTAATTTATATGAAACTAACCAATAGATCAAAGGTAGCTTCTAACAAAAAGATGACTTTTGCAGAGAAAATTTATCTCCCTGCAATCATCAAAGGAATGGGAATTACCGGAAAACATGCGATAATGACTCTTACTGGGAAACTACCTACGGTAAGCTACCCTGAAGAGCAAAGAGAATTTTCTAAAATTTATCGTGGATTACACGTTCTGAAGCGTGATGATGAAGGCAGAGAAAGATGTACTGCTTGTGGATTATGTGCGGTAGCTTGTCCAGCTGAAGCCATTACCATGACTGCGGGAGAACGTACCAAAGAGCAAAAACATCTTTACAGAGAAGAAAAATATGCCGAAGTATATGAAATCAATATGCTAAGATGTATCTTCTGTGGATTATGCGAAGAAGCTTGTCCTAAATCTGCAATTTATCTTACCGATAGAATTGTAAAACCAGAACAAAACAGAGGCTCATTTATCTACGGCAAAGATCTTTTGGTAGAAAGCATGGAAAACAGAATAGATATTTCTGAAAGACAAACAGAATCACAAAAAAAAGCTCTTAAATAAATGGAACAGTTCTTATTCTTTTTTATCGCTTTAGTAGCGGTTGCAAGTGCTGTTTACTTTGTATTTGCAAGAAATCCTTTGTATGCAATTTTATCATTAATTGTTACTTTCTTTAGCATTGCTGCATTATATGTTTTATTAAATGCGCAGTTCTTAGGAATTGTACAAATTATCGTGTACACAGGAGCCATCATGGTGTTATTCCTTTATGTATTAATGATGCTTAATCTTAATGCTAAAGACGAAAGCAAAAAACAAAATCTCACGAAATTTATCGGTATTTTTTCTGCCGGAATCCTTTTCGTGGGAATGTTAGGAGCTTATAAAGGTCTTTCTCAATCGAATGTTGTTCAAAATATTGATAGCAGCATCGGTTTGACTAAAAACCTTGGAAAATTATTGTTTAACGAATATGTATTACCATTCGAACTCGCTTCTATCCTGATTTTAGCAGGTATTGTAAGCGCAGTATTAATTGGTAAAAAAGATTTATAGAATTATGGAAGTCAATTCATTTTTACAAAACATACCGCTCAATTGGTACATCATTTTAAGTACTACATTGTTTTGTTTAGGAGTTTTAGGAGTTCTCGTTCGTAAAAATGCCATCATCATTTTAGGATGTGTAGAATTAATGCTTAATTCTGTAAATCTACTTTTGGCTGCATTTTCTGCTTATAAAGGAGATGGACACGGACAAATTTTGGTATTCTTTATCATGGTAGTGGCTGCTGCAGAAGTTGCAGTAGGTCTAGCGATTATCACTATGATGTATAGAAATACCAGAAATGTAGATGTAAGTATTTTTAACAAATTAAAAGGATAATGCAGATGGAAAATTTAGTATACGCAATCGTTTTACTTCCTTTGATTGGATTTGTAATCAACGGATTATTTGGAAAGCGCTTACCAAAAGCTTTGGTTGGCGGATTAGCTACATTAGTAGTATTCGCGGCTTTTCTAATTTCTGTAAGTATTTTTATAGGATTTCCTGCAGACGGAACACCAGTTATTGTAAAAGCATTTGAATGGTTCACCATCGGCGGAATTCAAGTGAATTTCGGGTTCCAAATAGACCAATTATCATTAATGATGATGATGATTGTTACAGGAATTGGTTCTTTGATTCACTTGTACTCTATTGGTTACATGAGCCATGACAAAGGTTTCTACAAGTTTTTTACTTATCTGAATTTATTTATTTTCTCCATGCTTCTTTTGGTAATGGGAAGCAATTACCTTATTCTTTTCATCGGTTGGGAAGGTGTAGGTCTTTGTTCTTACTTACTGATTGGTTTCTGGTACGAAAATACAGAATATGGGAAAGCTGCTAGAAAAGCTTTCATAATGAACAGAATTGGTGACCTTGGTTTATTGATTGGTATTTTCCTAATCGCTTCACAAACCAATGCACTAGATTATCTTTCTGTAGCACAAAACGCTTCAAAATTTGAATTTGACGGAGTGGTGATTATGTTTATCACGCTTAGTTTATTCATTGGAGCTATGGGTAAATCTGCACAGATTCCTTTATTTACATGGCTACCAGATGCGATGGCTGGTCCTACTCCGGTTTCAGCGTTAATTCACGCGGCAACCATGGTTACAGCTGGTATTTATTTAGTAGTACGTTCTAATTTCTTATATCATCTTTCACCGAGTACTTTAGACTTTATTCTTGTAATTGGTCTTGCTACTTCATTAATTGCAGCATTCATCGGTTTAAGACAAAATGATATCAAAAAAGTGTTAGCATATTCTACTGTTTCTCAGTTAGGACTTATGTTTATAGCACTAGGTGTAGAAGCTTATACTTCTGCTATGTTCCACTTAATGACGCACGCTTTTTTCAAAGCATTGTTATTCTTAGGAGCTGGTTCGGTAATTCACGCCATGAGTGGAGAACAAGATATGAGATTTATGGGAGGCTTAAAATCTAAAATTCCTGTAACGTATTGGACTTTCTTAATCGGAACATTAGCCATTGCTGGAATTCCGCCATTGTCTGGTATGATTTCTAAAGACGAAATTTTAGTTGCACTTTGGGCTAAATCTCCAGTAATTTGGGGCTTAACATTGTTCAGTGCTGCTTTAACTGGAATTTACATGTTTAGATTGTTATTCTTAACTTTCTTTGGAAATTTCAGAGGAACAGAAGAACAAAAACATCACTTACACGAAAGCCCAATTTCTATGACACTTCCTTTAGTTGTTTTAGCAATTCTTTCTGTAGTTGGTGGTTTCATTAATTTACCTCATTTCATAGGTCATGGTGAATATCAAAATTTAGCACATTGGTTAGAACCACTTTACGTATATGGAGCGAAACATGCAGAAGTTCCATTTAATATTGAAATGATTCTTTTGGCGATTACATTAGTAATGGTAGCAACGGTATTCTTCATCGTAAGAAATATCTATGTTACTAAAAATAAAATGGCTCAACCAGAAGAAAATTATAAAGGCTGGGAAAGACTATCAGCTAAAAAATTATTAATAGACGAACTTTATAATGCTACGGTAGTGAAACCTGTAGAAGGTCTTGGAAAAGGCACCAGAATGTTTGATAAACTGATGGATAGATTCTTCAATTTTGTAGGTTTCGGAGCAGTAGATTCTGGAAGAGCGTTTAAAAAATTCCAAAATGGTAATGTAGAAAATTATGTTCTCATTATGTCTTTGGCAATCGGTTTAATTTTAATTGTTAACTTTTTATTACAATAGCAAATGTTAGAAGCACTGTTACTTTTACCTTTAATTGGTTCAGGATTAGTTTTTGCGTTTAGAAACTCTAATAGCAAATATTTAGCAGTAGGAATTGCTTTCGTGCAGATGTTTTTAACATTCTACATGCTATCACTATTTAATAATGTACCTACGGTAGACTCTCCATTACAATTTGAGATTGTCAAGCCGTGGTCATCCTATATTAAAAGCACATTACACTTCGGTGTAGACGGAATGAGCATGCTTTTGTTATTATTAACAAACATTTTAGTTCCATTAATTATTCTTTCTTCTTTCAATGAAAACAAGAAATACAATAATAATTTCTACGCGTTAATTCTATTAATGCAGTTTGGTTTAGTAGGTGTTTTCACTGCTCTAGACGGATTATTATTCTACGTTTTCTGGGAAGTAACGCTTATCCCAATTTGGTTCATCGCTGGACTTTGGGGAGACGAAGAAAAAAGAATTAAAGTTACTACTAAGTTTTTCGTATATACTTTTGTAGGTTCATTATTTATGTTCATTGGTTTAATTTATGTTTACAACCATGCTGCATCTTTTGAACTGACAGATTTGTATAACGCTAACTTAAACGAAGTACAACAAGTAGTGGTTTTCTGGTTAATTTTCTTAGCTTTTGCTGTAAAATTACCGATTTTCCCACTTCACAATTGGCAACCAGATACGTATACCTTCTCTCCTACTCAAGGAACAATGTTGCTTTCTGGTATCATGCTTAAAATGGCTATTTATGGTGTTTTAAGATATTTATTACCTATTGCACCAACTGCTTTACTCGGAACTTCTGGACAAGTAGTGATGATTCTTTCTATTCTAGGAGTGGTTTACGGAGCGCTTATTGCGATTGTACACCATGATATTAAGAAAATTATCGCTTACTCATCGCTTTCACACGTAGGATTAATGGTGGCAGGTATTTTTGCTTCTGCTATTCTTACCGCTCAAGGAAATTTTACTTTCGAAGGAGCGCAAGGAGCTTTAGTTCAAACTTTTGCACACGGTATTAACGTAGTAGGTTTGTTCTACTGTGCTGATATTTTAATCAAACAATTTAAAACAAGAGACATCAGACAAATGGGAGGTTACGCTAAAGCGGCTCCTAAATTTGCTACACTTTTCATGATTTTATTACTTGGTTCTATGGGAGTTCCATTAACGAATGGATTCATCGGCGAATTTATTTTATTAAAATCTATTTTTGATTATGATAAAGTGGTAGTCGTTTTTGCAGGTCTTACTATTATTCTAGCCGCAGTTTATCTGCTAAGAATGTATGGAAAAGCCATGTTTGGAACCGGTGATGAAAGAGTGGTAAGTACCTTAAAAGACATTTCTAATGTAGAATTTGTAGTATTGGCAAGTTTGGCTGTAGTGGTAATCGTATTAGGAGTTTTCCCAAGCGGTGTATTAGAAATGGTGAATAGTTCGTTGAAGTTTATCTACTCTTCTATTAAGGGTTAAAAAAATAATAAATTTTAGAATTTGTTTTTTGAGAATCTCAAATCTCAAATCTTAAATCTCAAATCTATAAATAATGAGTGTTTTAGTAGTTTTATTCCTTACGGCAGTATTAGCATTATTTTCTGGAGTTTATAATCAAGGAAAATTTGCAAGATATATCGGAATTTTGGGACTTTTGGTTGCACTTTGTGTAAGCTTCTCTCCTGAGTTAGCATTTTTTAATCAATACAAATCTATGTTTGATTTTAATGAAAATGCTGCTTTATTTACCAAAATTTCTTTAGTGGTTACATTGTTAATTTTCTTCTTAGGAGGTTTTGCATTTAACAATCACCGTAGTCACCAATCAGAATTATATTCGTTAATGTTATTTTCATTAATTGGGGCTGTAATTCTTTTCAGTTTTACAAATTTAGTAACACTATTTTTAGGAATCGAAATCTTATCTATTCCGCTATATGTAATGGCTGGAAGTAACAAGACTGATTTACGCTCAAACGAAGCTTCAATTAAGTATTTCTTAATGGGAGCATTTGCTACAGGATTCCTTCTTTTCGGAATTGCATTAATTTATGGAAGCACAGGTAGTTTTGATGTTCATGTAATCAATACTTTCAGCGTAGCAAATCCTAAAGACTTAATGTTTGTAATGGGAATCATGTTAATGTTGGTAGCAATGGCATTTAAGGTTTCTCTAGCTCCTTTTCACATGTGGAGTCCAGATGTTTACCAAGGTGCTCCATCATTGATTACTTCATTCATGGCTTCTGTAGTAAAAATTGCTGCATTCTTTGCCTTCTTCAAGGTTATGAATCTTGCTTTTGCAGGAAGCATCAAAGAATGGATTAACATTCTAGGCGTTTTAGTCATCATCACGCTTTTATTAGCCAATGCAATGGGATTAGCACAAACCAATGCTAAGAGAATGTTGGCTTATTCATCTGTTTCTCATGCAGGTTATTTAGGCTTAATTTTCTTTGGAGCAAACAGCTTATCTGTATATAATTTAGCATTTTACTTATTCGCTTATTCACTCGCTACAGTTGGAGTATTTATGACTTTAATTTGGGTAGAAAAACTAAAAAGAGAAACTTCATTTGAAGCCTTCAAAGGTTTGGCAAAATCTGAACCTTTATTAGCGGTTGTAACAGCAGTTTCATTATTATCAATGGCAGGTATTCCATTAACTGCTGGATTTGTAGCGAAATTTAACATTTTTGCTCAAGCGATGAACGGAGCTGCTTTCCTAGTTTTGATTGCTGTAATTGGTTCTGCACTAAGTATCGCTTATTATTTAAAACTGATTATTTCAATGTTTTTCCATACAGAAACTACATTTAAAAGTTCAGAAAAAGTAAGCATTACGTATAATATTATTGCAGTTTTCATCATTGTAGCAATTCTTGCAATAGGTATTTATCCAGACCTTTTCAAAGTACAATTCGGACTTTAATTAGAAATTCTTAATCAAAAAATAAACACAATTCAGAAATGGGTTGTGTTTTTGTTTTTTATAATTTTAATCATTTGATTAAATAATTTGTTTAAATCAAATTTTTAATTGTACATTTGTTTTATGAAAAGTGAAAAACAGATGAATGAACAAGAACAATCTACTGAAGAAAAAATTTTAGAAGCAGCTTCAGAAGTCTTTACTGAAAAAGGATTTGCAGGAACTAGAACCAGAGATATTGCCGAAAAAGCAGGAATAAATCTGGCATTACTCAATTACTATTTCCGAAGTAAAGAAAAACTTTTTGAACAAGTGATGAAGATAAAAGTGGTGTTACTCTTCGGGAAGATTTTACCTATTCTAATCAACGAGAAAACATCTTTAGAAGAAAAAATAGACTTAGCTTCAGAAAAATATTTCGAAATTTTATCTAAAAATCCTAATCTTCCTCTTTTTGTAATCAGTGAAATTCAGAAAAAAAATTCTAACATCACGAAAATTATTCCTGTAAATAAAATTTTTGAAAATTCTGTCATCATCAAACAAATCAAAGAAAAAAGACCAGAAATAAATCCATTGCATTATTTAGTCAATTTCTTAGCGATGACTATTTTTCCTTTTGTAGCTAAACCCGTTTTTAACGCTTTTGAACTGACTAATGAAGCAGAATACCACCAATTCATTAGCGAAAGAAGAAAACTCGTTCCAATCTGGATGAAACAACTTTTAGAAATAAAAACTGAAAATCTTTAAAACGATGGAAAAACTTAAATACATTTTCCTCTTTTTCATAGGGCTCATCAATGCCCAAGAAACCATTACCCTTGAACAATGTTACCAATGGTCACGAGAAAATTATCCTTTAATCAAAAAGCAAGAATTGATTAAAAAAGCAGAGCAATACACTACAGAAAATGCACTGAAAGGCTGGCTTCCTCAAGTAAACATTACAGCACAAGCTACTTACCAAAATGATGTGACTCAATTTCCCGTGAAATTGCCAAACATGAATGTAGAACCTCTCAGCAAAGACCAATACAAGGTTTATGCAGACATTTCACAAACGATTTACGATGGCGGAAACATCAAAAATCAGAAAAAATTGGCTTTGGCTCAATCTGAAATTAAAAACCAACAATTGGCGGTAGATTTAGATAAATTGAAAGAAAGAATCAACCAAATTTATTTCGGAATTTTATTAACAGACAAGCAATTGTTACAATTAAAGCTTACAAAATCAGACATTAATGAAGGCATCAAAAAAGCAGAAGCTCAATTGAAAAATGGGGTTATTTTCAGAAGTAATTTAGATGTTTTAAAAGCAGAATTGGTAAAAATTGAACAAAAAGAAATTGAACTTCAAGCAATAAAGCAAAATTTCGTGCAAATGCTTTCTTACTTCATCAAGAAAAATATCGACGAAAATACTCAACTCGAAACTCCTGAAAAAACATTAGTTACTGAAACCAACAACCGTTCTGAACTTAAATTATTTGATGCTCAAAAATCTTTAATTGAAACACAAAAGAAACTTATCAACACCAAAAATACTCCAAAATTGGGCGCTTTTTTCCAAGGTGGTTACGGAAAACCAGGTTTCAATATGCTCAAAAATGAATTTGACACTTTTTACATTGCAGGAGTTCGTCTCAATATTCCGATTACTGGATTTTATACCAAGAAAAATGATTTACAATTATTAGACAATCAAAGTCAAGATATTGAAATTCAAAGAGAAAACTTTCTTTTCAATCAAAATTTTACAGAAATTCAACAAAAAAATGATTTAGATAAAATTCAAAATCTTATTGATAAAGATGACGAACTCATCACGTTGAGAAAAAGTATTAAAAAGGCGAGTTTGGCACAATTAGAAAACGGTGTAATCACCACCAACGATTATCTGCGAGAAGTAACCGCCGAAGAACAAGCAATTCTCACAAAAATTACCCACGAAATTCAATATTTATTGACACAATATAACTTGAAAGCTCAACTAAATAATTGAAAATGGAAAGGGGAAATTAAACTTCTTAACAACTTCACGATTGTACAACTTTACAAAAAATAAAAAATGAAAAAATATATTCTTCCTCTCCTAGTTTTGACCATTTTCTCTTGCAAAAGAGCAGACCAAGATTATGATGCTTCCGGAACTTTCGAAGCAGATGAAATCATCGTTACAGCGGAAGCTTCAGGTAAAATCCTTGAACTCAATCTCAATGAAGGAGATGCATTAACAGCCAATCAAAACATAGGTCTTATTGACGGAAAAGGCGTAGAATTACAAAAAGAACAGGTTTTGGCTTCTATCAATGCCATCGAACAAAAAACCAATGATGCAGCACCTCAAATTGCAGTTCTGCAATCTCAGTTGGCTACACAAAATGCTCAAATTGCTGTGCTTCAAGAGCAATTAAACAATGCAGTAAGAGAAAGAAACAGAACCGCCAATCTTGTAAAATCAGATGCTGCAACGCGCAAGCAATTAGATGATTTAAACGGAAATGTTGTGGTAATTCAAAAACAAATTGCAACAGCAAAATCACAATCCGAAATTTTAAAACAACAGATTTCTTCTACTTTAGAACAAGTAAAAATTCAAAACAGAGCTATTTTAAGTGAAAAAAATCCTACCGAGAAGAAAGTTCTACAAATAGATGAACAATTGAAACATAATGTTATTTCTTCGCCCATTAAAGGAATTGTACTTACCAAATACATGAATAAAGGCGAGTTTGCCACCATCGGAAAACCAATTTATAAAATGGCGAATTTAGATGAAATGACTCTAAGAGCTTACTTTACAGGAGACCAATTGGCAAAAGTAAAAGTTGGTCAAAATGTTAAAGTGCTCATAGATGCAGGTGACGAAAACACCAAAGAACTTACTGGAAAAATCTACTGGATTTCACAAAAATCTGAATTCACTCCCAAAACCATTCAAACCAAAGATGAAAGAGCCAATCTAGTATACGCTACCAAAATACATGTTAAAAATGATGGCTTTCTAAAAATTGGAATGTACGGAGAAGTGAAACTTTAAGTCTGATGTTTTTTAACACCCCGTCAAAATCTTTGATTTTGACACCCCTCTGAAAGAGGGGAATCTACTCTAACATAATTAAACAGAAATAGAAAATATTTTCAAAATTAACGAGCCACGAAGTGGCGATTTATATTAGCATCGGGTAAAACCCGATGAAAAAAAAGAAATAATGAGACCACGAAGTGGCGAAATCAAATGATAGAAGTTAAAAATATATCAAAATCTTACGGCGAAAAAAAACAAAAAATTCTGGCGGTAGATAACATTTCCTTTTCGGTAGAAAATGGAGAAATTTTCGGGTTGATTGGTCCCGATGGAAGTGGCAAAACCTCTATTTTCCGAATGCTGACTACCCTTCTTCATCCAGATTCTGGTTCTGCTGAAATTGAAGGACTTGATGTAGTTAAAGATTACAAAAAAATCCGAAAGATTCTTGGTTATATGCCAGGAAAATTTTCTCTGTATCAAGATTTAACTGTAGAAGAAAATCTAGAATTTTTCGCAAGTGTTTTCAATACAAGCATACAAGAAAATTATGATTTAATCAAAGATATTTATCAGCAGATTGAACCATTTAAAGACCGAAAAGCAGGGAAACTTTCTGGCGGAATGAAACAGAAATTAGCCCTTTCTTGCGCTCTGATTCACAAACCAAAAGTACTATTCTTAGATGAACCTACAACAGGAGTTGACCCAGTTTCGAGAAAAGAATTTTGGGAGATGCTGAAACGCTTAAAACAACAAGGCATCACCATCGTGGTAGCAACTCCTTACATGGATGAAGCCACACTCTGTGACAGAGTCGCGCTCATGCAAAACGGGAAAATTTTAAAAATTGACACCCCACAAAACATTTGCAATAGCTTCCCTGAAGATTTATACGAAGTAAAAACCGAAAATATTCCTGCTCTTATCAAAATACTTAAAGAATACGAAAACACTAAAAACACTTATGCCTTTGGCGAATTTGTACACATGGTGATTAAAAAGGAAAAAGATTTTAAAAAGGAAACTTTGGAGAAATTTTTACAAGAAAAAAGATTTAACAAAATTGAAATCAACAGAATAGAAGCAACCATAGAAGATAGTTTTATTCTTTTACTCTCAAATCATGAATAAAGAAATCGCCATACAAGCCGAACAAATCACCAAGACATTTGGAGATTTCACTGCGGTAGACCATATTTCCTTTGAAGTAAAAAAAGGAGAGATTTTCGGGTTTTTAGGAGCAAATGGAGCTGGAAAAACCACCGCAATGCGCATGTTTTGCGGACTTTCCACACCCACTTCTGGCAAAGCGATGGTTGCTGGATTTGATGTCTACAAAAACGCTGAAGAAATCAAAAAAAATATTGGTTACATGAGTCAAAAGTTTTCTTTATATGAAAACTTATCCATTTTAGAAAATTTAGAATTTTTTGGCGGAATCTATGGATTAAGCATGAAGGAAATCAAACAAAAAAGTAAAGAACTCATTGAGAAATTAGGTTTAGAACAAGAAAAAAACAAAATGGTTTCCGAACTTCCATTGGGATGGAAACAGAAACTGGCATTTTCGGTCGCCATTTTTCATCAGCCAGAAATCGTTTTTCTAGACGAACCAACTGGTGGTGTAGACCCTATTACCAGAAGACAATTTTGGGACTTAATTTATGATGCTTCCGAACAAGAAATTACCATTTTTGTCACTACACATTATATGGACGAAGCCGAATATTGCAACCGAGTTTCCATCATGGTTGACGGAAAAATTGCAGCAATTGATTCTCCTGAAAATTTGAAAAAAAATTTTCAAGCCAGAACCATGGACGAAGTATTTTATCAATTAGCCAGAGGCGCAAAAAGAAGTGCTGATTAATGAAGAATTAAAAATTAATAAATAAAATAAACACTTGTCATTCTGAACTTAATGTAATGAAGTGAAGAATCTGTTTAAATAAGAGATTCTTCATTACGCTTCGCTTCATTCAGAATGACAAAATAAAAAATGAAACAGTTATTTCCTTTTATCCAAAAAGAATTTTATCACCTTCTGCGTGATAGAAGAACTTTACTCATACTTCTCGCAATGCCAATTATACAAGTATTGCTGTTCGGTTTTGCGCTTTCTACGGAGATTAAAAACACCAAAGTAGCTGTTTTTGACCAAGATAAAAGTAACATTTCAGCACAATTGGTTTCTAAAATTCATGAAAATCAATATTTTGACATTGAAAAAAATCTGACTTCTAACAAAGACTTTGAAAACGCTTATAAAGACGGAAAAACAAAGCTACTTCTAGTTATTCCTTCTGATTTCTCAGAAAATTTAACGCAAGGAAAAAAAGCAAAATTGCAGATTTTAGTTGACGGAACAGATGTAAACCTAGGAAACCAAATCGCGAATTATTTTCAAAATATCGTCCTAGATTTTTATCAAAGTCAACAAAAAGAAACGCTGCAAACGTTCTCGGTTTCTCCAGAAATTAGAATGCTCTATAATCCTCAATTGAAAGGAGCGCCTAATTTCGTTCCCGGAGTTATAGCACTCGTTTTATTGATTGTTTGCGTGATGATGACTGCAATTGCCATCGTAAAAGAAAAAGAAACAGGAACGATGGAAATTCTATTGGTTTCGCCTATGAAACCTCAATTTATCATTATTTCTAAAGCAATTCCTTACTTTATTTTAGCGATGGGAATTCTTGGAATAATTCTACTTTTAAGTTATTTTTTACTGGATTTACCCATAAAAGGAAGCATCATTTTGCTGTTTTTTGTGAGCACTATTTTCATCATCACCAATTTACTTATCGGGATTTTAATTTCTATTTTTTCAAAAACTCAACAACAAGCTATGCTTTTTTCGTTGATGGGAACTATGCTTCCCACACTCATGTTGAGCGGATTTATGTTTCCTATCGAAAATATGCCCATTCCATTACAAGTGATGTCTAATATTATCCCTGCAAAATGGTATTATATCATGATTAAAAATATTATGATCAAAGGAACAGGACTCGCCGTAATCTGGAAATCCCTTTTAATTTTAACAGGAATGATGATGGTTCTTTTCACGATTGCTGTGAAAAAATTTAAAATAAGGTTAGAATGATGATTCACATGCATCGCAAAATTGAAAAATTATGAAACAGCTACTCTTCTTACTTCGTAAAGAATTCCGACAAATCTTTCGGAATAAATCTATATTGGCCATTATTTTCGTTGCACCCATGATGCAGCTCATCATCTTGCCTTTAGCTGCAAGTTATGAGATTAAAAACATCAATCTATCTGTGGTAGACCATGACCACTCAAGTTTTTCAAGGGAATTAATTCAAAAAATTACCGCAAGTAACTATTTCAAATTGCAATATTACGGTGAAGACTACCAAAAGGCTTTTGAAACCATAGAAAGCGAAAAATCAGATATTATTCTAGAAATTCCACCAAAATTTGAACAAAATTTGGTGAGGGAAAATCAACAAAAAGTATTGGTTGCAATAAATGCAATAAACGGTACTAAAGCAGGATTGGGAGGAAGCTATCTAGCACAAATTATACAAGACTACAACCAAAATATCCAAACAAAACTCTCACCACAGTTGGTAGAATTTCAAAAAAATGCAGGTCTAGAAGTAAATGCTACCCTTTGGTTCAATAGATTTTACAACTACAGATTGGCTCTTGTTCCCGGTATTTTGGCATTTCTTGTGACGCTAGTTGGCGGAATGCTTTCTGCGCTAAACATTGTCTCTGAGAAAGAAATTGGCACCATTGAACAAATTAATGTTTCACCCATCAAAAAATCTACTTTCATCCTCGGGAAACTTATTCCGTTTTGGATTTTGGCAAATGTAGCTTTTACCATGGGACTTTTGGTTTCTAGATTTGTCTATGGAATAGAAATTTATGGGAGTTTACCACTGCTTTATTTCTTTGTAGGAGTTTATCTTTTAGCCATTTTAGGATTCGGCTTATTGATTTCCACCTATAGTGAAACGCAACAACAGGCGATGTTTACCATATTTTTCTTCATGATGATTTTTATAATGATGAGCGGTTTATACACCCCCATTGAAAGCATGCCAGAATGGTCTCAAAAACTGACGCTTCTTAATCCGCTTACGTATTTAATAGAAGTGATACGATTAATTATGCTCAAAAATTCTGGATTCAAAGATTTAATTCCTCAGTTTATCTCCATTTTAGGAATGGCAGTTTTCTTTAACTCTTGGGCAGTTTGGAATTACAGAAAGACTTCTTAATTTGAGAAAACGTCTAGATTTTCTTACTATTTATCATTTTGGGGGTTAAAGAATTCATCTTTTTAAAATAAAATTCAGTTTTAGCAATCATAATAACGATTAATTATTATTTTTGTTAAAATTTATTTGACTTATGAAGAAAATACTTGCGCTTTTAGCAATTTTTTGTATTGTTTGGCTTTCTGCTCAAAACACTTTTGTAAAAGACTATTACACCAAAAAAGAAGTGTATATCACCATGAGAGATGGTGTAAAATTATTCACCTCCATCTACATTCCGAAAGATATTTCTGCTAAAAACAAATATCCTTTTTTAATGCAGAGAACATGCTATTCTGTAGCACCTTATGGTGAAGATCAGTATAAAAGAAGCCTTGGTCCGAATAAATTTTTACAAAACGATAAATATATTTTCGTCTATCAAGATGTACGTGGAAGATATATGAGCGAAGGTACTTTTACGAATATGACGCCTCAAGTAGATCATAAAACCAAGAAAGACGTAGACGAAAGTACCGATACTTATGACACGATTGATTGGCTCATCAAAAATATTGAAAACAATAACGGAAATGTAGGTCAATACGGAACTTCTTATCCAGGTTTTTACGCTGCAGTTGGCGCTTTAGCAAATCATCCCGCTTTGAAAGCTTCTTCTCCTCAAGCTCCAATTTCTGATTTTTGGTTTGACGATTTTCATCACAATGGTGCTTTTATGATGGGATATTTTAGAACTTTTCCTGTTTTTGGAGTACAAAAAACTAAGCCAGAAAATTCCGCTTGGTATACAGAACAAAGCAAAAAATTAGGCGCAAAATCTGAAGACGGCTCACTTTTCTTCAATGAAATGGGAACGTTAAAAGAAGGCATTGACAAATATTATGGAAGAGATAATTTTTTCATCAATGAAATTGTAGACCATCCTAATTATGATGATTTTTGGAAAAAAAGAGACCTTTTACCTCATCTCAAAAACATAAAACATGCGGTAATGACAGTTGGCGGTTGGTTTGATGCAGAAGATTTAAGAGGTCCGCTTCACATTTATAAAACCATCGAAAAAAATAATCCTAAAGCTAAAAACTCTATTGTAATGGGACCTTTTTCTCATGGTGGTTGGTCTTATGAAATGGGAAAACACTTTCATAATGAAGTATATTTCGGGGATAGTATTGCTACTTTTTACCAAAAAAATATAGAAACTCCATTCTTTAATCATCATTTAAAGAATACCAAATCTACAATAGATCTTCCTGAAGCCTATATGTTTGATACTGGGAAAAAAGAATGGAAACAATTTGCAGAATGGCCACCGAAAAATGCTCAAAAAACCGCTTTTTATTTAAGAGAAAACGGACAATTTAGCTCAGAATCTCCAAGTTCTGCTTCTTTCACAGAATATTTTTCTGACCCAAACAAACCAGTTCCGAGCAGTACCAATTTGAAAGACTTCAATGGTTTCACGCCTAGAAATTACATGAGCGAAGACCAAAGATTTGCAGAAAATAGACCAGATGTAGCTTCTTTTACCACAGAAATCCTTGCAGAAGACCTTACTTTGGCTGGAGAAATTAAAGTAAAATTAAAAATAGCGACTACAGGAACAGATGCAGATTTCTTTGTGAAACTGATTGATATTTATCCTGCAGACGAAAAAGGGATGAAAGAAAAACCTGGCGTTATCTACGGAAATTATCACCAAATGGTAAGAAGCGAAATCATGCCTGCAAGATTTAGAAATTCTTTTGAAAAACCAGAAGCATTGGTTCCTAATCAAGAAACAGAAGTAATTTTTAACCTTCAAGATGTATTGCACACTTTCAAAAAAGGTCACAAAATCCAAATTCAAGTGCAGAGTACGGCTTATCCATTATTTGCCGTAAATCCTCAGAAATTTTTAGAAAATCCTTACAAAGCAGAAAAATCTGATTATACTAAAGCTTTCCAAAAAATCTTTAACAACTCAGTAATTGAAGTGGAGATTTTAAAATAAGAAAAATATAGAATTGGCAGAAGACTTCTTCTGCCAATTTATTTTCAATCAAAAAATAATCGCTAACTTGTAAAGAAAAATTGGTTATGCAACCCGATAAACCTAAAAACCTTAATGACCATCTTGCTAACGAAAGAACTTTTTTAGCATGGTTAAGAACGGGAATTGGAGTAATGGCGTTCGGTTTTGTAGTGGTAAAATTCTCTCTTTTTTTGAAACAATTTTCACTGATATTTGGAAACCAAAACATCATTCATAGCAAAGGTTATTCAGCAGAAATTGGGATTTTACTGGTCGTTTTTGGACTTATAATTTCAATTTTTGGATACTTCCGTTATAAAAAAACCGAAAAACAAATTAATGAAGATTCATTTAAAAACAATTCTTTTTTAATCGGGCTTTCAACCATTATTTTGATTGTTTTCACCTTGATTCTCATTTGGTATTTGATTACCAGCGTAGAATCTTATGCGAAATAATTAAACCGTTTTCTTGGCTTCTTCCCAAAGAATATCCATTTCTTCTAAAGACATTTCTGAAAGGTTAAGATTCTTTTCTAAAGCTAATTTTTCTAGCATTTGGAAACGTTTGATAAACTTAATATTGGTGCGTTCTAGAGCAGAGTCTGCATTAAGCCCAGAAATTCTAGCATAATTAATCAGCGAAAAGAAAACATCTCCTAATTCTTGTTCCTTTTTTTCGGGATTGGTTTCGGCATGAAATTCGGCTAGTTCTTCATCTACTTTTTTCCAAGCATCTTCGGCAGAAGCAAATTCAAAACCTATTCCTTTTACTTTTTCTTGAATTCTGTATGCTTTAATAATCGGTGGCAAACTTTTCGGAACTCCTGCTAAAATAGACTTGTTTCCTTCTTTTAGCTTCAGTTTTTCCCAATTTTGCTTCACTTCTTCTTCATCTTTCACTTCTACGTTTCCATAAATGTGAGGATGACGGAAAATGAGTTTCTCGTTAAGTGAATTAATCACATCTGCAATATCAAAACTCTTCTTTTCTGAACCAATTTTAGCATAAAAAACCAAATGCAATAAAACATCGCCCAATTCTTTCTTAATTTCTGTAAGATTTTCTTCGAGCAAAGCATCAGAAAGTTCGTAGACTTCTTCTAGTGTCAAATGTCTCAAAGATTGCAAATCTTGCTTTTTATCCCAAGGACATTTTTCTCGCAAATCGTCCATGATATCGAGTAATTTAGAGAAAGCTTCTAGTTTTTGTTCTTTGGAATTCATGATGATGTGTAGATGAGATTATGTGATAAAAAAAACTTTGTCAAAGTTCGGAACTTTGACAAAGCTATGCAAATTACTTATTGCTAAAAGCAAAAAGTGAGATTATCCTTGTTTTCTTTGCGTAGATTTTACGGTAGTTTTAGCAGATGAAGATGCTTTCGCTTTTGGCGCAGCTGGTTTTTCTGCTTTTGGAGCCACTTTTTTAGTCGCTGCTTTCTTTTCTACAGATTTTTCTTCTACTATTTCAGCGTCTTCTACTGCTGGTTCTTCTGCTTTTACAAAAGCTTCTGGCTTAATATATCCTGCTTTTTGCAATAAGTTATACCATTGTACTAATTTCTTGATATCTGAACCATAAACTCTATCTACGTCATAGTTTGGTAAAACTGAAGACATGAAAGATTTTAATTCATTATCAGAAGATTTGTGATTAATGGCTTCTTTATAGTCAAATTTTTCAGCAATGTTTTTCATTACTTCAAAAAGTGGAACTTCTTGGTCAAAAGTATAAATTGCAATATTGTCTAATAAACTTACTTGAGAAGTATTAGAAATGCTTGCTTTTTTTCCTGTAGAAATATCTTCTACGATAAAACCTGATCTTAATTGCGTTACTAGGGTAAACAAACCTGGTTTCCCAGAAATCGAAATTATTTTTTCTAACTGCATAATGTATTATTTTTTTGCTTTTGGCAATCAGCTTTTAGCTTTCTGCCACTTTTATTATTGTTTAAATTTTTTCTAAAAATTGCTGATTGCTAATTGCTGACAGCAGATTGCTTATTTCGGAAATCTCATTTTATATCCTACATGAATATCTCCTGAAGTAATTTTAGTTAATTTTCCTTTGATGATTTTTTTCTTTAGAGGACTGAGTTTATCCGTAAAAAGTACGCCTTCAATATGGTCATACTCATGCTGAATTACTCTGGCTCTAATGTCTGAAAAAGTTTCGGTATGTTTAACGAAATTTTCGTCAAAATATTCTATCAAAATCGTTTCTTTTCTGCTTACATCTTCTCTCACATCTGGAATCGAAAGACAACCTTCATTAAATTTCCATTCATTACCGCTTTCTTCTAGAATTCTAGCGTTGATGAATACTTTTTTGAAATCTTTCAATTCATCTGCAATATCTTCATAATCTTCATCATCTGCTAATGGGGTTACATCTACGATGAAAAGACGAATATCTAAGCCAATTTGAGGCGCAGCAAGACCTATTCCATGTGCTGCATTCATGGTTTCGAACATATTGTCTATAAGTTCTTTAAGCTCAGGATAATCTGGCGAAATATCATGGGCTTTTTTTCTTAAAACTGTGTCTCCGTATGCTCTGATTGGTAAAATCATCTTTGTTTTTGTTCTAAAAAATTCTGTAAAATTATGGTAGCACTCACTTTATCGATGAGCGCTTTTTCTTGTCTCTGTTTTTTATTTTTCCCACTTTGTGAGATAAAAAACGAAGCCATTTTTGAGGTAAAACGTTCATCAAACCGATGAATTTCTACTTCGGGAAAAAGTTCTTTCACTTTTTCTATAAATTTTAAAATATCCGTCTCTATTTCTGATAAATTTCCCTTCAAATCAGTAGGTAAACCTATTACCAGCGTTTCAACTTTATTTTCTGAAAAATATTTTTCTAAAAAAGAAAATATATTTTTGGTTTCTACAGTAGTTAATGCGCTAGCAATCAACTGCATATCATCTGTAGCTGCAATTCCGCAACGCACTTTTCCGTAATCAATAGCAACTACTTGACTCATAGTTTGCAAATTTACTAAAATTTTTCAGCTTGTAGAAATTCAAATTTTTGCTAATTTTAAACTCAGAAACTTTTCTACCCTATGAAAACACTTCTTTTAGTAAGACATGCCAAAAGTGATTGGCCAACGAACATAGATGATTTTGACCGACCACTGAATGAGCGCGGACACAAAGATGCCCCTAAAATGGCGAAATTCCTCAATGAAATTTCTGTAACCATAGATGCATTTGTGACCAGTCCTGCAAAAAGAGCATTGACTACTTGCAGATATTTCGCCGAAGTGTTCGAGAATAAAAACATTCAAAAAATAGAAGAATTATACAATGCTTCGCCTACAGAATTTCTAGAAGTGATAGAACATCTTAACGATTCTTTAGATCATGTTGCCATTTTTTCTCACAATAACGGTATTACTTATTTTGCTAATTCTCTAACTAATGAAAATATAGAACACATGCCAACTTGTTCTGTGGTAGCTTTTAAAATTTCTGCCGAAAGTTGGAAAGATTTTAAAAACGCGGAGAAAAATTTCCTATTCTTCCACACACCAAAAGAAATATAAAACATGAAAATTGCAGCAATAGACATCGGGAGTAATGCAGCAAGATTGCTCATCAATGAAGTAAAAGAACCTAAAAAAGGAAAGCCAGAATTCGTAAAACTCAATCTTTTGAGAATTCCTTTCAGATTGGGAATAGATGTTTTTACCACTGGCGAAATTGGCAAAGAAAGAAAGGAAATGGTCATTAAATCTATGAAAGTTTTCTCTCAATTGATGGAAATTTATGACGTAGAACATTACCGAGCTTGTGCTACCAGTGCAATGAGAGATGCTAAAAATGGTAAAGAAATTATAGATTTGGTCAAAAAGGAATCTGGTATAGAAATAGAAATTATTTCTGGTGATGAAGAAGCTACGCTTATCTACGAAAATCATGTAGCAGAAGGTCTTGATAGAAATTTTGGGTATTTATACATAGACGTAGGTGGTGGTTCTACTGAATTGACATACTACGAAAATGGTAAAATGAAATACGAACATTCTTTCAATATTGGTACGATTAGATTGCTCAATAATCTAGTCACCAAAGAAAATTGGGAAGAAATGAAAACCCAAATCAAAACCAAAATCGTGAGCAAAAAACCTATGGTTGCGATTGGTTCTGGCGGAAACATCAACAAAATTTTTAGCATGAGCAAAACCAAAGATGGAAAACCAATGTCTGCGAATATGCTCAAAACTTTTTATAAAGATTTAAAAGAACTTACCGTAGAAGAAAGAATGCTGAAACATAATTTGAGAGAAGACAGAGCAGATGTAATTGTTCCAGCGCTAGAGATTTTCAACAAAGTACTGAATTGGGCAGAAATTTCACAAATTTTCGTTCCAAAAATTTCTGTTGCAGATGGATTAATTCACAGTATTTATGATAAAGTGAAGAAGTAAGGAATTTGAGAGATAAAAAAACAAATGATATAAATACTTAATCTGCATCTTCTTCATCTAGAAAATTAAGTTCGTCATCTCGTTGTTCATAATCATGGGAAATTCCTGGAGGATTAAATAATCCCCAATGATCTGTAATGAAATGTTTTGGATTGAAATTTGCAACCCAATCTACAAATAGTAATCTAAATTCTTCTATTTTTTCTCTTACCATCAAATAATATTTCGCTTCTTCAAAACCAAACATTTCCAGACCATGATAAGCAACCATTAAGTCTCTTGCTGCTTTTCTAATAATTGCAGCGTTTTCCATTTTAAGGTCATACAACTTTACAGCTTCTGCTGAAGAAATTTTCACACAAATCATCATGGCATCTCCTAAAATTTGACCTTTATATGACTGCAAATGTTCATTATCTTCTGGAATCAAATCTGTGATGGTTCTTACTAATTCAAAAATTTCTTCTGCTTTTTCTAAAATAGCTAGATTACTAGGATTTCTCATGATTGTTTTTTTCAAAAATAGTAAGTTTTGACTAAAGTCAAAAGGATTTTACAATAAAAAAAGCGGACTAAAGTCCGCTTGTATTGATAATGTTTTTCAGAAAAAATTTAGTCTACACTCACCACTTCTTTGATGCTTGGTACAAATTGTTTGATGGTATTTTCTACACCTAGTTTCATGGTAGAAAAACTCATAGGACAACCAGAACAGTTTCCTTGCAGTTTTACCATTACTCTATTGTCAATAACATCTACCAATTCTATATCACCACCATCATTATTTAGAAACGGACGAATACTTTCCAAAGCTTCCATTACTTTGGTTACGATTTCTTCGTGAGTGAGTTTATCTTTATTCATATTTTAATTGCTTTAAGCTTTCAGCAATCTGCATTCAGCTCATAGTTTAAATTTTCTAAATTTTAAAATTACTTATTGCTTATTACTAATTACTTATTTTTTGGTGGAGCAACCTGCCATTGTTGTAATTTTCACCGCTTCAGTTGGTGGTAGATTTTTATTTCTTTCCACTAAACTTTCTATCATTTTTTGTGCAGTTTCTTTATAGATTTCTGCAATTTTAGAACCTTCTTGTAATGCTACCGGCCTACCAACATCTCCCGCTTCTCTGATGCTTTGAATCAAAGGAATTTCACCTAAAACTGGAATTCCTAAATCTTCCGCCATAAACTGAGCGCCTTGTTTTCCGAAGATGTAATATTTATTTTCTGGCAATTCTTCTGGTGTAAAATACGCCATATTTTCTATTAAACCTAAAACTGGAATATTAATGCTTTCCATCGTAAACATAGCGATTCCTTTTTTCACGTCTGCTAAAGCTACATGTTGCGGTGTAGAAACGATTACAGCGCCCGTTACAGGAACTTCTTGAATAATCGAAAGGTGAATATCTCCTGTTCCTGGAGGAAGGTCAATCAATAAGAAATCTAGATTTCCCCAAGCTGCATCACGAATCATTTGGTTCAAAGCTTTACTTGCCATAGGTCCTCTCCACACTACTGCTTGATTCGCTCCAGAGAAATATCCGATTGAAAGCATTTTCACGCCATAATTTTCGATAGGTTTCATCATATTTTTACCATCTACTTCTACAGAAATTGGTTTTTCTGCTTCGGTATCAAACATAGTAGGAACAGATGGTCCGTAAATATCTGCATCAAGAACACCTACAGAGAATCCCATTTTTTGTAAAGTCACGGCTAAGTTTGCAGTAACCGTAGATTTTCCTACGCCACCTTTACCAGAAGCAATGGCGATAATATTTTGAATTCCTGGGATTTCTTTTCCTTTGATTTGGTTTTGTTGAACTTGCGAAGGTTCAGGCGAAGTAATTTTGAGTTTCAGCACTACTTGATCACCAAATTCCGTAGCAAAAGCCTGCTTCATCGCTGCTTCCAGCTTCTTCTTTTCGTGCATTGCTGGGGAATGTGCAATCATATCAATGTACACATCATCACCCATTACTTGGAAGTTTTGTACTAAATCATCAACTTCTATTTCTTTCAGAAACTCCTGAACTCTAGTTTTCGTCAACATAATTTTTTGAAATTTTTTGAGATACAAATTTACATAAAAATAATTAATTTGGAATGAATAAAAATAACAATAATGGTAATTGATAGAATTGATTTACAAAAAAAAAACTTCAGATAGTTCCGAAGTTTTTAATTTTATATTTTTTAAATTTTTATAACTCACCTCCGTGATTATCCAATTGTCCTTCCCATTTAGAAACGGCTGAAGTAGCAAGTGCATTTCCTAAAACATTGGTCATGCTTCTTCCCATATCGCAGAAATGGTCAATCGGTAAAATTAAGGCAATTCCTTCTGGTGGAATTCCAAACATAGAACAAGTCGCTACAATAATCACCAAACTCGCTCTTGGAACGCCTGCAATTCCTTTTGAAGTCAGCATTAACACCAAAAGCATGGTGATTTGTTGACCAACCGTCATGTCGATTCCATAAATCTGAGCAATGAAAATAGAGGCAAAAGTCATGTACATCATGCTTCCATCTAAATTGAAAGAATATCCTAGTGGTAAAATAAATGATACAATTCTATTGTTACAACCAAAACGCTCTAATTCTGTTACCAATTTCGGAAAAACGGCTTCTGAACTGGTTGTAGAAAATGCGATAAGTAAAGGTTCTTTGATTCTTCTTAATAATTCGAACAATCTATTTCCTAAAATGAGATAACCTACCACACATAAAATCAACCATAAAATAGCTAGTGCAAAGAAGAAATCTCGAAGATAAATTGCGTAAACTTTGAAAATTTCGAAACCATTGGTGGCAACAACTGCTGCAATAGCTCCCAAAACACCAAGTGGAGCAAACCACATGATATAACCTACCATTTTTAGAATAGCATGCGCGCAAACATCTAAAAATTTGATTACAGGTTTAGAATATTCATCACCCAAATGAGAAAGGGCAATACCAAACATAATAGAAAACAATACAATTTGTAAAACTTCATTGGTAGCAAAAGCTTCGAAAACACTTTTTGGCACTACGTGTTTCACAAAATCTTCCAGAGAAAATCCTTTAGAATTATCCAAGATTTCTTTAGCAGAATTGGCATCTTGAATAGGCAATTTGGTAACATGACCAGGCTCTAACCAGTTTACCAAAACTAAACCTAACATCAGCGAAACCAAAGAAGCAGTAATAAACCAAAGCATTGCTTTACCACCAACTCTACCAATCATTGCGGTATCTCCCATTTTCGCAATTCCCACAACCAATGTTGTAAAAACCAATGGTGCGATAATCATCTGTACTAATCTGATGAAAATCGTGCCGAGAAGTTTTATATTTTTAGAAAAAGATTCTGTATTTTCTGGAAACTGAGTGTGAACTACTCCACCAATAATTACCCCTAAAACTAAAGCAATGATAATTGCAAAGAAAAGTTTGTTTTGTCCTTTCATATATTGATTTTCTATAGAATACAAATATAGTTTTTTTAATGAAATATTGGTAATTGTTTTGAAGCGGTATTTCTGGACAAGCGATAGCAGTGGAAATCCTTTTTCGGTGGCGGCAGCTTTGCTGCCGCCACCGAAAAAGATTGTAACGAATAGCGCGGTTCCGAAAATTTCTTGAATGGCAAAAGCTTTGGAGAAATTTTCGGAATGGCCCAAAATAAAAAATCCCGAAAAAAATTCGGGATTATAAATTTATATTCGAGACTTGAATTAAGCTCTTAAATATCTAGCATATGCGTAACCTTCTTCTCCGTCTTTGGTTTTAATTTTCCACCACTCGTCTGAAGATTGTTCTACTAAAGTTACCACCTCACCTTTTGCCGCTTTTCCTAAAATTACGCCTTCTGTAGAAGGCTCCTGTCTAATGTTTAGGTTAGAACTTTCTGTATCTACAGTAAGTGAAGTGCCTGCAGCTAAACCAGCTACTTGTACATCTATATTGATATCTGAAGCAGAATAAGTAGCATCTATAGCTCCTAAAGCATTCCAAACAGCATCTTTTCCAGCGTTAGAAGAAGTAGTTCCAGAGATGTAAAGAATTCCGTCTTGTTCTTGAACTTTTAAATCAGAAATTCCTGCAGTCTGAGCTGCTGAAACTACACTTGAATATTTTTCTTGTAATGACATGGTAATTATTTTTTAACGTTATAATTATAGTTTACTTTACCCACTTTTAGAGCATCTACAGACATTTTAATTTTTCTAGCTTGCTCTGCCGTAACTTCTCCTGTTAAGGTAAGTTCTCCATTTACCACATCTACTTTTACAGCAGGAAAATCTTTAACGGCATCAGCAACTTTTTGTTGAACTTCTGGAGCAACTGCAGATACAGTTTCTACTACAGAAGCTGCTGCTTCTACATTAGCCATATCCATTACATCTTTTACTCCTTTCACATTTTTAAGAGCAGCAATAGCTGCGTCTTTCTCTTCTTGAGAAGCAAATGTTCCACTTAAATGAGCAACTCCTTCTTTTACCTCCACAGAAGTCCCAGGATATGCGGCAACTACCGTAGTAGATTGTGTAGTAAGTTCTGCATCAGAAACATTTTTTTTGCAAGAAAATACTGCCACAGAAAAGACAAGCGCTAAAGCGGCAATTTTGATAGTTTTTTTCATAGTAAAAATGATTTAATTGTTTATATCCCAAATTTAACAATAAAAATCATGCCATTTTCTTAATTTTTATTAAAATTTTTATTGTTTTTTTAACAAAAAAAGCATCAGAATTCTGATGCTTTTTAAATTTATTTTGAATAAATCAACTTTTTATTTTTGATTTAAATGATAGTAAGCTAACATTTTATAATACAACTTAGCTGCTAAAAACGCTGTAGGTTTCACGTAAGGAGAATGCATTAATTCTACAACATAAAACCTATTATACAATTATTTATACCCTAAAAGATGCAATACATCTTCTGGTTTTTGCTCTTCGCTGAAAACTTCGTATTGTAATTTTCCGTTTTTAGCTTTTTGGATAAGAATATGTTTCGGCTGAGGCAATAAACAGTGATGAACTCCACCAAAACCAGCAATACTCTCTTGATAAGCTCCTGTATTAAAGAAACCGATGTATAATGGTTTGGTATCGCTGAACACTGGCAAATAAATCGCATTTGCATGTTGCTCAGAATTGTAATAATCATCTGAATCACAAGTTAATCCGCCCAAGAAAACTCTTTCGTAAGAATCTTCCCAACGATTCAGCGGAAACATGATAAAACGCTTAGAAATCGCCCAAGAATCTGGAAGTGTAGTCATGAAAGAAGAGTCTATCATGTTCCATTTTTCTCTATCGTTTTGGCGTTTTTGAGAAATAATTTTGTATAAATTTCCAGCACTTTCACCTACAGTAAAACTACCAAATTCAGTATAAATGTTTGGTTCTTCTACTCCTTCTTCTTCACAGAATTTTTTAATTTGATACACGATTTCATTTGCCATGTATTCATAATCATAATCAAACTGAAGAGAATTTTTAATAGGGAAACCGCCACCAATATTAAGAGAATCTACTTCTGGAGCAATTTTTTTCAATCTTGCATATACTCTCAAACATTTGAAAAGTTCGTTCCAATAGTACGCAGTATCTTTAATTCCGGTATTGATGAAAAAGTGAAGCATTTTCAACCTTGCATTCGGGTGTTCTGCTATTTTTTGGCTGTAATAAGGGATAATATCTTTGTACCCAATTCCTAATCTGCTGGTATAAAATTCGAATTTAGGTTCTTCTTCCGAAGCTATTCTAATCCCAATGTCAAAGGTAGTATCTATACTTTCGGTCAGTTTATCTAATTCTCTGTAATTATCTAAAACAGGAATTACATTTTCAAAACCATTATTGATTAAATCTGAAATTTTAGCCAAATAATCATCGGTTTTGAAACCATTACAAACCACTTCTATCGTCTTGTCAATTTTCCCTGTTTCGAATAGATTTTTAACAATATTCATGTCAAAAGCAGAAGACGTTTCAATAGAAATATCATTCTTAAGTGCTTCTTCTAATACGAAAGAAAAGTGCGAAGATTTGGTACAGTAACAGTATCTGTAAGAATTTTTATATTCATTCTTTTTGATGGCATCTTTAAACCAAGTTTTTGCGCGCTGAATGTTTTGCGAAATCTTAGGTAAATAACTGAACTTCAAAGGAGTTCCGAATTTTTCTACCAAGTCCATCAAAGGAATATCATGAAAGTACAACTGTTGATCCTCATACTTAAATTCCTCTTGTGGAAAGTAAAGTGTTTGGTCAATAAGTTCAGCATATTTTATCTTCATTTATTGCAAAAATTTAAGACTACAAAAATGCGAAAAAAGATTGAATTTTTTGAGTTAAAAATTCACAAATTTAGATTCCGATAAAAATCAATACATCACCGTTTTCATACGTGATTTCCACAGTGTTTTCTCGGGCAGAATTTCGGGTTCCTACTCTTTTGGTTAAGCTCAATTCTTCGTTAAAGAGCTCCCAATTAAGACCTTTAGTCGAAATTTTTTCTACAAAAGGAAATGGTAAAAGCGAAATCATCTTTCCTTCTACCCCGTGAATTTTAAAATTTTTAGAGATGAAAAAATATCTGGAAAACTCGTCAAAAAAAGTGATTTCCATTTCATTTTTAAAGAGAAAAGCTACGTGAAGATTTCCTAAAAAGTGGTCTTGTTCGCCACCACTTCCTCCGTAAATATCTACTTTTTTTACTCCATTCTTTTTGAGAATATCTAAAGCTTTTTGAAAATCTGTAAAATCTTGGTCTGGAGTATGAATGAATTTTTCGTGGTAAATATTTTCGTCACTGCCTTCATGAGAATCAAAATCTCCTGAAATAAAATCAAGTTTATCCAGAGGGAAATTTTTATCCTTTAAATAATGAAAAGCCCCATCACTACAAGCAATCACATCATAACCTTCCGTTTCGGGAAGATTTTTCGGTGGAGTTCCGTTGATGAAAAGAAGTGCAGATTTTATCACAGATTTTATAATTGTTTAGAGCGTTTTATTTAGCTCTTTCTGAAGGATTCCAATAATCCTCTTTTTCCCCAGAAATTTTAGAAATATATCTTGCCAAAATAAACAGATAATCAGACAATCTATTGAGATATTTGATGAGTTCTGGTCTTACTTCTTCGGTTTCATTGAGATAAACCATAGCGCGCTCTGCTCTTCTACAAACCGTTCTACAAACGTGAACAGATGCAGCAGCTTTTCCACCGCTTGGTAGAATAAAGAATTGCAAAGGTTCTAATTCTGCATCAAAATTGTCCATCCAACGTTCTAATTCCATAATTTCTTCTTCAGAAATTAACAAATCTAACCTGCTTTTACCATTTGCCAAAAACATTTTATCTGTTGGCGTTGCTGCTTCTGAACCTACGGTAAATAAATCAAATTGAATTTTTTGTAATTGACTTAAAACTTTTTCATCAGAAATTTCCGCTTTTGCCAAACCAATGAAAGCATTGAGTTCGTCTAAAGTTCCATAAGATTCTACTCTTGCAGCAGCTTTAGAAACTCTAGTTCCTCCGTATAAAGAAGTTTCGCCTTTATCGCCAGTTTTGGTGTAAATTTTCATAAAATTGATGGATGTTGGAAGTTAGATGATGGATGTTTAGAATTTTTCAAATCTAAAATTCTCACCCAAATAAGCTTGTCTTACTTGTGGATCATTGGCTAAATCTTCTGGTAAACCTTCTTTCAAAATGTTTCCTTCGAACATAATGTAGGTTTTATTGGTAATTGCCAAAGTTTGTTGAACATTGTGGTCGGTAATTAAAACACCGATGTCTTTTTTCACCAAACTTCTGATGATTTTCTGAATATCTTCTACCGCAATTGGGTCTACTCCTGCAAAAGGTTCATCCAAAAGAATGAAATCTGGGTCTGTAGCGAGGCAACGCGCAATTTCGGTTCTACGTCTTTCACCACCAGAAAGTAAATCTCCACGGTTTTTACGAACGTGTTCTAAAGAAAATTCTTCAATCAGTTCATTGGTTCTGCGGATTTGCTCTTCTTTAGATTTATTGGTGAGTTGTAAAACGCCTAAAATATTATCTTCTACAGACAATTTTCTAAATACAGAAGCTTCCTGAGCCAAATAACCAATTCCTTTTTGCGCACGTTTATACATGGCATCATTGGTAATATCTTTTCCGTCAAGCGTAATTTTGCCAGAAGTAGGTTTTACCAATCCCACAATCATATAGAAAGTAGTGGTTTTTCCCGCACCATTTGGCCCGAGTAAACCTACAATTTCTCCTTTTTTTACTTCTACGGAAACACCTTTTACTACTTTTTTGGGTCCGTATTCTTTAATTAAATTTTCGCCACGTAAAATCATAGAGACAAAGATATGAAAAAAGTCAGAAGTATGAAGTTGGAAGTCGGAAGTCTTAAAATTGCAGATCTTAAGTTAAAAAAATGGAAGTTTTCAAATTACGAAACCCTTTCTGCGTTTTTTGTATGTGCATAAAACGCAGAAAGGGTTGGTTATATTTTGAACTGATTGTAATTTTTAGAAAAATAGGTTCTAAAAATTCCTGAACTTGCGCCCCAGATTGAGCGGCATGTTTGAGCTCTTTTTTCTGCGGCGGCTTCGCCGCCGCAGAAAAAAAGCGAGTAGCGAAAGCTGGAATTTGGCGCCCTAATTATTTAATAAAATGGCAGCTTCTTTGGCAGCATAGGTGAAAATCATATCTGCACCAGCTCTTTTGATGCAAGTAAGACTTTCGATGATGGCTTTATCATTGTCTAACCAACCGTTTTGTGCAGCCGCTTTCAGCATTGCGTATTCTCCGCTCACATTATAAACGGCGATTGGTAAATCTATCTCTTGACGAATCTTAGCTACAATATCCAAATATGGAAGACCCGGTTTTATCATAATAATGTCTGCACCTTCTTCGATGTCTTTGTACACTTCATTTAAGGCCTCTCTAGAATTATGAAAATCCATTTGGTAGGTCTTTTTATCTTTTGGAATTTCCTGAAAATCTTTCGGAGCAGAATCTAACGCACTTCTGAAAGGTCCGTAAAATGAACTTGCATATTTTGCTGCATAGCTCAAAATTCCTACGTTGGTATGACCTGTTTCTTCTAAAGCTTGACGAATTGCAGCAACTCTACCATCCATCATATCACTTGGCGCTACAACATCTGCGCCAGCTTCTGCGTGAGAAACAGACATCCTTGCCAAAGCATCGTTGGTAGCATCGTTGTCTATTTTTCCGTTGGTGATAATTCCATCGTGTCCGTAAATAGAATAAGGGTCTAATGCAACATCTGGCATTACAATCATTTCTGGAACTGCATTTTTAATTTCTCTGATGGTTCTTTGCATAAGACCATCTTTGTTCCAAGCTTCTGTTCCTAGATTGTCTTTTAGATGTTCTGGAACTTTCATGTAAATATTTACCGCTTTTACACCGAGAGAAAATAATTCTCTACATTCTTTTACTGTTAAATCTATAGTTCTACGAAAAATCCCAGGCATTGAAGGAATGGCTTCCTGTGTGTTTTCGCCTTCCATTACGAACATTGGCATTACAAAATCATTGGTAGTGAGTACTGTTTCTCTAACAAGACTTCTGATGCTTTCGTTAGTACGTAATCTTCTATTTCTTGAAAAAATTATCATTTTTGGAACAATGTTTGTTTTATACTCTGCAAATTTAGTTATTTATAACTATTGTGTATATCAATTCGTTTAAATAAATTTGTATATTCTTTGAGATAAGAATGAATTAAGTAAAATGAAAAGAACTTTATATTTTATATTATTTTCGGTAGGTTTATTAATGTTTTCGGGCGAAGCAAAAGCTCAACAAACATTAAGAGAACCGCTTTCTGATTCTCAAAAATCTGATGATGGAGTTTTAGTCGCTTATCCTAATCCTACAAGAGATTTTATCATTGTAAAAGCTAAAAACCCAATGCTAAAGGTAAAATCTGTAACTTTTTACTCTATTATTGGGACTCAAGTTTCAGAAACCATGGTGAACATGAACACCGCCGAAATTAGATTAGACAAACTGAAACCTGGCAAATATTTAATGAAATACACTTTGTCAGACAATACCCAAAAGGTAACGCAAGTGGTAAAACAGCAATAATTTTTAACCATAAAAAAACAAAAACCATCGAAATTCGATGGTTTTTTATTTTTGAAAATTCCGAAAGATTAGTAACCTCCAGAAACTTCTTCGTTTTTTATTAATGCTTTTGCAGAAGATGTTCCTATTCTTTTTACGCCTAGGTTAATCATATATTCTGCTTCTTCTGGTGTTCTTACACCACCTGCAGCTTTTACAGGAAGTGAGCCTGCGTTTTCTAGCATGATTTTAATTCCTTCTACAGTTGCCCCATTTGGTTTTCCGCCTTCTGTTTGGTAGAAACCAGTAGATGATTTCACAAATATTCTGTGTAAATCTTCTGTTTTGAAGTTTTCTTCTGCCCAAATTGAGATTTTTTTGGTAATATCCGCAATTTGCTCATCGGTAAGCGCAGCGATTTCTATAATCCATTTTGCAATTTTACCGTTATCTAAACAAAGTTTTGTACAATCTACAAATTCTGATTTCACAGCATCTACTTCACCATCTTTGTATGCTTCATAATTGATTACAAAATCTAATTCATCTACTCCGTCTTCGATTGCTTTTTGAGCTTCAGCTAATTTATGTTCTTTAGAATAAGTTCCTTCGTGGAAACCGATTACAGTGCCGATTACTACATTAGAATTTTGTTCTGTAAGGAATTGCTTCATTTTTTTAACATAATCAGGTCTTATCATTACTGCAAAAATGTCATTTTCGATGGCTTCTTTGGCAAGATTAATTACCGTTTCTAGCGTTTGTTCTTCGGTAAGACCAGATTGAGCTGGAGTTTTTAGATAAGTAGAATCTAAATAAGTGTTGATTTTCATAATGTTACACTTTTAATTGTCTGTTAATACTTTGCTCCAAAGATATGAAAGTTTCTGTTCTTGTAACGCCTTTTAGCTTCTGTATTTTGCTTAAAATTTGCATGAGATGATCATTATCAATACAAAGTACTTTAAGGAAAACCGTCCAGTTTCCTGTAGTATAATGAGCTTCTACGATTTCATTAATTTCGTTCAGAGATTTAATGAGTTCTTGGAAATGACTTGGCTGATCCATGTAAACGCCGATGTAAGAAACTACTTTGTAACCTATTTTTCTTGGATTAAGAAAAGATACAGAATTTTCTATTACGCCTGCGGTTTCTAGTTTTTTTATTCTCTGATGTACAGCAGTGGTAGAAATACCAATGTTTTTAGAAATTTGAGCCAAAGATGTTTTGGCATTGTCCATAAGCATATAGATTATTTTTTTATCTATTGCATCTAGCTTGTAACCTACTTCTGTAACGCTTTTCATTTTTAATTTAATTGTCTTTTGTTTCTAAAATTGTATAAACGGGATAATGATCACTATACCCACCAAGATATCTGGTCCCTGCAAAAGTTCTAAAAGGTCTTCCTTTAAACTTTTTGTCCCAATTACTTAATTTTTCTGAATTAAAGACTACAGCACTTTTAAATGCTAATGAAGAAATAGGCAAAAAGAAATGATTAGAAAATAGAATCTGATCGAACAACAGTCCTTGGTTGTAGTGAAACGTAGAATAAATTTTATTATTGTACAATTCTATGTATGGATTCACTAAGATTTTATCAACTCCATTGTCATATAATAAATTATTTAGATTTTCTTCAATCGGGTCATCGTTAAAATCTCCACAAATTATTACAGGTTCTTCTTTTTCTAATAATGTGAGAACTCTTTCTTTAATTGAATGAAGAATGTAATCTCTTTTGGGTTTGTTTACATCTTTTTCTCTTTTTGAAGGAAGATGCGCCACAAAAACATTGAGCAATTCATCATTGTATTTCAATTTACAAAAAAGAACATCTCTAGTTGTATCATAATACTCATCTTGCTCCTCATTCACTCCTTCGAAAATAAAAGAAATGGCTTCAGAATCTACTAATTCTATTTTTCTCTTATCGTACAGAAGCGCTGTATCTACGCCTCTTTCATCTAAAGAATTATAATGAACAAAATCATAATTTTGAAGGGGTTCTTGTTGAATCAAGTCTTGTAAAACCTCTTCATTATTCACTTCACATAAACCTACAATCATCGGAAGCACCTCTTCTTTTTCTTCGATTAATCTAAAAACATTGGCAATTTTTCGAAGTTTATTCTGATACTTTCTTTCGTCCCAATTCCTTAATCCAGAAATGGTAGGATCTAAAAAATGTGTTGGTTTAGGGTCTGGAGAAAACAAGTTTTCTACATTATAGAACATGACAAGTTCTTTTTTCAAATAATTCTCCATAGCCTTGCCTCAATTTTTCGGATTGTAAATTTAGTAAAAATAATTTATTATGATTAGAAATCTTTTAATAAATCTGGTCTTTTCTGCTGTGTAATTTCTATTGCTTTCTGATGTCTCCATTCTTCAATTTTCCCAAAATTACCACTCAAAAGTATTTCTGGAACGCGCATTCCTTTATAAACTTCTGGTTTGGTATAAATAGGCGGAGAAAGTAAATCATCTTGAAAACTATCCGTCAAAGCAGATTGTTCATCATTTAAAACGCCTGGCAAAAGACGAATAATAGCATCTGCAACTACACAAGCTGCCAATTCGCCACCAGTTAGCACAAAATCACCAATCGAAATTTCTCTGGTAATGTGTAAATCTCTAATTCTTTGGTCTATTCCTTTGTAATGACCACAAAGCAGAATTAAATTTTTCTTAAGCGAGTAAGAATTCGCTATTTTTTGGTTAAAAGTTTCTCCATCTGGAGTTAAGTAAATAATATCATCATACTCTCTCTCAGCTTTTAACTGAGAAATACATAAATCTAATGGTTCACACATCATTACCATTCCAGCACCACCACCATAAACTGTATGATCTATTTGACGATGTTTGTTAAATGCAAAATCACGAACATTATGAAAATGAACTTCTGCCAAACCTTTTTCCATTGCTCTTTTCAGGATGGAAGTTTTGAAAGGACTTTCTAATAAATCAGGAACTGCACTTATAATATCTATTCTCATTGTTCGGTTTTATTTTTTTTATTCGGGATAATGATTAAGCGAAGCGAAGAATCTCTATTAATGTAACTCCACATCCAATTGAAGAAAATAGCGAGTTTGTTTCTTACACTTAAAATCAACATTAAATGAAGAAACATCCAAAAATACCACGCAAAAATCCCTTGAAATTTAAATTTTGGTAAATCTACTACCGCTCTATGCTTCCCAATGGTTGCCATACTTCCTTTGTCATCATATTCGTAAGGTTGCCACTCATTCTCTGATTTTTTCAAGAAATTTTTAGCCAAATTTTTTCCTTGATTAATCGCTACATTCGCTACCTGAGGATGACCATTCGGATATTTCGGAGTTTCCATGTAGGCAATGTCTCCTATCGCATAAATATCATCAAATCCTACTATTTTATTATATCGGTCTACTATATACCTATTGTTTTTAATAGAATTTTCGGTTAATCCTTCAATAATATTCCCAGTTACACCTGCTGCCCAAATCACATTATTACTCGGAATGATATTCCCAGAACTCAGATAAACTCTATCGCCATCATAATCCGTAACTCTATCATTTGAGATAAATCTCACGCCCAAATCTTTCAAATATTGTTCAGATTTTTCTTGAGATTCTTCGCTCATTACCGCCAAAGGTTTTTCGGTAGAACTCACCAAAATAATTTCTAAATCATCAAAATTCATTCTAGGATAATCTCTCGGCAAGATTTCTCTTTTCATCTCAGCAAAAGCTCCCGCCAATTCCACACCAGTTGGTCCAGAACCTACGATTACGATGTTCCAATTGCCATCATCACTTCTACTTTTTTCAATAATTAATTTTTCGAAAGTGAGCAAAACATGGTTTCTTATAGAAATTGCTTCTTGTGTATTTTTCATCCCAAAAGCCAGATTTTCCATTTTTTGATTTCCAAAGAAATTCGTTTTACAGCCAGTTGCAATCACCAATTTATCATAGTGAAAAACATGGTCTTCTGTAATAATTTTATTTTCTGAAGGAATAATCTGTTTCACTTCCGTCATTCTAAATTGAATATTTTTAGAACGCTGAAAAATCTTTCTAAACGGAAACGAAATATTAGAAGGCTCAATTCTTCCGCAAGCTACTTGATAAAATAATGGCTGAAACATATGATGATTCGCCTTGTCAATCATCACCAATTTCTTAGTACGATTGCCATTAAGTTTTTTAGCGAATTGCAATCCTGCAAAACCACCACCGATGACGATTATTTTATCTCTAATTTCCATAAGATTCTGGCAAAATTACTGAATTTATTTTCTAAAAATTTTACTTTTGCAAAACTTATGTCAAAAACCAATCCAAAATCTACCAAAAGAAAAAAAATCCATAAAACCAGACGAAAAAATTATCTTTTTCGCAGATATATTTTGTTGGCCATTTTAGGATTAACCTTGCTAGGAACTGGGCTTTACCTCAGAGACAAAGTGGCATTTTATTACGCCATGTATTTTGAGAAATTTGTACATAAAAACTTAAAAAATTCAGAAGAAGAAACCGCCAGAATCAATAAAATCGTCACTGAATATAATGACAAAATTTTTGGTTTCGACATTTCTCATTATCAGCATAAACGAGACATAAAATGGGACAGCCTCACTATCGCCAATGGTTCTATTCCATTAGAGTTTGTCATTATGAGAGCTTCTATGGGAAATCGAAAAAAAGATAAACATTTTGATGATTTTTGGGAATTAGCCAAAGAAAATAATCTTACAAGAGGTGCTTATCATTTTTATCGTGCAGACGAAGATCCTATTTTACAAGCCAATAATTTCTTAGAAAGTGTACATTTAGAAAGCGGAGATTTACGACCGGTTTTAGACATCGAAAGAATTCCCAGAAGAAAATCTAAGGAAAAACTGATAGAAGATTTGAAAGTTTGGTGTAAAATTATAGAAGAAAAATACGGTGAAAAACCCATTATTTACACCTATTACCATTATTACAAAGATTATTTGCGAGGCGAGTTTGACGATTATCCACTTTGGTTAGCCAATTACAATGATGTTTTAGTTCCTTCGGAAGAAGACTCGTGGAAAATGTGGCAATTCACGGAAAAAGGCATCGTAAAAGGAATTAATGTAAAAGTAGACCTTAATATTTACAACGGAAATTCTTGGAGTTTCAGCGAATTAAAACTTGATTAAAGAAAAATAAAATGATAGTAGAACAATTAAAAAACACACCAGAAGAATTGGTTTTCAGCAACGTAATTGCTTATATAGATAAACATTACGAATTTACACCCACCAAATTCACCAATGGAAATACGGTAAACGAAGCCAATCAAAATAATGGCTCTTGCAAGGTTTTCAGTTTTGCCAAAATCAACCAACTTTCTAAAGAAGAGACACTTTTATTATTTAGCGAGTTTTACAGAGATGATGTTTTGAAAAATCCAGAAGGAACAGACCACCAAAACATTAGAAATTTCATGAAATTTGGCTGGGAAGGAATTGTTTTCGAAGGAGAAGCTTTGAAGAAAAAATAAATCTTTCCACAATAAAATTTATTCCCATTTCATTTTTTGTACTTTCGCAATCTCAACCTTAACCTTTTCCTCAACCTAACATGAACTACGTTTCCGCAGAAAATCTGACCAAATCTTACGGCATCAAAACGCTTTTTAAGAATATTTCTTTCCATATTAATGAAGGAGATAAAATTGCGATTGTCGCCAAAAACGGCACTGGAAAATCTACGCTTTTGAAAATCCTTTTAGGAAAAGAAATTGCAGATTCTGGCGAAGTAGTGATTAATAAAGATGTTCAGGTAGTTTTGTTCGACCAAGAAATAGAGTTTGACTCTCAACTTACTGTGGAAGAATTCATGATGACACTAGATTCTAAGCCTATTCAAGCGCTTAAAAACTATCATCAGTCGCTTCATTCTACTGACCAAAAATTTATAGAAAAAGCTTTGGCAGAAATGGAAATTCACAAAGCATGGGATTTAGAAACCGAAATGAAACAAATTCTTTCGCAGCTAAAAATCACCAATTTAGAGGCGAAAATGGGAACGCTTTCTGGAGGACAAATCAAAAGAGTTGCCCTTGCAAAACTCCTCACCGAAACCAGAGCAGAACACAGACACGTCTTGCTGATTATGGACGAACCCACCAATCACTTAGACGTAGAAATGGTAGAATGGTTAGAAAATTATCTTTCTAAAGCCATGATTACGTTACTTTTAGTAACACACGACCGTTATTTTCTGGATTCTGTTTGCGACACCGTTTGGGAAATGGAAGACCAAAATCTGTATGTTCATAACGGAAGTTATGCGACTTATCTGGAAAACAAGATGATTCGTGAAGATAATTTGAACGCTACAATTGATAAAGCCAACAATCTTTACCGAAAAGAATTAGAATGGATGCGCCGTCAACCAAAAGCGAGAACTACCAAATCAAAATCCAGAATTGATGCTTTCTATGACACCGAAAAAGTTGCGAAAACCAATACCAAAAAGCAATCTCTGGAACTCGATTTTGAGATGAAAAGACTGGGGAAAAAGATTTTGGAGCTCAAAAACATCAATAAAAGTTATGGTGATTTGGTTTTGCTCAAAGATTTTTCATATTCATTTCAGCGAGGCGAAAAAGTAGGAATTGTAGGAAAAAATGGTGCAGGAAAATCTACACTTCTCAATATCATTCAAGGTTTAGAGCCCAAAGATTCTGGCGAAATAGAAACAGGAGAAACTATAAAATTTGGTTATTTTTCACAAAAAGGGCTTCAATATAATGAAGAAGAAAGAGTGATTGATTTTATCAAAAATATTTCTGAAAATTTCCCTTTAGCCAACGGAAGAACTATTTCTGCATCGCAGTTTTTAAGAATTTTCTTATTTGACGACCAAACGCAATATTCACCGATTTCTAAACTTTCTGGTGGCGAAAAACGCAGATTGCACTTAATGTATGTGTTGTATCAAAATCCTAACTTCTTGATTTTTGATGAACCTACCAATGATTTAGACTTGCCAACATTGACGGTTTTGGAAAACTTTTTACAGAATTTCGCAGGTTGTCTCATCATCGTTTCTCACGACCGTTATTTTATGGATAGAATTGTAGACCATGTTTTGGCGTTTGAAGGTGATGGAAAAATCAAAGATTTTGTAGGGAATTTTTCGGAATATAGAGAATGGAAAAAGACTGAAATTGGAAGTCCAAAGTCTGACACTTCGACTCCGCTCAGTGTGACAAACCAACAACCAACAACCAACAACCAGCAACCAAAAAAGAAACTCTCTTTCAAAGAACAGCGCGAACTAGAAACGATAGAAAAAGAAATGCCTGAATTAGAAAAAAAACGCACTGAAATTCTAGAAAAACTCAATAATGAAGCTGATTATGAGAAAATAGCGACACTTTCTGCAGAGCTGGAAAAAGTCTCTGAAAAACTAGAAGAATACGAGATGCGCTGGCTAGAATTACAGGAAATTTTAAATTAATTTTTCTTCTTCAAAAAGAAATTCCAAAGCAATCTGATTTCGTGAAATTCAAAATCTTTTGGCAAGACTTTTAACCAATCTTTCAATTCTTCTTGAGGATTTTCATCAAAAATTTTCTTGAATGTTTCTATTTTTTCGACAGGATAAATTCTTTTCATATCTTCAAAATCCAGCACTCCCTGTTCTGCAATTTTTGCCATGTGTGAAAAAATAGTAGATACTAGAACTCCTTTTGATAAAGCAATTTCGTTAAGCGTTTTTCCTTGTTCAAATAATTGATAAGACAAAACATGAGAAGGAACTTTGGCAATTTTCACCGAAATTTTTTCATCATTTTTTTCATCAAAAAGAGGTTTTTCTAACAAGTGAACCTGCTTTAAATCGTTCAAATAATCTTCTAAATCATCCAGAAAAACTCGAGTGTCTTCATTGTATTGTTTCATTCCTTTTACGCCTTTTGTTTCGGCATAAAATTCTCTAAATGGTTTAAAAATCTCTTCATTTACCTTGGTGAAAAAGAAATTTACCGCTCCAGATGATTTAATTTCTATTTCTTCCCAATTTTCTTGCGATTGGATAAACTTTCTGGTTTTTGGCCAAATAAATTTTTCAAATTTCAAGTAAATATCCGTGAGATTTTCCACCGATTTTTTGATGAGAAAATATAAATTTTGAGTTTTTTCTTTGTCTACAAATTTGCTTTCTTTAGAAGTCTTATTCCAAGTTTCCAAAGATTCTTTAGCCCAAGAGATATCCAGATAGCGAAGCACTTTTCTGATGCTGTAATCGTATTTTTCGGCATGCAAAATTTCTTCTAATCGGTCATTTGCATGAGTAGCATCTTGAAACTCTGCTACTCTTCTGTCACTGAAAATCACATCGCTAGAAATTTTAGATTTCAAAACAATTCCTTCTAAAGTTCTACAGCGCGAAAGTGCCACGTAAACCTGACCAGAAGCGAAAGATTTCCCAGCATCTACAATTAATCGGTCAAAAGTAAGTCCTTGAGATTTATGAATAGTAACCGCCCAAGCCAAACGAATAGGATACTGCTCGAAACTTCCTAACACTTCTTCTTCGATGTTTTTTTCTGCATCGAGAGAGTATTTTTTCTGTTCCCAGTTTTCTTTTTTGAGTTTATAATCTTCGTCATCTCCATCTATTCTTACCCAAATTTCATCAGCAGACAAGTCCACCACTTCTGCTAATTTCCCGTTGAAATATTTTTTTTCTTGAGTAGCATCATTTCTGATGAACATGACTTGTGCGCCCACTTTCAGCTCTAAAACTTCTTCATTCGGAAATTGAGACTCCTTAAAATCACCAACAATTTTAGCTTTAAATTGATACGTTTTTCCTCCTAATTCATTCAGCTTTTTTGTATTAATATCATCTGCAATTCTATTATGAGAAGTAAGATAAACGTAGGCTTCTTCTTTTGGTTCAAAATCTGGAATGTATCTTTCGTGGAGCTTTTCGTAATGTTCTCTGGAAAGATTTCCGTCTCTTATTTCATTTAAAATTTCAAGAAAATCTTCATCTTTTTGCCTGAAAACTTCAGTCAGTTCTACTGTGAGAAGATTGGTGTTTTTTAAAACAAAAGCATCGAAAAAAAATGGCGAAGCATAAAATTGCTTCATGATATATTCATTTTCGTCTCTTACTACAGGCGGAAGTTGGTACAAATCACCTATGAAAAGCATCTGAACACCCCCAAATTTTTCTTGATTTCTTCGAATATGGCGCAGCGAAAAATCCATCATATCCAGCACATCTGCTCTTAGCATAGAAACCTCATCTACAATGATGACTTCTACCTCTCTTAGCAATTTTAATTTATCTTTTCTGTACTTGAAATGCTGCATTAAATCTGGAATATTCATCGCCAGATTTTCATTAATTCGGTCTAAAGTTGGGATAAAAGTTCTGAGTGGAAACCCGAACATAGAATGAATGGTAACACCACCAGCATTGATAGCAGCGATTCCAGTTGGCGCTACTACAATGTGTTTTTTACGTGTTTTTTTAACGAAATTATTCAGAAAAGTGGTTTTACCGGTTCCTGCTTTTCCCGTGAGGAAAATATTTCGTGAAGTGTTTTCTACGAGGTCAAAAAGTTGGTTATTCATTCTAGGTTCAAAAATAGTGAAAAAAAAATCAAGATGTGGTGATTTGAAAATTTAGCATTATGAAGATTTAAAATCTAATTTTTTAAAATTATTGATGTAAAAAATGGAGAAAGATTTAATGATAAATAAAAACTATCACATTAATAGATGACACAAATCATAAAAAAGATATTGACTAAGAAATTAACTTTGCACCAGAATTTTTAAGAAAAATCTTATGAAATCGCTATGATTAGAAAACACCAATGCTAATCATGATTAAGCGATTGCATATGACCTCTAAAAAAACAATAAATATCTACATATGAAAAAGATATGGATTTTTTTGACGCTCTTTTTTGCGTTTGCCACTTATTCTTCTTGGATTTATACAGGCGCAACAGACTACGGAACCGTAATGACTACCCGACAACAATTGGGTAAAAAAATATATCAAGAGTACAATTGTCAATCTTGTCATCAGATTTTTGGTTTAGGAGGATATTTAGGTCCAGAACTTACTACTGCTATTTCAGATAAAACTCGTGGAGAAGCCTACGTAAAGGCTTTTATAGAAAATGGAGGCGGAACCAGAATGCCTAATTTCCATTTCAGTAAAGAACAAACAGAAGCATTGGTAGATTATTTAAAATATGTAGACGCAAATGCTTTTTCTTATAAAAACACTACACCAAATGAAACTGAAAAATAACATCATCGGAAGTTGGTTCATTATCATTGCCATTTTTTCGCTTTTCTTAGGACTTGTTTTTGGGATTTTAGGAGGATTGCAACATCTTTATCCCAATTTATTGAAAGATACATTGTCTTTCCAAAAAATGAGACCGCTTCATACTTATCTTTCTATTAACTGGATTTTTACAGCAGCTACAGGAATTATTTATTATTATTTACCAGAAGTTTCGGGTAGAAAAATTTATTCTGAAAAACTGGCGAAATTACAAATCGCTTTACAAATTTTAATATTGGTTTTGGTAACTGTTTTCTTTGTCTTAGGAAAATTTGGAGGAAGAGAATATTTAGAATTTCCACCATATATCGTGATTTTAATTGTGAGTTCTTGGTTAATTTTCATGTATAATTTCTTCATGACGGTAAAACCTAATTACAAAACTGTTCCTGTCTACATCTGGAGCTGGAGTACAGGTTTAATTTTCTTTTTGATTACTACAATAGAAGCTCAACTTTGGCAATTATCATTTTTTAATGACAATATTATTCGAGATGTAACCATTCAGTGGAAAGCTATGGGTTCTATGGTAGGTTCTTGGAATATGCTGGTGTACGGAACTGCTATGTTTGCTATGGAAAAAATCTCTGGAGACCAAAAAATTAATCAATCTAAAATTGCATTTTTCTTTTATTTCCTTGGCTTAACGAATCTTATGTTCAACTGGGGACACCATACTTATATAGTACCCGCTTCACCAATGGTGAAACTGATTGCTTACAGCATTAGTATGACGGAATTGCTTATTTTGGCTAACATTATTTACTCTTTTAGAAAAACTTATCTTAAAGCGAACCACCAAAATCACAAGCTTTCGTTTAAGATTCTTACTTACGCAGAAATCTGGATTTTACTCAACTTAGTACTTTCTATTTCTATATCAATCCCTGCTATTAATTTCTATACGCACGGAACACATATTACAGTGGCGCATGCAATGGGTTCTACAATTGGCATCAATACTTTACTGTTATTAGCTTCAATCACTTTAATTGTAGACGATGTTGCGCCGCATTTTTTAAATTGGAAAAGATACAATTGGAGTCTTTTGATTTTCAATTTATCATTGGTTATATTTTGGGTTTGTTTAGTCGGAATGGGACTACAAAAAATTTCTGAAAAATTGCAAAACAAGAGTTTTTATGACATGATTAACGCCTTGAGCATTTATTTCAAAATTTTCACCAGTTCCGGCGCTGTACTTCTTTTGGCACTGATAGCGCTACTCTATCCTTTGTTTAAATTTAGTTGGCACTCTGTGACAAAGAAAATACAGTAAAAAAAGCCTGATTCTCCACGAGTCAGGCTTTTGATTTATTTTTATGAACTTAAATATTTTTCTTGAAAAATAGCATATCGGTGTAAATCTAAAAATTGACCATTCTTAAGAACTTCTTGCTTCAAAATTCCTTCAAATTCAAAACCGTTTTTCTTCAATACTTTTCCCGAAGCAGGATTGTGCGGAAAATGAGAAGCATAAATTTTATTTAGATGTAACTCTTCGAAGCCAAATTGTTGAATTCTTTGTAATGCTTCAGTAACATAACCTTTGTTCCAAAAAGATTTCCCGAGCCAATATCCAACTTCTGCTTTTCGATTTGCCAAATCTACATGAAGACCAATCGCTCCGATTAGTTTTAAATTTTCTTTTTCACGAATAGCAAAAATGTAAGCATCTTTTTTAGCAAAACCGTCTTCAGCCATTTTTAACCAAAAATGAGCATGCTTTTCTTCATAAGGATAAGGAAAAGTAATGGTGTTTTCTGCAATTTCAGAAGTAGAATTGGCATGAAAAATAATGTCCTCCAAATCTGAAATCGTAGGCAAAGAAAGCACTAATCTGGCTGTGGAAAACGTGGGGAAATTTTGCATTTTTAGTTCCGAGTTCCGATATTTTTAATATTTTAACAAATTGTAGCATGATGAAGATTCTCTATTTCTCTACCATTCTCCAAGTCTACACTCTATTTTCCCTCTTTATACCAAGAAGAATATTTCACGTAATTATTCGCAATTCTGTCTATTTCACCAGAAATCAGTTCCTGTGAAACGTCTTTTATTTTTTTTGCAGGAACTCCTCCCCATAATTCACCTGCTCTAATGTGTGTTCCTTGTGTAACTACAGAACCTGCCGCCACAATAGAATTACTTTCTATCACACAATTATCCATTACTACAGAACTCATCCCAATCAGTACATTATCATGAATCGTACAACCATGAACACAAGCGTTATGCCCAATAGAAACATTATTACCAATCACTAAAGGAAATTTTTCATATGTACAATGCAGCATTACATTATCTTGTACATTTACTTTGTTTCCTAATTTTATGTAGTGTACATCTCCTCTAATTACCGCATTATACCAAATACTGCAATCTTTTCCCATCTCTACATCACCGATGATAACTGCAGTTTCTGCTAAAAAAGTATTTTCCCCGATTTTGGGAGTTTTTCCTAAAAGTTCTCTTACTAAAGCCATATTTTTAGTCTATAATTTGTGGTTGAAATTTTAAAATTTTGCAAAATATTAATAATTGAAAAAATCTAACTTGCATCTTCTCTCTTCTGACTTGCTTTCCGTATTTTTGCATCTCAAATTTAAGTAAAAAATGCATACAATTACTATAGAACCTACTGCAAACCCAAATGTAATGAAGTTTGTGGCTGATTATACCCTGATTCCAGGTTCATTAGAACTTGATAGAACTTCTGATATTTCAGAAATTCCATTGGCTCAAGAACTTTTCAATTATCCTTTTGTTTCTAAGGTTTTTATCTCTGCTAATTTTGTAGCAGTTGCTAAAGAAGACCATGTAGAATGGGAGCACATTGCAGAAAGTCTTAAAAATGTCATCGAAGATGAGCTTCTAGCAAATCCTAGAATTTACAGACAAAAACCTCAACAGAGATATGAAATTTTCGCTGAAATGACCCCGAATCCTGCCGTAATGAAGTTCGGTGGAAACAGATTATTATTAGACGGTTTCGTAGAAGTAAAATCTAAAGAAGAAGCAGACGAAGTTCCTTTAGCAAAAGTGCTTTATGATGAATTTAAATTTGTAAAAGAAGTTTTTGTTTCAGAAAATTTCGTGGCAGTAACCAAAGATGATTCTGTACAATGGCATGAGGTGATGACTGTAGTGAGAAATGTGATTGCCGAGTTTTTACAAAATGGCCATAAAATCACCAATAAAGAACCTCAGAAACACGAAAGTCCTGTAGAAAAAATTATCAATAGAGAATATACAGATGTTGAGCAAAAAATTTCTGATATTTTAACTGAATATGTTTCACCAGCTGTAGAAAACGATGGTGGGAAAATCTCACTTTTAGAATATGATGCAGAAAATAAAACCGCAAAAATGCTTTTACAAGGTGCTTGCAGCGGTTGCCCAAGTTCTACGGCTACGCTAAAAGGAGGAATAGAACAAGTGCTTAAAAATTTCTTGCCAGATTTAGTAGAAAAAGTAGAAGCTGTAAATGGATAATTAGTTTTTAGTGGATAGTTGTCAGTTGATAGTATTTACACTGATAACTTTCGATAATATAAAAAAATCAAAGTTTTGAATACCAACAACCAACAACCAACAACCAACAACATAAAAAAAGGAATACTACTCGTAAATCTTGGTTCGCCGAAATCTACAAAAGTAGAAGACGTAAAAGAATATCTAGATGAATTCTTGATGGACGAACGCGTGATAGACTATCCATGGTTCTTTAGAGCGCTTTTAGTAAAAGGAATTATCCTCAATACTCGTCCTAAAAAGTCTGCAGCGGCTTACAAAACCGTTTGGACTGATGAAGGTTCGCCATTGATTGTCATCACGAAACAGATTCAACAAAAATTGCAGAAATTAGTGGATATTCCTGTAGAAATCGGGATGAGATACGCTGAACCAAGCATAGAAACCGGAATTAGAAACTTGGTAGAAAAAGGCGTAGAAGAAATTGTACTTTTCCCACTTTATCCGCAATATGCGATGAGTACTACAGAAACTGTAGTTGAAAAAGCGAAAGAAGTTCAAGCGAAATTTTTCCCAAATATCAAAATCAATTATGTAAAACCTTTCTACAATAGAGACCTTTACATCAATTGTTTGGCTGAAAGCATTAAAGAAAAATTGCCAGAAAATTTTGATTTGCTTCAGTTTTCGTATCATGGAGTTCCAGAAAGACATATTTACAAAACAGACCCTACCAAAACTTGCAAAATAGGCGATTGTTGTTTCAAAGAAGATCATCCATCACATCAATATTGTTATAGACACCAATGTCTGAAAACTACCGAATTGGTAAGACAAAAATTAGGTTTAGAAGACAGTCAAGTGAAATCTACTTTCCAGTCTAGATTAGGAAAAGACAAATGGATAGAGCCTTACACAGATGAAACTTTAGAAAATCTACCTAAAAATGGCGTAAAAAATCTAGCAATTGTTTGCCCAGCTTTTGTAAGTGATTGCTTAGAAACACTAGAAGAGATTTCTGTAGAAGGAAAAGAAGAGTTTTTACATGCAGGTGGAGAAAACTTCCACTACGTTCCTTGCCTTAACGACGAAGACAGATGGATAGAAGTTGTAAAACAACTTTACGAAGAAGAATTATAAAAATAAATACATTTTTAAGCAAATACCCCTAAAAAAAAATAGGGGTATTTTTATTTTATTACATTTTTTATTCCTAATTTTGACTAAAAATAAGGGGTAATAAATAAAAATAAATAAAATTGGAAAATAATTTAGATTCTTTAAAAAGCAAAATAAACTCACTTCCTGCTGAGTTTTTAGAAATCATTTCAAAATATTTTGAAAACCTAGAACCCAAAAAAAACACAGGAATTTGCACTTACCAAATAGACGAAGTAAAAGAAAGGTTAGAATTTCATAGAGAAAACCCTAAAAGCAGACTAGATTTTTTTGAAAACATAAAAGAACTAGAACATTCTCTTTACACATCATTATGAAAATACAACTTTCATCTATCGCCAAAAACGACATTTTACTTTACGCCAGAAAATATAAATCTGATGACACTTCATTAGGTCAAAAATTCTTGGAAGAAATACAACTAAAAGCCATCCAAATTTCTGAAAATCCAGAACAATCTGAAATTATCTACGAAAACATTAGAATTATAGCACTCGACAGCTTCCCAATCAATTTACATTACACTTTCGAAAAAGAAACAGATACCGTTTTCATCACCGCTGTTTTCGTCAAGAAAAATATAGAAATTTAAACAAATTTATCTTTTTCTGGTTTCGCCGTAACCAATTAAACCGTCATAATTTCTATCAAATGGAGCGTAATATAAAAATGCCTGATATAAATTTTCGGTTTGCCAAAAATTACCATTAATTTCACCTAAATCAATGAAACCTGTCGCATCTTTGGTAGCCAAAATATAATTATAAAAACCTTGTTTCAAATAAATTTTAGCAATGTATTTTTTGGCATTTTCATCATAAGACATTTTATTTTCTACTGAAGGAGTAAAATCATTAAAAGCTCCTAAAACATAAATTTCTTTTTCTGTTTTCTCGGAATCCAGAGAAAAATACACCCAAGAATAATCTGCTTCTGTATCTGCATTTCTTTCAATTCCTAAATCATTTCTTCTGAAATAAAAAGCTCCGTTTACATCTGGCTGATATTGATAATTAAGCGGAAAAGCCCAAACCGAATGCAAATAGGTATGATTTCCTTCGTCATTATTATTCGTTGCAGCTACCATATCAAAAGGTTGATTCATGTTTTTATTATCAAAGTAATAAAACTCATTATTTCCCGGGAAAACCAAATTCATCTGTTGAAAAAGCAATTTATTTCCCATCGCAGCATTAGGTTTCTGATTATAAATCCCCAATCCAAAATTATTATTTTGAATCACATTCAGACTAATGGAATTGAGGTTAGAAAACAAACTTGCTTGATTAGAAATCGCAGAAACTTCTATTCTTTGATTAAGATTTGACGCCTTACTATCTGCAAATCTGGTGACATTAATTCCTAAATTCGCACCATTTTCTACTACACAAAACCTTTTCTTAAAAAGCGGTTTATTCACCGATTCATCAAAAACGATGATTTCATAATTTCCAGAAATTTTCAGTTGCGACTTCTCATTCGGGAATTTTAAAGTGTAATGCGTATACTTTTGAACCGTATTAAAAGAGTATCTAAAATCTTGAATATAAGAATTCACAGGACCTTTAGCATATTCTGTGAAAAACAAACCATCATCTTTCCAATTCCTATCAAAATGTTTAAATGTATATCGATAAACGGTAGATTTATTTTCTAAATCATCAAAATTCAAAACCAATTGTTCCCCAAATTTAATGACAGGTGTTTCATCATTGGTTTGAGGATTAAAAAGCTGAACACTTTTAATTTTTTGACCAAAAACCAAAACAGAAAGCAATAAAAAAGTAAATTTTAGAAATTTCATATCACGAAGATAACGAAAATCGAGCCAAAATATTGAAATTTAAAACGCTGAAAATGATTAAATTTGAAAACTTAAAATCTAAACTTCAAAACATGCTCCATATTCATATTTTTCGATTCAATCCTTTTTCAGAAAACACTTATGTTTTGTTTAATGACAAAAAAAACGGTGTCATTGTAGACCCGGGAAACTGGAACGAAAAAGAAAATGAAATTCTAGAAAATTTCATCGAAGAAAAAGAGATTTCTATCAAAAATATTTTACTGACTCATGCTCACATAGACCATGTTTTAGGCTTACAATGGGCTTTTGACACGTATAAAGTTGCCATAAAAATGCACGAAGAAGAAAAAGATGTACTCGACAGAAATCCGATGTCTGCCAGAAATTACGGCTTTGACTTCAAACCTTTTGTTGGCGACATCGAACTTTTAAAAGAAGGCGAAAAATATTTTATAGACGAAGATTCTTTTGAAATTTTCCATGTTCCTGGACATTCACCGGGAAGCATAGCCTTCTATAATGAAGCGCAGAAATTTATTATTTCAGGTGATGCACTTTTCCAAGGAAGCATTGGCAGAACAGATTTATACAGAGGAAATCATGAACAATTGCTAGAAAGCATTCGCACGAAACTTTTTACTTTACCCGAAGAAACAGAAGTTTTCAGCGGTCACGGAAACGCAACACAAATCGGCTTTGAGAAAAATCACAATCCGTTTTTCTAAAAAATAAAAAAGAGTCAAGTTTAATGCTTGACTCTTTTGCTTTTTATGAGGTAATTTTAATTATTTCCATTTGATATTACAACCCATGCTTGGTTTTTGTAATTCTTCCTGTGGATTTCCTGACAATAGATTTTCGAAAGCAATAATTAAGTCTTCACCTGTGATTTCTTTTTGATTTCCTGGTCTAGAATCATCCATTTGACCACGGTAAATCAAGTCTAATTTTTCATCAAAGAAATAAAAATCTGGTGTACAAGCTGCGTCATAAGCTTTTGCTACAGCTTGACTTTCGTCAAATAAATAAGGGAATTCAAATTTTCTTTCGATTTGAAATTCTATCATTTTTTCTGGAGAATCTGCTGGATATTTTTCTACATCATTCGCATTAATTGCGATAAATTCTATCCCTTGCGTATGATAATCTTCGTATAATTCCGTCAATTTATCGATAACGTGTAACACAAACGGACAGTGATTGCACATGAAAATCACCAATGTTCCTTTTTCTCCTTTTAAATCTTCTAAAGATTGAATTTCGTTGCTGTGAGAAGGATTTGGGAGTTCAAAAAAAGGAGCTCTAGTTCCTAAAGCGAGCATATTGGAAGGTGTATTTGCCATAACTATTGATTTATCATTAATTTATTGACTGCAAAATTACGGAATTTATTTTTCTATCTTCGATAAAATCTCATGAAGCTGCTCTTCTGAATAATCATACGGAAGCCAAGTCACATTTTCTACTTTTCTATTCCAAGTTTCCTGTCGTTTTGCATATCTGCGAGAGTTTTTCTTGATTTCTTCTACAGCAAAATCTAAATCCCAAGTTCCTTCTAAATATTTAAAAATTTCGGTGTAACCTACGGTTTGTAACGGAACAAAATTTTGATATTTCGTCAAAGATTTAACCTCATCTATCAACCCTTTTTCCAACATTTTATCTACTCGAAGATTAATTCTTTCGTACATGATTTCTCTGGGTGCGGTAATTCCTATTCGTATTACTTTAAAATCTCTTTTATGCTTAGGTTCTGCAATAATTTCAGAATATTTTCTGCCTGTTTGCCAAATCACATCTATGGCTCGTAATAATCTTCTGGGATTTTCTTTGTGAACTACATTATAATATTCTTCGTCTAGATTTTTGAGAATTTCTTGGAGTTTTTCCAGACCTTCTTCGTCCAAAATTTTCTGTAACTTTTCTTGATTTTCCGCATTAGCTTCTGGCAAATCATTCAGTCCTTCTACAACTGCTTTTTCATACATCATACTTCCCCCAACTAAAACTGCAAAATCATTTTTCTCAAAAATTTCTTCAATCTTTTCCAAAGCATCTTCTTCATATTGACCTATGGAATAGTAATCTTGAACCGAAAGATGACCAATAAAATGATGTTTAGCTTGTGCTAATTCTTCATCTGTAGGAGTAGCAGTTCCTATTTTCATTTCTTTGAAAAACTGTCTAGAATCACAAGAAATAATCTCTGTACCAATATGTTTTGCCATTTCTATGGCCAGTTTTGTCTTGCCAATTCCTGTAGAACCAATAATAGAAATGAGTGTTTTCTGCATACTGCAAATTTATTCAAAAAAAATCGTCCCAAGAAAATCTCGGAACGATTTAAAAAAAACACAAATGAAATTATTTTATTTACTCTATTATTTCTGCATCGATAACTTTATTATCTTTCTTTACCGCATTTTTTTCGTTTTCCCAAATGATAAATCGGTCTACTTCTTTTAAAACCATTGGTAAAACCAATGCTAGAATTCCTAAATCATCTAAGAAAATCCCCGGCAAAAAATCTAATGGCGAAATGATATATACAAATGCTGCCAGTGGAATGATTACATTCTTAAGATCCATTTGAAATTCGCCTTTTTTGTACGCTTTAAACATTTTTAAAATTTTAGGAAACTTCGAAATTAATCCGTCTTTTTTAAATGCTTGAAACAACAATGCTATTTTTTTCATTTTAATATTTTGAGTTTTTGGTTTGTTATGATTTAGATTTCAAAATCTTTGCCAATTTAAATTAAAAACGCTCACAATATTTTATTTTAATAGATTTTAACTTTATTTAATAATTCTTAAGGATTTACAGAATCCAAAAACTGATGCACAGATTCTGAATTCCAATCTTTTGCCGCGTCTTCTTTCATCAAAATTCTACCATTTTGGCCCAAAATAAAGGTCGTAGGAAATACTTTTGGCAGCATTTTTTCAGAAAGTGGCGATGTCGCAAAATAAACCGGCGTAGTATAATTGTTATCTGCTAAGAATTTTTTCACTTTTTCTTCTTCATCTTGCATAGCAATCAGTACGAAAGCTACTTTGTCTTTTTTGGCGTCGTACAATTTTTGAATACTCGGATATTCTGCTCTACAAGGTGGACACCAACTTCCCCAAAAATTTAAGAAAACGACTTTGTCCTTAAAATCTGCCAAATTCGCATCTGGAACATTCACTCCTTTCAGTTGAATATTCATTTCCTCAGCCGTAAAAGTGACGTCTTTTTCTACTTTTTCTAAAGAAGGTTTCATCAAAATTTGTCGCTGAACAAACGCTCTAAAATCTGGAAACAGAAACATAGAAACTAGAAACACCGAAAGCAATAATGTGAGCCAATTTTTTCTTAAAAAGTTCATAATCAATTGTATATTTTTTCTCTCGCTGATTTAGCTAATTTGGCTAATTTTTCATCAGCTTGATCAGCAAAATCTGCGAGAATAACTATAATAGTTCTAAAATTTCTTGAATCGCGTCTTTACCTTTATTTTTAGCGTAATACACTTGTAAATCGTTATAAAACTCTTCACGAGGGTACGTTTCTGGATTCTCTTTGAATTTTTTCAACAATTCTGTTCCATATTGCGGTCTTGGTCCCCAAACATTTTTCACTTCAAAATTTTCATCTAAAATTAAAATTTTAGGAATAGATTGCGTTCCGTTCGTTAGGAATTGGTCAATTAAAGAAGTATCAGAATCACGGTAGAAAATTCTCACATCATTATGCCCTTCAAAAAATTTAGAAACTGCAGGAACGGTTGCGCTTGCATCTCCGCACCAAGGTTCTGAAATGATGAGAATTTTTCCTTTGAAATTTTTAGATTTTAAAACATTGAGTTGTTCTTCATCTATTTTGAAAGTTTTCAAAGTTCGGTTCATGCGTTGCAATCCTAGTTCATAATATTCATTATGTTCGTCTTCAGGATTTTGAACTTCAATTCTGCGTTCCGTTTCTTTAATATATTCGTCAAAAGTGACTGCGTTTTGCCAGTAATTTTTCATTTTTAAGTTTTAAATTTTTCTAATCTGATTCATCAAAAATAAGTCCGCAAGAACAAATGCTGCCAAATTTTCCACTACGGGAACTGCTCTTGGCAAAACACAAGGATCATGTCTTCCTTTTCCTTCTACAATCACTAAATTTCCGTCTTTATCTACACTTTCTTGAGGTCTAAGAATCGTAGCAATCGGTTTAAAGGCTACACGGAAATAAATATCCATTCCGTTTGAAATTCCACCTTGAATTCCGCCAGAAAGATTGGTTTTCGTAGTAAAATCTTCATTGAACAAATCATTATGCTCTTTTCCGGTCATCGTTGCTCCACAAAAACCGCTTCCGTACTCAAAACCTTTTGCAGCATTGATATTCATCATCGCTTTTGCCAATTCTGCCTGTAATTTTAGGAAAACGGGTTCACCAATTCCTACAGGAAGATTTTTGATAACACAAGTAATGGTTCCACCGATGGTATTTCCTTCTTTTTTGATTTCCTTGATTTTAGAAATCATCTTTTCGGCGGTTTCTTCATCTGGACAACGAACGTCATTGCTTTCGATTTTAGAAAAATCTAAATCCTGATAAGGTTTCATGCAAAAAATATCTCCCACCGAAGAAACATAAGCGTGAATTTCTACATTTTCGGGTAAAATATGTTTCGCCAAAGCTCCCGCTGCAACCCAATTGATAGTTTCTCGCGCAGAAGATTTTCCGCCACCTCTGTAATCACGAATTCCAAATTTTTGGTCATACGTAAAATCTGCATGAGAAGGTCTGTAGGCAGCGGCAATATGTTCGTAATCTTTCGATTTTTGATTTTCATTATAAATCACAAATCCAATCGGAGTTCCTGTAGATTTCCCCTCAAAAGTTCCTGAAAGAAATTGTACGGTATCACTTTCTTTTCTTTGGGTAACGATGGAACTTTGACCAGGTTTTCTGCGGTCAAGTTGATGCTGAATTTCTTCAAAATTAATTTCAATTCCTGCTGGAAAATTGGTGATAATTCCACCATAAGCTATTCCGTGACTTTCGCCAAAGGTAGAAAGCGTGAGAAAATTTCCTAAATTGTTCATAAAAGCAAAGTTAGTGAAAAGGTTCGAGTTGCGAGTTGCGAGTTGCGAGATTTTTGCAACGTAAGAACTCGTATCACGTAACTCGTATCAAAATTTAGAGATAATCTTTTTCAATTCTTCCTTTTCTTCGGGAGATAGTTTCTTCCAAACGAAACCATCTTGTATGTTCTCCGAGATTTTTTGTGGAAAAATTCCAGCCTCGTAATATTTTCTCACAGAATAAGGAGAAAGTGAAGGTTGAGGAGTGTCAAAACTCAAATCGTAATTCGGAACATTGAAGTCCAAATTTCCTATTTTGAAAGTTTGATAAGAATTGAGTTCAAAAACCGCCGGTTTATACAATTGCGTAACGGTAAAACCTTGCATATAATGTCCAAGTTTGAAAGTACGGACTTGAGATTGCAAAATTTTAGGAAAACTCATCAAAAACAAAACCAATACTGCGCCCAAACTAAAACTTAATAATGATATTTTTTCTTTTACTTTTAGACCAAACACCACTACAAATGCTACGAAAAAAACATCAATAAAAAATCTGAATTGTGCTGAAAAATAGAGCACAAAAATCGTTTTCAAAAGTATCGAAATCCACAATAAATAAAGCGTTTTTTGCTTTTTCTGAAAGGTAAAAATTGTGTAAATCACCATCAATAAAACAAAGGCAATATGTATATATTTTTTGTATGAATGGAGTGTGAACCAATGGTAAATGTAATCCCAAGTCGTGAATTGTTGAATCTCTGAAATTGTAAATTTCAAATCATAAGTTTTCAAAATAGCCACTTCTGAAGATTGTTTTAAAATCTCTGCATTGGGCGACCAAGAAACTCCAAAATCGAACATCTGAACTGGGAAAAAAGGATACCCAAAAACCCAAATATTTTTGAAAATATAAATTCCTAAAACAACAAGTCCTAATCCTAAAAATTTGAAATACTCTCTTTTGAAAAAAAACAAAAAAACAAAAATAGGCAACCACACCATCGTAGGTTTTATACTGAAAACAAAAGCCGAAAACGCAAAAAGTAGTTTAGCGTTTTGATTTCCTTTGAGAATTTCATTTAAAATAATGAGCGAAAGCGCAATTGCTGGTAAATCTGGACTAGGAGATTGTACGAACAATAAAAAAACAGGTGATAAACAGAGTAAAGTCCACGCTTTTTTTTCAAAAATATATAGAATAAAAGCAATTAAAAGAATTGCATTAATCCTTAGAAAACCATCTGCAAAACTAGAAAATCCTGCTTGAAAAATATGCCAAACCGACATTTGAGCATAGATTAAGTTAAGATTAGCCAAACCTTTGGTTAACCCTATTTCTTCGAGCCAATGAATACTCGGAACATAGTAGCCAAAATGATCTAAAATAAAAGGATAATAACTCGCCGAATAGATGATAAACAAAGATACTATAGCAATTTTCAAAAAATTATTTTTAGGAATTTTATAAAAATCTTCATAAGTTTTAAAATAAAAAAATGCCAAAATCCCTATTCCTAAACTTATACTTTCTACCCAAATATTCAGCGGAATAAAAAAGGCAAGAACTTGCCAAATCATTGCCAAGAAAAATATCCCTGAAATCAACTGAGCAGAAACTCCTGACCAGATTTTCCCGAAAAGCCTCTGAAAAATTTCGCCAATACCTGCTAAAACAGGAATAATAATGATAATGGAGAGTATAATGATTAACATTAAAGTAAAGATAATACTTTTTAAGAGCCAAGGAAAAAGTAAAAAGAAAAAAATATAGAATCTTAGAATAATTTCATAAAAAAATCCTAAAATTTTAAAATTTCAGGATTTTGAGGTACCTAGCGGATTCGAACCGCTGTAGATGGTGTTGCAGACCACTGCCTAGCCGCTCGGCCAAAGTACCATGTGTTTCGGAGTGCAAATATAGGGATTTTTCAGATTTTTAAAAATTTTAGAAATAGATTTTTTAAAAATTTTCTTCAAATTCTATACTTACGCCTTTCATTTCGCCTTTCATTGGCGGTTTTGTTTTGGTAATTTTTACTTTAACCTTCTGAACTTGAGCAAATTCTGATTTTATTTTTCTGATAATTCTTCCTGCTACATGTTCTAATAATTCTGAAGAAATTTTCATCTCAGCATGAATAATATCGTTGATTAAAGCATAGTTAATGGTATCATTCAAGTCATCTGTCTCATTAGCTTTGGTAATATCTGCTACAATCTCTGCATTCACAATGTAAAACGTTCCCAAAATTTTCTCTTCTGGCAAAACACCGTGATATGCGTAGATTTTAATATCTTCTAAAAGGATTTTAGAACTAATCAATTTTTGTTGGCAATTCATTTATTAATTTAATAGAGGGGCTTAAATTAGGGAGAACTTTTTTTATTTTATCAACATTTTCTTGAGTTACACCTATAAATTTCCATATTCTTCCACCATCATTTGATATAGCAATGATAGAATTCCTTGATAAAAACTTTCCATTTTTTGTTTTTACAACCATATTTTGTACAACAGCAGTTTGCAATTCTCCTTTATATTTTAATATTGGTGAAAAATCGGTATAGTAAAACCTATCAAAGAAAAATCCTGCTTTCTTATATTCTTCTAGAGACTTTAATGAATTTTTAATAAAATTCTCCTTTCCTCCATATAATTTAATTACATTTTGATGTAAATAATTAACTGAATTTTTAAAATCACTTTTTTGATTAAAACTTCCAAATTCATGTATCTGAATTTCTAAATTTTTCTCGATTTGAGATTTCTGTCCAAATAAACTATTCAATAAAAATAGAGAAAGAAATATTAATATTTGTTTCATTTTCAAATTACTTTATCGTTTTACTCAACTCAAGCATCGCTTCGATTGGTTTCAAAGCTTTTAAGCGAAGTTCTTCGTCCATAGTAATCTCTGGCAATTCGTATTTCATGCACAAATACAACTTTTCTAGTGTATTTCTCTTCATGAAGAAACATTCTGAACAGTTACAACTTTCGTCAAAAACCAAAGCCGGAATCAGTTCTTTATGAGGAGCACGCTTTTTCATTTCGTGAAGAATTCCTTCTTCTGTAGCGATGATAAACTTCTGACAATCATCTTTTTCTACATAATTTAGCAAAGCCGAAGTAGAACCAATAAAATGTGCCAATTCTAACACTGGAGTTTCAGATTCTGGGTGTGCAATTAATTTAGCGTCAGGATTTTCTGCCAATTGTTTTGCAATTCTTTCCATAGAAAATGCTTCGTGAACGATGCAACTTCCGTCCCACAAAATCATGTCTCTTCCCGTTTTTTTCATCAAATATCTTCCCAAATTTTTATCTGGTGCGAAAATAATCGGTTGATCTTTTGGCAATGCATTGATAATAGTTTCTGCATTAGAACTGGTCACAATAATATCAGATTCTGCCTTAGTTTCTGCATTACAATTGATATAAGTCGCCACCAAAGCTCCAGGATGCTGTTCACGCATTTTTCTAAGACCTTCTCCGCTGCAACCATCTGCAAGTGAACAACCTGCCAAAGTATCTGGAAGAACTACTTTTTTTGTAGGATTAAGGATTTTTGCCGCTTCTGCCATAAAATGCACCCCACAAAACGCTATCATATCTGCATCTGTATCTTTCGCAGCTCGGGCTAATTGTAAGGAATCTCCCAAGTAATCTGCAATATCTTGAATTTCTCCTGGCTGATAATAATGCGCCAAAATCACGGCATTTTTTTCTTTTTTGAGCTTTAAAATCGCATCAATTAAATCTTGACCTTGAGGAATTTGAATATCTTTCAAATCCAAAAATCCTTTTACTGGAAGGTTATTTTTTGCTATATCTAATGTTTTCTCCATAATGTAATCGTATTTGGTGTTGGTTTTATTCTTCAATAAAATTTCTTACAATTCGCTCAATTTCTTTCTGAGCGGTTTCTAAATCATCATTAATGATAATTTGGTCAAATTCTTCAGCATACGTCATTTCTTCTTTGGCTTTTGCCACTCTGGTTTTGATGGTTTCTAAATCATCTGTAGCTCTAGATATCAATCTTCGTTCCACTTCTTCTATAGAAGGCGGTGCAATAAAAATAGAAAGGGCATTTTCTCCGAAAATTTTCTTCAGATTTACGCCACCTTTTACATCTACATCGAAGATGACCACTTTTCCTTCTTGCCAAATTCTTTCCACTTCAGATTTTAAGGTTCCGTAGAATTTATCTTGATAAACTTCTTCGTATTCTACAAAAGCTTCTTCTGCAATAAGATTTTTAAATTCTTCTACCGAAAGAAAAAAATAGTCTTTCCCATGAATTTCCTCACCTCTCAATGCTCTGGTTGTAGCAGAAATGGAAAATTGAAGTTCAGGAAAAACACCTAAACAATATTTTACCAAAGTGGTTTTTCCACTTCCTGAAGGTGCTGAAAATATAATTACTTTGTTCATAAATATGTTGGATGCGGGAAGTTGGGAGCGGGAAGTTTACATCAAACATCCATCACCCAACATCCTACTTTTACAATACGTTTAACGTTTGTTCTTTAATTTTTTCTAAATCGTCTTTCATCATCACTACCAGTTTTTGGATTTCGTGGTGATTGGCTTTTGAACCTAATGTATTGATTTCTCTACCGATTTCTTGAGAGATAAATCCTAATTTTTTCCCATTGAAGGTTTCGTTTTGCATCACTTCAAGATAATATTTCAAGTGCTGTGTCAAACGTACTTTTTCTTCGGAAATGTCTAATTTTTCGGTGTAATAAGCCAGTTCTTGATAGAATCTGGTTTCATCTACATTCTCAAATTCTTTCAAAGTATTCTGATAACGTTCTTTTACTGCTACCATTCTCTCATCTTCGTAAGGAATGACTTTGAGAAGATTTTCTTCGATATTTTTAAGATTTTTAGCCAGTTCTTCGTGTAAAATTGCGCCTTCTGTCTTTCTGAAATCTACAAATTTTGCTAAAGCTTCTTTAATCAAATTTTCCAAAGATTTCCACTCCTCTTCATTTAATTCTGCGGGTTTTCCGTTTATTGCTTCTGGCATTCTGATGGCCATTTTCAGGTATTCAAACTCTTCTGTATTTGGAGAAATCTCACGCAGCTGATTCATGTATGCTTTTACAATGTCTTGGTTGATTTTTACATCATTGCAGTCATCGATGGTTTCGCAATTGATATAGCAATCTACTTTTCCTCTGAGAATGGTGTCATTTAACAATTTTCTTACTTCGAATTCTTTCTCTTTGTAACGAAGCGGAATTCTTAAATTCAAGTCAAATGATTTGCTGTTAAGCGATTTGAGTTCGATGCTAATTTTTTTTCCTTCAAAAATACCTTCGGCTCTTCCGAAGCCTGTCATTGATAAAATCATAATGTGTATATGTAAGCACAAAGATAAGAAAAGATGCTGAAAGTTAATTTTTTCTTAAAACTTAAAACCGCTAAGACTTCTCATTGTTAATAAGTCGATGAATTAGTCCCAAAAAATCCTTAAAAATTTCGTAAATTTGCCCCTTGATTAAATGGCGAATTTTAGTCGTCAGAAAGAAAATTTATTGCATGAAAAGATGGTATCTGTACCCTTTTTCCTTGGTTTATCATTTTGTTACTGCCCTCAGAAACAGAATGTACGATTGGGGAATTTTTTCTTCTACGAAATTTAAAACTCCTATGATTGGCGTAGGAAATTTATCTGTAGGTGGCAGTGGAAAGTCGCCTATGGTAATGTATTTGGCTGATTATCTTGCTAAAAATTTTAGAACAGGCGTTCTATCTCGTGGTTACGGAAGAAAAACCAAAGGTTATGGTATTGTAAATTACGATAGCAATTTTAAAATGGTGGGTGATGAAGCCATGCAACTCTTCGAAAGATTTAAAAACAGATTTGTCATTGGCGTTTGTGAAGATCGCGTTTTTGGGGCAAAAAAAATCATCGAAGACATGGATTTAGATGTACTTCTATTAGATGACAGCTACCAACACCGCAGAATAAAACCAGGTTTCAATATTCTTTTGACGGATTACAATGACCCGTATTTTAAAGATTTTGTTTTACCTGCAGGAAATCTTAGAGAGTCAAGACGTGGCGCAAAACGTGCTGACATCATTGTAGTAACCAAGTGTCCAGAAAATATTACCGAAGAAAAAAAACAATTCTATATTTCTAGAATTAAACCCAGATATTACCAAAAAGTGTTCTTCTCTACCATCAATTATGATGAAGAAATTTTTTGTTTTGACCCAAAATTGAAACTTCCAGATAACAACATGAGTTATTATGACATTCTCCTGATTACAGGAATTGCCAACCCCAAAACTTTTGTGGAAGAAGTAAAAAGATACAGTTCCAATGTAAAACACTTGCGATTCAAAGATCATCACAGTTTCACCACAGAAGACATTGCACTCATCAAAAAAGAATACGAAAAACTTGGAGAATATAAATTGATTTTGACCACAGAAAAAGATTATGTTCGCTTAAAAGGTTTCGATTATTTAAGAGAAAAATTATACTATTGGCCGATTAATGTAGAAATAGACCGCGAAGAAGAATTTAATCAAATCATTCAAGATTATGTTAGAAAAAATTAAACAAACCGCCGAATTCATCCAAAATATTATTCAAGAAACTCCTGATTTCGCCATCGTTTTGGGTTCTGGTTTAGGCAAATTACAAGAAGAAGTAGAGGCCATTCGCACTTTAGAATATCACGAAATTCCTAATTTTCCGCAAACTACAGTGGTAGGACACGGTGGAAAATTGATTTACGGGATTTTAGAAGGCAAAAAAGTATTGATGATGAGTGGTAGATTTCACTATTACGAAGGTCATTCTATGGAAACAGTAACTTTTCCTTTCAGAGTTTTTAAACTTTTGGGAATTCAGAATTTAATCGTTTCTAATGCTTCTGGAGGAGTAAATCCTAATTTCAGAGTTGCAGATATTATGATTATCGAAGACCATATCAATATGATGCCAGAACATCCGCTTCGTGGTAAAAATATTGATGAATTAGGGCCAAGATTCGTGGATATGAGCGAACCTTACAACCGAAAAATGATTGCAATAGCAGAAGAAACCGCTAAAAATCTAGAAATTAAAGTGCACAAAGGTTGTTATGTTGCACTTCAAGGTCCTACTTTCGAAACGCCTGCAGAATACGGAATGGTAAGAGCAATTGGTGGCGATGCAGTAGGAATGAGCACTGTTCCAGAAGTGATTGTAGCCAAACACATGGGAATGGATTGTTTCGGTATTTCTATCATTACGGATGTTGGCGGACCAGAAATCGCTTTCACCGTTTCTCACGAAGAAGTTTTACAAGCGGCTAATAAAGCAATGCCTAATGTGATTAAAATTGTAAAAGGCTTGGTGAAAAATTATCAATAAATGAATTTTGCTTCGCAGTGAATTTTCTGCAAGTGAATTTTTAAAATATTACGCTTCAATTTTTTTGGAGCGTTTTTTTATGAAAATTCTATAACGTTACTATAAAATTCTGTAAAAACTTAATGGCAGTCTTAGCCTAATTTTGCTTTAAAGTAAAAAAGGAAAAAAATGAATACGTTTAGATTAGTTGCCTTTAAAGTAGCCTATTTCCTTCTCAAGAGGAAAGATAACTATACCTAATCTAAATATTTTTCATAGGAAGCACCTCGATTTTCGAGGTGTTTTTTTGTTTGTAAATTTTTCAAAAATTTTTCATACATAATAAAATTATGTATATATTTGTAATGCATAATTTATATAGGTATGAAGAAAAACGCATTATATAAAGGAACTTTACAAAATATTATTCTGAAACTTCTCGCTTCAGAAGTAAAAATGTATGGTTATCAGTTGACGCAACGCGCTAAAGAACTTACAAAAGGAGAACTGGAAATGACAGAAGGTGCACTTTATCCTTTGTTACACAAATTAGAGAATGAAGGAGTTATTTATTCTGAAATGCAACAAGTAAATGGTAGAGATAGAAAATATTATTTACTGACCGAAAAAGGCAAAAAACAACAAGCCTTACAAGAAGAAGAAATGAAATCTTACCTATTTAATCTGAATGCAATTTTTAATATTTAAAAACAACAACCATGATTACCGAACAACAAGAATCAGAAATCCGCAATTATCTGCTTTCAAAAAAACTGCCGATTGATATTTTAATAGAAGTAAATGACCATTTTGTTTCTCAAATTAATGATTTACAAAGAGAAGAAAATTTAAGTTTTAAAGATGCTTTTGAGAAAACCAAAGAAAATTGGAAAGAAGAGTTAAAGACTACTGTTCCTTTTTATGTTCTTGCCAACAAAGACAAAGGAGCTATCACAAATTTTGAAAAAAAGATTAGAAAAATAGAAAACTATAATGTGTTAAAAACTTCTTTAGCTATTTCCTTTACTCAATTGTCTCTATTTTTCATATTATCAAATTTTTATGATGTAAAAAATTTAAGAACCTATTTTTTCATATTTTTCATTTTTCCCGTTTTAACTATCGTTTATAATTATATTTTCAATTCTTTTGCCTATAAAGAGAAATTTAAGGAAATTAGATTTTCTGTTTATCATTGGCGAATTTTCTTAATCTTTTCTTTAGGATATTTTGGTTTACAATACATAAAACCTTTTGATGAAGTCATTTCTAATATATATCAAAATAAGCTGGATTTTGAAACCATTACTAAACTTATTGTTTTTATCATTTTAGTAATTGGTTTCAATTATACCGGAGTTGCACAATTTAAATTTGCAAAAACAATGAAAAAAGTAAAACCTTTCTTAAAATATTTATAAAATGCTTTCAGAAACTCAACTCACAGAAATCCGCAATTATCTGCTCTCAAAAAAACTGCCAATTGATATTCTCATCGAAGTAAATGATCATATTGTTTCTCAAATTTCAGATTTGCAGAGAGAAGAAAATTTGAGTTTTGAAGAGGCTTTTTTAAAAGTAAAAACAAGATGGAATTTTGAATTTATTATGGTTAGAAAAAACTTTTTTTCTTCAAAAAAAATCCCAAAAATAATTTACGAAATCAATAAAACTCAAAATATTAATAACTTTAAAAAGAGTTTTTATATTGTTCTCTCTTTTATTGCTTTAGAATTCATTACAGCAAAACTTTTCCCAGAAAATATTTATCTTCTTATCTTGTCATTATTATTCATAGTAATAGCGATTTACCCTTTAAGAATGATATCTCTATACATAAAACAGCAAAGATTGCTTTTTGAAAACAGAAGAAAAAATCCGATTATCAATAATTTTATACATCCTTTGCTTTCATTTGTTATTGGTTTTTCTTTAGATCAAATGATGCATTATCCAAAAAATACCAAACATCTTATTTATGATTTTATAAATTTTGGAGCTGATGAAAAAGTAAGCACAGCAATGTTTGTTTCTAACCTATTTTTTGGAATAATAATTCTTACATTTTATGTTTATGCCTTTCTTTCACTTGAAAAAAATGTAAAAAAACTTGAAAAATATAACCAATTTGTTTTATAAAATGTTTACAGATTCTCAACTCTCAGAAATCCGAAATTATCTGCTCTCAAAAAAACTGCCGATTGATATTCTCATCGAAGTAAATGACCATTTTGTTTCTCAAATTAATGATTTGCAGAGAGAAGAAAATTTGAGTTTTGAAGAGGCTTTTGAGAAATCTAAATTAAGTTGGGACAAAGAATTGAAACCATACTGGAGAGGAAATTTAAATCTTGAGGATATTTCTGATTTTATGGTTAAAACTAAAAAGGAAATTGACAAGACTAATTTGTTTTTTGCATTAAAATTTTCAACTATTCCTACCCTTTTAATTTTTATCATTGCTTTCAATTTTAAAGCAGAAACTTTTGGATATTTAACCTTGTCAATAGTATTTGGATTGACGTTTTATACTTTAATAAAATATTTTTCAAATTACCAAGATTTCAAATTAGCTAAAAAATATAAAAAGTATGTTCTCACCTTACATCAACATTCTGTTTTTATTTTTGTAATTATTTTTTCTCCTTTAATGAATATTTACACAAGGTTAATAGATAATCCTGAGAAATATCAAAAAATCATCACCTTCCAAAGTGATAAACCAATTTTTATAGAAATAACATTTACCTTCATGTCAATTTACTTAATTATTTTTGGTGTATTCTATTCATTATCAGCTCAAAATAATTATTTAAAACAAATCGAAAAAGTAAAACCTTTTTTGAAATATTTATAATATTCTCAAACCTTAAAGGATTTAAAATCCTTTAAGGTTTCATTTTTATAATAATTTTCTAAAATCTCCAATTCCTTATCTTTGTGTATGCAAATTCCTCAGAGAAAAATCATACATGTAGATATGGATGCGTTTTACGCTTCTGTGGAACAGCACGATAATCCTGAACTGAAAGGAAAACCCATTGCAGTAGGCGGTGAACATAGAGGTGTAGTAGCCGCAGCAAGTTACGAAGCTAGAAAATTTGGCGTTCGTTCTGCCATGTCCAGCAAAATTGCCAAAGAAAAATGTCCGCATCTTATTTTTGTAAAGCCAAGATTTCATCGTTACAAAGAAATTTCACAGAAAATCAGAGAAATTTTTCATGAATATACCGATTTAGTAGAACCGCTTTCTCTAGACGAAGCCTATTTAGACGTTACCGAAAACAAGAAAAACATAGAATCTGCCAATGAAATAGCAAAAGAAATTCGTCAAAAAATTTTTGAAGAAACAGGGCTCACTGCTTCTGCAGGGATTTCGGTGAATAAATTTTTGGCCAAAGTAGCTTCGGATATCAATAAACCAAACGGACAAAAAACCATTCATCCCACTCAGATTTTAGACTTTTTAGAAGAACTTCCGATTGAAAAATTCTACGGAATAGGTAAAGTCACTGCCAATAAAATGTACAGTTTACAGATTTTCAAAGGCAAAGATTTAAAGGCAAAATCTATGGAAGAATTGGCAAGACTTTTCGGGAAATCTGGGATTTATTATTACAACGTGGTTCGTGGAATTCATCATGGAGAAGTAAAACCTCACCGAATTCAAAAAAGTGTAGGTGTAGAACATACTTTTTGGGATGACATCAACGAAGATGAAGAACTTTACCAAAAACTAAAATCACTAAGCGAAGAACTAGAATCTAGACTTTCGAAAAGAGAAATTAAGGGAAAAACTTTGACTTTAAAAATAAAATACAAGGATTTTTCTCAATACACTCGTAGCAAAACACAAGAAGTGTATTATGAAAACGCTGAAGATTTCTACGAAACTGCCCAAAAACTTTGGGAACTAAGACCTTATAATAAAGCCATCAGATTGCTTGGTTTATCACTTTCTAACCTAAACACAGAAGAGAAAAAACAAATTTCTGTACAACTCAAAATTCCTTTTGAAGAATTCGAAAACGAATAATTATAAAATAATTCCCTGAAAACCTGTAAATTAATTTACGCTCATCGTTCTAATTTTGCAACATAAAAAAACAGAAATGATGAACGGAACCATGATTCAATATTTCCATTGGTACACAGAAGGCGATGGAAAACTTTGGGAAGAAGTACAACAAAATGCAGAATATTTAGCAGAACTCGGCATTACTATGGCTTGGTTACCACCTGCTTACAAAGCTAATGGTGGCGGATTTTCTGTGGGTTATGATCCCTATGATTTATTTGACTTGGGAGAATTTGACCAAAAAGGAGGAATTCCTACCAAATATGGAACTAAAGAACAATATATTTCTGCCATCAATACGCTTCGTGAAAAAGGAATTGGAGCAATTGTAGATATTGTGCTGAATCACAAAGCTGGCGGTGATGAAAAAGAACGTTTCCAAGTGTACAAAGTAGACCCAAACAATCGACAGAACTTCATTTCTGAGCCTTTTGAAATAGAAAGTTACACTAAATTCACTTTCCCGGGAAGAAATAAAAAATATTCGGATTTCGAATGGAATTTCACTTGTTTTACAGGTGTAGATTTTGCCGAAGGTGAAGAAGGAGATTTCATTTATCAAATTATTACCGAACATGGTGATGGTTGGGAAGAAATGACCAGCGATGAAAAAGGAAATTACGATTTTTTGATGTACAATGACATCGAACATCGCAATCCTCATGTAAGAGAAGAGCTGAATTATTGGGGAAAATGGTATCATGAAACCGTCGGTTTTGAAGGCGTTCGTTTAGATGCTGTGAAACATCAATCGCCAGAATTTTATAAAGAATGGCTTCAATTATTACGAGCCAATACTAATAAAAACATCTTTGCAGTAGGAGAATTTTGGGCTCCCGGTGAATTGCCAGTTTTAGAAAAATATATTGAAGAAACCGAAGGTTGTATGAGCCTTTTTGATGCTTCTTTGCATCATAATTTGCATACTGCTTCACAATCGGGAAGCGAATTTGACTTGCGTACAATTTTTGACAACACTTTGGTTCAATCACAACCCAATTTATCAGTTACGGTGGTTGATAACCATGACACTCAACCTTTACAAGCTTTAGAAGCTCCTGTAGAACCTTGGTTTAAACCGATTGCTTATGCATTAATTCTGTTAAGACAAGAAGGCTTTCCTTGTGTTTTTTATCCAGATTTATTTGGAGCCACTTACAAAGATTATGGAAATGATGGCAATGAACACGAAATTTTCTTAGAAAAAGTAGACCGAATAGAAGAACTTTTGAAATTGAGAAAAAATAATGCTTACGGAATGCAAAGAGATTATTTCGAAGATGCTAATTGCATCGGTTGGACTCGAGAAGGTGATGGCGAACATAAAGGTTGTGCAGTAGTCATCAGCAATAAAGAACAATACGAAAAACCTATGGAAATGGGAACGCAATATGCTGGTCAGTATTTTTATGACGCTTTAGGAAGATTCGAACATACTGTTCAAATTGATGAAAATGGCTGGGGAAATTTTACCGTTCCTGCAGGAAATGTAAGCGTTTGGATTCCTGAATAGTCTATTTCAAAGCTTTTTTAACCTCTGAAAATTTCCCATCAATAGGTTCTGAAATTTTTAAACCGAGAATTTCCGCAACCAAAGGATAAACACTCACATTCTGAAATTCATTGATTTCTGTTTGGTTTTTGAAAACATTTCCCCAAGCGTAAAAAACGGCTTTCATTTCTGGTGTTTTTCTAGGATTGTAGCCATGTTTTCCCTCAGAAGTAGATTTTCCTTTTTCTAAAAATATTTTTGGTGCTTTTGGAACTAATAAAATCTGACCGATACGGCTATATTTGTCATCTTTCGTTCTATAATGTAGTTTTCTAGGAAATTTTTTGGTCAAAAAAACTTGGTAATCTTCAGTTTTTGAATTTTTCAATTCACGATATGTAGATTTTACCTCATCAGGATTTTTAACCACCACTCTGAGTAAGGTTTGAGAATTATAAATATCAAATCTTTCTTTATTGAGAAGTATTTCTGGAATAGACAGTGGATTTTCTTTATCAACTTTAATCATTCCATGGTCTGAAACGAAGATAAAATTCACGTTTTTCAAACCCAATTGATTCACTTTTTCAACCAAATTTCCGATGGCGTTATCTACCAATTGTACAGATTTTTCGGCTTCTGGAGATTCTGGTCCAAATCGATGACCTGCTCCATCTACTTCTGGAAAATACAGTGAAATAAAGTGCGGACGAACATTTTCTGGCAATTTTAACCAGTTCACTACTTTATTAATTTTTTCTTCAGGTGAAAATTTTTCGTGGTAGTGATAATAGTATGTTGGTCTTGTTTTTCCAGCATCACTTGCAGAACCAACCCATTGTAGAGAAGCGGTAACCATTCCTTGTTGCTCTGCTAAACTCCAAAGCGGAATTCCGCCGTACCAAGAACCATCTTCTGCATTTTCTTTTTTATTCATTGCATAGGCTTCTTTTCTGGAGTAATCATAGAAAAAATTATCTACCAAACCGTGATGAGAAGGATATAAACCTGTAATAATAGACCAATGATTCGGGAAAGTGATGCTTGGATAACTTGGCAACATGGCTTTTGCTTTTACGCCTTCATTTGAAAATTTTTGAAGATTTTGAGCATTATATTTTCCGGTGTAATCATATCTGTAACCGTCTGCAGAAATAAAAATAAGGTATGGCTTTTCTAATGCTTCTGTTGAATTAAATCTATTAGGAGTAATAACTTGGGCTGTATCAACCGCGAGATTATGTTGAGCAAAAAAGAGAGAAAACAGAAAAATAGTGAAACCCGAAAATATTTTTTTCATTACAGATGATTTGCTACAAAAATACTCAGATTTGTCGAAATTCCATTGAACTAAAAATTAAAAAACCACTTCGAAAAGTGGTTTCATAATTTATAAATGATATTTTAAATTCAATCCGAAGAAGAAGTAAGCTTTTTTAGGCCCAGGATTTACATCTGCATAATTAAGCAAATTGGTCGCTTTGTTATCATTATTATTATTTCCTACAAATAAAAAAGTATAGTTTTTTTGGTTCGTAAGATTATTTCCGATGGCAAAAACATCTACATCATATTTCCCGAATGTTTTTTTGTAACCTAATTTCATGTTCAGTAATGAATAATCTTTAACCAAATTTTCATTAGCAAAATCCGAATAAACTTTGCCTAAATAATTGAAAGTATTATTCAAATAAATTCCATATTTAGTATTGAAATCAATTCCGATGGCATATTTATCATCAGGAACTCCAACTACTTTTTTGCCCGAAAAATCAGTTCCGCTATTTACAAAATCAGTGTATTTAAAATCATAATGTGAATAATTGACAAATGGTGTAATTTTAGAAATAAAAGCAGATTCATTGGTATAATTATATCCTAAACTAAGTTCTAAACCTTTGTTTTTTTGATTTCCTGTATTAGCCCAATAACTGTACACATTATTGCTAGAATCTGTTCCGTTTAACTGTGTGAGTTTATTATTAACATTGATATTAAACAATGAAATTTGATAATCAAATTTTGTTTTCATCAATAAACCATGTACACTGAAATCCCACATTTTAGCTTTTTCGGCTTCTAAATCATCATTTACGGTGTTAATAGTTCCGCCAGAAACAAAAGAAGTAGAAGCAGTAGGTGCATTATAACCTTCGCTGTAACTCAAATTAAAAATTTGATTTTTCCATCTTTTTTGAACGGCAAAATGAGGAGTTGCCACCATTTTATAATCTTTACTGAAAGACAAATCTTTATTATATCCAGGAACTAAACCGCCAAAAGCCAAAAGATCTTCTCTGTCATAATTTATTCTGTTCAAACTTACTCCAGCCAAAAACGTAAAATCCCAAGGTTTGTAGGTGAGTCTTTCGATTGCGAAATAATTGCTTTGGTTATTGTTATATTTAAAATAAGAACCTTTAGAAATAGGCGACATTTCTAGTGGATTATTGGGATTGGTTCCTGTAAAACGATAATTAGAAATCTGTGAGCGCGAATTTTGTACTTCTGCACCAAAATCTAATTGATTAGAAAAATTCCTCCATGTATAAGAATGTTGGAAAGTCGTTCTAAAACCTACATTAGGACTGCTAGAAACCTCGAAAGCTTTGTCTGCAATTCTGTCCTGATTGATGGAAGAATAGAAAACAGTAGTGGAATTTTTGAAATTTTTAGAAATTTCCCAAATGTGACCTAATCCTATTCTAGTAGAGTGAATTTTACTGCCAGAACCTTTGATTATGTAAGAAGGATTTCCGTTATCAATTCCTGCATAGTAATCGTTATAGGAAATTTGTCCTGTTACTTTTTCGTGGGAAAAGCCTTGACTTGCGAATAAAGTTAGGCGCTGTTTCGGGTTTAATTTATATTCGCCATTAATATTCACGAAATTTTTCAAGCCATTTCCACTTGGTCTGTAACCGTCAGTTTCTATGTGACCATAGTTTACATTCAAAGAGTAGTTGGTGTCAGAAGAATTGAGCTGTGTTATCGACTGAAAATATTTGTGAGAACCCAACATGGTATTTTGGGCAATAGAAGTTCCTTTTTCGAAACTTGGTCTTGTATAAAATTTTACAGTTCCGCCAATTCCACCTCCGTATAAAGTTGAAGCAGGACCTTTTATCACTTCAATATTATTGACATAAGAGAAATCTACATCATCTAATAATGCAATTCCTTCTGCATTGGTTAATGGCATATTGTTCCAATAAACTTTTACGCCCCAATTGTTGAATTTTTGGTCATTCCCAAATCCTCTGATGACAATTCTCTGTCCGCCAATATTTGTCCTTTTATCTACTTGAACACCCGAAATGGTAGAAAGAGATTGTTCTATAAGCACGGAATTATTTCTATTAAGGTCTTCATCTGAGAGAATTTCTGTGGCTTGAGCATTTTTAGCGAATTCATTTCGCTCTTGATTTACTTTTTTACGTGCTTTTAAAGTAATTTGTTCGATGTTTTTTTCTGTAGCAGAAGTTTGTCCATAACTATATTGTGCAAACAATACAATCACTGCTAATAAAGTCTTTTTCATTAAAATCTATCGGTTAAAACTGATTAAAATATTGGATATAATATTGATTATTTCTTTGAATCTTGATAAAAGAAATAAAGAGAGGCTTAGAAACCTCTCTTTATGATTTATGAAACTTTATCTTGTTGATTAGAACGGGGTTTATATTGTAATTTTTTCAACTTAAAAATTTTTGTTTTGTTAGTCTTTGTATTATAATATTCTATCCCAAAACTATTTTTCTCAATAGGATTCTTGAGTTCAATTTCTTTGTCTATTCCTTCAGAAATTCTGGATTTTATTTCTATTGTATTTCCCTTTTCTTCTACTTCTACATTGAATTTTTTATCATTAATCAAAAAATGTTTTATCTGTAGATTTTTAGAAGTTTCTTTGTCAATTACCATTATAAAATCCTTTCCTCTCACGTCTTTTACTCCACCAAACCAATTGGTGTAATAAGCTTCTACGATGATGATATCCTTTTTACAAGAAAAAGAAAAGAATAGACTGATCAAAAGAAATAAAAATAGCTTTTTCAAGTTCTAATTTTTTTAAAAATTTATCTTACAATAAGTTTAGAAGAGAAAATGTACTCACCTTCTTTTTCAACTTTTACGATGTAATGTCCTTTCGGTAGACTTGGTGAGATTTTTTCTTCTGCATTCACTCCATTTTTAGTGAAAACTAATTTCCCCGAAATATCAAAAACATTTACGGTAACGTTCTTGTGTTTTGCATTCATTTTTAAGTAGAAATCTCCTCTTGTAGGATTAGGATATACTCTATAGATTTCTTCTACTGAATTTTCTGTAGTTGCAAGATTGGTATCATTCATAGTTGTGAATATACCTCTACCATAAGTAGAAGCTAAAACAGTTCTTGTACTTGGTCTATAGTCTAAATTGGTGACTCTTACGTTTCCTAAACCATTTGTATATTGAGACCAAGTTGGTGTAGCACTTAGGAAGTTGGTAGTTCCCCATACTCCTAATTCTGTACCTAGAATCACTTCATTTTTATTTTCTGGATTCATCAAAGCACTTCTAATTGGCATATCGGGTAGGTTTCCTTCTTTACTATTCCAAGTTGTCCCTCCATCTGTAGTATAAAAAACACTATCAGTATTATAATTAGAAATGGTAACGATGATTTCATTATCATTAGTACCATACTGAATATCAGAAATGGCTCCTAAGAACGGAACGGTTAATTCATTAATTTGATAAATACCAGTATTAGCATAAGTAACTTTAAAAAGTCTACCATTATCAAATCCTACCATAAGTGTTGTGTATGTGGTTTGATAAGGTGAAGCAGCTAAACAAGAAACATCTTCTGAAGTAAAATTACCTAATATGATTTTACTTCTTCCCAAATTAAGCGGATTAGTTGATAAACCATCTACTTTATTTAATGTAATTTCTTTTGTTGTGGCATCTTTATTTCCATAAGAATAAAATACATCTATATTTCTATCTAGTGTAGCTTCGTTTATAAAATGTCCTAAATCGTTATCTGGCGCGTCAATTAAGTCTATATAAGTGTTACTTGGTGCGTGATATAAATAATGATTATTATAAACGTAGCTACTTATTTTATAAATATTATTATCGTCAAACTCTACAAATGCACCGTCTCCACCATCATAATAAGCATCTGAGTAAAGATTATTTGCTAATGGAGCCCCTGTAAATCTTCTTGTTCCGTTATCTTGCGCACCTGCTAAAATTTCTTCAGTAGAATTGGTCTTAGTAGGATTCATTTTTGCATCATAGAATTGGGTAACATTATATCTATTATTTCTTACTGAAATTCCTGTATTAGTAACAATATTAGCTTTATTAGAACAGAAATATATTCCACCATCATTTCCAAATACAATTTGGTTACTATCTTTCGGGTTGAAGACTATGGCATGCTGGTCTGCATGAACTAGAGAAACCGAAAGCGTAGCCAACTGATTATTATTAGACCATTTAGAAATTTGAGTCCACGTAGAACCAGAGTTGGTACTTCTAAATAAATCAATACCTCCTACATAAACTGTAGCATCATTGGTAGGATCTGTTACAATTACCAAATCATAGAAACTTTGGCCTCTTGTAAAATCATTAGCAGGAATCCCTGTATCTTTATCTTTCGGGAGGGTAACACCAGAATTCACTACATTACTAGCTGCCCATGTAGCACCTGTATCTGTAGTTTTAATAATTCTAACTGGCTCTGTAGAACCACTTCCCTGAAGCAAACCATAAGCTACAGCACCGTTTGTCTTAGAAAGTGCAATTTGTACTCTAGAATTTGACAAATTTGCATTATATATATTAGTGAAATTTATTCCGTCTATAGAACGAAAAATTTTACCACCTGATGTTGTACCACCAAACAAAGCCCCTCTTGTAGAAACCCAAACTGAATTATCAAAACCTATTTCTATTTGCTGAATTGAATAGCCTATATAACTAGCTTCTGGTAAACTTAATGAAGTGATTCTTGTAAAATTCGAACCATCTGTAGATTTATAAAGCCCTGATTGGTATAGTCCATGAAAGCCTTCGTTATAACCGCCACTTACTCCCGCATAAACTTCGGACACTCCTCCGTTATTTCTTACTTTAATGTCATTTACATAGAAATAACCATTTCTAATTCCTTGTGAGTTATAAGTATTTGCTGGTGCAAAAATTTGTGTCCAAGTTGCACCTCCATTTGTAGTTTTCCAAATACCAGCTCCTACATTATCTTGTGTAGAAGATTCACCAGTTCCCACATACATAATTTGTGGATTATTAGGATCTGCAGCAATACATACTACAGAAAGATTTGCCCAAAAATCATTAATTGGTGACCATTCAGAAGAGGCATTGGTAATATCATTATTTACCCAAAGTCCTCCAGAAACTCCACCGGCAAAAACTCTTTTTCCTGTAGCATCGTTTGGATCAAATAAAATTGCCCTAGTTCTTCCTCCTACACTATATGGTCCTCTCTCAAACCATTGTGTGTTATTAATTGAGTTAATTCTTTGATTGGAATTAGGAATAATATTTCCTAGAAAAGAGATATTTTGTTTTGGAGCGTATTTACCAGATTTAATTTCATTATTTAGTTTCACTAAACTCTGAAACTTATTCTCGCCAGTTACTGGATCAATCGTATTTTTTAAATCTCTGATGTTATATTCTTTTGGTGGAACTTGTCCATCAGATTTTAATTTGCTGGCATTATTTTCTATATTCTTAATGTGACTTTCGAGAGTAGCTCTTCTTTCATTAAGGGTTTGCGAATAAACTTTACTTACAAATAGTAAAAGTAAAAAAGGAAATAAGTATATTTTTTTCATTTGAAATTTTTTACGAAGATAAAGACTTTTTTTGCAAAAAAAAATCCTAGCCATTTTAAAATGACTAGGATTTAGAATATTTTATTAAATTTTGATTATGCTTGAGCATTACCAGCACCTACTACGAAAGGTTCAACTTCTTTGATTTCTCCGAATTGAGCTTCATAGTTTTGGATATTTTGTTGAAGAGCAGCTAAAACTCTTTTTGCATGAAGAGGAGCAAGGATTACTCTGCTTCTTACTTGAGCCTGCTGAACTCCTGGCATTAATTGAATAAAATCTAATACAAACTCAGATGGTGAGTGGTTTACTAATGCAAGGTTGCAATAAGCACCAGCTGCTACCATTTCGTTTAATTGAATATTGATGTTTTGATCTTGGTTTTGGTTGTTATCCATTTTTATAAGTTTTAATAAGTTAATATTTTACATTCAAAAAAAAAGAAGGTTTAAAGAACAGTAAAACTGTCTTTAAACCTTACATTCATATTAATTTAAATCCTCGAATTCTTTTTTAGAACCCACGATTACACTTTGATAATCTTTAAGACCTGTACCTGCAGGAATTCTGTGTCCTACGATTACATTTTCTTTAAGACCGTTTAGTTCGTCTACTTTACCAGACACTGCTGCTTCGTTTAGAACTTTAGTAGTCTCTTGGAATGATGCTGCAGACATGAAAGACTTAGTCTGTAAAGCTGCTCTGGTAATACCTTGTAATACAGGCGTTGCAGTTGCAGTAAGTGCTTCACGAACTTCTACTAATTGAAGATCTTCTCTCTTCAGTTTAGAATTTTCGTCTCTCAATTCTCTAGCGGTAATCATTTGACCAGCTTTGAAAATTTTAGAATCTCCTGGTTCAGTTACTACTTTCAATCCGAAAACTCTGTTGTTTTCTTCAAGGAAATCATATTTATGTTCAAGACTGTTTTCAAGGAATTGGGTATCACCTCCGTCTACGATTTCTACTTTAGTCATCATCTGTCTTACGATGATTTCGAAATGCTTATCGTCAATTTTTACCCCTTGTAAACGGTAAACTTCTTGAATTTCGTTTACTAAATACTCTTGAACAGCTGTTGGACCTTTGATTCTTAAGATATCATCTGGTGTTACAGAACCGTCAGAAAGTGGCGAGCCAGCTCTCACGAAGTCGTTTTCTTGAACTAAGATTTGATTAGAAAGTTTTACTAAATATTTCTTAATCTCACCAGTTTTAGATTCTACGATTAATTCACGGTTACCTCTCTTAATTTTACCATAAGAAACTACCCCGTCAATTTCTGTAACTACAGCAGGATTAGAAGGATTTCTCGCTTCGAATAATTCGGTTACTCTTGGTAAACCTCCTGTGATATCCCCTGCTTTTGCAGATTTTCTAGGAATTTTGATTAAGACTTTACCTGCCTTAATTTTTTCACCATCATTTACCATTAAGTGAGCTCCTACTGGTAAGTTGTATGCTTTTTGCTCAATTCCTTTAGAATCTACCACTTTCAAGGTAGGAATGGCTTTCTTATTTCTAGATTCTGAGATTACTTTTTCTTCGAAACCTGTTTGTTCGTCGATTTCTAATTGGAAAGAAACCCCTTGAATAATATCTTCGTATTCTACTTTACCAGCAGTTTCTGCGATGATAACCGCGTTATATGGATCCCATTTTGCAATAAGGTCTCCTTTTTTCACTTTATCACCAGGTTTTACAGAAAGTGCAGAACCATAAGGTACGTTTGCTACCATTAATGGTGTTCTAGCTGCATTATCTGCTACTAAACGGAATTCTGTAGAACGAGAAATTACGATATCTGCTTCATTACCATTTTCATCTTCAGAAATAATGGTTCTTAATTCGTCAAATTCTACGATACCATCTCTCTTAGCAACGATAGTAGGATTTTCTGAAACGTTTCCTGCAGTTCCCCCTTGGTGGAAAGTTCTCAGTGTAAGCTGAGTACCTGGTTCCCCAATTGATTGTGCCGCAATTACACCTACAGCTTCTCCCATGTGAATCATCTTACCTGTAGCTAGGTTACGTCCGTAACATTTCGCACAGATACCTTTTTTAGCTTCACAAGTCAATGGTGAACGAACTTCTACGGTTTCTATACCCGCTTCTTCTACTTTTTTAGCAAGCTCTTCGTTAATCAACTCATCAGCGTGAACTAAAATTTCGTCGTTTTCTGGATTATAGATGTCGTGAAGAGAAACTCTACCTAAAATTCTTTCAGATAGTTTTTCTACGATTTCATCATTTTTCTTCAATGCAGCTACTTCTGTACCTCTTAAAGTACCACAATCATCTTCTGTAATGATTACGTCTTGAGCTACGTCTACTAATCTTCTTGTTAAGTAACCAGCATCCGCAGTTTTAAGAGCGGTATCCGCAAGACCTTTACGAGCACCGTGGGTAGAGATAAAGTATTCCAAAATTGATAAACCTTCTTTAAAGTTCGCAATAATTGGGTTTTCGATGATCTCGGCTCCTACTGCACCAGCTTTTTGTGGTTTTGCCATCAAACCTCTCATACCAGATAACTGACGAATCTGTTCTTTAGAACCCCTCGCTCCAGAATCTAGCATCATATATACAGAGTTGAATCCACCTTGGTCAGATTTCATTCTGCTCATAATCATCTCAGTAAGACCAGCATTGGTATTGGTCCAAACGTCAATTACTTGGTTATAACGTTCTGTATCTGTGATAAGACCCATGTTATAGTTCCCTTTAATCTCGTCTACTGTTTCAATTGCTTGAGCAATCATGGTTTTCTTTTCTGCTGGTACTACAATATCAGCCAGTGAGAAAGATAGACCGCCTTTGAAAGCGTTCATATAACCAAGATTTTTCATATCATCAAGGAACTTAACAGTAGTTGGGAAATCTGTATCTGCTAAGATTTTACCAATTACGTTTCTTAATGATTTTTTAGTCAATAATTCATCAATATAACCTACTTGTTTAGGAACAATTTGGTTAAATAAAATTCTACCAACTGTAGTATCTTGAAGTTTAGTTACTATTTCTCCTTCTTCTGTTTTAAATGGAAGTCTACATCTTACTTTAGCGTTAAGAGAAACTTGACCTTCAGAGTAAGCAATTTCTACTTCTTCTGGAGAATAGAATACTAAACCTTCACCTTTTACCTTGTGCGTTTCTGTAGAATGCGCTTCTTTGGTCATGAAATATAGACCAAGAACCATGTCCTGAGAAGGTACGGTAATAGGAGAACCGTTAGCTGGGTTCAAGATATTCTGAGAACCTAGCATTAATAACTGAGCTTCTAAAATTGCTTCTGGCCCTAATGGTAAGTGTACCGCCATCTGGTCACCATCGAAGTCGGCGTTGAATGCCGTAGTTACTAACGGGTGAAGTTGGATAGCTTTACCTTCAATCATTTTAGGCTGGAACGCTTGGATACCCAATCTGTGAAGAGTAGGTGCACGGTTCAATAGAACTGGGTGACCTTTCATCACGTTTTCTAGAATATCATAAACTACTGGTTCTTTTCTATCAATAATTCTTTTAGCAGATTTTACTGTTTTTACAATACCTCTTTCAATTAACTTTCTAATGATAAATGGTTTGTAAAGTTCTGCTGCCATATCTTTAGGGATACCACACTCATGTAATTGTAAGTTAGGACCTACAACAATAACCGAACGTGCAGAGTAATCTACCCTTTTTCCTAATAAGTTCTGACGGAAACGACCTTGTTTTCCTTTCAATGAATCTGAAAGTGATTTCAATGGTCTGTTAGATTCTGATTTTACAGCAGATGATTTTCTAGTGTTATCAAATAATGAATCTACCGCTTCCTGAAGCATACGCTTCTCGTTTCTCAAGATAACTTCTGGAGCTTTAATCTCTAAAAGTCTCTTTAGACGGTTGTTTCTAATGATAACTCTTCTGTATAAATCATTTAAATCTGATGTAGCGAATCTACCACCATCTAGTGGAACTAGTGGTCTTAATTCTGGTGGAATTACAGGAAGAACACGCATCACCATCCATTCTGGGCGGTTAATCATTCTAGTATTAGCACCTCTAAGAGCTTCTACTACAGATAATCTTTTTAATGCTTCAGTTCTTCTTTGTTTAGAAGATTCATTGTGAGCTTTGTGACGAAGATCGTAAGAAAGAGCATCTAAATCAATTCTCTTTAACAATTCTTCCACTGCTTCAGCACCCATTTTAGCAACAAATTTGTTAGGATCTGTATCTTCTAAATATTGGTTTTCGATAGGAAGCGTTTCTAAAACATCTAGATATTCTTCTTCTGTTAAGAATTCTTTGTCTTCGAAATCAGAACCGTCTGCTTTTTTAGCGATACCTTGTTGGATTACTACATATCTTTCGTAGTAGATAATCATATCTAATTTCTTAGAAGGTAATCCTAAAAGGTAACCAATTTTGTTTGGAAGTGAACGGAAATACCAGATGTGAGCAACTGGAACCACTAAATTAATGTGTCCAATTCTCTCTCTACGTACTTTTTTCTCGGTAACTTCTACACCACAACGGTCACAAACGATGCCTTTGTATCGAATTCTCTTATATTTTCCACAAGCACATTCGTAATCCTTTACAGGACCGAAGATTTTCTCGCAGAATAAACCATCTCTTTCTGGTTTGTGAGTTCTATAGTTAATCGTTTCTGGTTTTAGCACCTCTCCTTTTGACTCTTGAAGAATGATTTCAGGAGAAGCTAAACCGATGGTGATTTTACTAAATCTACTTGTTTTATTTTTTGACATAATCTGTTCAAATAAAAATTAAAAAAATGAGGATTACTCTTCCAATCTTATATCAAGACCTAGACCTTGTAATTCGTGTAACAATACGTTGAAAGATTCTGGAATACCAGGTTCTGGCATAGCCTCACCTTTTGCGATTGCTTCATACGTTTTCGCTCTACCGATTACGTCGTCTGATTTCACGGTTAAGATTTCTCTCAAGATGTTAGACGCTCCGAATGCTTCTAGAGCCCAAACCTCCATCTCTCCGAATCTCTGACCACCGAATTGTGCTTTACCTCCTAATGGTTGCTGAGTAATTAATGAATAAGGACCGATAGAACGTGCGTGCATCTTATCATCTACCATGTGTCCTAGTTTCAACATATAAATTACCCCAACTGTAGCAGGCTGAGTAAATCTCTCACCAGTACCACCATCATATAAATAAGTACTTCCGTAGATAGGAAGACCTGCTTTTTCGGTGTATTCTGTGATTTGTTCTAAGCTTGCACCATCAAAGATAGGAGTAGCAAATTTTAATCCTAATTTTTTACCAGCCCATCCTAAAACGGTTTCGTAAATCTGACCGATGTTCATACGAGAAGGTACACCTAGTGGATTCAATACGATATCTACAGGAGTTCCGTCTTCTAAGAATGGCATATCTTCTTCTCTTACGATTCTAGACACGATACCTTTGTTACCGTGACGACCTGCCATTTTATCACCTACGTTTAATTTACGTTTTTTAGCGATGTATACTTTAGCTAGTTTAATGATACCTGCTGGTAGTTCGTCTCCGATGGAAATAGCATATTTCTCACGGTTTTTAACTCCTTGAATATCATTATATTTAATTTTATAGTTATGAATTAATTGTTTAATTAAATCATTTTTGTCTGCATCTACAGTCCAATCTGCACCACTTACGTTTACATAATCTTCTACAGATTGAAGAAGTTTAAGCGTAAACTTAGCTCCTTTTGGAATGATTTCTTCTTCTAAGTCGTTATTAACACCTTGAGAAGTTTTACCATTAACAAGAGTATTTAATTTTTCAAGAAGGGTATTTCTTAATTCATCGAATTGAGCTTTGTATCTGTTTTCGATTTCTTCAAGTTTTAACTTCTCTTCAGTTCTTTTCTTCTTGTCTTTGATGTTTCTTGAGAATAATTTTTTGTTGATAACAACACCTCTTAGTGAAGAGTCTGCTTTTAATGAAGCATCTTTTACATCACCAGCTTTGTCACCAAAGATTGCTCTCAATAGTTTTTCTTCTGGTGTAGGATCAGATTCACCTTTTGGAGTAATTTTACCAATTAAGATATCACCAGGCTTCACTTCTGCACCAATTCTAATCATACCGTTTTCATCAAGGTCTTTCGTAGCCTCTTCAGAAACGTTAGGAATATCTGCAGTTAGTTCTTCCATACCTAGTTTGGTATCTCTTACCTCTAATGAATACTCATCTACGTGGATAGAAGTAAACCAGTCTTCTCTTACTACTTTCTCATTGATTACAATCGCATCCTCGAAGTTATACCCTTTCCAAGGCATGAAGGCTACAGTAAGGTTTCTACCAATAGCTAATTCTCCTTTTTCGGTAGCGTAACCATCACAAAGCACTTGTCCTTTTACTACTGTATCACCCACTCTCACGTTTGGTCTAAGAGTAATGGTAGTAGATTGGTTGGTTTTTCTGAACTTAGTTAAGTTATATGTTTTAGTAGCAGATTCGAATTGTACTAAATCCTCATCTTCGCTTCTTTCGTATTTAATTACGATTTTGTCTGCATCTACATATTCTACTACACCATTTCCTTCAGCATTAATTAAAATTCTAGAATCTGTAGCCACTTGTTTTTCTAAACCTGTACCTACGATTGGAGCTTCTGGTTTTAACAATGGAACAGCCTGACGCATCATGTTAGATCCCATCAATGCACGGTTCGCATCATCATGCTCCAAGAAAGGAATTAAAGATGCAGAAATACCAGCAATCTGGTTAGGTGCGATATCTAATAAGTCTACTTGACTAGGCTCTACTACTGGATAGTCACCATCAAGACGAGCGATAACTCTTTCTGTATTGAAGGTACCATCATCTGCTAAATCTACGTTTGCCTGAGCAATGATTTTAGATTCTTCGTCTTCTGCATTTAAATAGATTGGTGCTGCAGAGAAATCTACTTTACCATTTTCTACTTTTCTATACGGAGTTTCGATGAAACCTAAAGTATTGATTTTTGCATAACATCCTAATGAAGAAATCAAACCGATGTTTGGTCCTTCAGGAGTTTCAATCGGACAAATTCTTCCGTAGTGAGTATGGTGAACGTCACGCACCTCGAAACCTGCTCTTTCTCTTGATAAACCACCAGGTCCTAAAGCTGATAATCTTCTCTTGTGAGTGATTTCAGACAATGGGTTGGTTTGGTCCATAAACTGAGAAAGCTGGTTGGTACCAAAGAATGAATTGATTACCGAAGTTAACGTTTTAGCATTTACTAAGTCTAGTGGTGTAAAGATTTCGTTATCTCTTACGTTCATTCTTTCTTTAATTGTTCTCGCAATTCTAGAAAGACCTACACCGAATTGACCAGCTAATTGCTCACCAACAGTTTTAATTCTTCTGTTTGATAAGTGGTCTATATCATCTACTTCAGTTTTAGAATTAGCTAATTCTATTAAGTGTCTAACGATAGAGATAATATCTTCTTTAGTAAGAACTTCTGTAGTAGTAGGGATGTTAAGACCTAATTTTTTGTTCAATCTGTAACGACCAACTTCACCTAATGAATATCTTTGTTCTGAGAAGAATAATTTTTCGATAATTCCTCTTGCTGTTTCTTCATCTGGTGGATCTGCGTTACGTAACTGACGATAAATGTATTCTACCGCTTCTTTTTCTGAGTTGGTAGGGTCTTTTTGTAATGTATTTTGAATGATAGAGAATTCTCCGCTATTTTCGTTGTGGATTAAGATAGACTTAACACCAGCATCTAAAATAAGGTCTAAGTGTTCTTTTTCAAGAACAGTTTCTCTGTCAAGGATAATTTCATTTCTTTCAATAGAAACTACTTCACCTGTATCTTCGTCTACGAAATCTTCGAACCAAGTATTCAATACTCTCGCTGCTAAAGTTCTACCTTGAACTTTTTTAAGATTCGCTTTAGATACTTTTACTTCTTCTGCAAGGTCAAAAATCTGAAGAATTTCTTTATCAGACTCATAACCGATTGCTCTAAGTAATGTAGTTAAAGGTAATTTCTTTTTACGGTCAATATACGCATACATTACGTTATTGATATCCGTAGTAAATTCCATCCAAGATCCTTTGAAAGGGATAATTCTTGAATAGTACAATTTAGTTCCGTTAGCGTGATAAGTTTGCCCGAAGAAAACACCTGGAGATCTGTGCAATTGTGTTACAATTACACGTTCTGCACCATTGATGATGAAAGAACCAGAAGGTGTCATATAAGGAACTGGACCTAAATATACATCTTGAATTACAGTTTGGAAATCTTCGTGTTCCGGGTCTGTACAGTATAGTTTAAGTCTTGCTTTTAGAGGAACTGAATAGGTAAGTCCTCTTTCCACGCATTCGTCAATAGAATAACGAGGAGAATCTACCAAATAATCTAGAAATTCTAAAACGAATTGGTTTCTAGAGTCTGTGATAGGAAAGTTTTCTTGAAAAGTCTTGTAAAGACCCTCATTCACTCTGTCCTCAGGAAGTGTATCTAACTGGAAAAATTCTTTGAAAGATTGCAACTGGATATCTAAGAAATCCGGAGTCACAACGTTCCCTTTCGCAGAAGAAAAGTTAATTCTTTGATTTTCCTGAGTGCTTGTGATAGCTTTTGATTTACTCATAAAATGGTAAGAAAAGTTGGGTTAAAAAATATTTTACTTTATTTTGAAAAATATCAGCAAGATTAAAGACTAAGGTCCTGGCTCTTAACTAACTGCAACACTGGTATATCTTTTCACAGTGTAGTGCAAAATATTTTTTCTTTAGAATTTAAAATTTTCAAATAATTGAAAATCAGTGAGTTATAATTTTAAAACAATTTAACTCTTAAAATAGACATAGACCTACCCAATTTTGGGAAGGTCTAAGTCTTATACGGTGTAAATAGATTATTTTAATTCTACTTCTGCACCAGCTTCTTCTAATTGCTTCTTAAGAGCTTCAGCTTCATCTTTAGATGCACCTTCTTTAATTGCAGTTGGAGCACCATCTACCATATCTTTAGCTTCTTTAAGACCAGCACCAGTTAAATCTTTTACTAATTTAACGATAGCTAATTTAGAAGCACCAGCAGCTTTAAGGATTACGTCGAATTCAGTTTTTTCTTCAGCAGCATCAGCAGCTCCACCAGCAGCTACAACTACAGCAGCAGCAGCAGGCTCAATTCCGTACTCATCCTTAAGGATAGCAGCAAGTTCGTTTACGTCTTTTACAGTTAAGTTTACTAGCGTTTCAGCTAAATTTTTTAAATCTGACATTGTATTAATGTTTAAATTGTTGAACGATTTATGTTATTTTTTTTGAGTGTCTATTGAGACGGTTTAATTATTCAGCAGCAGGAGCTTCACCTTCAGCTGCAGGAGCTTCTGGAGTTTCTTCTGTTGCAGGAGCTTCTACTTCTGGAGCAGCTTCTACAGCTGGAGTTTCTTCAGTTTTAGCACCTTTTGCTTCTTCTTTATTTTCTAAAGCAGAAATTAATCTTTGGATAGGAGATTGAAGTAATCCGATGATTTCACCAATCATTTCTTCTCTAGACTTGATATTTGCAAGAGTATCTAGGTTGTTATCTCCAACGTAGAACGTTTCTTGTAAATAAGCAGACTTAAGAGCTGGGAAAGCTTCTTTCTTTCTGAATCCTTGAATTAATTTAGCTGGAGCATTAGCAGTTTCTGCAATCATTACAGCAGTATTCCCTTTGAAAGTTGGGAACATTTCTGAATAATCTACACCTTCAATTTGCTCCATTGCTTTTTGTAATAAAGTATTCTTTACTACTTTAAGCTTAATATTATTTTTAAATGCTTGTCTTCTAAAATCTGAAGTCTGAGCAGCATTCAATCCTTCAAGATTTGCTACATACACTACTTTAGCGTCTTGTAACATATCTTTAATCTCTTGTATTACTAATACTTTTTCTTCTTTTGTCATTGTCTTTCAGATTTTAGTTAACAGATTTAGTATCAATTGCAATCCCCGGACTCATTGTAGAAGAAAGATAGATAGATTTTACGTAAGTACCTTTAGCAGCGGTAGGCTTAAGCTTAATTAATGTATGAATTAATTCAGCAGCGTTTTCTTTCAATTGTTCTGGAGAGAAAGAAACTTTACCAATACCAGCGTGTACAATACCGTATTTATCTACTTTGAAATCAATTTTACCAGCTTTTACTTCTGCAACAGCTTTACCTACTTCCATAGTTACAGTACCTGATTTAGGGTTTGGCATTAAACCTCTAGGACCTAAAATTCTTCCTAATGGACCTAATTTACCCATTACAGCAGGCATAGTAACGATTACATCTACATCTGTCCAACCGTCTTTGATTTTTTGTAAATACTCATCAAGACCTACATAATCAGCACCAGCTTCTTTAGCTTCTGTTTCTTTATCTGGAGTTACTAATGCTAATACTTTAACATCTTTACCAGTCCCGTGAGGAAGAGATACTACACCTCTTACCATTTGGTTTGCTTTTCTAGGATCTACCCCTAATCTAACTGCAAGGTCAACAGAAGCATCAAACTTAGCATAGTTTAATTCTTTTACTAATGCAGAAGCTTCATCAAGGTTATACACCTTGTTTTTCTCTACTTTGCTCGCAACTTCTTTTTGCTTTTTCGTTAATTTTGCCATTTCAATAAGTTTTAAGCGTTAGACGGTTTAGTTCCAGTTACTCTCAATCCCATAGATCTTGCAGTTCCTGCAACCATTGATAATGCAGAATCCATTGTAAAGCAGTTCAAATCAGCCATTTTATCTTCAGCGATTTTTTTCACTTGTTCCCAAGTTACAGAACCTACTTTTACTCTGTTTGGTTCTCCAGAACCTCCTTTTACCTTAGCAGCTTCCATTAATTGGATTGCAGCTGGTGGAGTTTTAATTACGAATTCGAAAGACTTATCTTCGTAAACAGTAATTAGAACCGGTAAAACCTGCCCTGGCTTGTCTTGTGTTCTTCCATTAAATTGTTTACAAAACTCCATAATGTTTACCCCTGCAGAACCTAAAGCAGGACCAACTGGTGGTGAAGGGTTAGCAGCGCCACCTTTCACTTGGAGTTTCACCATTTTAAAGACTTTTTTAGCCATTTTTTAATTTTTAAAAATTTTTAATTTATGAATGTGGAAGCATTTATAAATCAGCAAGTTAGATTATCTCACCTTCCTAACTTACTTTTTGTGGGTGCAAAATTAAGATTTTTTTTTGAATCCGCAATAGGTAATGTACTGATTTTTAGAAAGAATTTGATTTTTCTTTAAAATAAAAAAGTCAACTTATTGAAAATTGACTTTTGATTTATTTATCTACTCTTAAGTTACAAACTTAGAATAGCGGGGTCATTTTATTTTTTTTATTTAATGTTTATCCATTTATTACTTTCTGGATCTGTTAAAATCTTTAAAGGAATAAATTTTTTGAAATCTTGAGTTTTATATTCAATTGCCATTGATGGGCAACATGCAGCGTCTTCTTCTCTATAAAGCGATGTTACTATAAAATATTCTCCTGTTTTTAATTTTTTAATTTCTGGAACGCTTCTAGATTCAAATCTCCATGAGCTTTTAATATATTTTGATAACTTTTTAACAAAATTTTTATCATTTTCTGGAAATTCTGAAATTGACACTAAATTTTCGCCATCTATTTTATAAAGAACAGAATATCTTCCTGCCGCATAACCATTTCCCATTTCAAAAGCAAGGATATCGTTTGGCACCATTTCATAAATTTCTCCATCATTTTCATATTTTGATACTGGAATTGGAAAATATTGTGATGAGCCTAAAAGCGAATTAAGATTTTTTTCTAAAAGTTGATTTGTAAATTCTGTATTATATTGTTTTAGAACAAATAAACTATCTAGTTCCTTAACAATATTCTTCCTTTCATTTTCTGGACTGTAATTGTTACTTTCATTTACTCCTTTTACATAAGTTTCATAATCTTTTTTTATGTCACCAGTTCTTTCATTTTTAAAAAAATCTTTCATATTAATAAGTAAATCATACGCTTTTGGATCGTCATTTTTCATTTTTTCAAGAGATTCTTTTTGTTTTGTCACGTACTCTATTTTTTGCTTTTCAAATTCTTCAAAAGTTAAAATTTTTTCTTTTTCAAAAGGTACATCAAATTCGTCTCCAAAATCATGTGCTTTTACAATAGAATCTGTAAATTTTTTCAAAAGATTTTCAGGATATTTTTTGTAAGTAAATTTTTCTTTGATATTTTCAAACAAATTAGCCTTAAAATATTGTTTGTAAAAATCTCTTTTTTCATTTTCAGAGATTGTAGATTGTTTGCTTAATAATTCTTGGGTAGAATAAACTTTGTCAAATTTGAGGTTTTGTGCAAATAAAATTCCACAAAAAACAATTGTGGAAAGCATTAATAACTTTTTCATGTAATTATTGTTTTTAATTTAAAATAGATAATCAAATATAAATAATTTTAGAATAATATTTCTTAAAAAAAACATTTTTTTTAAGAAATCACACAATTATTGAGATTATAAAAAAGATAATTATAAGATTAAATTTAAAACTCAAAAAAATAAACAACTCAATCTCAGAACTACAGTTCGTAGCTCCATCTTAATAACACTAAAAAAAGATTTTTCTAATGAAACCTAAAATTAGCTTCGGGTAAAGTATTGCTTTTCAGAAATTCTTCATATTCTTTTGATAGCAGTTTTCTTTCGTAGGTAGGTTTACCGTTTTGTGAGGCGAGTCTTATTTTATTTTTGCCATATTTCTTGTTCAGAGCATCCATGGCTTTCATAATCGGAAGGTGTTTATTTTCCACATCTTCTTCAAAAATATTAATCAGTCTTTGATTTTCTGGAACAAAATCAGATACCATTACGCCAGCCTTTTTATACAAAAAACCATCTTTATAAATGGCTTCAAAAATAGCATTTGCTGCTTTAGACAAAACAATAGAAGAACTACTTGGGTTAGGCAAAGCCACAGAAAATCCGTTTTTGTATTCTGGCAAATCTTTTCTAAATCTATTCGTTTGTAGAAATACGGAGATTACTTTACAGCAACTGTTTTGTTTCCTTAACTTTTCGGCACAAGAGAAAGCAAAGGTTTCTACGCGTTCTCTCAGCATTTCTTTATCCGAAATCATCTCCATAAAGCTTCTGGTAGTAGCAATGGATTGTTTTTTAGAAGGAGAATCAAGTTCTAATTGTTTAATTCCTTTTAATTCATTTATCATTCTCACGCCGTGAATTCCCATCAATTTTCTCACCCAAATTTCTGGTTTCTTAAGCAAATCTGCAGCTTTATAAACGCCAGCGTCTTTCATATTATTTCCCAATCTTCTGCCGATTCCCCAAACATCACCAATCTCTAGCCACTGAAGTGCTTTTTCTATTTTTTGTGGAGTATCGAGCATACAAACCCCTTGAAATTTTTCTGGATATTTTTTGGCAATTCTATTAGCTACTTTTGCCAATGTCTTGGTAGGCGCTATTCCTATACTCACAGGAATTTTTGTTTTCTGTAAAATAAGGTCTTTGATATTTTGAGAGTACTCTTCCAAATTAAAATATTTGAACCCATGAAAATCTAGAAATAGTTCATCTATACTGTAAATTTCAAAATTGGGAGAAAACTCACTGGCAATCGCAGAAACTTGTTGACTTTTGAAATTATAATATTCAAATTTAGCGGAGAAGCATTTCACTCCATGTTGCTCAAATAAATCTCTATACTTAAAAACTGGCGCTCCCATAGGAATTCCTAAAGCTTTTGCCTCGTTACTTCTAGACACTACACAACCATCATTATTAGACAAAACCACGACAGGAACCTCCTGTAAAGAAGGGTCTAAAACTCTTTCGCAACTCACAAAAAAATTATTACAGTCTAATAGCGCAAACATAATAGAAGAAATTTCAATACTGTCCTAAATAAAAATTATTAAAAATAGAAACAGCCTAAATACCTATTTTACATTTAGCTTTACATTTAATTTCAAAAAAGAACCCCTTGATAATAGTTTTTGGGGGTTTCAGGCGGTTGCTCAAATGGTTTGTCGAGCCAAAATTGAAGATTAATTTTAACAAAAATATTCAATCGGATAAAAGCTACCAGATTTGATAATTGCCAATTATATTTAGCGATGGATTTCAGGTATTTCAGAATGAGAATAGTGATAAGTGCCGTCCAGATTTGGATTTTCACTGCATTTTCAGAAGTTCCAATGAAGGTTTTGATGTGAAGCAACTGCTTGATATCTCTAAAAAAGATCTCAATTTGCCATCTTTGCTTGTATAATTCTGCTATGGTAGAAGCAGCCCAAGAGAAATTATTGGAAATCATTTCAATGGTTTGCTTGTTTTCATTATCCCAAATAGCCACTCTTCTTAATTTTTTTGGATATTTTTCTTTGGATAAAGGATTTGAGAGTACTATTTCTTCGTCTTTTAGGATGCTTTGAGCTCCTTTTGGTGGAAGTTCTCGTTCCTGTAAAGTTTCAAATTTCAGATTTTCTTTATGTCTTATTACGAAGAAAACACCTTTGCTGTCCCAAATAGAGAGCATTGGAAAATCGTTATAGAATCGGTCTGCAACAATGACTGCTCCCTTTTCCAAAGGAATGTTTTCCGCTCCCTTGTTATCAGCAACACTTCCTTTGGTAATATTCACATAAACAGGAAGTTTCCCGTCATATTCAAGTAAGGTATGCATTTTCACGGCTCCTTTTTTAGTTCGATATGTTGCCCAATCGAACAAAGACAGGCATAGAGAAATAAGGGTAGAATCTAATAAATAGACAGGAACTTTTATTTTGAGTTTTATCCGTCTTTCTTTCGTGTGCTGTCCTAATTGTTCTAATAGTTTGAAATACACGTCTTTAAACAAATCTGCATCTCGTTTTCCATTCTGGTAGCTAATAGAAGATTTGGAAGGTGCTGTTTTTATCCCTAAATGATTCAGGTTTCCTGTGGCACTGCGAAGCCCGTTGGAAATGTCCCGAACCGAAGTGCTTTTGGCAAAATGACAGAAAAGCATAGAAACTAAGTGGTTCCAACTATCAAATCCTTTATTTCGGTAATCGGTTTTCTTCTCAATTACTATTTTTTTGAAAATCCCTCGGTCTATTTTTGAAATGATTTGGGAAAATAATGTTAATTTTGAATCCATAAGAAGGTTTTTTTGTTGTACAACCTCAAAGATACTTTGAGTTACTTTAATTCCTTCTTATTTTTTTATTTAGGACGCTATTGAAGAAATTTAGAAGAATTAAACGCCAAAAATGAGAGTGTAAAATTAGAAAGATTGCACGACAAAAGAGGGCACTTTCAGAAAGACTTATCCACAAAAAAAGCCACTCTAAATAGAGTGGCTCATTATTTGGTATTGATAAATTTTACAATTTTTCTACTTGCATGTAAGAAAGTTCCATAGGAGTTTTTCTACCGAAAATCATTACAGAAACTTCTAATTTCTTCTTGTCTTCTAAGATTTTTTCTACAGTACCATTGAATCCATTGAAAGGACCGTCGATTACTTTTACACTTTCTCCTACTACGAATGGAATTTCCATTTCTGTAGCAAATTCAGAAAGTTCATCCATTTTACCAAGCATTCTGTTTACTTCAGATTTACGCATCGGAACAGGATCACCTCCTTTTGTAAGACTTAAAAAAGAAATTACACCAGGTAAATTTTTAATAATATGTGGGATTTCTCCTATCAGATTAGCTTCTACCATTAAGTAACCAGGGTAAAAAGGCTTTTCTTTAGGCACTTTTTTACCATTTCTTACTTGGATTACTTTTTCCATAGGAATAACTACTTGAGTAACGTAAGCTTCAAGATTTAATCTTTTAACTTCGCTCTCAATGTAGGCCTTAACTTTATTTTCCTGGCCACTAATAGCTTTTAATACATACCATTTTAAATCGCTCATGGAAAAATTTTTAATTAAAGAAACCTATGAAAATTGCTAATATATTTTTAATAGCTGTGCTAAATAATGAATCTACTCCGAAAGTAAACAATGCTAATATAACAGTAGCTACAGCCACTACTATTGTAGAAGATTGTAAATCAGCCCACTTTGGCCATTCTACTTTATATCTAAATTCTGAATAAGAATCTTTTAAAAAATTGATAAGTGAGTTCATAATTTATATTTGCACGGGCACAAGGATTCGAACCCTGATCAACGGTTTTGGAGACCGGTATCCTACCATTGGACGATGCCCGTAGTTAAAAAAGCTCCGTAAGTTTCCTTACGGAAGCTTTATTTATTTAAGATGATTAATCTAAGATTTCAGTAACCTGACCAGCACCTACTGTTCTACCACCTTCTCTGATCGCAAATCTAAGACCTACGTTAAGAGCGATTGGTTGTAACAATTCTACAGTGATTGTTAAGTTATCACCAGGCATTACCATCTCTACACCTTCTGGTAAGAAGATTTCACCTGTTACGTCAGTAGTTCTTACATAGAACTGAGGACGATATTTGTTGTGGAATGGAGTGTGTCTACCACCTTCTTCTTTAGAAAGAACGTAAACCTCAGCTTTGAATTTCTTGTGTGGCTTCACAGAATCTTTCTTAGCGATTACCATACCTCTCTTGATGTCAGTTTTCTCGATACCTCTTAATAATAGACCTACGTTATCACCAGCTTCACCTCTATCTAAGATTTTTCTAAACATCTCAACACCAGTGATAGTAGAAGTTAACTTCTCATCACCCATACCTACGATGTCTACTGGATCACCTGTATTGATAACACCTGATTCAATTCTACCAGTTGCTACAGTACCTCTACCTGTAATAGAGAATACGTCTTCGATTGGCATTAAGAATGGCTTATCTTGATCTCTTACTGGTAATTCAATCCAGCTATCTACAGCATCCATAAGAGCTTCTACAGTTTCAACCCATTTTGGTTCACCGTTAAGTGCACCTAGAGCAGAACCTTGAATTACTGGAGAATTATCACCATCATATTCGTAAGAAGATAATAAATCTCTTACTTCTAATTCTACTAATTCTAATAATTCAGCATCGTCTACCATGTCAACTTTGTTCATGAAAACAACGATTCTTGGTACGTTTACCTGACGGCAAAGTAGGATATGCTCTCTAGTTTGTGGCATTGGACCATCAGTAGCAGCAACTACTAAGATAGCTCCATCCATTTGAGCAGCACCAGTAACCATGTTTTTAACATAATCGGCGTGACCTGGACAGTCTACGTGAGCATAGTGTCTATTTACAGTTTCATACTCTACGTGAGCAGTATTAATAGTAATACCTCTTTCTTTTTCTTCTGGAGCAGAGTCAATTGAAGAGAAGTCTTTCATTTCAGCTAATCCTTTCTCAGCTAATACTTTAGTAATAGCAGCAGTAAGGGTAGTTTTACCATGGTCAACGTGACCAATAGTACCAATGTTTAAGTGTGGTTTGTTACGATTAAACGTTTCCTTTGCCATGATTTTAATATTTAATTTATTAACTATTGAAATTTTCAGTGCGCAAATATAGTGATTTTTTGAATATCAAAATCTTTTTATTAAAAAAAATTTCAACATTCAGTTTCAATACGTTTGACGCTATGATATTATCTTATTTTTGAGGGTACAAATTTAAGAATTTATTTTAAATAAAAAAGTCTCTCAAAATATTTTGAGAGACTTTTATTTTGAGCCAACTATGAGATTTGAACTCACGACCTCTTCCTTACCAAGGAAGCGCTCTACCCCTGAGCTAAGTCGGCTTGGAAAAAAAAATCACATACCGCTTATTTGGAATGTGATTTTTTTAGAGCGGAAGACGGGGGTCGAACCCGCGACATTCAGCTTGGAAGGCTGACGCTCTACCAACTGAGCTACTTCCGCAATTTGTGTTTACAAATTATTGTTGGTAAACGGTGTGCAAATTTATAAAATTTTTCTAAACCTGCAAATTAAATTTATAAAAAAGTGGGGAGAGCAGGATTCGAACCTGCGAAGTCGTAAGACAGCAGAGTTACAGTCTGATCCATTTGGCCACTCTGGAATCTCCCCGCTTGTTTTTTATAAATTATGAGCCTCCAGAGGGATTCGAACCCACGACCCCGAGATTACAAATCACGTGCTCTGGCCAACTGAGCTATGGAGGCAAAATTTGAGATTTCAAAAGAACTGTTATTCCCTTTTTGCGAGTGCAAATATAATACAGTTTTTTTGAAATCCACAAATATTTTTTAAAAAATTTTTAATTATTTTTCTATGCCATTTCTTTTTTCTTGATTAACAGTTTCTTAGCAGTATCATAACACTGGTCTAAACTTTCTTCAAAACTAGCACTTGTCTTCTTTACCACAATATCATCACCTGGAACATGTAATCTAATCTCAGCAGTCTTGTTTTCTTTTTCAGAAGAATTCTCTACTTTTAGAAACACTTCGCACTCGATAATTTTATCATAAAAGGTATCTAATTTATTTAATTTTTTGTCTAAATATTCTTCTAGTGGTGCATGTGGTGTTAAACCGATTGATTGTACTGTAATTTTCATAACGCTAACATTTTTTTTTAATTAAAAAAGAAAAACTAATCTTCTTTTTTATAGGCTCTGGGATGAGCCTGATTAAACACTCTTTTTAATTGCTCTATATTGCCATTCGTGTAAACTTGTGTAGAAGCTAAACTAGAATGACCTAAGATTTTTTTAACTTTAGAAATTTCCGCGCCATTATTCAAAACATGAGTAGCAAAGCTATGCCTTAAAATATGTGGACTCTTTTTTTTCTTTAAAGTTATAAGACTAAGGTAGCGATTTACCACCGAATACACAAATTTTTCGGATAGTTTTTTTCCATTTTCACGAACGAAAAAATAAATACCAGAATCTTCATTAGGCTTTCTAATTGCTGTGTATTCCCGCATCTGTTTTAGTAGATTTTCAGAAATGGGAACTACTCTTTGCTTATTTCCTTTCCCTTTGACAAAGATTTCAGATTTTGAAAAATCTACTTGCTCTAATAATATATTGCAGAGTTCCGACTTTCTCATTCCAGTTTGGTAAAGCGTTTCTATAATGAGTTTTTCTAATAAGTTTTCTGGCTCTTTTTCTAAAATCTCACCCAAACTTTCCATTTCCTCTTCAGAAATAGGAATTTGTTTTTCGGCATAAAATTTAAGAGAAGGTATCGTTTCTAAAGGAGAAGCTTGAATTTCACCTATTTTCAGAAGATATAAATAAAAACTCCTTAAACTGGAAAGTTTACGGTTAATACTTCTTTTTTGGATTTTTTTCTCAGAAAGTGAGACAATGAAATTACGAATGATTTTTTTATCTACCTTTTTTAAATCTTCCGTTCCTTCTGTTTCAGAAATAAACAGCAGCAAGTCTTCTAAATCTTTTTTATAACTCACCAGCGTATTTTGAGAATAACGCTTCTCTACAGAAATATAATCTAGAAACTTGTCAATCATAAATTAATAGGTATATAAAACAAAAATCACTTCTCAAATATAAGAATTTGAAAAGTGATTTCGATATTTTTTAAAGAAAAACTAATTAAGCTTGTTCTTCTTTGCTTAATTCTCTTTGCTTATGAGCTGCTTTAAGTTTTGATTGTCTTAAAGTCACAGAAGGTTTTGTGAACTGTTGTCTAGATCTTAACGCTCTTACAACACCAGTTTTATCAAATTTTCTTTTATACTTCTTAAGTGCTCTGTCGATAGACTCTCCGTCTTTTACTGGAATTATTAACATATATTACATCTCATTTTGTGGTTGCAAAAGTATAAAAATTTTTAAACTCCACAAAATTTAATTACAAAAATTAAAAAATTTCTTTGTGGAGCTGTGCTTTATACAAATTTGCATAATATCCATTTTTCGCCAATAGTTCGTCGTGTTTGCCTTCTTCTACTACTTTACCAGAATCCATCACGAGAATTTTGTCGGCTTTTTCTATGGTTGACAATCTATGCGCAATGATAATTGAAGTTCTGTTTTGAGTAATTTTCTCAGTAGCTTTCTGTATCAATTTTTCACTTTCTGGGTCTATAGAAGAAGTGGCTTCGTCTAAAATCAAAATCTTAGGATCAGAAAGATATGCTCTTAAGAAAGATAACAACTGTCGCTGACCAAGAGAAATACTGCTTCCTCTCTCGCTAACCACAAAGTCATAACCTCCCGGTAATCGCTCAATAAATTCATCTACTTCTATATCTTGGGCAACTTTTTTAATTTTTTCGAGCGGAATAGTATCTCCTAAAGTAAGATTTTCATAAATACTTCCATGGAAAAGGAAAACATCTTGTAGAACTACCCCTAATTTGATTCGCAAATCGTACAATTCATAATCTCTGATATCAATATCATCCAGTAAAATTTTACCCGAGTTAATATCATAAAATCTTGTAATCAACTGAATAATGGTAGATTTCCCAGCACCTGTTGCTCCAACTATCGCCACTGTTTCACCCGGATTTACTTTGAAATCGACTCCTTTCAGAACTTCTTGCTTTTCGTCATAAGAAAATCTTACATTTTGGAATTCTATCTTTCCTTCGATATGGTCTTTTTTGATGGTTCCGAGATTCGGCATCGAATTTTCTTCGTCCATAATTCCTAAAACTCTTTCTGCACCTACCAAACCACGCTGAATATTATTAAATCTATCTGCAATCTGACGAAGCGGACGAATCAACATATTTATATAAGAAATAAACGCAATCACTTGTCCCGGAGAAATATCTCTCGCCGTCAATGCATTATATCCTGCCACAAAAAGAATCAACCCTATAAAAACAGAAGAAATCAGTTCCACCACAGGAAAAAATAGTGAAAAATAGAAAACCGTTTTCAGTAAAGCTGCCTTTAAATTGACATTAATATCATCAAATTTCTTAAATTCTGCTTCTTGTCTATTAAAAACTTGAATGAGTGACATTCCCGAAAGTCTTTCTTGCACGAAACTGTTTTGAGTAGAAGTCCAAGCCCTTTCGTCACCAAATGCTTTTCTTAATTTTTTCTGGAAAAACCTTGTAATCACCAACATGATAGGTAAAATGGTAAGCGAAATATAACTCAGCTCGGTATTCACCTGAAACATCGCTACCAAAACGAAAACCACTTTCAAAATATCTCCAAAAACCATCAAAAATCCATCAGTATAAACCGTGGCAATGGTTTCTACATCTCCTACTGCTCTGGTCACTAAATTTCCGATAGCAGTTTTATCAAAGAATGAAGTTTTAAAATAAATGAGTTTATGATACAGCCTTTCTCTAATGTCTCTAATTACATTTTGAGCAATATAATTAGAAAGAAAAACGAGAAAGAAATTCAAAATAGTTTCTGCTACTACCAAACCAATTAAGAAATAAATATCTTTCATCAAGACACTATTGTCTTTCAGTTTCAAGATATCAATATCTACAATCTGCTGAGTAAGAATAGGTCTATACACCGAAACTATCGCTAAAATAATAGAGATAATTAGGGCTAAAATAAACCACGTTCTAAATTTCATTCCTATGAAAAAAAGACGCTGAATGATATTACTGGTGGTTGGTTTTTTGTTCATATTTTTTTTAAAAATCGTATCCTACATCTACTAAAAACAATGCATGAGCTGGTGCAGAAGTTCCTGCAACACCTCTATTTTTAGCTTCTATCACATTTCTTAAATCGGCAGGTTTTAGTTTTCCACTGCCTATTTCTACCATAGTTCCTACAATCGCACGAACCATATTTCTGAGAAATCTATCTGCTGAGATGGTAAATTTAAGTTCATTTCCGTTTTGTTCCCAATTTGCGTGATAGATTTTACAAATATTGGTTTTATTATCTGCTCCCACTTTTGCAAAACTCCCGAAATCTTCGTACTCAAAGAGAATTTTGCACGCTTCATTCATTTTTTCCACATCCAGAGATTTTTTCCAATGTTGCCACGCAAATTTTTCAGAAAAAGGATTTTTCTCTAGCGAAATATAATATTCATACGTTCTGTATTTTGCTGAAAATCTCGCGTGAAAATCTTCTTTTACCTCAAAAACCTTCTTCACAGCAATACTTGGTGGAAGAAAAGAATTCAGTTGATGCACTAATTTCTCAGAAATTTCTCCATCAAAATCAAAATGTGCAAACATTTTCTTGGCGTGAACTCCAGTATCTGTTCTTCCTGCTCCCGTAGTTTTAATTTCAGTTCGTAAAATCGTAGAAAGTGCTTTTTCTAATTCTTCTTGCACAGAAATCTCATTTGGCTGAATTTGATAGCCAAAAAACGTAGAACCATTATAGGAAAACTCAATAAAGTAGCGCATAATTTTCGGCAAATTTAATGAAATTTTTAGGAGCAAGAAGATTTTGTTTCTTTTCATTATCCGTCACGCTGTCCATTACAATTCCTCACGCCAAAGCTACTACCAATGCTTGTTGCGGGATTTTCATTTCCATCGTGGCTAATTTCACGGGCAGTTCTTCATTTCAACTATGCGCAATTCGGAAACTTCTACGCTCGCTTCGCTCGCGCCAGAATATTTTTTTTGTGTCGTTCCTACGGAACTTATTAAAAACAATTAACATTTTCCTACAAACCTATAGTTCCTACGGAACAGAACTTTAAAAATATAATATAAACTCATAAAATTTAAAACCGTTCCGTAGGAACGAAATGTGTGTAATAATGCTACAAAAAACAAATAGCGTTCCGTAGGAACGCAATGTCAAATTACAATGAAAATCTTATAAATATTATTTTAATTAAAGAAATTTAAAGAAATTAGCAAAATGAAAATCCTTCTACTTTCTGACACGCATTCTTATATAGACGATAGAATTTTAGAATACGCCAAAAATGCTGATGAAATTTGGCATGCTGGTGATTTTGGAAACTTAGAAGTGATAGACGAACTGAAAAAAGCAGGAACATTACGCGGTGTTTTCGGGAACATCGATGAGGCAAAAATAAGAGCTGAATTCCCAGAAATAAATGTTTTCGAATGTGAAAAAGTAAAAGTAGTGATGATTCACATTGGCGGATATCCTCATAAATATGCACCACGAGTAAAACAAATATTAAAGGAAGAAAAACCTCAAATTTTTATTTCCGGACATTCTCACATATTAAAAGTAATGTATGATAAAGAGTTAGAAATTCTGCATCTCAATCCTGGCGCTGCTGGAAAACACGGTTGGCATAAAATGAGAACCATGCTGAGATTTGAAATTAATGGTGAGAAAATTGAAAATTTAGAAGTGGTGGAATTGGGAATAAAGTAAACCATTAAGTTTCAATTAAGGAATTAAGAAATTTAAGATGAAAATTCTTCAAATTTTCAAAAACTTAATGAAACTTAATATATCAATGAAAATCTTAATGTTTAAAAATGAAAAATGGTGAAAATAGGCGATTTGGTTTCGGTGATAGATGATGATTTGAAAGGGAAAATTTCTGCTTTCAAAGGAAATTTGGTGCAAATAGAAGACGAACACGGTTTTCCTTATGACATTGAAAAAAGTAAAGTCGTACTCCACAATCATAATATTTATGACGATATTTCTATCACTGCAAAAAAGGAAACGTCTACCAAAATTTCTAAAAAAAATCAAAATAAACCGCAGTCCATTGATTTACATTTTGAAAAATTGGTCAATAATCCTCAAGATTTTGAATCTTGGGAAAGATTGATGATTCAGCGTGAAAAACTGATTGAAAAATTAGAATATTGCAGAAACAATAACATAAAAAAACTGAACATTATCCACGGAATTGGTGATGGCGTTTTGCAAAATATGGTGCACGAAGTTTTACAAGGTTTCGCAGGAATAGAATACGAAGACCATGATTTTTTCTACCACAGCACAGGAAATGTCTTGGTTACTTTTTTGTAGAATTAGGCAGTAATTTGAAATAACTTACCACAAATTTCCCATCCTTCACTTCGCCGATGACTTCTGCTTTTTTGATTGCATTGCAAAAACCGTCGTCAGCATGAGCGTCTCCATGGTCATTAATTTTAGTACCTTCTACAAAATAGCTTTTCCCATCAATTCTTACGGCTAAATCACAACCTTTTTTGTCTTTCATTTTGAACTGACATTGTCCGCAAGCTGCTTCTACAACTTGCTTCTTTTTCTCTTGAGAGAATCCAAAAGTGAAACTCAAAAGTGCAATAAATAAAACGAGATTTTTCATATTACATTAACTATCTTTCAAAAATAGTTTAAAAATCAATACCTTTGCATTTATTGGTAAAAAACTATGAAAAAACTTTCTTTACTTTTCACCAAAGATGGTTTACAATGGCACATTTCTAAAGGAAAAACAGTGCTAGAAGAAACATTTTATTTCGTGACAGAAGAAACTTCGCCTCATTTAGTAGAAGAAAAACTAGATGATGTGTTAAAATTTGATGACTACAAAGAAATAGAAGTGATTTCTGCGCTCAATCATTTTTCGCTTACTCCAGATAGTTTTACAGAGCACGAATTGGGCTATAAACTGATTTCTTATAACGCTCCTGTAGATGAAGCCAACGAAGAATTGATGCTTTCTGTGAACAAAAAATTTGCGGTGCAATTTTACTACACTTTTCCAAAGCATTTTTACCAAAAAATTAAAGCAAAAAAATTACCTACGAAATTTAATTTCTCTGGCGAAAAATTTTTAAATGCTTTAACTGTTAAAAACCACAAAGAAATTCATATCAATCTATATCATCATCAAGTAGAGTTTTTCGCTTTTGAAAATAAAAAAGTGGCACTTTACAATAACTTAGATGCTGATTCTGAAGTAGATTTCTTGTATTTCATTATGTTTTCTTTGAGCAAAATAAATTTTGGAACCGCAGAAACGCATTTTCATATTTATGGAGAAACTCACGAAAACGAAACCTTTATTTCAGAATTGAGAAAGTTTGTTAAAAATATTAAAGTCCATTTTGACAACGCTCCGAAAAAGAATTTTGTTCTTTCTTAAAAATCATTTATCAAAAATCAACCATGTATAGAATTATCTCTGGCAAATGGAAAGCAAAAAGAATTTCTGCGCCTAAAAATTTCGATGTAAGACCTACCACAGACTTTGCTAAAGAAGCACTTTTCAGTATTTTGGCGAATCGTCACGAAGTAGAATTTTGCTCAGTTTTAGACCTTTTTGCTGGAATTGGCTCTATCAGTTTAGAGTTTGCCTCTAGAGATTGTAAAGACGTTACCGTTGTAGAAATGAATCCTAAACATGCTGCTTTCATTAACTCTACTGCTGCAGAACTAGAAATGGCGCTTCAAATTAATGTACAGCGTGGTGATGTTTTCGAATGGTTAAAGAAAAACAGAACTAAGAAAACATTTGACATTGTTTTTGCAGATCCACCTTTTGAATTAGAAGAAAAAAAATACAATGAACTGATTTCTTTGGTTCTCAATAATAATTTTTTAAAAGAAAACGGAACTTTTGTTTTAGAACATCAATCTAAAATGAAATTAGAGCATCCTCAATTAATCGAAACCAGAAAATACGGAAATGTGAGTTTTAGTTTTTTCAGTTCCGAGATGCGAGTTCCGAGTTCCGAGGTGTAAAATTTCTTAACCCAAAAACTCGAATCTCGTACCTCTACAATACTTTATGGTCCAAACTAATTTTATTTCCAAAGAATTTTTTCGAAATTTTCTCGAAGTTTTTTGTAATATCCGAAAGGTAAAAATCGGTATTTCCTTCTTCATGTTGAGGATTAAGCAGGTCATTTTTGCTCAAAATATCCCTTACATAACTCGCTACAATTTTAGGAGAATCAATTACTCTTACTCTTGTTCCGTAATATTTTTTAATCTCTTCAATCAAAAGCGGATAATGGGTACAACCCAAGATAAGTGTTTCTATATTTTTTAACTTTTTGTCGCTCAAATAGTTATAAATAATCGCGTGTGTAATTGGGTGATTTACAAAACCTTCTTCGATGGCAGGAACCAATAATGGGGTCGCCAATTCATCTACTTGAATATATTTATTCAGTTTTCGGATAGATTTTCTGTACAAACCAGAATTTACCGTTGCTTTAGTCGCAATAACTCCTACATTTTGGTGAATCTCGAAAGCTACTTTTTCTGCAACTGGGTTAATAACATCAAAAACCAAAGCCTGATTTCCCACCAATTCCTTCACCTCTTGCAAAGCATTTGCAGTGGCCGTATTACAAGCAATAACGATGGCTTTACAATTATTTTCTAATAAAAATTGGGTAATTTTTAAAGAAAAACCGATAATCGCTTCTCTAGATTTTTCGCCGTAAGGTAAATGTGCAGTGTCACCGAAATAAATAAAATTTTCGTGCGGCATTAATCGTTTTATTTCTTTGGCTACAGTAAGTCCACCAACACCGGAATCAAAAATCCCTATCGGTTGTGATGATGAAAGATGAGAATAATCTGGTTTCAAAGGCTTGAAATTTTTACAAAAATACTAAAGATTTTAGATTTTAGATTTTAGATTTTAGATTTTTTAAAGAATAAACAGGTCTGAAGCAATTCCATCGGCTAAAAACCAATGTTCTTCTGGAATTTTTAAGTGATTTTCTTCTATCACTAGAATTCCTTCTTCTAATTTTGACTGAATGCTGTTTTTAAAAATTTCTAAAATTTCACCAGAAAATTTTTCGTTGAGTTGTTCTAAATCTACACCCCAAATCGTTCTGAGACCAATCATGAGCATTTCATTGTACTGGTCTTTTTCAGAAAGTTTTTCGGTTTCCTTGGGAAGGATGTTTTCTGCTAAATTCTTAATATAAATGGTGTTATTAGCAATATTCCAACTGCGCTCGTTTCTACCGTTATAAGAATGTGCAGAAGGTCCGATTCCCAGATATTCTTTATATTTCCAATACGCTGAATTGTGCTTCGATTCAAAATCTTTTTTAGCAAAATTAGAAATTTCGTAATGTATAAAACCGTTGTCTTTTAGAAAATCAGACATATAATAAAACTCTTTATTTTGCTCTGTTTCTTTCGGTTCTGCGATTTTATGTTTCTTAATCCAAGCATTCAAAGCAGTTTTAGGCTCGATGGTCAATGCATAAGAAGAAACGTGAGGAACTTGCAATTCTATGGTTTTCTGAAGATTTTTTTTCCAGATTTCAAAATTGGAAGTCGGCGAACCATAAATTAGATCAATACTCAGATTTTTGAAGCCAAAATCTTGCGCTCTTTTGATAGAACTTTCGGCTTCAGAAGCATTGTGAGCACGATTCATGAGCTTTAAATCTTCTTCAAAAAAACTTTGCGTTCCTATAGAAAGTCGATTGATTTCGGTTTTGGCTAAATCTTTCAGAAAATTTTTATCCAAATCATCAGGATTAGCTTCTAGCGTGATTTCAATATTTTTTTCAAAGTCAAAATACTTTAAAACCTCATCTATTAAAGATTTGATCTCGTCCACAGAAAAAATAGATGGAGTTCCGCCACCAAAATACAGCGATGAAAGTGTTTTATTTTCCAGCTCCTCTTTTCTTAGAAAAATTTCTTTTTTTATTGCCGAAATCATTTCGTCTTTCTGCTTCAATGAAGTAGAAAAATGAAAATTGCAATAACTGCATTTCTGCTTGCAAAAAGGAATGTGGAGGTAAATCAATTTTGTTGGGTGTTAGATGTTTGATAGACGATTTACTAATAAATCGTAAGTCTGAAATCGTAATTCTAAAAATTCGTTAACGATATCTAAATCCTCTTTGATTGATGAAATTAGGAATATCATATCCTAAACTGAGCATGAACGAATTTCCGCCGTATTCTTGAATATCAGACAATCCTAAATTATAAGAAGCTCCGAAATGGAGTTTATTAAGTTTAAATTTAATAATAGGTGACATGCTTAACTGTTGGCTTCCCACAGCACTTTTTGCCGTTCTGTAATTGATTCCCGCGGCAAAATAGTCACTCTCACCATACAATTTCATCAAAACATTGATGTCAAACATTCTAGATGAATTGGTATTCAAATTCATCATCACAGAAGGTTCTACCGAAAATCCTTCGGTAATTTCCCAGTCATATCCTGCATTAAGGTAAAATCTGGTTGGCGACGGTTCTATACCATTTACCACTGGTGTATTGTTACTCAATGGAATATCTGCAACAGAAATCCCAGCAAAAGCTCTGCTATAAGTAGCTTGTAATCCTAAGTTAGCATAAGCAATGAAAATACTGTTGTTATTTTCGTAAAGCAAAGGATCATTTGGATCTTGCGCATTTACTTTAGAAACATCAAAGTTCTGATTGTAAAAATTTACTGAAGTTCCGAAAGAAAATTGGTCTTTTCTGCCATCTTCATCACTGAGTGGAACAAAATAAGAAGCACCAATTGCAATTCCGTTTGCAGAAATTGGTCCGTTTTGGTCACGGAAAAAATAAGCGCCTATTCCTACTCTATCAAAAGCATTGGCATGAATTCCCACTGATTGTACATTAGGAGATTCATCAAATTTTGAAAATTGTTTTTGATAGTTAGCAACCAAATTCACATCATCTGTTTTACCAATATGCGCAGGATTAAAGAGAAATTCACTATCAAATAAATACTGCTGATACATAGGAATAGTTTCTTGAGCATAGCTCAATCCTGAAAAAGCAGCAAAAAATGTGAATAATATTTTTTTCATGGTCGTGAATTTCTAAACGTCAAATTTAAGTAAAAAGTATGGAATTGAAAATTTCTTTGTCTTAAACCTGACCGAAAACGATTGGAATTAAGAATTTTGCAAGTAATTTCTCCATTTTTCAACCGCATCTTGCATATCTTTTGGCATCGGTGACTCAAAATACATTTCTTTTTTTGTTGTGGGATGAATGAAGCCTAAAGTATGAGCGTGTAAAGCATGTCTAGGTAAAACTTCGAAGACATTTTTCACAAATTGCTTGTATTTTGGTAAGTTTACCCCACGCAAAATTTGATGACCTTCATATCTTTCATCGTTAAAAAGAGTATGACCAATATGTTTAAAATGCGCTCTAATTTGGTGAGTTCTTCCCGTTTCTAGTTTGCATTCTACCCAAGTCATATATTTGAATCTTTCTAAAACTTTATAATGAGTTACCGCATGTTTTCCTTGGCTTCCATCTTCATAAACTGCCATTTGCATTCGGTTTTTCTGATGTCTTCCGATGTGTCCTCTGATTGTTCCTTCGTCATTTTCTAAATTTCCCCAAACAAAAGCCCAATACAAACGTTTGGTTTTTCGATCAAAAAATTGCTTGGCTAAAAAGCTCAATGCATACTCATTTTTGGCTAAAACGATCAGTCCAGAAGTATCTTTATCAATTCTATGAACCAATCCTACTCTATCTAAATCTGAGGTAAATCCATTTTTCTGAAAATGAAACGCAACTGCATTCACCAATGTTCCTTTCCAATTCCCAAAACCTGGATGCACAACCATTCCCGGCTCTTTGTCTACCACCAGAACATCTTCATCTTCATAGACAATTTTAAATGGAATATCTTCTGGAATGATAACATTTTCACGAGGAGGATGCGTTAATAAAACCGAAATTTCATCTCCCGGCTTTACACGATAATTTTGTTTTACAGGATTACCATTTACGATAACGTTTCCTGCTCTACACGTTTGCGAAATCTTATTTCTAGAAGAATTCTGGCGATAAATCAAAAGAAATTTATCTATTCTTAAAGGTTCTTGTTTTTTATCAACAGTAATATTGAGATGTTCAAACAACCCCGAGTTTTCTTCGTCATTAGAATTTTCGTCTTCTAACAATAAATCTTCTTCTAAAAAATCTTCTTTTTCGCTCATATTATTCAAAAAAACTTTGCCAAAAAATTTTCGGCAAAGTTCTATAAATTATTTTAATTTCTAAAAAACTACTCTACAATTACCTTTTTAGCAGGTTTTTCTTCTGCTGGTTTTGTTTCCGCAGGTTTTGTATTATTTGTATTCGTAGTTGGTTTGGGTTTTTCTACCGGTGGTTTTGGTGTAGTATTTACAGGTTCTTCACTTGGAACTGGGATAAATTCATTGTCAGAAGGTTCTGGCATGGTATTAATATCCGTAGTTTTATAAATGCTATTCAGTTTTTGGATTTTAGACTGCATTTCGGCTGGTGTTTTTTTACTTGCCCACAAATCTATTTGCATTCCTTGATCTCTTACAGAACCACTTGCAGGATCTTGATAGTAAATAATATCAGAATCATTATTTTGTCCGTCTTCATGTTCTACCAATCCTACTTCAAAGTAATTTTGAGCAATAATAGCTTTCGCTTCTGCTACAGTTCTTCCTACCAAATTAGGAATCACTACATTTCTCATCGGTCCAGAACCAATGACTAAATCAAGCGTAGAAAACATAGGAACTTTTTCTCCAGGTTTGATCACTCTGCCATTAAACATCATTCTTATAATAGCATCTTTCTGAATATTAGGCTCATAAATAGTATCTCCTACCTTTAACCCTAATAAATCAAACTTCCTGAAAGCCAAATACTTATATCTATCTAAAACATCTGGAACCGCAACTGGTGCATAAGTTTTAGGATTTACTTTTAAAAGAATGGCTCTACCATCTTTTACTCTAGAACCTGGATGTGGATAGATTTTAAGAACTTGTAATGGTTTAAATTTTGGATCATATTTACCACTATCTACTTCATATTCTAAGCCTTGGTCATCTAAAACCTCTATTGCTTGTTGTACCTTCATATTGACAACATTCGGAACCTGAATTTCTTCACCGTGATTGGTGTGAAACTCTAGCCATCGAAAGGTAAGCCAAACTACTCCTACAAAAATTACAAGTGCTACTATTAAGTTTACAAAAACTTTCCAGTGGAAAAAAGATCGAAGCATAAATTTTTTATTTATTCGAAATATAAACGCAAATATAAATATAAAATTATGAAATATTTAAGTTGAAAAATAATTACATTTGCGTTTATTAGTTTTTTAAAAAGTATGAGCAAGAAAAATGTAGCCGTAGTAATGGGTGGCTTCTCTGATGAATACAAGGTTTCTCTGAAAAGTGGCCAATTGATTTATGATTCTCTAGACAGAGATTTATATAATGTTTATAAAGTAGTAGTTCTAAAAGAAGAATGGTACTTTTTAAACGAAAATGAAGAAAAACTTCCCATTAACAAAGGAGATTTTTCGGTAACGCTTTCAGACGGAGCAATTTTAAAATTTGACGTTTGTTTCAACATTATTCATGGTGCTCCTGGAGAAAATGGTGAATTACAAGGCTATTGGAACGCTATTGGTCAAAAATATACAGGCTGTGATTTCTACAAAAGCGCTCTTACTTTCAACAAAAAAGATACTCTTGCCGTTTTAGCAAAATACGGAATTCCTTCTGCAAAAAGTTTTTACCTGAGAAAAGGAGAAAATATCAATGAAGATAAAATTGTAGAAGAATTAGGACTTCCTTTATTTGTAAAACCCAATCAAAGTGGCTCTTCGCTCGGGATTTCTAAAGTTAAAGCCAAATCTGAATTGGCAGCAGCGATAGAATTTGCCTTCAAAGAAGATGATGAAATTTTAATAGAATCTTTCTTAAATGGAATGGAGGTTTCTGTAGGTGTAATCGATTACAAAGGAGAAACCATTGTTCTTGGAATTACAGAAATTGTTCCACACAAAGAATTTTTCGATTACGAAGCGAAATATGAAGGTGCTTCCGAAGAAATTACACCAGCTAGATTAGACGATGAAACCAGATACAAAGTAGAAAAAATCGCAAAACATGCCTATGAATCTTTGGGAATGAGCGGTTTTTCTAGAAGTGAATACATCATTATGGATGGAACGCCTTACATGCTAGAAATGAATACCAATCCTGGATTTTCACCGGCTTCTATTTTACCTCAACAAGCAAAAATTTACGGAATTTCTATCAAAGACCTTTGTGGAAACGAAGTAGAAAAAGCACTTAAAAAGTAAATTGCAATCTGCTGTCGGCATTTGGCTTTCAGCAAAAAATTATAAAAAACAATAGCAGAAGGCAGATTGCTGACTGCAGAAAGCTTAAAAAAATGAAAATCGCTGTATTTCCAGGATCTTTTGACCCGATTACTTTAGGACATCTTGACATTATTGAAAGAGCTGTTCCTCTGTTTGATAAACTCATCATCGCTATCGGACAGAATTCTCAGAAAAAATATATGTTTCCGCTAGAAAAACGCATGGAATTTATTCAAAAATCTGTAGCGCATTTCCCCAATGTAGAAGTAGATTATTTTGAAGGATTAACCATCGATTATTGCATCAAAAAAGAAGCTCAATTTATTCTGAGAGGTCTCAGAAATCCTGCCGATTTTGAATTTGAAAAAGCAATTGCTCATACTAACAGAACTTTGGCGAGAAGAAAATTAGAAACCGTTTTCTTACTTACCTCTTCTGGAAAATCATTTATCAGCAGCAGTATTGTAAGAGAAATTATTTCTAACAACGGAGAATATCAATTATTTGTTCCTGATGCAGTGAGAGTTTAGAATTTTTTAATTTTCACTCGATTTTTTTTTAAACTTTTTCTACCCATGCTTCCAGATTTTACCTTTTTAATAGAAGTCCTTGGTACGATATCTTTTGCGATGTCGGGAAGTTTTGCGGCTATGCAAAAGCGTTTCGATCCTTTTGGCGTTCTCATCATTGCATTTGTAACTTCTGTAGGTGGCGGAACAGTAAGAGATTTATTACTAGATGTCCCTGTTTTTTGGATGCACGATTTATTAGCCGTGAGTTTGATTTTTTTCACTGCTATTTTTACGATGATATTCAAATTAATTGAGAAAAAATTTCAGGTAACGCTTTTTATTTTTGATAGTCTTGGATTGGGACTTTTTACAATTATTGGGGTTCAAAAAGGATTAAATGCCGACTTACATCCCGTTATTGGAGTAGTTTTAGGCACAATTACCGGTTGTTTTGGAGGAATTATCCGAGATATTTTACTGAACAGAATTCCTTTGATTTTCAGAAAAGAAATTTATGCGACTGCAGCAATTGCAGGTGGAATAGTCTACATCCTTCTGAAAAATTTCAGTGGTTTGTCTGAAGAAATTAATCAAATCTTAACCATTCTTCTTATTGTAAGCATTAGAACTCTTGCGGTAAAATACCATTGGCAAATGCCAAAATTCTACGGAAATTTCAATGATGCAGAAATGTAAACAAAAGAACCAATTAAAAAGTTATAAGAAACAAAGAAAATTTGTCATGAGTTGTCCTAAAAAAGGTTGACTCGTTAATAATTCAAATATAGTTAAATCGTAACAGAATTAATTCTGTTACGATTTATTTTTTTCCATTGTTTTAATTGTATTGTTTTTTGTTGATGCGCTTGGTTTGGAGTTATCATATTAATTGACATATGTATTCTAAAATTGTTGTATAAAGTTATGGCTTGTGTAACTTGTTTGTTTAAATTTTGATAGTTTTCAAATATTTCATGTAAACCAAATTCTTCTTTTAAAATTCCATTTACTCTTTCTGCTACTGCATTTTCATACGGGTCGTATTCTTGCGTCATACTAATTAAAATATTGTTTTTCTTTAACAATTCGGTATATTCTTTACTGCAATATTGTAAACCTCTATCAGAATGGTGAATGAGTTGATTTTTTGTTTCCCTGTTAATCAAAGCCATTTCTAAAGCTTTTACTGTAGTTGAACTCATTAAATTATCTGACAGTTGATAACCAACGATTTTCTTGGAACAAGCATCAGTGAGTAAATGCAAATAGTATGTTTTCTCTTTTGTTCGTAAATAAGTTATATCAGCAACCCAAACTTGATCAGGCCTGTTAAGTACTAAATTGCTAATTAAATTTGGATAGCGTTTCATCCAATGTCTTGAGTTTGTTGTTTTGTAATATCTTCGAGCTTTAGGTACTTGTAAATATTCGGCTTTTAAAAAATCTAAAAAATGATCCCGACCAATTGATATATGATGTTTTATAAATTCATCTTGTAACATTACATAAAGTTTCTTGCCACCTGTTCGGGGTAATTGCTTACGAATAGTAACTACTAAACTTCGTAATAATTCTGAGTTGTATTTAGGCGTTTTTACCTTTGACTTTCGCTTGTAAAATGCTTGTTTTGTGTATCCAAACAGTTCGCATAACTCATAAATAGTCAATGAACTATTTACATTTATTTCTTCGACTGCTTGGAACCAGACTTTTTTACAATATCAATTTTAAGCTCACGTTCAGCTATTTCAATAAATCGTTTGAATACTTTTAATTCTTCTTCTTTTTTTGCTAATTGAGCCTCTAGCTCTTTTATACGCTGTTGTTGAGGATCTTTCATAGGACGACCAATAGTTAATTTATCTTCATAGGTAAATTTACCATATTTTTTTAACCATCTTGGTAGACAACTATTGCCTAAAATATTGTAACGTCTTCGAAGTTCTGCTTTAGTAAATAAACCCCTCTCAAATTCACTTACAACTTGACGTTTAAATGCTTCGCTATAAATTTGTGGGGCAATTGGAATTTTTGAAATTTTCTTTTTTGTTGACATATTATCTAATTTTTAGTCAACTTTTTTCAGGACAAGACATCAAATAAAAAAACTCCTGAAAATTTTCAGGAGTTTTGCTTTTTCTCTTTATAATTTTTTAGAAGAATTTTCCTCTGTGTCTCATTTGTGGATTATGCATATGTTTCTGCATAGAAGGCATTTTCAATTGGTCTTTCATCATTTTTATTTGATCCGCCATCATTCCTTGATCGTCTAATCTTTTAGCTTCTTCTAATAATTTTTGAGCTTCTGCTTTTCTTCCTTTAGAAAGTGCTGCTGCAGCTATATTTAACGTAGCCATTGCTCTATCGTGCTTCATATTTAAACCATATTCTAAAGCTTTTTTCATCAATGGTTCTACTTTTGCGGGATGTTCTTGCGCTAGAGTTAGACCTTGTAAATAATGGAAATAACCATATTGAGATTTGTGTAACTGAGATTGGTAGTTTTTAATGTAAGTTAACCAATGTGCAGCTTTTACAAAATTCTGTTTTCTCATTTGCCAAAAAGCCAATAAGATGTATTCATTTTTGAAAAATAATAAAATAGGACTCAGCGAAAAGAATACGACTACAATTCCCCATCCTATTTGACGGTTCATCATCAGGTAAACTCCCGCAGCAATCATTAAGCCAGCAATTAAAAATTTTATGTACTTATTCATCTCTTAAAATTAGGTGTGCAAATATAAAAATTAGATGTTAGATTTCAGACATTAAACGCTAGTCTTTTTTGTAAAAGTTTGAAAACAAAAATCATATTGATTCTTTTCGTCTTTTTCATGGCAAGTTTCTTGGGTTTTCTGCCAAATTTTCTCGTCTATTTTTGGAAAATAAGTATCCGCATTTAGCGTAGCATCTACCAAAGTAATCTCTAATTGGTCTGCCAAATCTATCGTTTGTTCATAAATAGTACCTCCACCAATCACAAAAACATTTTCGTCTATTTTTTTGGCAAATTTCAATGCTTCTTTAATACTTCCTACGATAAGAATCCCTTCTTCGAACCAATCATTTTTTCTACTAATCACAATATTTGTACGATTAGGAAGCGGTTTACCAATACTTTCGTATGTTTTTCTGCCCATAATAATTGGGTGACCACTCGTAAGTTCTTTAAAATGTTTTAAATCTTTAGGTAAATGCCAAAGCAACTGGTTATCAACACCAATTTCTCTGTTTTTTCCCATTGCTACTACTATTGTAATCATTTCAAGGTATATTTTACAAAATTAGCATAATATTTGTATATTTGGTTTACTGAATCACTTAATACACAATTAAAAAAAATTAAACTATGAACAACAAAGGATGTTTTGGCATTGGAACAATAGGTTTGGTGCTGATTGGCGTAATTGCATTGGTAATATTTTGGGGAATTGGCATTAGAAATGGTTTTGTAGGAAGCGAACAAAACGTAAACGAAAAATGGGCCAATGTAGAAACCGTTTACCAAAAAAGAGCAAACCTTATCCCTAATTTAGAAAGAACCGTAAAATCTTATGCTAAATTCGAGCAAGAAACTTTAACCAAAGTAATCGAAGCACGTTCTAAAGCAACTCAAGTTACGATAGACCCAACTAATATGACTGAAGCAGATTTGGCAAAATTCCAAGCTGCACAAGGTGAATTATCTGGTGCTTTGAGCAGATTAATGGCAGTGGTAGAACAATATCCTAATCTAAAAGCTGACCAACAATTTATCGATTTCCAAAGAGAATATACTGCGATTGAAAACAGCATAAGAGCAGAAACCGTAAACTATAACGCTGCGGTGAAAGAATACAATACTTCTATTAAAGTTTTCCCGAATAATATCATCGCAAATTTCTCTAATTTCAAAGAAAAACCTTTATTTAAAGCAGATGCAGGTGCTGAAAAAGCTCCTGAAGTTTTCACTGAATAATGAGTAATTTTTTAAACAATATTCAAATGGCTTCCCTAGTGGAAGCCATTCAACAAGCGGAAGACCATTCTACCGGAGAAATTCGTGTGCATATAGACCAAAACTCAGATGACAATAATGCCAAAATTGCTTTTGACGTTTTTAAATCTCTGGGAATGGACAAAACCAAAGAAAGAAATGCCGTACTTTTTCATGTGAATTTTGAACAAAAATACTTAACCATTATTGGCGATAAAGGCATTCATGAAAAAGTGCATCAAAAATTTTGGAATGATTTGCATGACAAAATAACCTCAGCTTTCTCTCAAGGTCAATATTTCGAAGGTTTGCGAGATGCTATTTTAGAAACCGGATTAGAATTAAAAAAATTCTTCCCCATTGACGGAGAAAATCACAATGAATTACCTAATGAAATTACCTTCTCTTAAAAATTTCTTCGTTTTAGTTTTACTGAGCTGTTGTAGTTTTATTTCAGCACAATATAACGTTCCAGAACCTCCCAGTAAAATTTATCCTGTTTATGACGAAGTAGGCTTACTGAATGCTACGGAAACAGAAGAAATTAATCAAAAACTCATCAAATTTGCAGATTCTTCTTCTACAGAAATTTTGGTAGTCATTATTCCTACCACCAATGGAGAAGATGTAAATTTTGTAGCGACACAATGGGGAGAAAAATGGAAAATCGGAGAAAAAGAACAAGATAACGGCGTTGTTTTCCTCATTGCAACCGAAGACAGAAAAATGTCTATTCAGCAAGGTCGTGGTGTAGAGCAATACCTTACGGCTTCTGTTGCTGGGCAAATTCTAGATTATTTGGTCACGCCAAATTTCAAAAAAGGGCAATGGTTTGCAGGAATAAATTCTGGAACTTCTGCTATAATGGATGCAGTAAGAGGTAAATTTAAACCGCTTTCTGAATCAGAACCTCAACCGATTGATATTTCCCTGAAACACATTCTTATTTTCGCACTTATTCTGTTCTTTATTATTTATATTTTATCAAAAAGTAATAATGGAGGAGGTTTTGGCAATGATGACGGAGACGTGATTATTACCAGAAGAGGAAGAAGAGTCTATCCAGGTGGTTTCTTCCCAGGAAGTTTTGGAGGTGGTTTCGGTGGCGGAAGTTCAGGCGGTGGATTTGGCGGTTTCGGTGGAGGCGGAAGTTTTGGCGGAGGTGGCGCTTCTGGAGGCTGGTAGAAAATTTTGAATCAAGACAAAAATTAAAAAAATAAAAAAGCAACTCAAAATAGAGTTGCTTTTTCGGTTTAATAAAATTGGAATATGAAGAAAAATAAAGTTACTAATTTACATTTACGCTTCCACTGCTGCTTTCAGAAGAAGAAATAACAGGATTTCCCAGTTTTTTAAGATTTACATCCCCACTAGAAGAAGCTTGTGCCGAAGCTTTTTGAGAAACCATCGCAGAAATACTTGCTGATGATGAAGCATGAAACTCTCCTTCTTTAACTTCTAAATTTCTTCCGTTAAAATCACCAGAAGAACTGGCGTGAATACTGCCATGCTGCACTTTTCCATCTACAGAAAAATCACCACTAGAAGAAACTTCGAAACGAGCAAAATCTGCCCAAACTTTTCCAGAAAAACTACCGCTACTTCCTACAGAAATATCTAATTGATTGGCTTCTAAATGTCCATCTACATCTGCAGAGCTGGAAACATCTACTTTCAGTTTATCTTGCATAAAAGTATCTTTCACCTTTACAGAAGCACTAGAATTCGCTCTCAATTCATCAAAATCTTTAGCATAAATAATGGCTTTTACTCTTTCTGTAGAAATAGGATTTCTAAAATCAGAATTCACGTAAATTCTTACGCTTTCTCCGTTTTGTTCTACTTTCACAAATTCAATAATATCTGAAGGCGCAGAAATAACTACTTTTTCTACATCAGATTTCATAATATCTGCATGAATAGAAGTAGAAACTTCTATGCTATTGAAATCTCCCGAAAATACTTTTTCAGTCATCGGTCCATTTCCTTTTTTGCCTGTGAAAATATCACCAATGCTTCCATCATCAGATTTTACATTGATACAAGAAGCTAATGATAAGCTTAAAAGAAAGACAGGAATCGTTTTTTTCATGATTAATATTTTAATAATTAGACGTTTAGATTTATTTTTTGTTACAAAATTGCTTTTGGCACAATGCTGAATCGCTTTCTACAAATTTTGTATCTTTAACCCTATAAATATTCAACAATTTAACAATGAAAAATATTACATCAATTTTGCTGATGTCTGCATTAGGTTTCAGCATTTCTTGTTCTACCATGAAAGAAAATACCACAAAAATTGATGATACTGCTGTTTTAAACAATCCTTTTTATAAGAAAAGTACATTGCAGTATCAGGCTCCAGAATTTGACAAAATTAAAGACGAACATTTTGCTCCAGCTTTTGATTATGGTTTAAAAGTAAACGAAGCAGAAATTGCTACAATCGTTAGCAACAAGGAAGCCGCAACATTTGAAAACACCATTTTGGCACTTGAAAAAAGCGGGGAAGTATTGAAACGCGCACAAATTGTTTTCTACAACCTTACTGGTTCTAATACCAATCCTACTCTACAGAAAATAGAAGAACAATACGCTCCTATTTTTGCATCTCATGCAGATAAAATTTATTTAAATTCTGCTCTTTATAATAGAATTAAAGCCATTAAAACAGATGGTTTAGATGCAGAAGACCAAAGATTGTTAGAAGTGTACAAGCAACGTTTTGAATTGGCTGGTGCTAATCTTTCTGATGCTGACAAAGAGCAAATGAAAAAAATAAACGCAGAATTGGCAACACTTTCTACTCAATTTTCTAGTAAATTATTAGAAGCGAGAAAAAAAGGAGCTGTTTTAATTTCAGACGTTAAGGAATTAGACGGATTATCTGCTGATGAAATCGCTGCTGCAGCTACAGATGCTAAAAACGCAGGCTACGAAGGCAAATATCTTTTGACTTTGCTCAATACTACTCAACAACCGCTTCTTCAAAATCTTAAAAACAGAGCGACAAGAGAAAAATTATTCAAAGCTTCTTGGTACAGAGCAGAAAAAGGAGATGAAAATGATACAAGAGCTATCCTCGAAAGACAAGCGAAACTGAGAATGGAGAAAGCGCATCTTATGGGAAAATCTTCTTACGCTGAACTGAATTTGGTAGACCAAATGGCAAAAAAACCAGAAAACGCAATGAACCTTCTTTACCAATTAGGAAAACCTGCAGTAGAGCAAGCGAAAAGAGAAATTGTGGATATTCAAGCGCTAATTGATGCTCAAAAAGGCGGCTTCGAACTCGCACCTTGGGATTGGAATTTCTATGCAGAACAAGTGCGTAAAGCAAAATTTGATTTAGACGAAAACCAAATCAAACCTTATTTTGAAGTGTCCACCGTTTTAGAAAAAGGCGTTTTCTACGCTGCAGAAAAATTCTACGGAATTACCTTCAAAGAAAGAAAAGATTTACCAGTTTATCATCCAGATGTAGTAGCTTATGAAGTATTTGATAGAGACGGAAAATCTTTAGCGATTTATTACTTAGATTTTTATACCAGAGATAATAAAAATGGTGGCGCTTGGATGAGTAACTTCGTAGAACAATCATTCATGACGGGAACTAAACCTGTAATTGTAAATGTGTTCAACTACCAAAAACCGGCTCCAGGAAAACCTTCATTAATTTCTTATGATGATGTGTCTACCATGTTCCACGAATTTGGTCACACTTTGCACGGACTTTTTGCCAACCAAAAATACATTACCATTTCTGGAACCAATGTTCCTAGAGATTTTGTAGAATTTCCTTCTCAAATCAATGAATTTTTTGCGCTAGAGCCTTCAGTTCTTAAAAATTATGCACTACACTATGAAACCAAACAACCAATGCCTCAAACTTTGGTAGATAAAATTAAAAAAGCCGCTACTTTTAACCAAGGTTATGCCACTACAGAATTGGTTTCTGCGGCAACATTAGATATGGCTTGGCATTCTGTAAAATCTGATGCCGAAATAAAACCTACTTTAGATTTTGAAAAAGAAGTCTTAACCAAATACGGATTTACTTTGCCACAAGTTCCGCCAAGATATCATTCTCCTTACTTTGCTCACATTTGGGGAGGCGGTTATTCTGCAGGTTATTACGCTTATATGTGGAGCGATGTTCTGAATGCAGATGCTTGGAAATGGATTACGGACAATGGTGGAATGACCAGAGAAAACGGCGATCGTTTCAGAAAATATATTCTATCTGTAGGAAATTCTGTAGACTTGAATCAAGCGTTCAAAGATTTTACAAGAAGAACTCCAGACATTAAACCACTTCTACAAAACAAAGGATTTGTGAAATAGATAAAATGTGAATTTTACTTCGCAAGTCAATAGTGAATAAAAAACCGCAGAAACGACTTCTGCGGTTTTTTTTTATTTTTTCTCTTGTTCTTGATATCTTTCAGGATGTCTTTTCTTTTGGTCTTCTTGAATTTTTTCTAAAACTTCTGTTTTCATAATCATCAAATGATTACTTTTTGCATTCCAAAGGCTAGTATATTTTTTAGAAACCACGGTATAACTTTCCCAATTGGTAAATTTTTGGTAGAGCAACAGTGTACAAATATCGGTAGGCGTAATAAATGGCCAATCTTCTAAAACGTGTGAGTGAATTCCGCTTATTGTTTTGCCAACTTTTTCATCATAAATTTTAAAAGAAAGCAAACTGTTATGTAGTTTTTGTACTTTTTTAATGCTACTATCTTTGTTAAAATCAATTAAATAATCGTTTCCAAAAAGCACTAAATTATTGAGATTAGTTCCGCTCAAAAAATACACTTTTTTTTCTTTATTTTTATTGATTATCGGAACAATATTATAATTTACATTATTGTAAAATTTAAAAATGGTATCCGTTTTTAATCTTTCCTGAGCTGCTTTTCTGATGGTAAAATATTCTTTTTCCACCTCAGTAAAATCTCTTTCGGACAAATCTATTTTAGAATTCCTTGGTTCATAACTTGTAGGAAAAGAAATGGTTCCTATCACTTTATTTTCTTTGGAATAAAATACACAAGTTGGCACTTCATCCTCTTTAATGTATGAAAAATAACCACCTATGTTATCTCTTTCTTTATAGTTTTCAATAAAAACATCAGTTCCATACCAACTTGCCATTTCACTTCTGTAAAGCTGAATGCCTTCGTCTTTTATTTCTTGTGCAATTTTTTCAAGATTTTGAGCTGACAGTTGAATACTGAACATCACGAACAGTAAAAGGTAAAAGGTTTTAATTTTCATGGTTTTAATTTTATTCAAAAATAAGGAATATTTCGTTTAAATTTTAGGTGATAAAATCCAAATAATTCTTCTTAGTTATTAAACTAAATTCTGCATCGGGATAAGCTTTTGCAAAAGCAGTTGGTATTTTTGCTTTTTTGTTTTCATTCCATTTAAATTCAAAAGCAGAAAGTTTTTCGGCATCTTCTTCTAACCAATCCAATTCCTGCCTATCATAAGTTCTCCAAAAATAATTGGCTCTAAATATTTTGTGATACTCTTGTTTTTTTATTCTTTCCGAAGCCAAATAATTTTCCCATAAATCACCTACATCTGTTCTATTTTGAAGAGAATTATAGTTATTAATAATTGCATTTCTTATTCCGTTATCATAAAAATACCATCTGCTGGTTTTGGTAATTTCTTTGCGTAAATTTCTAGAAAAACCTTCTACTTTAAACAAAATAAAAACTTTAGTGAGCAAATCAAGATATCGTTCTACCGTATTCTTAGACATTTGAAGTTGATTTCCTAATTCTTGAAGAGAAACTTCTTTACCGATTTGAAGGGCAATTAATCTAAGTAAATCATAAATTTTATTAGAGTTTTTAATGCCATCAAAAATCAGAATATCTTTCAACAAATAAGAACTCACAATTTCCCTGAGATAGTTTTGCTTTTCTTCCCATGATGAATATTGTGTAAGTTCGGGATATCCTCCAAAAATCAATCTGGTTTCTAAATTTTCGGCGGTCTGTTTATAGTTTTCGTAGTTAGAAAACTCAATTTGGGAAAGCGGATATAGAAAAAGGGTATTTTTTCTGCCAACCAAAGGTTCTCCTAATTTATTAGCCAAATCAAACATAGAAGAACCGGTTGCAATAACCTTTATTCCTTCGATATGATCTACAATAAATTTTAAAATTAACCCAATATCTTGTACAGCTTGTGCTTCATCTATGACCAATAGCCCAATATTCTGAAATAATCTTGTATAATTTTCGAGAGTTCTTTCTTCTAAAAGACGAGCGTCATTTAAATCTTCCCCATTCAGTTGCAATACTTTTTCTTCTACAGTTTCTAAATATTTTTTAATCAATTGGGTTTTTCCAACACGTCTTGCTCCCAATAAAACAAGCACTTTATTGGGTTTAAGATTATTTTTAAAATTATCGAGCACTGCTCTTTTTACATAGCTCATGAGGTTTATTTTTCAAAATTCACCCTACAAAGATATACATTTTTTGTAAATTACGTCAGTTAACTGACTTATTTTATATTAATTCCGTCAATACAATGACTTAATTTAGATAAATTGTGTCATCTATTTTATAAACTGAATCTAAAAAATTCTTAAAAACTATTCTCATCATATAAGTTTTCAAAATTTTAAAAATTAAAATTTTTAGATTTGTGACATGAACAAATTCCAACTACACCTGTTTCTGTTTTTAAAAATTCCAATTTCTTGGATTGCAGGAGTGCGCCTAAAAGAAATGAATGATGAAATCTGCATCACCAAAGTAAAATTCGGTTGGCTAAACCAAAACCCTTTCAATTCTATGTTTTGGGCAGTTCAAGGAATGGCTGCAGAATTTTCTACAGGGTTTCTTTGTGCCGAAAAAATTAGAAAATCAGGCAAAAAAATCTCTATGTTGGTGGTTCATAACCAAGCTGAATTCACCAAAAAAGCAGTGGGTAGAGTTACTTTTTCTTGTCATCAAGGAAAAGAACTGGATGCCGCTTTACAAAAAGCCATCGAAACTGGAGAAGGACAAACTTTAACCCTATTTTCTGAAGGAAAAGACCAAAAAGGCGATTTGGTTTCTAAATTTGCTTTTACCTGGAGTTTTAAAGTGAAAAACTAGAGAAATTCTTGCTGATAAAGCAGATTTAGCAAATAAAATCAGCATAATCAGCCAAATCTGCGAGAAAACATCATCAAAATCACTCATAAAAAGCGGGTTGGTTTATTATTTTTCACTATTTTAGTTTTCTAAAACTAAAAACCATTTTCTATGCTGCTGGATTTACTGTTCCCGAACAGATGTCTACATTGTAACACCATCATTTCAAAAGACGAATTGGTTTGCCATGTATGTTTCCCTCAAATTAAGTTTTCTCATTTTAATTTCTACGAAGAAAATCCTCTGAAACAGAGATGTAAGCTTTTATTTCCCGTGAAAAATGCTTATGCTGTGATGGAATTTCAAGAAGAAGCATTGAGCCAAAAAATTATTCACCAACTCAAATATCGCTCTCAGGAAAAAGTTGGAAAAATCATGGCTGAATGGACTTTGGAAAGAATTTACCTTTCAGAAAAACCAGATGTTTTAATTACGGTTCCGCTTCATCCTAAAAAATTAAAAAAACGAGGTTATAATCAGTTGCATATTTTTGCAGACACGCTTTCTAAAAATTGGGAAATTCCTCATCATAAAGAAGCGCTCAAAAGAAATTCTTACCAAAAAGCACAAGCTCAAAAAGACAAATCTCATCGCGCCGAAACGAAATACGATTTCTCGCTCACCGAAGAAATTTCTGGGAAACATGTTTTGTTAATAGACGATGTTTTCACCACAGGAAATACGATAAGTGCCATTGCTTGGGAAATTTTGAAAAATCCAAGGAATGAAGTTAGCGTTTTGGTAATGGCTTTTGATGTGTAAAATACTTAAATATTAAACTCCTTCTTGGCTTTGTAATAATTTTTATTAAGTATTGGTGACGCATAAGACGTTGCACCAAAAGATTCTTCTCCAGAAAAATGACAATAATTTTCCTCATAATTTTCATTTCTGAATCTTGACCAACTTTTATAAGCCTCATCACATAACGGTTTATATATATTAAATGGGATTTCCACTCCAGTTCTTATACAAAAACCTTTTTTATTTGAATAAGAATAATTTTCGCTCTTTTCAAACTTTGTCGAATTTGTTAAATATGAAAAATATTTGTCTGAATTATCAATTATCGTTTTTGAAGTAATATATTTTTTTCTAAATCCCAAAATCCCTTTTGAAAATTCAGGTTTTCTTTGAAATATTAATTCTGATTGTTTAATTACATCTACAAAATATTTTGAAGCTTCAACATCAAAAGAATCTTTGTTAAACGGCAATTTTGTAAGTTTTTCCGTTAAAATATCAATATCAAAAGAACTAAAAACTATACCAACTTCAATATTATTATTTTGTGAAAATGTATGAAGGTTCATAGAAGTTATAATTGCCGAATTTTCATTAGAGTAATATTTGGCATGTAATCTTTTATTATATCGAATTTCAATATTAGGAAATCTCTTTAAAAATTCTAAATCATCTTTACTCAAGCTTTTTGAAACATTATCTTCATTTTTTCCAAATACAATTAAAATTTCCAAATTTGGCAATTCCAATTTTTGATTTAAAAAGTATTTTAACCTTTCATGAATTTGTATAAAAGGTGAAATTAATACTAGCTGATTTTCTGATTCTTTAAGAAGTTTCTCAATTTCAGCATTTACACTACTATCACTTATAAACTTTGCCATCTTAAATTATCTCTGTAATTTTTGTCCGTAAGACAAATCTCCTGCATCTCCTAGTCCTGGAGAAATATAACCTTTTGAGGTAAGATTTTCATCGATGGCTCCTACCCAAATATGCGCATCTGGAAATGCATTGGAAAGTGTTTCTACACCTTGTTTACTTGCAATAACGGCTACAATGTGGAGTTGAGAAGGTGTTCCGTGGTTTAATAAATCTTTCAGCGCTTCTATTAAACTTGCGCCAGTTGCTAACATGGGATCTGCTACGATTAATGGTCTTCCGTCTACACTAGGACAAGTAAGATAATCTTGTTTTATAGAGAAATAATCATTGGCATCGTGTTTTCTGTAAGCAGCTACGAAACCACAGTCTGCTTTGTCAAAATAATTAAGAATTCCTTCAAAAAGAGGAACTCCTGCTCTCAAAATAGTCGTAATTACAGGTTGAACTGCAATTTCTTTCACCATAATTTTGTCTAATGGAGTAGAAATTTCTATTTCTTTGAATTCTAAACCTTTAGAAATTTCAAAAGCTGCAATTTCGCCGATTCTTTCCATGCTTTTACGGAAATTGGCTCTATTGTTTTGGGTTTCTACGTTTCTTAGTTCGTTGATCCAAGAATTGACTAATGAGAAATTTTCTGATAATACGGTAACCATGTTGTGCAGATTTGTTTAATTGAATATTTGACAAATTTATTGATATTTTTTGTCTGTTTAAAATGATTTTGAACATCAATTCGATTTTAATTAAAAACCCTTTCAGAATTTAGAATTCTAAAAGGGTTGGTAAATTATTTTTGTCTGAAATATACATCAATAGGAACTCCTGTAAAATCAAATTGCTTACGCAATTGGTTTTCGATGAATCTTCTGTATGGTTCTTTCACATACTGAGGTAGATTACAGAAAAACGCAAATTGCGGAACTGGAGTTGGCAATTGGGTAATATATTTAATTTTCACATATTTTCCTTTGATTGCAGGTGGTGGAGTTTGCTCAATTATAGGTAATAAAATTTCGTTAAGTTTAGAAGTTTTGATTCTTTTCTTACGATTTTCATACACCATCATGGCAGTTTCTACCGCTTTTAAGATTCTTTGTTTCGTTAATGCAGAAACAAAAAGAATAGGAACGTCATTAAACTGAGCGATTTTTTCTTTGATTTTATTTTCAAAATCTCTCATGGTATTGGTTTCTTTTTCTACCAAATCCCACTTATTCACTACAATTACGATTCCTTTTCTATTTTTTTGAGCCAAAGAAAAGATATTCATATCCTGAGATTCCCAGCCTAAAGTAGCATCTACCATGATAATCACCACATCAGAATGCTCAATCGCTCTAATAGAGCGCATGACTGAATAGAATTCTAAGTCTTCTGAAACTTTAGACTTTCTACGCATTCCTGCAGTATCTACCAACACGAACTCATGTCCGAATTTATTATATAATGTTTCGATGGAATCTCTAGTTGTACCAGCAATATCAGTAACGATGTTTCTGTTATCATCCAAAAGTGCATTGGTAAGTGTAGATTTTCCTACGTTTGGTCTTCCTGCAATGGTAATTTTAGGTAAACCTTCGAAAGGATCTTTGTATTCTGTTGTCGGAAAATCTGCAACCAAGTCATCTAACAATTCACCCGTTCCAGAACCTGTAGCAGAAGAAAGCGTATAATATTTTTCTACTCCTAACTGATAAAATTCTGTAGCTGCAAGCATTTCTTTAGCAGAATCTACTTTGTTTACCACTAAATATAGAGGTTTATTGGCTTTTCTCAAAAGATTATAGATTTCGTGGTCTATATCTTGAAGTCCTTCGTCTACGTTCACCATAAAAATGATAGAAGTAGCTTCATCTACTGCCAACTGAACTTGTTTACGGATTTCTTCTTCGAAGACATCATCACTACCTACATCATAACCACCAGTATCTATTACGGTAAAGTCTACTCCATTCCAGTCAGATTTACCATAATGACGGTCTCTGGTTACACCAGCTGTAGAATCTACAATGGCTTCTCTTCTCTCTAATAAACGATTAAATAATGTGGATTTTCCTACGTTGGGACGACCAACGATTGCTACGATATTACTCATAAAAATTGTATTAATAATCCTTAAAATTTTAGAAACTAGGATTAAGTTATTAATAGGTATCTCCCACCTTGGGAGCCTTAAAATTTTTGCAAAGATAAGATTTTAAATTTATTTATAACGAGTATAAATTTCACATCCATTGCATAAATATCAGAAAATCAATTATTATATAGATATTTTTTGTATTTTTGCCTCTGGTTCTAAAAACACTAACGAAGAAAAAATTGAAGAAAGTTTACTTAGACAAATGTTCTTCGGGATTACTATTACCCAAATCTATTCTTAATGCTTCTAGCATTAAGATATTTTATGTTTTTATATACTTTCTTTCTATTGGTTTTTCCACACAAATGTCTGCTCAGGAATCAATCATTACTGGGTTAGAAAATATTCACATTTCAGAAGGAGCTACCATAGTAACCGTAGAAAAAGGTGAATCTAAAATCAATTATTCCTCAGTTTCTGCTCCAATTAATCAAAAAAACACAAAAACTTCTACTTCTCCCCAAAAAGAAATAAAAGAAAAAATTGCATTTTCTCATAAGAAAAAAACGCCCAAAGCAATTGATGAAAAACTCATCAAAAAAATGGCGCAAAAAAGAGAAGTGAAAATTATTTATAATACTGATGCTCAATCGGAAGAAAATCTATCTAGTAATTACGGGACTTCTAAATCAGGTATTAACAACCAAGATCAAAGCCAAAAACTAGACAAAGCATTATTTACAGAAAATAAACTTCTGTCGTTTTTGTTTATCTACCAAGAAAAACAAAATGTGCTTTTTCAGTTTTACCATTCTCTAAAAGTAGAAAACCATCATTTCACTAGACCTCCTCCTACTTTTATTTAATCCAAAAGAAACATATCTTTTTTATAACCTATTCATCTATAGGTAAAAATTTTTATACAATATTCTAAAAATCGAAAATAGAGAACATGAACAAAACTCTAAATTTTAAAACATTCAAAACATTTTTACAACTAATATTTCTAGTTGTAGGAGTTTTGGGTTTAGCGCAAACCTACCCTGCCTTAGAGTTTGGCAATGTAACACCATCACCTAATACCAACACTAGCCTTTCTTTTGATTTCCAGAAAGACACCAACAATAATACGGCTACTAACTTAGTGAATTATACTAGCCCAAGTGTGTTAACTGTTTCTTACAATGTAACTGCAACTAGTTTCACTAATGGATTAAGATTTGGGGCTGGTGGTGCAGCGCCATTTTATACATTAATGAATGCTATTGGTAATGCAGGGAGTGATAATACACAATATACTAGCTTTGGTGTTCCTACAAATGGAACAGGCATAGATATTGCGAGTAATTATGCTCCTTATATCTCAGCAAATTTAGCATCAGCAGGTATGCAGCCAGGCAATGGTAGGGTAAAACTTGGTGAGCTTACTATTACTTTGAGTAGAGGTAATAATAACCCTATATTGCATTTTAAAGGACTAGGGGGAGCTTCTGGATCTTCATTTACTGCAGAATTTAACATAAAGTCTATATTAAATTCTGCAGGTGCAGAAATATTATCTACCACCAATTTAGTGCTATTAACGGGAACTAATTTGAATGTTGATAACACTACAAAAATCATTAATAATGATTATACAGGAGCTACAGATCCTGCAACAACAAACACTGCAAGAGGCTCTGTAAGATTTCAAAATAATGATATTAGAACCATTGTTTTAGAAGTATATGGCAACAGAAACGGTACGGCTGCGAATATTAGATGGTCAGGTGCGGATGATTTTTTGATCAGTATCTCTGCTGGAGAATCAGACTTGAGAGTAACCAAAACTGTAAGTAATGCAACTCCCACAGAAGGAAGCAATATAGTATTCACAGTTACAGCTTCTAATCTTGGCGCTTCTAATAATTCAAATGTTACCGTTAATGATTTATTACCTTCTGGTTATACTTATTTTTCACACACTGCATCAACTGGAACCTATGTTCCTGGAACTGGTGTCTGGACTATAGGAAACCTTAATGACCAAGCAAATGCAACTTTAACCATAACAGCAATTGTAAACGCCACAGGAAATTATAACAATACTGCTACCATTAGCACAACTAGCGGAATAGCAGATCCTAATACTACAAACAATACAGCATCTGTTTCTACTACCCCAGTTATTACAGATTCTGATGGAGATGGAGTTCCAGATTCACTGGATTTAGATGATGACAATGATGGGATTTTAGATACTGCAGAATTATATTGTGATACTACAACAGCACCTAATGTTACTTATCCTGCAACAAATTCACCTGCAGCAGCACCATTATATGCGAAACAATTGTTGTTTTTTGATTGGAGTGGTGTTACCTTAAGTCCAACCTCACCATCTGCTACAAAATCTGTGGTTTATAATGGTGTTACTTATACGGCTACAATATCTAATTATACTTCTGTAGGAACTGGTACTCCTAATGCTATGGTTGGTAATGATATTTTAACTTGGATTGGGCCTTCACAAATGGTAGGAAGATATTATAATGTTAATTCTACAACATTTAAAGAAGCGCTATATATTCCATCTACAGGTTTTACCGGAGTGAATTCATTTAACATATCTGTTACAGCTAGTAAGGATGGTGTTGCTTATCCTGTTGATTTTGTATTCTTTGACGCTGAAACAACTAATAAATCTGCCACTCAAACAGAGCAAATAAAATTTACCAATAATACTGCTGGAACTATTGAACTTCTGGAAAAAACCGGTACCGGAACTATTGGAACAACAACAGATGGAGTCGTTAATATCACTGGTATAGGTACTAACACTGTAACACTCAATGAAACAGAAACTAGTAATGTTAATGCATTATTATTTGTAAAGGGCTACTCACCATCTGTAAAAGTTGATATTACAACCTCTCTTGGTTCTCAACAAGGTGTAGGTTTTGCAGTAAGGTTATATTGTGACACAGATAATGATGGCACGCCAAACTATTTAGATACAGATTCTGATGGTGACGGATGTCCTGATGCTGTAGAAGGTGGTGATTATATTACTCAAACAATGCTAAATGGGAGCAATGCAATTGGTTCAAATATCTCTGGCACTTTAAATTCACCCGCAATTGCTACAGTAGATTCAAATGGTGTTCCTGTTATTACTAATACAGGTAGTACATTTAATGTGGACGGACAAGCTCAAGGACAAACAGCAGGAAGTGCCTATACTTCAAATCCTGCTGCTGTTGCTGGAACTGCGAGTTCAGATCAAACTATTTGCTGGAATACTACTCCTTCTGCTATCACTTTAACAGGATATACTGGAACTATTCAATGGCAATCTTCTGCTGATAACGTTAATTTTACAAATATTTCTGGAGCTACTAGTGCTTCTTACTTTCCTGGTACTCTAACATCTACAACTTATTATAGAGCAATAGTTTCTAGTGTAGGAGGTTGTACTGTAACTTCTAATACTATTACCATAACTGTAAATAATTGTATAGATGCTGTTAATGACACTTATAGTTCTGTTACACCTGGTACATCTACTACTAGTGTAATTGCTAATGATAAAAATAATTCTGGTACAGCGGCTGTTATTGGTACAGGTGCTGGACAAGTTTCTATTAGAACCGCTACCGATGCTACTGGAACTACTGGTGCTTGGCCAGCTGGTTTTACCCTTAATGCGGACGGAACTATTACCGTTGCTGCTGGTACTGCTGCTGGTTCTTATACTTTGTATTATACTATATGTAACCAAACTGCTGGTACTCCTTGTGATACCGCTGCTGTTACTATTACAGTATTTATTCCTTTCTGCTACAAACCAGCACAAACTTCTGGCACAATTTTAGACACCAACCACGGTATTACAGCTCTTGGTAGAGCTGGTGCAGACAACAGCAATTGGCCTATGGTAAGAAAAGGAGCTTGGACAGCACTTGAAGCCAAAACCAAAGGTTTTGTAGTAAACAGAATGGCTTCTTCTAATGCAAATGTAGGAACAGCACCTAGCTATACAACTTACCTTGACGAACCTGTTAATAGCTCTGGCGTTGCAGTTATCACTAACCCTGTAGTTGGTATGATGTTTTATGACACCAGAACAGATTGTCTTAAAATAAATATTGATGGTACTAGAGCTGGTTGGAAATGTTTCAATACTCAAGCTTGTCCTGATTAATTTTTAATTTTTATTAATTAATTTCAAATCCTTAAAAAAATGAAAAATATATTCTTAACAATATCAATCTTAATTTCTGTTTTTGCTTCGGCACAGGTAGCGATTGGCAAACCAGAATTAAGCAAATTAGCTGACGGCACCACGCCAAACCCTAATATCTCGCTAGAATTTTATGATGGCGCAGACAATGCTAGAGGTATCATTTTACCATGGGTTACCAATACTTCTGCTGTTACTGATGCAGTAAACGGAACTTTGGTATACAATACTTCTGATAAAAAAGTATATGTAAAATACGCTTCTGGCTGGAAAGATTTATCTGTAGATGCTACTGGTACTACCATAGACCCTATAGATAATGTAGATGGTCTTACGCTACAAAACAGTTTAAATGATTTAGACACCGCCAAAGTAAGCATAGGAACTCCTACTTCTACTCCAGGAATTTTAGTCCTTGAAGATACTAATAAAGCGATGGTTTTGCCTAAAGTAGCTTCACCACATCTTACCATAATCAATCCTGCTCCTGGAATGATGGTTTACGACACTACCAAAAAACAATTGGCAGTGTTCAATGGTACTGTTTGGAGTTTTTGGAAACCTTAATAAACTTAAACAATTTAATTTTATAAAAGTCCGATGATTCTCATCGGACTTTTTGATTTTTGGACAAGACAATCAGAAGAATAATCGTAAGTCAATTGCTAGATAATTGCTAGATAATTGCTGGATACTTGCTGGATAGTTGCTACATATTACTATAAAAAAGTAAGAATCATTACTTTCAATTCAACGCTCCTAATCTCCTAAATAGAAACAAATCTCCTTTCTATTTCAAAAACAAAAAGCATTATAGCCAAACAATAAATTTATTTTGTAACTTCACACATCTAATAAAAACCGATCATGAAAAAACTATTTTTTCTTTTAGTTCTGGCTTTTGCGTTATTACAATTCTTCCAAATTGATAAAACCAATCCGCCAGTTGACAAAAACATGGATTTTTTAACCATTAAAAAAACACCTGAAGACGTAGCTCAATTAATTAAAACAAGCTGCTATGATTGCCACTCAAACGAATCTGTATATCCTTGGTACACCAATATTCAGCCATTCGGTTGGTTGGTAAAAGACCATATAGATGAAGGAAGAAAAGAACTTAATTTTTCTACATTTGCCACTTACGAACCACTAAGACAAGCCAAAAAACTCAAAAAATCTGCCCACGAAATAGAGGAAGGCAAAATGCCATTAGAATCTTACCTTCTCATTCATCAAGATGCAAAACTTACTCCTGAACAAAAACAAAAACTACAGGCGTATTTCATTTCCATCAAAGAAGTAACTGCCATGATGAACAATCTAACAGATGAACAACTAAAAATTAAGGAAGAATAATTTGATAGACCAAAATAAATTTTACCTCTTTTACGACGGAGACTGTGGTTTCTGCAATTTTTGGGTACATTGGATTTTAAAAAACGACTCCAAAGACCAATTCTTATTTGCCTCTTTACAAGGAAAATTTGGACAAGAATTTCTAAGAAAAAGAGGTTTAGAACAAAAAAACCTCAACACTATTTATCTCTGGAAGCCAGAAAAATATTATCTCTATAAATCTAATGCAGCCATCACCATTGCCGAAAACTTAGGTGGGATATATTCATTAGCATCAATTTTTAGAATCATTCCTAGATTTTTAAGAGATTGGGTTTATGATTGTATTGCAAGAAATCGCCATCGATTGATAAAGAATTCTTGCGCAATACTCACTCCAGAACAACAGAAAAAATTTATAGACTAATTACCTAAATTATTGCTTTATCATTCTAATCACTATCTTTGCAATTATGGAATACAATACACAAAGAACTCGTCTCCATTTACCAGAATACGGTCGTAATATTCAGCAGCTCGTAGAACGTTGCAAGGAACTTCCTACCAAAGAAGAACGCAACGAAATGGCTGCCGCAATTGTAGATTTTATGGGGCAGAGAAATCCGCACCTTCGTGACGAGGAAAATTATAAACATAAACTTTGGGATCATCTTTTTATATTAGCAGAGTATGACTTAGATGTAGATGCTCCCTATCCTTTCCCTACCAGAGAAGAATTGGCACAGAAACCCAATAAAATGGAGTACCCAAAACTTCAGGGAGATTATAAATTCTATGGCAAAAGCATCCTTCAATTGATAGACAAAGCCATAGAACTAGAAGATGGAGAAGAAAAAGAAGCTTTGATAGAGGTCATTGCCAATAACATGAAGAAATCTTATAATGTGTATAATAAAGAACACGTACAAGATGAGGTAATCTTCCGTCACTTAAAGGAACTATCAGAAAACAGATTAGACCTTACCAGTCTAGATTCTCTCGAAAAAAGCAGAATTTATTACTCTACCAACAAGAATAAAAACCAAAAAAACAACCCTAAAAAACGTTTCAACAACCATAATAAAAACCGAAAAAGATAATGAGTGAAGCATTTCAAATAAGAGGAGGAAAAAAATTACACGGCGAAATCACACCACAAGGTGCCAAAAATGAAGCGTTGCAAATTCTTTGTGCAGTGCTTTTAACTGACGAAGAAGTGAGAATTAAAAACATTCCAGATATTCATGATGTAAACCGTCTTATCGAAATTCTGGGAGATTTCGGGGTGAAGATTACTAAAAATGCGCACGGTGATTATACTTTCAAAGCAGACCAAGTTAACTTTGATTACATAAAATCTAAAGAATTTAAAAAAGATGGAGCCAAATTACGTGGTTCTATCATGATTCTTGGACCTATGCTTGCTAGATTTGGCGAAGCATATATGCCAACTCCAGGTGGTGACAAAATTGGAAGAAGAAGATTAGATACTCACTTTCAAGGATTTGTAGAACTCGGTGCAGAATTTCATTATGACGAAACTGAATATTTCTATACTTTAAAGGCTAAAGAACTTCGTGGTAAATTTATTTTATTAGAAGAAGCTTCTGTAACAGGAACTGCTAATATTATTATGGCTGCTGTTTTAGCCAAAGGAAAAACCAGAATTTACAATGCAGCTTGCGAACCTTACCTTCAGCAATTATGCAGAATGCTCAATAGAATGGGCGCAAAAATTGAAGGAATTGGTTCTAATTTATTAACCATCGAAGGCGTTTCTCATCTTCATGGAACAGAGCATACCATGCTTCCAGATATGGTAGAAATTGGTTCTTGGATTGGTCTTGCAGCAATGACACGTTCTGAAATGACCATTAAAAATGTACATTGGAACCAATTAGGAATCATCCCGAATGTTTTCAAAAAATTAGGAATTCAATTGGAACAAAGCGGTGATGACATCTACATTCCAGAACAAGAACATTATAAAATTCAGAAATTTATTGACGGTTCTATTTTGACGGTTTCAGACGCACCTTGGCCTGGATTTACACCAGATTTATTGTCTATCGTTTTGGTAGTGGCTACTCAAGCCAAAGGAACTGTTTTGATTCACCAAAAAATGTTTGAATCGAGATTATTCTTTGTAGATAAATTGATTGATATGGGCGCTCAGATTATTCTGTGTGATCCTCACAGAGCAACTGTAGTAGGTCTTAATCATGAATTCCCATTGCGTGGAACCAATATGACTTCGCCAGATATTAGAGCTGGAAACGCACTTCTTATCGCAGCACTTTCTGCAGAAGGAAAATCAATTATTCATAACATTGAGCAAATTGACAGAGGTTATGAAAACATCGATGGAAGACTAAAAGCTCTAGGAGCAGATATCGAAAGAATTCAATTATAAAACAAACCGCAACTTTTTCAAGTTGCGTTTTTTATTTCTTCACAAAAGCATTTTCATACTTTTCAATCCAATCTTGCGGAGTCATTTTTCGAGCCAATTCTCCAATCAATTCATACGGAATATCTTCAGGTTTTTTAAAACGCATACAAGATTTCCCCATGTCTAGTTTCTTTTTAGAATATTTCGGAAACTCTTCTTGAAACCAATGCAGAAGTTTTTCGTCTGAATAAATTCCCATGTGATAAAGATTAATAGAATTTTTCTGCGAAGCTATATTGAGAAAAGGAAGTGGCAATTCTGGAGTACAATGATAACCTTTAGGATAAATACTTTTCGGAACTATGTAACCAATCATTCCATAGCTCAACTGTTCTTCGAAACCATTGGGTAAATTTTCAGAAATAATTTTTCTCAATTTTTCTATGGGTTCTTTTCGTTCTTCGGGAAGATTTTCTAAATATTCTTGAACAGATTGGGCTTCTATTTTCATTTTCAATTTTTATCAAATTTAAAAATAAATCAATACATTACCTCTTCGAGATACCACTACTTCATCAAAAAATTTCATTACTTTTGTGCTACAAAATTTCAGATATGCCAAAAACATCAGTAAGAGCAGGAAGAATGCCTGCTTCACCAATTAGAAAGTTAGTTCCTTATGCGATTGCTGCTAAAGCAAAAGGCACAAAAGTGTATCACCTGAACATTGGTCAACCAGACATCGAAACACCAAAAACCGCTCTTGATGCACTGAAAAATATCGATTTAAAAGTTCTAGAATATGCCCTTTCTGAAGGAAATTTAGAGTACAGAAAACAATTAGAAAAATACTACCATTCTCTTGGTTTTACCGATTTAACTACGGATAATTTCATCGTAACCAATGGTGGTTCTGAAGCACTAAATTTTGCACTTTCTGTATTGTGTGATGACGGAGACGAAATCATTATTCCAGAACCTTATTACGCAAATTATAACGGATTTACCAATGCTATTGGAATAAAAGTAGTAGCTGTACCTTCTACTATTGATACTGGTTTTGCTCTTCCTTCTATTGAAGAATTTGAAAAGAAAATTACAGATAAAACCAGAGCAATTATCGTTTGTAACCCGGGAAATCCTACTGGTTATCTTTATACCAGAGAAGAATTACAAAAATTAGCAGAAATTGCTTTGAAACACGATATCGTTATCATTTCAGACGAAGTTTACAGAGAATATGTTTATGATGGTGAGAAGCAAGTATCTATGCTAGAATTTCCAGAAATTGCAGAACATTCTATCATCATTGATTCAGAGTCTAAGCGTTATTCAATGTGTGGCGTAAGAATTGGCTGTTTAGTTACTCGTTCTAAAACGCTTCATGATGCTGCCATGAAATTTGCTCAGGCAAGACTTTCTCCAGTGCTTATTGGTCAGATTTTAGCAACCGCAGCGCATGATAATGATGCAGAATACATTCAATCTGTTCGCGAAGAATATACCAAACGTAGAAATCTTTTGGTAGAATTATTAAACGAAATTCCGGGTGTGAAATGCCCTACTCCAAAAGGTGCTTTTTACTGTGTAGCAGAATTACCAGTAGAAGATGCAGATGATTTTGCACAGTGGTTACTCGAACATTTTTCTAACAATGGCGAAACCGTAATGGTAGCTCCAGCTTCAGGTTTTTATTCGGTTCCAGAACTCGGGAAAAAGCAAGTAAGAATTGCTTATGTTCTAAAAGAAGAAGACTTGCGAAGAAGCGTAGAATTAATCAAAATCGCTTTAGAGCAATACAAAAAATAAAATTTTTAAAAAACGAACTTCGGTTCGTTTTTTTATTTTTAAATTTGAAAAAAACTTAACATGAATCAAGAATATAAATGTGGAATTTGTGGTGAAATTCACAATGATTATCCTGCTTTAGCATATCCAAGTCCAGACTCTTATTATTGGCTTTCTGACGATGAAAAGATAAAATACAACGCATATTTGGATTCTGATTTTTGTAAAATTGAATACCCAAACCAAACAGATAGGTTTATTAGAGTAGTTTTAAAACAAAAAATCATCAATTCTCAGATTACTTTAGAATATGGACTTTGGGTTTCTTTGAGTGAAAGTAGCTATAATGATTATTTTTTAAACTATAATAATGAAAATCATCAAACACAATACTTTGGCTGGCTAAATAATAACATACCTGATTATAACTTTCAAGAAAGTATTCCTACAACTGTAGTTACAAAATTAGGAAATGAGCGTCCTGAAATTTTCCCACACTCAGATTTTGAACATCCGTTTGTAAGTGATTACTATAATGGAATTACAAAAGATGAAGCCGAAAAAAGAATACATGAAATGCTTTCAAAATTGACAGAGTAAGTTTTATTGCTATAGTAAATATTTCTCCTAACTTATTTTCAGTAAATTTGTAAAAATTAGAAACTGAAGGCTTCGCAAATACTTTGCAGTCAAAAAGACTTTTGAAAAAAATGAAAATTCAAGAAAATATCTCTTTAAAGAATTACAATACTTTTGGTGTAGAAGCAAAAGCGCATTATTTTGCCGAAGTACATGATTTACACGAACTCAAATATACCACAGAATTTGCCAAAATCAATCATTTTAAAATCCTTTTTTTAGGTGGTGGCAGCAATTTGCTTTTCACCCAAGATTTCGATGGTTTGGTCATTAAATTAAATTTAAAAGGGATTTCCGAAGAAATTTTAGACGAAAATCACGTACTTGTTTCTGCAAAAGCAGGTGAAAACTGGCATGAATTTGTACTGTATACACTTTCTAAAAATTATGGCGGATTAGAAAATCTTTCGCTCATTCCAGGAAATGTAGGGACTTGTCCTATTCAGAATATTGGCGCTTATGGAACTGAAATTAAAGACCATTTCGTTTCTTGCAAAGCTCTAAATTTAGACACTTCAGAAATTGAGGAATTATCATTGGAAGATTGCAAATTTGGTTATAGAGATTCTATCTTTAAAACTTCTGCCAAAGGAAAATATGTAATTGTAGAAGTCACTTTTAAACTGACTACCCAAAACCATCACATCAAAACAGAATATGGAGCAATTTCTACAGAATTAAAAAATTTAGGAATTGAAAATCCTACTATTCAAGAGGTTTCTAAAGCGGTAATTAATATCAGACAAAGCAAACTGCCCAATCCTGCCGAAATTGGGAACGCTGGAAGTTTTTTCAAAAACCCAAGTATTCCTTTAGTTCAATTTGAAAATTTAAAAGAAAAATTTCCTGAAATTCAAGGATATGCAAATGGTAATTGGGTAAAAGTTCCTGCGGGTTGGCTCATAGAAAATGCAGGTTGGAAAGGCAAACAAATAGGAAATGTAGCTTCTCATAAATTGCAAGCTTTAGTGATCATTAACGCCACTGGAAACGCATCAGGAAAAGAAATTTACGATTTCTCTACCCAGATTATTGAGTCTGTTAAAGAAAAATACGGAATAGAACTCGAAAGAGAAGTGAATATTTTATAGAATTATCAATAAAATCAATTGATTAATTCGTCACATTGAATCTCAGAAAACTAATCACTAATGCTTATATTTGCGCAAAATTAAAAAGTAAAAATGTCTGAAATTAAACTCAATACAATTCCTGAAGCAATAGAAGACCTTAAAAATGGTAAAGTAATCATCGTAGTAGATGATGAAAACCGCGAAAATGAAGGAGATTTTCTTTCTGCTGCCGAACTTACTACTCCAGAAATCATCAATTTTATGACCATTCATGGTCGTGGTCTTATTTGTACTCCACTTCCTGAAAAAAGATGTGATGAACTAGGTCTTGAAGCCATGGTTTCTAGAAGTACAGACCCGAAAGAAACTGCTTTTACGGTTTCTATCGATTTATTAGGAGACGGCGTTTCTACAGGAATTTCGGCTAGTGATAGAGCAAAAACAATTTTGGCGTTGATGGACGAAAAAACCAAGCCAACAGATTTCATGAGACCTGGTCACATTTTTCCGCTTCGTGCAAAAACGGGTGGCGTTCTAAAAAGAGCTGGTCATACAGAAGCTGCGATTGATTTAACCAAATTAGCTGGATTGAAAGAAGGTGGTGTCATCTGCGAAATCATGAACGAAGATGGAACCATGGCCAGATTACCAGAATTGGTGGTTTTAGCTCAAAAATTAGACCTTAAAATCATTTCTATAGAAGATTTAATCAATTACCAATTGAAAAAAGGTGATTTGGTAAACGAAATAGAATCTAGAAAAGTAAAAACCGCTTTCGGTGAGTTTGATTTCCATGCTTTCCAAGAAAAACATACAGACCAGATTCACTTTGCATTAACCAAAGGAAATTGGGAAATAGATGAGCCAGTTTTAGTTAGAGTTCAATCTTCAAGTGCTTATTTTGATGTTTTAAGCAGATTGATTAACGGTGAAAATCCTCAATTGGAAAAAGTAACCAATATGATTAATGCGGAAGGAAAAGGAGCGCTTATTTTCATCAATAATGTTTCTAATGCAGAACTCACGATGAGAAAATTACAACAATTTCTGAATTATCAAGACGGACAAGTTGCAAGACCTACGCTTACTGCTAATTTCATAGAATACGGAATTGGAACTCAAATTCTTAAAAAATTAGGCATCACCAAATTCAGAGTGATTACTCAAAATCCTAATCAGAAACCGCTTGTTGCTGGTTATGGTGTAGAAATTACCGAAATGGTACAGATGTAAAATCTTAAAAATATTAATCGAAAATAGCGTAGAAATTTCTACGCTATTTTTATATCCTCGAAACTGTGAAATCCGTTTAAGAAATCTTTCACATTCATTCGTTTTTTTCCTTCTAGCTGAACTTCTGTTGGCTGATAAAAGCCATCTTTGGTATAAATTCTAAAATTGTTTTTAGAAATTTCTAGCGTTCCAGCCGTTTTCTGATGTTCTGAAACTTCAAAAGTTCCTGCATAAATCTTCAAACCTTTTGTTTCTTCACCGATTTTCAAAGTGGTAAAAGCGCAAGGATAAGGCGACATTCCTCTGATGAAATTATGAACCTTAACCGTTTCTTGATTCCAATGAATTCTCGTGTCTTCTTTGAAAATTTTGAAAGCATTTTTAGGCTCTGCAACTTGTGGTTGCGGTTGTTCTGTGATAGAATTTTCGGCTAAACCATCTAGTGTTTTCACTACCAATTTCGCGCCCATTTCCATCAATCTATCGTGTAAACTTCCTGCATTTTCATCTGGTGAAATAGGCAATTCTTCTTGCAAAAGAATATTTCCTTCATCTATCTTTTCATTGATAAAGAAAGTAGTAGCACCCGTTTTTTCTTCGCCGTTAATAATCGCAAAATTGATTGGAGCCGCACCTCTGTAATCAGGCAATAAACTTGCGTGAAGATTGAAAGTTCCCAATTTAGGCATTTCAAATAATACTTTTGGCATCATTCTAAAGGCAACCACCACGAAAACATCTGCCTCTAGTTTTCTCATTTCATCCAAAAATTCTGGATTTCTGAGTTTCTCTGGCTGAAAAATAGGCAAATTATTTTCTACTGCATATTTTTTAACAGGAGATTCTGTAAGTTTTTGTCCACGACCAGAAGGTTTATCTGCAACGGTAACTACTCCTACAATTTCGTGATGAGAATGATGAATCGCTTCTAAAGATTTTGCCGCAAAATCTGGCGTCCCGAAAAAAACAACTTTTAAATTTTTCATTTTTATAAGAATCTTCTTTTTACAAAGAATTATTTAATGGTATATGTTCTAAAATCTAACATTCTAATTTTTCCTAAATCTAGCAAAAAGATGAGCACTTCTTGAATTTTTTCTCTGGAATATTCTAACAAAATTGCATTTAAATCATCTAAAGTAGCTGGTTTTTGCTGTAGAATATCTAGAATCCGTCTTTCTGCACTAATGGCATTGATTTTAGGGTTTTTGGCGGTGCAAACATAGCAATTTCCGCAGTTTTTCGTCTCTTTTTCGCCGAAATAAGTAAGAATAAGTTTCATTTTACAGCAATCATGATTTCTGGTATAAAACTTCATTTCTTCCCATTTCTGCAATTTATTTTTCTGAATTTGCTCGAAAAGATTCCACCATTTCCCAGAAAAAGTTCGGTCTTCTCTGGGTTTCAAAAATTTGATAGAATCTAAACTTCCGTCTAGATAATCTATATATCCTTTTTGGTGAATTTCTTTCAGTCTTTCTTTAAGTTCTTGCGCACCAACTCCCAATTTTTTGCAAGTATTCGCTTCACTAAACTGAACTCTGTGCGTAGACAAACCGTCAACACATCTGAGCAATAATTCTATAAAATAGCTGTCTTTTCTATGCAAATTTTCTAAATCACTTACCTCAAATTTCAATTCTAAAGTTGATAAATTTTTAGAAGTATTGAGATAAATTAACTCTTGATTATGCAGAAAATTTAGTACATTTCTAATCTTGGCTTGAGAGATTTTAGTAAAGTTTTGAATTTTAGAAATATTCAGTTCAAAAACATTTTCAGGCAATTCATTTTCTGCAATCATAAATGTAGAATACAGATAAGAAATTACTTTCAAAAACTCTGATTTAGAAGGAGTTTGATTATAAAAAACATCATCTAAATTCAGTAATTCTTGCTCATTCCAAAGTAAAAAAGCATAACTTTTCTCGCCATCTCTACCTGCTCTTCCGATTTCCTGATAGTAGTTTTCTAAGGATGGTGCTGGTGAAAGATGAATTACAAATCTCACATTTTCTTTATCAATTCCCATCCCAAAAGCGTTGGTAGAAATCAATACATTCTGGTTGCTTTTGAGCCATTTTTCTTGCTTCTGATGTTTTTCTTTCACAGAGAGTCCTGCGTGAAAAAAATCTACATTTTTGAGTTTATTTTTTTGCAAAAATTCTGTCAGATTTTCGGCTTCTTTTCTGGTTCTGGTATAAATAATCCCTGAATTTTGGTTGTGTTTTAGCAAATCTAAAACTCTCTGGTATTTATCTGCTACTTCATCATTAAAAATGCTGATATTCTCTCTTTTAAAACTTTTTCTAAAAATTTGATATTGAGTAAATCCCAATTTTAGTTTAATGTCTTCTAAAACTTTGGGAGTTGCTGTAGCGGTAAGCGCAAGGCAAGGAACATTCTTAAAAAGTGTTCTAAAATTTTTAATATTTTGATAACTCGGTCTGAAATCTTGTCCCCATTCAGAAATACAATGTGCTTCGTCTACTGCAATAAAAGAAATCTGAATTTCTTCTATTCTTTCTAAAAACTGACGATTCTGAAGCCTTTCTGGAGAAATATAAAGCAATTTGGTAATTCCTTCGATACACCTTCCATAAATTTCTTCTTGTTGTAATTCATCTAATTCAGAACTTAAATACTCTGCTTCTATTCCTCTTAATTTCAACTGCTGAACTTGGTCTTTCATTAAAGCCAAAAGTGGAGAAATCACCAAACAGGTTCCTTCTAAAACCAACGCTGGAAGCTGATAACAAAGAGATTTACCACCACCAGTAGGTAAAAGTGCAATGGTATCTTTACCCGCAATAACCGCATGAATAATGTCTTGTTGTGAATCCCTGAAATCTTGATACCCCCAAAAGTGAGTAAGGGTTTTCTGTGTGAGTTCAGCTAAATGATGAGAAGATTGCATTTGGTAAATTTAAGAATTTAGTTTAAAATTTTGCATAAAAAAAGCTGCGATAAACGCAGCTTTTAGTATTGATTTTAAAAATTATTTTTTAATGATTAATTTCGTAGGAATGTCATTTTTTGGTATAGAATTCCATTCAGAATCTAAAACGTATTTTACCTGAACTTTTCTATCTTGTAGTCTTTCTTCATCAGATGCTGTTTCGGCAACTTTAGCTTCAGCCTCTCCCATACCTTTTGATTTAATCTGAGATGGATCAACCCCTCTTTTTTCTAATTCTTTAACTACTTCTGCAGCTCTAGCTCTAGAGAGTGCCAAATTGTAAGCATCGGTTCCTTTTTTATCAGTATGACCTATTAACAAGTAAGTACCACCTTGAGAACTTTTAATTATCTGAGCAGCTAAATCTAATTTAGAATAAGATTCTGGTCTTACAGTAGCTTTACTGAAATTAAACAGAACATCTCTTAATGCAAGTTCTATATCTGTAGCTAATTTACTTTTATCTACTGCTACTACTTTAGGACAACCGTTATTTTCTACTGGACCAGGAACAGTAACGCATTTATCATTTAAGTCTATTACTCCGTCTAAATCTGCATCTAATGCTACACCAGCTCCATCTACTCTTGCTCCCATTGGTGTATCTAATTGTCTATCCCAATCATCACAAACTCCATCATTATCAGTATCACCTTTTTTACAAACTTCTACATCTACATTTTTGTTATCTAAAACATCTAGTTTGTAATAAATTTCTTGTAATGGATCATGCCACATTAAATGTGATTGATGTTTTCCTAGTTTTAAAGAAATACCCAAAGTTGCATTAAAGAAATTATCAGAAACTTGATCTTCTCTTAAGTTTACAGGACTATCATAACCATTATAACCTAGGTCTTCGCTTCCTAGATAATTACCACCTCCATCAAAAGAATCATCTCCAGTTACTACGTACATTACTCTACCTTCGATATCAATTCTTCTATTTACTTTGAATTTAAGACCAGCTCCGGCTTGTCCGAAAAGTGAACCTACTGAAAATCCATTATCAGTAATTAATGGCGCAGAAGAAGAACCTTCATCTTGTCTGTATGCTTTATAAGATAAAGCACCAATACCTGCATAACCATGTAACGCCCATCTGTATGGAGAATGATTATCTACTCTTCTTAGTAAATTAGAGAAGTTAATATCTCCGATTAAAGATATCGATTGATATTTAGTTTTAGCACCTACATTAGTAGCCACTGTACCTTCATCTATCTTAGCTAAACCTTGTTTAGTTTCTCCTAAGTCATATTGAAGGTTTAAACCAAAGGCATGGGTAATAGCTTTATCTATACTTAAATATGCAGAGTAGCCAAATAGGTTTTTCCCAGCTCCATTTTTGATAGAAGTTAAATCTCCTGACTGAATTAAAGGAACACCAAATCCAGCCGAGATTGACCAATCGTTAAATTTTTTATCTTTTTGTGTAAAAGGTTTATTTTGGTCTCCTACATAAAAGTTATCATTTTGTTGTGCTGTAACTGACAAAGGCAGAAGAATTGCTAATGTCAAAGTTGCAAAATTTATTTTCATGATGTTGTATTTTTAAATTGAAAGATTAAAATTATTGAGCCGCTTTGAAATAAACTCTTCTGTTGGCTTCATTTTTCCATTCTGGACACTTAGTAGCAGGGTTACATTCTGGATATTTAAGGTCTTTTTCACCTCTACCTTCTGTAATAAGAATATCTGGATTCACCCCTTTACCAACTAAATAATTCTTCACTGCATTTGCTCTTCTTTGAGATAAATCAAAGTTATAGCTATCAGACGCTCTAGTATCAGTACCACCGATTACATAGAACTTAACTGTAGAATTTAGCTTTTTAATAATTTCTGCAGCATTGTCTAACTTAGCATAAGACTGAACTCTGATTATATCTTTATTCAATTCGAATTCAATTCCTTCAAATCTATTAATTTCTTCAATAATTTCTAGAGTTTCGTCTACTAAGTAAGGACATCCTTTATTCTTAGCCAATCCAGGAACGGTTACACATGCGTCATTTAAATCTATTACACCATCTAAGTCCATATCTAGCGCTTTACCAGCACCATCTACTCTAGCTCCTAAAGGTGTGTCTAGCTCACGATCCCAATCATCACAAACACCATCTTTATCAGCATCTCCTCTTTCACAAATGATAGGCTCTACTGATCTTCCATCTAAAGCTATAACTTTTCTAAGCGCTTCATTATTGGCGTCATACCAAGATAAATGGGTATTATGTTTTCCTAATTTTATCGTCACTCCTACATTGGCTACAATCATATTATCAGAAAAATTTTTCTTTATTTGATTGTAAACTCCATCTGGCGTTTCTCCTCCACCATCAAATTCATCATCACCAGAAATAATATACATCACTCTGGTGTCAATATCAATTCTTCTTGAAAGATTATATTTTACACCTGCTCCTCCTTGATAAAAGAATGAATCTATTCTAAAAGGTTGTTTAAATTTTTGATAATTTTCATCTATCGTATTTCCGTTTGGCAATGTAGACAAAGGCTTATCATCATCTCTTTCGAACTCATAACCTTGTAATCCAATTCCTGCATAACCATGTAAAGACCATCTAAAAGGTGATTTATTGTCTGTTCTTCTAAAAAAATTAGAAAAATTTACGTCTCCTAATAAACTTACTTGATTGTATCTCGTAGTAGCCACACCTAAACCATAAGAAGGTCTGGTAATGATTCTGCCAGTTTGCTTAGTTTTGCCAGTTTGGTATTGCAGTTCTAGCCCAAATTTATCACTAATTTGTTTTGCAAGTCCTACATAAGCATTCCATCCGAAATTTTTACCATCTTGGTTAAGAGAAGTTAAATCTCCGTGGTGCATAATAGATGTACCACCTCCTAAAGTGATAGCCCAATCATTATACCTTTTAGCTTTGTTGTCAAATTTTGACACTTTAGCAGAGCCAGAGGTGAACGTGTTGGGATACACACTATTTTCCTTGTTATCTTGAGCTAAGAATAAGCTAGGAAAAGATAACAATAGTGTTAATAAACCTAATTTCATATTTGTGTTTTTATTTTATATTCAAACTATCTAGTAGAGCCTTAGAAAATTCCCTTTCACATAAATGCTTATGATGAGGGATTTTCAGTTTCTTAGATTCAAAATTAATATTGTTAAATGTTACAATATCAATATCTATTATCCTATCAATATAACCTCCTACTGCAGATGAATCATGCTCTCTTCCCATCTCTTTTTCCATAGTTTTCACCATAGCAAGGAAACTATAAGGCGAGAGTGTGGTAGTTAAGCCTAATGCAATATTACGAAAAATATTTGTACTTTCAAACTCTACTGCTTTAGTTTCTATCATTTCTGATGTTTTTATAATTTTTCCCAAGCAATTTTCTATTTTTGCAATCGCTAGGTTTAAATTAGCCTCTGTATCCCCTAAATTGCTACCGAGTAACAAAACCACGTAGTGTAACGACATATTAATAAATAATTAAGTTTTTAAAAATTTATGAAAGATTTTATAAAAAATGTATTTGCAAATATAGTAGCCATTCTTTTAATCGGAATAGTTTTATTTGGGTTTATAGTATTGTTTTTTGTTGCAAGTGCGATGAGCAGTGACCAAAAACCTTACGTAGATAGTAATTCTGTTCTTACCCTCAATTTTAACGGAAACGTTATCGATTCTTACACCGAAAAAGAAGAAAGCATTTTCGATTTTGGAAAAAGCAAAGATGTACTGCTATTAGATGTGATCAACGCCATTAACAATGCTAAAAATGATGAAAAAATAAAAGGCATAAGTATAGAAGCTGACAATTTACCAGCAGGAATTACTCAAGTTGATGACATTAGAGCGGCCATCGAAGATTTTAAGAAATCAGGAAAATTCGTGTATGCTTACGGAAATAACATGTCACAAAAATCCTATTATTTAGCTTCAGTAGCAGATAAAATTTACCTCAATCCTGTGGGAATGATAGAACTCAAAGGAATGTCTACAGAAGTAACTTTCTTAAAAGATTTTGCTGCAAAATACGGAATTGGAGTAGATGTCATTAGACACGGAAAATTCAAAGCTGCAGTAGAACCATTTATCAGAAATGACATTTCTCCTGAAAATAAAGAACAACTTTCTACACTTCTTAATGACATTTGGGGAAATATATCTACTAAAATTAAGGTTTCTAGAAAATTAGATGATGCTACTTTCAAAACCGCAGTAGACAGTTTGTATGGTTTTATGCCAGAATTAGTCGTGAAAAATAAATTAGCAGACCAACTTTTACAGAAATCTGAATACGAAAACCTAATTAAAAAACAACTCAAGTTAAAGTCTGACGAAAAAATCAACAGAATTTCTGTAAATAAATACATAAAATCACTAGACGAAGAAGAAAGTAGTGACAACAAAATTGCAGTTCTTTATGCCGCTGGAGAAATTTTCAATGGTGACGAATATCAAAATATTCACTCTGAAAAATATGTAAAATACATCAAAGATTTAGCAGAAGATGATGATATAAAAGCAGTGGTTTTACGTGTAAATTCACCTGGTGGAAGCGGAAATGCTTCAGACGAAATCCTATTTGAATTACAACAACTTAAACTCAAAAAACCGCTAGTAGTTTCTTTCGGTGATTATGCAGCTTCTGGCGGTTATTATATCTCTATGGCTGCTGATAAAATCTATTCTTCACCTAATACTTTAACGGGTTCTATCGGCGTTTTTGGCATGATTATGAATTTTAAAGATTTAGCCAATAGAAACGGAATTCGCTCTGACATTGTTTCTACGAATGCGAATTCGCAAGTTTACTCGCCACTTTCTGGAGCAGCTCCTGGAACTATTCCTATTTTAACCAGAAGCGTGGAAAGCACTTATAAAAGATTTGTATATTTTGTAACTCAAAACAGAAAAAAATCTTTTGAACAGATTGACGCAATTGGCGGTGGTAGAGTTTGGAGCGGAACCAGAGCAAAACAATTAGGTTTAGTAGATGAATTAGGCTCGCTTCAACAAGCAATTAATTATGCTGCTACCAAAGCAAAATTGAAAGACTATTCACTAGACAGTTATCCTAGAAAATCTAGTCCGCTAGAAGAATTCTTCAAACAAACTGAGGAAGATGAAATCGCAGCAAGAGTGATTTCTAAAAAAGTAGGAAAAGAAAACTATGAGCTCTTCCAAAAAATCACCAATCCGAAACTGAATAATGGAGTACAAATGGCACTACCTTATCAAATTACGATTAAATAGCAAAACATTTCCATCCATATTAAAACGAAATCGCCGATTCAGAAATTTTGAAACGGCGATTTTAATTTTATAAAGTATATTTCTTATCTCTTTTTAAAAAAAGAATCTACAAATTCTTCACCATTAAATAATTGCAAATCTTCCATTTTTTCTCCTACTCCAATGTATTTTACAGGAATCTGAAACTGGTCTGAAATCCCAATAACTACACCTCCTTTCGCAGTTCCATCTAGCTTTGTCACTGCAAGAGCGGTAACTTCTGTAGCTGCCGTAAATTGTTTTGCCTGTTCAAAAGCGTTTTGACCAGTAGAACCATCTAAAACCAATAAAACTTCGTGTGGCGCTTCTGGCAAAACCTTCTGCATAACACGTTTAATTTTAGAAAGCTCATTCATCAAGTTGATTTTATTATGCAATCTTCCCGCAGTATCTATAATGACTACATCTGCGTTTTGTGCTACAGCACTTTGAACCGTGTCAAAAGCTACAGAAGCAGGATCAGAACCCATATTTTGCTTTACAATAGGAACTCCTACTCTTTCACTCCAAATCACCAATTGATCTACTGCTGCCGCTCTAAAGGTATCTCCAGCTCCTAAAACCACTTTCAAACCTTGTGACTTAAACTGATTTGCCAATTTGCCAATCGTAGTTGTTTTTCCTACACCATTTACTCCAACTACCATAATTACATATGGCTTTTTGGTTTCGTCAATATTTTTGGTTTGAGAATGCGGATTTTCTAAAAGCAAAGCCGAAATTTCTTCACGAAGAATTTTATCCAATTCAGACGTGTTTACATATTTATCTCTTTCTACTCGCGCTTCTATCCTTTCGATGATTTTTACAGTGGTATTTACACCTACATCAGAAGCAATAAGGACTTCTTCTAGCTCATCTAGAACCTCATCATCTACTTTAGACTTTCCGATTACAGCTCTAGAAATTTTATCAAAAAAACCTTGACTCGATTTTTCTAAACCTTTGTCTAGAGATTCTTTTTCCTCTTTTTTAAATATTTTTTTAAACCAACTCATATATTAGATTTGAGATTTGAGATTTACTCACGAATTTTTTATTATAATTTTGGAGTTCGTGAATGCTCCGCATTTGAGATTTGAGATTTCTAAACCAAATCGTTAAAATTGTTTTTAAAACTTTAGGTTCACAAAGATAACAAAAAAACTACCCAAAAAATTGAGTAGTTTTATATGTTTATACAAGACGTAGAATTATTTTTTTAAATAAGCTTCTACATCGTCTGCATTCATTACTTTTTCTTCGAAAACGTAAGCTCCAGTCTTAGGAGATTTTACCATTTTCACAACTTTGGTCATTTTTTTAGACTGACCTGATTGAAGCGTTGCAACAACTTTCTTTGCCATCTTTTAATATTTTTAAAGATTACTTGATTTCTTTGTGAACTGTATATTTCTTAAGAACCGGATTGTACTTTTTAAGCTCTAATCTTTCCGTAGTGTTCTTTTTATTTTTTGTGGTGATGTATCTAGACATTCCAGCCACACCTGTTTCTTTGTGCTCTGTGCACTCAAGAATTACTTGAACTCTATTTCCTTTCTTAGCCATTTCTTATTATTTTAAAAATCCGTTTCTTGTTGCTCTTTCAATCGCCTCCTCGATACCAATTTTATTGATAACTCTCAAACCATGAGCAGAAACTCTTAATGTTACGCTTTTTTCTTGCTCTGGAAGATAAAATGTCTTCTCTAATAAATTAATTTCAAAACGTCTTTTCGTTTTGTTATTTGCGTGAGAAACGTTGTTTCCTACCATTGCACGCTTACCTGTTATTTGGCAAATTCTTGACATATCTCGATGTTCTTTTTTACTACTATGTATTTTGAGTGTGCAAAATTATAGATATTTTTTTGAACTCACAAATTTTCAAACAAATAAATTTGTAATTTTTTCAAAAAAACTTAATCTAAATTTTGATAAATTATTTTTAGAGGCTATTCTTTCTCCGAAGTGGTAAATAATTAAAAATCCGAGCACAAATATAGCAATTCTTGAGATTAAATCACCTATTTTTGTGTAAATAGATTTTTCTTCGAGCAAATTAGCCTTTACCAATAGCACTGTTCTATCGTCATAAAAGGTGTCTTCTAGAATATCTCCTCTTGCATTGATATGCGCAGAAATTCCGCTATTGGCAGCACGTACAATCTCTCTCCTAGTTTCTATAGCTCTTAGTCTGGCATAAGAAAGCAATTGTTTGTGACCTTCAGTATTATTCCACCAAGAATCATTAGTCATAATCGCGAGAAGATTCGCACCATTTTTCACATAATCGGTTACGTATTCTCCATAAATACTTTCATAACAGATAATAGGAGCCATCTTTGCTTTGTTAAATCTATTGCTGAAAACTTTTCTTTCTTTATCAATTCCAAGAGATGAATTAGCTCCACCGAAATCCAGCATCGCATCTCCCAAAATAGGCTTTAGATATCTAATATATGGGAAGATTTCCACTCCTGGAACCAATTTCGCTTTGTGATAAACCTCCACTTCTTGATTTGGAATAATTTGCAATGCAGAATTATAAGAATTTACCCAAACTCCTTCTTGAATTTTAGTAGAATATTCCTCAGTCTCCGCTTCGTCAAACAAAAATTTATGCGTAGAAGCTCCTGTTAAAAATATAGATTGTGGGTGTTTTCCCAAAAATTCTTTGGCAATTGCAATAGAAGTACTTTTATTAAAACCATTTTCGCTCAAACTTCCGTTCCCGGGAAATGCAGTTTCGGGAGCAATGAAAAAATCTACTTTTGTTTTAGAATTTTCTTCGGCTAAAGTCAATAGCTCTCCTAATATCTGTAAAGAATCTTTACTGTATTTTTCGGTATAAGGATCTAATTTTGGCTGAAGCAAAAGCGTAGTCACTTCTCCTACAGGTTTTTCTTGATAAGAATTGTATTTATAAATAGAAATCAGAAGAGGCAGAACAATAATCGCAACTAAAATAGAAATATTCTTCACCAAATCTTTTCTTATTCTTCCTGCTTGCCAAATTCTCAATGTATAAAAAGCAAAAACATTAATCAGCAAAATCCAAAAACTACCGCCAGTTGCGCCAATCGTGTCGTACCATTGAATCAATTGAGGATATTCTGAAAACGCATTTCCTAGATTAAGCCAAGGCCAAGTAAATTCCCAATTGAGATGAAATCTTTCGAAACTTAACCAAATTGCTACAAAAAATACTAGCCCAAAATAAGTTCCTCTTACTTTCTTATACCAATAATACAGTTGAAAAACCAAACTCATCAATAAAGAATTGACAATAACAGGAATTGCAACTGCCAAAAGAGAGTTATTTCCGTCTGGATTTTTAGCGTGATATAACCAACCTGTAGTTACTACATTCCAAATGAAAAAAGCAAGATAAGTCAAACCAAAAACTGCCCATCCTTTTTTATGAATTTTTGAAAATTTAGAAATTTCTTGCTCCATTAATAATAAGGGAACAAAAGCAAAAAATATAAAAAACGGAATTCCGTAAGTAGGCCAAGAAATAGACAATAATAGTGCTGATATTAATGATAGAAAAATGTATTTCATAAGTAAAACCTATTGGTGAAGGGCAAATTTAAGGTTTTTACATGGGGTAAAAAAGAGAAACATGACAAAAGTCATATTTTATAAATAGCTGAAAATCAATACTAAATAAAATATTTTTATTCTTATTTAAAATTATTCTAAATAAATTTTGTGATTTAAACTTACATTTTTATTTTTGCATCGTTATTTTTAATCATTCTAAATAAATTTAAATGAAAAATCAAATACTTCCCCTTTTATTAGTTGCGGCATCAATTACAGCAAATGCCCAACAAAAAAAAGACAGTTTATATACCAGAACCATAGAAGATGTAAAGCTTCACAAGACAGGAAATCCTAATAATGCTAGAGTTTCTACTATAAAATCTCAGCTAGATGTAATGGAAACTCCACAAGCGATTGCCATCGTAACTCATGAAGTTATAGAACAGCAACAAGCGCAACAACTTTCTGATGTAGTAAAAAATGTAAACGGTGTTTATATTACATCTGCAAGAGGTGCTTCTCAAGACAGTTTTGGAGCGAGAGGTTACACTTTTGGAAACGAAAATGTCTACAAAAACGGAAGTAGAGTAAACTCTGGTATTTTCCCAGAAGTTTCTGGTCTAGAACGTGTAGAAGTTTTAAAAGGTAGTGCTGCAATTCTTTATGGAAACGTAGCTCCTGGCGGAATTGTAAACATGGTGACTAAAAAACCACTTTTTAACTTCGGTGGAAATATCGCTTTAAATTATGGAAGCTGGAACAGTATAAAACCTACCATCGATATTTATGGCGGATTAACCAAAAATTCAGCTTTTAGAGTAAACGGAAGCTATGAAAATAAAGAAAGTTTCAGAGATATTGTACAATCAGAAAAGCACTATTTCAATCCAAGTTTCCTTTATAACATTTCAGATAAAACACAAATCATCATAGAAGCAGATTATCTTAAACATCACTTCACTCCAGATTTTGGTTTAGGCGGGTTAGTATTAAACACAACCACTAATGAATCAAAACTCAACACACTTCTTGGAATCAATAAATTTCCTGGTGCAACTTGGCAAAATCAAACCAATGAAATGCTTACTTCTACAGTAACATTAAATCACGAAATTAATTCTAATTGGAATTTTAATACGGTTGCATTTTTCCAAGATTATACCAGGGATTTTTACGGAACTGAAAGAATTCAGTGGAATTTGCAAACCAATGGAGATTACGTTTGGAAGAGAACTTTAAACAAACAACTTCAGGAACAAAAATACGGAAGCCTTCAGTTTAATTTAAATGGTCAGTTCAATACTGGAAAATTAAACCATAAACTTTTAGTTGGTGCAGATGCTGATTATTTACAAGCAGACACTTATGCTTATCAATTGCAAAAACAAGACGGTACTTTCGCAGATGCAGGAAATAACTTTGTTTATGGAACCAATGGAAATACCAGCAATGGAAACATTTCTTTATCAGATGAAAATACATGGAAATCTGGAGAAATGCTTAATTCAAGACAAAAAGACCTTAACAGAATTCCTACAAGAAGAGTGGGTATTTATGCTCAAGATTTAATTGCTATTACAGATAAATTCAAAGTTCTTGCTGGTCTAAGATGGTCTTACTTAGAAAACAAAAACACCATTGTAGAAAACTATTTGAATAACACTAAAACATATAAAGCAAGTTCAGGAAATCCTAAAGAAAGCGCATTTTCTCCAAGAGTAGGATTAGTTTATCAGATTGATGATAGCTTCAGCACATTTGCAAGTTATAGCAACTCTTTCAATCCTAACTCAGGTAGAGATATTAACAATTTACCATTACCTTCTTCTTTGATTGACCAATATGAAATTGGTTTAAAGAAAAATTTATGGAAAAACACTTTAGCGTTTAATATTACTGCTTATCAAATTGAAAACAGCAATTTAGCACAAACAGCTGCTTTTGATAAAAACGGGAATATAAACGGTGATACGAACATAAAAGAAATGACGGGAGCTACCAGAAGCCGCGGTATAGAATTAGACATTACAGGAAATCCTACACCAAATCTCTCAATCAATGCTGGTTATGCATATAACAATATGGTTTACACAGATACACCAGACTCTGAAGGAAGTTTCGTAGAAGGAGAAAGATTAGTAAAAACACCTGCAAATACTGCGAACGCTTCTATCTTCTATACCTTACCAAAATATGTAAAAGGATTAAAATTAGGATTCACGGCATTCTACACAGGAGAAAGATTGGCTGGTTGGAATAATCTAAAAGACAAAAATGGAAACCCAAAAACCAACAGAATGTACGAAATTGGAGATTATACTACTGTAGATTTCACTATTGGATATCAATTTAAGAAATTCAACATTCAAGGAAGATTAGGAAACATTTTCGATGTGGTAGATTACAATGTACACGAAAATTACTCTGTAAATCCTATCAATCCTAGAAACTTTTACTTAACATTTAATTATAAGTTTTAACCTATCATATCAAATTTAATCAAAAAGTGGAGAACTCGTTTTCCACTTTTACCTTTTAAACTAACTTAATAAACTATACTTTTAGAACATGAAGAGCACAAGAACTACAATGAGACTTTTACACCGCTACATTGGTTATTTTATGGCAGGAATTATGGCAGTTTACGCGATTAGCGGCGTATTATTAATCTACAGAGACACAGATTTCCTTAAAAAAGAAAAGAAAATAGAAAAAAAATTAGAAGCGAATATTCCAACAGATAAATTGGGAAAAGAACTTAAAATCAAAGGTTTCGAAGTGAAAGAACAAAAAGGAAATCTTATCATCTTCAAAGAAGGAACCTATAATGCGAAAACAGGAGAAGCAAAATTTACTAAAAAAGAGCTTCCTTACGTTTTAAAGAAAATGACAGAATTACATAAATCAGATTCTAAACATAAATTTTATTTATTGAATACGATTTTTGGAATTTCATTATTCTTTTTTGTGATCTCATCATTTTGGATGTTTAATCCAAAATCTCAAATTTTCAAAAAAGGAATGATTGCCACTGTAATAGGTTTAGTTTTGGCATTATTTTTGACATTAGCTTAATTATAGAAAAAATATTTTTTTACAAAATTTATTGCGTATTAAATAATAATTTGTAACTTTAAAAAATAAATGATTTTTAATCATAATTCATTGATTAAATACATGTTACATATTAAAAAGTTATTGAAAAATCAACTTAACGTTCGTTAGGTAATTATTAAATAATTAGATATAATCTAAATAAATTAACATTTTTTCATTTGTGTTTTTAGGCGGGATAAAATATTTTATATTTTGTCTCGCCGTTTTTTTATTTTTGAACTATGAAAAATATAGAGGTTATCCAAGAGAAACTTTCCACTTGGTGGAATATTATCGTAAGCTTAGTTCCGAATATCGTTTTGTTAATCGTATTCGTTATTGCATTTTCTTTTTTAAGCAAATACCTCATCAGAATTATCACAAAAATTCTGCACCGCATTTTCCCTGAAAACGCTAACAAAAACACACCTCTTCTTTTGGCCAAATTTGCCAAATATATTCTCTATGCTTTAGGAATTTACATTGCCTTAGAAATTATGCATCTAGGCAGTTTTATGGTGAAATTTATCGGCAGTTTAGGAATTGCCGGTGTAATTGCTGGAGTTGCATTAAAAGATGTAGTTTCTGGAATTTTCGCAGGAGCAGCTGTAAATTTTGAAAAAACTTTTCAAATTGGAGATTTAGTAACCATCAGTAATATCAAAGGAACTGTAGAAGACATCAGTATGCTCACTACCAAACTGAGAACAGAAAACGGCGAAACCGTCTATGTTCCCAATCAGTTAATTTTCAACACTCCTTTTATCAATCACAGTAAAAAATCTTAGCCCAGTTTCTCTGCTACATCTTCCCATTCTTGCATGGTAGCAGCTAATTCGTCTTGCAAATCTTGATATTTTTTCAGTTCTGCATCAGAAGGATTAGACTTCGCAAAAATACTTTCTAGTTGAGCGATTTCTTTTTCGTAGTCTGCAATTTTTTCTTCAATTTTTTTGAGTTTATTTTGAAGATTCTTTTGTTCTTTGCTTACGAAAGCATTAGCATTTTGCTGAGATTTCGCATCGTTAGTAGCGGCTTCTTTCTTTTCTTCTGCTTTTATTTCTGCTTCCTGACTTAATTTAGATTTTTCTGCAGAAATTTCTCTTAGAGATTCTTTTTGGCGATATTCTAGATATTCATTAATATTTCCTAAAAACTCTTTCATACTGCCATCTCTGAACTCGAAAATTTTATCACACAATCCTTGTAAAAATTCTCTGTCGTGAGAAATCACAATAATCGTTCCTTCAAATTTCTGCAGCGCCAACTTGATAATTTCCTTCGATTGAATATCTAAGTGGTTCGTAGGTTCGTCCATAATCAAAGTATTGAAAGGACGAAGCAACAATTTACAAAGTGCTAATCTGTTTCTTTCGCCTCCAGAAAGCACTTTTGTTTTTTTGGTTACATCTTCACCAGAGAAAAGGAAACTTCCCAGTAAATCACGAACTTTGGTTCTGGTTTCTTCAGTCGCAGCATCTTCTGCTTCTTGTAAAACTGTTTTTTCGGGACTTAGAACTTCTTCTTGGTTCTGCGCAAAATATCCTATGTTTACATTATGTCCAAGATTCCATTCACCTGAATAATCTTTGATTTCACCTGCTAAAATTTTTGCTAAAGTGGTTTTTCCTTGTCCGTTTTGTCCGAGAAGTGCAATTCTGTCACCACGCTGAACAAAGAAATCTACATGGTCAAAAACCTGATGATTCCCGTATTTTTTGCCTAAGTTTTGCGCTTCGAAAATCACTTTTCCTGGCACTACACTTTGTACAAAACGAATATTAAACTTAGAAACGTCTTCATTCTCTACTTCAATTCTCTCAATTTTTTCTAATTTTTTAATGAGAGATTGTGCGAAAGAAGCCTTAGAAGCAGAAGCACGGAAGCGATTGATATTATCTTCCATTTGTTTAATTTCTGTATCTTGGTTTTTCTTCGCTTGAATCAGTTTTTCTTTTCTGTCTTTTCTAAGTTCTAGATATTTGGTGTAATTGGCTTTATAATCGTCAACTTTCTTATTATTAATATCAAAAGTTCTGTTACAAACCGAAGTCATAAACTGCTTATCGTGACTTACCAAAACAATAGCTCCGTTATAATCTTTCAAAAAATTTTCTAACCAGATGATAGATTCCATATCCAAGTGATTGGTAGGTTCATCCAGAAGCAAAAGGTCATTATTCTGAAGTAATAATTTAGCGAGTTCTATTCTCATTCTCCATCCTCCAGAAAACTCATCGGTAAGTCTGTGAAAATCTGCAGCTTTGAAACCAAGACCTAATAAAACTTTTTCTATATCTCCTTCCAAATTATACGCATCATGATGATGAAGATAATCATTAAGATCTGTCATTTTATGGATTAAATCATGATAAGCATCTGATTCATAATCAGTTCTAGTTGCTAATTGGTGATTTACCTCTTCCAATTCTTTTTTCCAAGCATTAATTTGCTCGAAAGCTTGAAGTGTTTCATTCCAAACGGTTCTTCCTTTTACAAAATCTAAATCTTGTTTTAAAAACCCAATGGTAATATTACCATCTGGAACAATATTTCCTTCGTAGAAGTTAATATCGCCGGAAATCATTTTGAGAAGTGTAGATTTTCCTGCACCATTTTTCCCTACCAAACCTATCTTATCATCTTTTTTGATGGTAAAATTTACATCTCTAAAAAGATAATTTCCCGAATGATGAAGACCAAGACCTTGAACTGAAAGCATAATGAATTGTTATTTTTTGAGATTGCAAAAATAACGCTTTAAAAATAAAAAAAACTGCACCTTATAAAAAGATACAGTTTTTTTTGGTTAAAAAGAGAAATATAAATGATGATAAAAAAATTATTTACTATTTCCTCCTCTTGCAACTAATGCAATTAGAATGATGAGAACTAGAGCGCCAATTACCCAAACTAATGGATTCTGCATCCAGTTTCCAGACATATCCGTACCTTTATTCATGTCTACGTCTACGTCTAATTGTGCTGCTTTTTCTTGCGCCCAAACTAATCCTCCGATTAGAGTAGCCATTACAGCCATTGCAAAAGTTTGCAATCTTCTAGCGATGTTAGATCTTTCCATAATTTTATGTTTTTATGTTTATTTTGGTGTTTTTAAATTATAGTTCTACTGGGATATTCATATGAACTACAGAAGCCATATTTTTTCCTTTGTATTTAGCAGGAACAAATCCTTGATTGAGGTCATAAATCGCTAAAATAGTTGCTAAGTTCAGAGATTCATTATTTCCTGAAGCTTTCACGTCTGAAATTTTACCGGTTTCTGTTACCAAGAAAGTTACATGTGTATATTGAGTACCAGAACCTGTAACTGCGTTCTTATCAATTTTAGCATTTACAGCATCGATAAAATCTTGTTTACTTTGTCCGAAACTTGGTCTTTCTGTTCCTGGTAAAAGGGGAACTTGTGAATACGGAGCTACATTTTCTTGAGCTTTAATTGCTTTGATTTTCGCTTGCATTTTAGAAGGCTCATCCTCTGGAGCTTTTACTAAAAACGCTACATTATTTTCGTCTTGAGCGATATAAGCTCTGTGAAATTTTGAAATATTTACTCCCTGTGAAAACACGAGTGAGAATGCACCAATAGATAGTGCGGTTGCTAACTTTTTCATAATTTATTGTTTTTGTGTTTATGTGATGTGTGTGAGTTTGGCTTATGCCTTTCTAGAAAGTGCATTATAAGCGTAGAGTACGATAATGGCTCCTACTACAGACATGGCTAAGCTATAAAAGCTAAAAACATCATTTGTTACGTCTGCTCCGAAGAAAATTCTTCCTAAAAAGCCTCCTAATACGCTACCTACGATACCAATGATAATGGTAGTAATCCAACCAGCTGCGTCATTTCCTGGTTTTAAAAATCTTGCGATTGCTCCAGCGATTAAGCCGAAAATAATCCATGCGATAATATTGATCATAATTTTGTGATTTAGTGTTAATATTTATTTGGTGTGTGTTTGTGTGTTTATCTAAGAGCATCTAGTTCTGTATCTACTTCCTTAGTCACGCTCTTTGCAGAAGATAAAATCTGCTCTTTGTTTGCTTGTACTTTTTCTGAAATTTGGTTTGAAATCGTATTGTATTTGCTTTTTGCCTTTTCAGAAAGTTGATTCATCGTTTCTTTGGTTTTAGACTGAGCATTTTTTGCTTGTGTTCTCAGTTTTGCTCTGGTGTCTTTTCCTTTTGCTGGTGCAAATAAAATTCCTGCTACTGCGCCTACTGCTGTTGCGCCTAATACTCCTAATGTTCTTTTTGCTGTGGTGTTCATAATTTTACTGTTTATTGTTAATATCGTCTTTTATAATTTCATAAATCATAATACAAAGCGCCAAGACAAATAATATGTTAATTAATATACTTGTTTCGAAGAAGAAAAATCCAATTGCCCATATTATTATTAACAATGTTACTGTAAAGTAGGTAAATTTATTCATAACTTAAATTCGTTTATATCATCTCTTTAATCTGCAAATTTTTAAAAATTACCTATTTTTCTCGTTACATCATTTTAATGCTTTGTTATATAATTGCTACTTCTCTGTTTCAATGAAGATTAAAATTTGTTATTTCATTTTAACAACACAAAGATTTAAAATTTTGATTTACAATTTATTACATCATTTTAATTAAAATTTTTAGAATTTTAAGATGTTATAAAATTTCAATTTTTTAATCTTTTTTTAAAAAAGCAGAAGTAAAAATATTGTAGAATAAAATGAGCAACTTTTCTGAAGAATTTTCTTCGCTTTCTACATGACAAAGATGTGACAATTGCCCAGCAATCTCATTACAAAAAATTGGCTTATTGTTATAGAATTTGCATAAAAAAACACGCTCAAAAAGCGCGTTTTAATATGTAATAATTTCAATCTAAACTTCTGGCAAATAGACGGTAAATATGGCTCCTTCATTTGGTTTTCCTTCGGCGAAGATGAAGCCTTTGTGATTATCTACAATTTTTTTGCAAATAGCTAAACCAATTCCAGTTCCTGCGATTTCGTCTTTATTGTGTAATCTGCTGAAAAGCTCAAATATTCTATCCGAATATTCTGGTGAAAAACCAATTCCGTTATCTGTAAAAGTAAACTTGTGGAAAATTCTCTTCGCAGTGAAAGTTACATTTCCTACTTTTTCAAAAGATGCTTTTTCGTAATCTATTCTGATTTCTGGAGCAACGTCTGGCTTAGAATATTTAATAGAATTCCCTAATAAATTGATAAACAACTGCTGAATCTGGAAAGGAATCACTTTCATTTTCGGAAGATGAGCGGTATGAATCACTGCTTTTTTCTCTTCTATAGGTTCTGCAATTTCGTGTTTTGCATTTTCCAGCAAATCATTAAGGTCTGCTTTTTCGAAAACTTGTTCAGATTTATTGGTTCTAGAGAACTGTAGTAAATCTTTGATGAGCAATCTCATTCTTCCAGCCGCAACTTTTATTCTGTCGAAGTACTGTTGACCAGTTTCCGTGAGATTTTGGTAATCTTTGGCTTCCAACCTCGAGATAAACGTTTCAATTTTTCTTAACGGCTCTTGCAAATCATGACTGGCAACATAGTTGAATGCCTGTAATTCTTTGTTAGACGCTTCCAGTTCTCTATTTTTTTGATTAGTTTCTATATTTTTATTGACTTCTTCAGTAATATCTTGCGTAATCATTAGATAATAGAACCCTTCATCTGAATCTTCAATCGGCTTATTAGAAACTCTAATGTATCTTATTTCGCCAGTATCTTTTTTTACAATTCTATGTTCGTAAGGTTTTGCGTTTTTATCTTTATTCTGTAATTTTTTTAGATTTTCTAATACATACTCTAAATCTTCTGGATATACATACGGAATGAAATTATCTACTTTAGGATCAAAATTTTCTTTTTCCACTCCAAAAAGTCTGAAAATATTATCCGAAAACTCAAACTCAGTTTTGTCTACATTCCATTTCCAGAAGCCATATTTCCCGATAATTTCTGCCTCTTTGCTGCTCTCATTGTAATATTTAAGTTCTTCGAAAGCTTTTTGAAGAGTATGACTTCTTTTAACTTCTTCTGAAATATTAACTACAACTCCTGCCAGAAATTTATTTCCATTAGAATCATAAGTAGGTGTTCCTACTCCTTTTACATGAAGAATTTCTCCTGAAGGTCTTAAAATTCTATAAGTAAATGCTGGAAGATTTTCTTCTTCTTCCATTTTTGCCATTACACTTTTAAAATATTGTAAATCTTCTGGATGTACATAGTTATAATAGTTATCTAAATTAGACTCAAAAGATTTTGGTTCCGCTCCTAATAATTTATATAAATTGTCAGAAAAATACCAAGTGTTTTCTTTAATATTCCAACTCCAATTGCCATATCCACCAATTTCTTCACCAAATTTCAAAGCTTTATTAGAAAGTAACATTTCGTTATTGATTTTTTCGAGTTCTTTATTTCTCTCTAAAATGGTGTTCTGTGCTTTGAAAATTTCGGTGACATCTAAAGAAATAATGAGTACGTATTCTTCATTATTGTCATCTCTTATGTGTTTATTGTTAATCGACAGATATTTGATTTCTTGATTATCTGCTCTAATAATTCTGATGATATATGGATAAAAAGATTTATTTTCTGCCATTTCATCCAGCTTAGCATCTACCATTGCTTTATCATCTGGATGCACTTGTTTAAATAAATCAGAAAACTCTGGCTTATCTTTAGGATCTAGACCAAATAAGCGGTAATTATTATCAGAAAATATAAATCTATTATCTTTTACAAACCATTGCGCAGTACCGTAATTACCTGCAATTTCTGCTTCTTTATTGGTTTCATTGGCCAAGAAAAGAGTTCTATTTTTCTTTTCTAATTCTATATTTTTTTCTGAAATATTTTTTTGATTTTCTATCTCTTCTGTTACATCGCTGGTAATTCCTAATAAGATTTTTTCGTTTCTAAGATTTTTTATCATTTTACCAGAAGCACGCAGATATCTTACCTCACCATCGTTTCTAATGATTCTGTATGTGAATGGTGATAAGGTTTCATGATTAATCATATCGGACACAATTCCTTGTACGTAATACAAGTCTTCAGGATGAATTCTATTCATAAATCCTTCATAATTATCTTCTAAAGAATTAGGCTCATAACCTAAAAGACGATATTCATTTTCGGAAAAAGTATATTTTTTGGTTTCTACATTAAGTTGCCATGTTCCGTAATTACCGATTTGTTCGGCAAGATTTGCGGTTTCATTTGCAAGAATTAATTTTTCATTATTAATATTAGCTTCATTTAAATCTCTATTGATTTTAATAATGGCAAGAATTAAGAGAACAATTGTAACAAAGAAGGTCAATAAATTCACGAGTGGTGTGTATTTATTGACTTGATCACTTTTTAAAGACCTCGTTTCTAGAAGATGAGTCTCAGATTGTCTTAGATTTCTAATAATGGCAGAAATTTCATCCATCACCACTTTTCCTCTGTAGATATTATCCGTAACTTTCTCATTATCTTTAAAATCAAAGTTAGGATCTAAAACTTCGTCTACTACTTTCAGTTTTTTTTCTATTAAAGATTCTAATTTTTTAGTCGTTTGAAAATGGTAAGGATTATCCGAAGTTATTTCTCTGAGTTGTTCTAGATTTTGTTTAATTTCTAATTTATCAAACTCAATTTGACGGAGTAATTTTTTGTCATGAGTCAATAAATAGTTTCTTCTGTCTATTTCTACATTTTTAATTTTAGTAAAAACATGCTCTATTTTTATCAGAACACGATAGGTGTGTTCTACAATTTCATTAGAATCATGCAATGCTCTAATATGTTTGTAAGAAACCGAAGAAATAAAAAGTATAATTGCTATGGTAATCGCAAAAATAATTTTAAGAAAAAGAGGTCTGTTCGTAAATTTCATATAAAATTACATTCTCAGTAAAAAATTATCTTTATTAAGACCAGAAGTATGGTATTGCCAATTAATCGCCACTACATCTGATAAAACTTTTTTAAGGGTATCAAAATCATTTGGCTTTTTGATGTAAATATTCGCGCCACTTACGAAAGTTTCTTCTATATGCTCTTCTGAAGATGAGGTAGAATAAATAGCAATGGCAATGTCATCAAATTTTTTATTGGATTTTATTTCGTGGAGACATTCTATCCCATTCTTTTTAGGCATATTCAAGTCTAGGAAAAGTACTTGTGGTAAAACCGCATCGTCTGAATTAAGATAATTCATGAGTTCTACTCCATCATTATAAGTTTGAACTTTGGTATTGATTTTCAGTTCAGAAAAAGCATCGGTGAAGAATAATCTGTCATCTTCGTCGTCATCTGCTAAGATGATGTGAATGTAATCTGTGTGCATAGTTTTTTATTTAGATTTATTTTTGATTCGCAATTTCTCTACGTTTGGTAATAATTCTCTGGAACTGAGATGGTGTAATTCCTGTAATATTTTTGAACTGTGTACTTAAATGTGCTACACTGCTGTAATTTAATCGATAAGCCACTTCAGTTAAAGTAAGATTGTCTTTAATGATTAAATTTTTGGCATGTTCTATTTTCTGCATCATGATGTAGTTCTCTATAGAACTAAACGTAACTTCTGAAAATAAATTGGACAGATAACCATAACTATGATTAAGTTTATCGGTAAGATAAACAGAAGCTTTTACATTAATAGGCTCTTCAGAATGAACCATTTCTAAGATGGCTTCTTTAATTTTTTCAATCAAAACGGTCTTTTGATTTTCGATGATGGTAATGCCGTACTCTTCTAATTCTGCACGGAATTCTTTCATCTTTTCGGCAGAAATTTTTTCTAAAAATTCTACTTCACCAAAAGCGACTACTCTATATTTAGCACCTAATTGGTCTAATTTTTCTTCTAATACTTTTTTACAAACTGCGTTATAGTCGAATTTTGTAAATATTTTCATTGTGTTATTATTTAGTTTATAAAGTTAGTAAAAAAAGTAAGCTCTCATTGTTTTTGTCTAAAATCTTAAAAAACTCTCACAAATAACAAATAAATCCGTACTTGTGAGAGTTAACTAAATAATAAACTATATGAAGAGAAAACTACTTTTTTTAACTGTTAGTTTTTGTAGATGAAATTATTCACCTAAAGGAATATTATAAGCAACACCTAAACCTAGAGAAGCTGCATTAAAATCTTGTCCTGGTAAGTCTCCTTTAGAACCTGTGAATACTTTGGTATATTGTAACGCTACATTCCAATGTCTGTTATGCCATCCTAATTCTGGTTTTAGATAAAAACCACCATCAGGTCTTGCAACAGGAGCATTAGCTGTTACGTTTTCATCACCAGTGATAAATGCATATCCTAAATCTGTTCCGAAATAAAATCCTGTTTGTTTAGGATAAACTCTGATTAAACCCGCTACTGGAACTACTCCGAAATCATTATTTTCGATTCCATCATTGTCTTTTCCGAAGAAGTGATTATAACCTGTAGCAATCCCTAATCCAAATCCTGGAGTTACCAAATGTTGATAAGCAACATCTAAACCTAAATTTGCAGAAGCATTGGTAGATGGAGCAGCTATTCCTACATTTCCTCCAATTTTTAGCATGTTTGTCATTTCTGCACTTTGTGCGCTTAATAAACCTGCTGATAAAATTCCTATTCCTAAAATAGCTTTTTTTACGTTTTTCATAATTTTAAATTTTTTGTGTTAAGTTTTATATTGTTTTTATGTTATTGCAAAGTTGCACAGAACTGAAATCTTTTGTTTTATATGATTTTCTGAAACTGTTACAGAATTTTATTTTTATTCACTTACGATAGATTTCAAAAAATAAGTAGTTATAATAGACGTTACAATTCCACTGAAAAGAAGTGTTCCGTCAAATAAATCTGTAAATAGATTTTTATCTAAAACATAAGCGCTTATTCCACTAGCGAGAAATGCTACTAAAAATGAGAATAAGATAACTTTTACAATATTCAGTTTAGTTCTACTTTCATGGAAGGTTTCTATAGAATATCCAATAAAAATGGCTGCGAGTATTAATAATAAAATGTTCATGACTTTCAAATTTTTTAAATTACGTTAACTAAATAATTATTGTTCACATCTTTTCTTATTTTTAAAGAAAAGCCCTTTTGTAATTCATCATAAATCATAGAGCAATGATCTACGAGATTTTCAAATTCCTCATCAAAAGCTTCAGAAGCGAAAACCAATTGTTTCATATTGCTTTCGTCTAGTTCTAATCTTCTGTTCTGGTAAGACAATTCAGAAATACCAAAACTTCTATGAAGCTTTATAAAATAATCTTCTATGTGTTTTAAATTATTCATAGTTTAGTTTTTTGGTGTTAGATAATTTTATGTAAGATTTTCTTAGATTCAATAATTAATGCCATGATAATAAAATCTGCAGTTAAATATTGTGCAGATAGTTGAACATATTCATTTTGTAAAATAGAATTCACTATTTTGTATCCAGAAGTAGTTGCACTATGTATTATCGTTGTCATTTTCTTAATCTTTGATGTTTACATTGCAAAGATTCAACAATAACATTAACAGTGTATTATAGAATTTTTTTGGAATTTTATAGAATTTTTAGAAACAAAAAAACCTCCTGAAAAATCAGAAGGTTTCTTAATAAGTGTAGACTCACAGGGATTCGAACCCCGACAGACGGTACCAAAAACCGTAGTGCTACCGTTACACCATGAGTCTATACCGTTTTTGGTGGTGCAAATTTAATACAAATTTTTCTATTTGCAATAGCTAAAACAAAAAAAATTACAAAAAATCTCTATTTACTTGAATTTCAAACTGTTTTTTTTTATCACATACTATCATTATTATTTGTAAAAACACTACTCTAGTCTTCTTCATCAAATTTTGTATCTTTGGAAGGTAAAAAAACAATTCTATGAATCATAAACCAATTGAAGGCTTTTCTAAACTTTCGAAACAACACAAAATTGATTGGTTAATAAACGAATATTTACAAGGAAACCAAGAATACCAACAAATTCTTCAGCAATATTGGAACGATAATCCAGACTTACAAAAACTTCACGAAGAATTCTCAGAAAATACCATTACCAACTTTTACATGCCTTACGGAATTGCGCCCAATTTTCTCATTGATGGAAAATTGATGGCTTTACCAATGGCTGTAGAAGAAAGTTCTGTAGTTGCGGCAGCGTCTAAATCTGCAAAATTCTGGTTAGAAAGAGGCGGTTTCAAAACCACGATTATTAACACCGAGAAATTAGGACACACACACTTTATCTTCAAAGTAGAAGCGCATAAATTATTGCATTTTTTCAATTTTACTTTAAAGAAAAAACTCTTTGAAGCTACAGAAGACATTACCGCAAACATGAGAAAGCGTGGTGGTGGAATTTTATATTAAACTCATAGACAAAACTTCGGAATTAGCAGATTATTATCAACTCAAGGCTAGTTTCAACACGGTAGATTCTATGGGTGCTAATTTCATCAATTCTTGTCTAGAACAGTTCGGAAAAACGTTAAAAGAAGAAGTAGCTCAATCTGATGCTTTCTCAGAAGATGAGAAAAACTCGCTTCAGATTGTGATGAATATTCTGTCTAACTTCACTCCAGATTGTATCGTAAGAGCAGAAGTTTCTTGTAAAATTGATGATTTAAAAGATGACAGTGGAATTTCTAACGAAGAATTCGCTTGGAAATTTAAACAAGCGGTAACCATTGCAGAAATAGAACCATACAGAGCAACAACGCACAATAAAGGTGTGATGAACGGTATAGATGCTGTAGTAATCGCTACAGGAAATGATTTCCGTGCTACAGAAGCTTGTGCGCATGCTTATGCAAGTAAAGATGGCAAATACAAATCTCTTACGCATTGTACTACAGACAACGGAATTTTCAGATTTTGGATAGATTTACCGATTTCTGTTGGTGTAGTTGGTGGTTTAACCAATCTTCATCCTTTAGTGAAATTTTCTTTAGCATTACTTGGAAAACCATCAGCTCAAGAATTGATGAGTATTTTGGCGGTTTCTGGTTTAGCACAAAATTTTGCTGCTCTTCGTTCTTTGGTAACTACAGGAATCCAAAAAGGACATATGAAAATGCATTTGTTCAATATCTTAAATCAATTTGGCGCTACAGAAGAGGAAAAACAATATTTTGTCAACTATTTTAAAGATAAAACCGTAAGTCACCACGAAGTGATTTCAGAATTGGAAAAATTGAGAAGTAAATGAATCCAAATTATAAAATGAATTACAAAAAATATCTTATTGGCTTTGCAACTCTTTTTTTTGCAACATCATTCGCTCAAAATACAAGGTTTACGTTAGATGTAAAAGTAAATAAAATTTATTCTGAGATAAAAAATAATTGTGGTAAAGACATTGAGCTATTGAATTCTAAATATCAAGAAATCGCAAAAGAATCATCGGATAAAAATTTATCTCAAAAAGATTATGAAGAATATTTAAAACAGTTTGAAGTGTTGAAAAATTCATATACTGATTGTATAAGCAAAAATCAACTATTCAAAATTGAAAAATTAAGAGCTTTATTGGCAAAAGTTGCGGAAGAAAATAAGAAACAATATACACCACCTAAAAATACTCTTTTACCAATTCCTGAAACTTTCTCGGAAGATGTATTAAGAAAAAAATTATATGATTTGTTAGCGGGAGACCCTCTCTTCGAAAATCTAGAAAATACTCTACGATTGGAATTGACATTTATTTTAGATGAAGACGGACAAACCAAAGATGCTATTGTTACTGGAACTGATAATGAAGAAATTAAGTTATACACTGTTTTAAAATTCTACTCAATTTCAGACATATATAAACCTTTAGAATCTAATGGGAGAACCGTAAAAAGAAGATATAGATTGCCTCTTACTTTTCTTGGTTTATAATAAGACAATTAAATATAACTTTAAATTATAAAATGAAAACATTAACATTAATAATAGGCGCAATTTATGGATTAACTTCTGTAATTTTAGGAGCATTCGGTGCGCATGCTTTAAAGAAAGTTCTTTCTGTAGAAAGATTGACCAGTTTTGAAACCGGTGTAAAATACCAAATGTATCATGCTTTACTCCTTCTCCTCATAGGATTTTTCTTAAAATTTGAAACAGGAATAGAAAAAACTACCGCTTGGTTCATTATTTTGGGAACGTTTCTATTCTCAGTGAGCATTTATTTCTTGAGTTTTCAAGACGTTTTAAAGACGAATCTTAAATATTTAGGACCTATCACTCCAATTGGTGGTTTGTTTATGATTTTAGGTTGGGCTTTATTAATCTATGTTTTCGCCAAGACTAAGTTTTAAAATAAATTATCATTAAAAATTAGGCAAAAAACTTGATGGGTTTTCCTTTCTACTTGCCTCTTTTTTTATATTTTTGTGAAAACTAACTTTTAAATAAAAATTTTAGAAATATTATGAATCTTCACGAGTATCAATCAAAAGAGATTTTAGCTTCTTACGGCGTTAGAATCCAACGTGGTTTTGTAGCAAACAACGTAGAGGAAGCTGTAGAAGCAGCTGATAAATTAAAAGAATTAACCGGAAGCGAAGGTTGGGTAGTAAAAGCTCAAGTTCACGCTGGTGGTAGAGGTAAAGGTGGCGGTGTAAAATTTTCACCAAATTATGACAAACTAAAAGAAAATGCTCAGAACATCATTGGGATGAGATTAGTTACCCCTCAAACTTCAGCAGAAGGCAAATTGGTAAACTCTGTTTTGGTTGCAGAAGATGTATATTATCCAGGCGAAACTGAAACTAAAGAATTTTATGTTTCTATACTTTTAGATAGAGCTTTAGGTAAAAATACTGTGGTTTATTCTACCGAAGGTGGTATGGATATTGAGCACGTAGCAGAAGTTACTCCTCATTTAATTCACAAAGAAGTAATCGACCCTACCTTAGGTTTACAAGGTTTCCAAGCTAGAAAAATCGCTTTCAACTTAGGTTTATCAGGTGAGTCTTTTAAAGAATTCGTAAAATTCATTGATGCACTTTACAAAGCTTATGTAGGAATTGACGCTTCATTATTCGAAATCAACCCAGTTCTTAAAACTTCAGACAATAAAATTGTAGCGGTAGATGCTAAAGTAACTTTAGATGACAACTCATTATTCCGTCACAAAGATTTAGCTGCATTAAGAGATACTAGAGAAGAAGATCCTATGGATGTAGAAGCTGGCGAAGCGGGTCTTAATTTCGTAAAATTAGACGGTAATGTAGCTTGTATGGTAAACGGAGCTG